>JACSSC010000028.1 GCA_014879445.1 Candidatus Competibacteraceae bacterium
CGATAACTGTGCCGGAGCTTTAACAGGAACCACTACAGATCCGTTGAGTTATACATCCCAAGGCACATATACCGTAACATGGACGTATGATGACGGCTTTGGAAATACGATAACCCAAACCCAACAAGTGGTGGTGGATGATAATACAGCACCTACGCCTAATGTATCAATGTTGCCCGACATAGAAGGATGTAATGTTATCATTACAACAACCCCTATGGCTACTGATGACTGTGATGGTAATATCATCGCAACAACATCTGATCCTTTGTCTTATTCAACGCCCGGAACATATACAGTAAACTGGCTCTTTGAGGATGTTTCAGGGAATACAACAAGTCAGGTTCAAACGGTTTCAGTGTTTGATTGTTCAGGTATTGATGAGCAAGCTGGTATAATGCAAATCGTATTATTCCCTAATCCGACCGAAGGCATGATAACATTACAATTTTCAGAGATGCCTGAAGGTGATTGTCATTTGCGATTAATCAATACATTGGGTCAGGTTATACAAGTTATGATGATTCAAGGACCCGTTGTAGAAATGGATTTGACAATGCTGCCTGCTGCTACTTATTATATACAGATTGTTACACAAAACGGTATTAAGGTTGAGCCAATCATAGTAAAATAGAATGCTTCTATTTGCAGATAGCATCAGCAATTTGTTGAGGCGAAATGGTGTTCATGCAGTAGAAATGTTTATTTGGACATCGGGGAAAGCCCAATTTGGAGCAAGGTCTGCAATGCACATCCTTGTTTTCGATAATGAAAGAAAAATTAGCTGAATTATTGGGGAATATTGGCTTCATCCCGAACTGGGGAACAGTTGATCCCCAAACCGAAATAACCTTTTTCTTCAAAGCAGCAGCGATATGCATCATTCCAGTATCGCCTGTGAGAACCCATTGACTTTGTTGGATAATATCTGCCGAAGAAGGCAAATCAAACAATCCCGCTGCATTATAAATATGAAGAGAGGGAAGGTGCTGGCATATTTCTTCTCCTTTTTCTCTGTCGTTTTCATCGCCAATCAACAATACAGGAAAATCAACAATCCGAATGACTTGAGATAGGATAGAACTAGGAATTTGTTTAGTAAAATGCTGTGCGCCGAGTACAATAACACCATAACCGTTTTGAAAAACTTTTGGAAGATTATGGATATGAAAATTAGTTTGTCTTGGAAAATAAAAATCCAAACCACATTGATCATAAGTAACACCCAAAGAAGAAACCGCATGAAAATATCTTTCTACAATATGTTCATTAGGCAATAAGTTGATTTTTGTATTAACCAACAACCATTTCTCAATATTTCTCTTATGAAAAGATAAATATTGAGCATGCCTAATAGCAGATAACTTTCGACTATGCCGGTTTTTGTGAAGATCAATAATATAGTCGTACTCTTCATGTAAGATATCGTCCCATACTTCTTGTATAGAATGTGTAATTGCATATACACGCTGGATAGCAGGATGATTTTCTATTAAAGGGGTGTAATTTTTTTTTGTCAGGAAATGTAATTCAGTTTTTGGATAATGTAGGTGTAGGCAACGAATAATAGGAGAAGTAAGCACAATATCACCAATAGAGCTAAATCGTACGATTAGAATTTTTTTCACATCAGGCATGATTTTGAATAAGCTGATTAGCAATTTCAGGCAAAGCGATACCTGCTTTTTCAGCAAAAGCATGAACCCTATGGTGTGACTTTATTTCGTTGGCTTTAGGATCTACCAGATAAATAGGAGTGTCTGGTTTTACATAATCAATAAGTCCGGATGCGGGATATACTTGTAAACTTGTACCAACAATAATAAAGATATCGGCCTTTTGAACAAGAGAAATGGCTTGAGGTATCATGGGGACACTCTCTCCAAACCAAACGATATGAGGTCGTAACTGATGACCCTCATCGCAAAAATCGCCTAGGCAAAGATCTTCATCCCAATCATAAATCAGATTGGGGTTGCCTGAACTACGAACTTTGAGAAGTTCACCATGCAGGTGCATTACATTTGATGAGCCGGCACGTTCATGAAGATTGTCAACATTTTGTGTAACAACAATAACCTCAAAAAATTTTTCGAGATGAGCAATGGCAAAATGTGCCGGATTGGGACTTACATATTGAAGTTGTTTTCGACGTTGATTATAAAAATCCAAAACTAATTCAGGATTTTTATGCCATCCTTCAATACTTGCTACTTCCATTACATCATGCCCTTCCCAAAGACCTCCTGCATCTCTAAATGTATTGATGCCACTTTCTGCACTTATGCCGGCGCCGGTTAGCACAATAATTTTTTTTCGATGATGCATATGGTGGTGTTATATTGGATTTAATCAAGTTTTAAAACAGCTAAGAAGGCCTGTTGAGGAATTTCAACGCTGCCAACTTGTCTCATGCGTTTTTTCCCTTCTTTTTGTTTTTCCAAAAGTTTGCGTTTACGCGAAATATCACCTCCATAACACTTGGCTGTAACGTCTTTTCGTAGTGCCTTAATGGTTTCACGGGCAATAATTTTGGCGCCTATGGCTGCCTGAATAGGAATTTCAAATTGCTGTCTAGGTATAAGTTCTTTGAGCTTCTCACACATTTTTTTTCCAAACTCATACGCATTATTTCGGTGAATAAGCGCCGATAAAGCATCCACCTGCTCGGCATTCAACAATATATCCAACTTTACCAAATCACTTTGTCGGTATTCCAGCGGATGATAATCAAATGATGCATATCCCTTAGAAATAGTTTTGAGTTTGTCGTAAAAATCAAACACAATCTCAGCCAGCGGCATCTCAAAGGTAAGTTCAACACGGTCTTGAGTGAGGTAATGTTGCCCTTTCAGAATACCACGTTTTTGAATACAAAGGGTCATAACACCACCCAAAAACTCTGATTTGGTAATAATTTGTGCTTTGATAAAAGGTTCTTCAACATATTCCAATTTGGTAGAATCAGGCAGTTCGGAGGGGTTATTTACAATAAGAGTTTCTCCTTTTTTTGTAAAAGCTATATATGATACATTGGGCACGGTAGTGATAACGGTCATCTTAAATTCACGCTCTAATCTTTCTTGAATGATTTCCATGTGTAACATGCCCAAAAATCCGCATCTGAAACCGAATCCAAGCGCAGCAGATGCTTCAGGTTCCCAGGTGAGAGATGCATCGTTAAGTTGAAGTTTTTCCATTGAGTTTCTCAACTCTTCGAAATCTTCTGTATCAACCGGATAAATTCCGGCAAACACCATGGGCTTAACTTCTTCAAAACCTTTGATGGCATCGCTACAGGGCCTGCTAACATGAGTAATCGTGTCGCCAACTTTAACTTCGCGGGCTGATTTAATACCTGAAACAATGTACCCAACATCGCCGGCTTTAATTTCGTTTCGTGGCGAAAGTTCTAGTTTTAATACACCCACCTCATCAGCATCATAAGTACTGTTAGTAGCCATGAATTTCACTTTGTCGCCTTTTCGAATGACACCATTCAATACACGATAATACGCAATTACTCCCCTAAAAGGATTAAATACTGAATCAAAAATCAATGCTTGAAGTGGCGCGGATTCATCTCCTTGAGGCGAGGATACACGATGAATGATGGCTTGTAGAATTTCTTCAATTCCCATGCCTGTTTTTCCGCTTGCAGGGATGATGTCTTCTCTCTTACATCCAATTAAGTCAACAATCTGATCTTTTACTTCTTCAGGCATGGCACTCGGAAGATCCATTTTATTAAGGATGGGGATAATCTCAAGATCGTTTTCAATGGCCAAATACAGATTAGAGATGGTTTGCGCTTGTATGCCTTGCGATGCATCAACAATTAATAATGCACCCTCGCATGCAGCAATAGAACGGGATACTTCATACGAAAAATCCACATGGCCAGGCGTGTCAATCAGGTTAAGAAAATATGTTTCGCCCTGAGTGTGGTACTCCATTTGAATGGCTTTACTTTTAATGGTAATACCACGTTCTCGTTCCAAATCCATGTCATCTAATACTTGGGCTTTTAGGTCACGGTCACTTATAGTTTTTGTATGCTGCAATAGCCGGTCAGCCAATGTGCTTTTTCCATGGTCAATATGTGCTATGATGCAAAAATTGCGGATATTTTTCATTCTTTCAGGATATAACCGCATATATTGCGGCAGGGTGCAAAATTACAATTAATACACCGGATTTCAAACCTTTTTCCCTTTGGGCTCATTTGTAACTTGCTGATGTATCAATTCAACCATGCGTAAGGTAGCAGGGCAATAGGACATATTGGCATCAAACACATTACGCTGCAAGAGCCAGTGCCTGTGTCGAAGATGTGGAAAACTACGACAATCTATTGGTCGCACATCATAGATTCCGCAAAGATTATTTTTATCTAAAAAGGGGCATGGGATATGGAGATTAATCCAATCTTTTTCTTCATGATCTTTTTGCAAATACGTTGCTTTAAATTCAGCTACTGAAATGGATAAATGTTTTGCAATTCTGCGAATATCGGTTTGTGTAAAAGTAGGTGTCATATGCTTGCAGCAAATGGCACATTGCGTACAATCAATTTCCTGCCAAACTTGAGCATCGGTTGCTATAACTAATCTTGAGAGGTTGATAATTTTTCGCCGATGAATATTGCGGATAAATGGGCCTAATTTCTTTCGCTTATTACGACTTTCTTTCTTGTATGCTGAGAGGGTGTATTTTTTTGCCATACCTGCAAAGGTATATTTTTTTGGATTGCTCTATGAGTTGAATTAATTTTTAAAACCTGCAAAAACGCAGACTTTCATATGCTTTTTAGCAAAAGCGATATAAAAACTAAAAGAATGCTTATTTGTTCAAATACAGAGTATTACATTTGTATCGATTATCTCGCTATGATGAAGATTCGTTTACTCTCTCTTGTGTTGGCTTCTGTTTTGTTTTTGCAGAGTGTGGGTAAAGTGTTGTATGTGGTTCGTTATTATGCTTATCAAGATTATATTGAAAAAACTTTTTGTAAGAACCAGAATAAGCCCGAATTGGATTGTAAGGGAAAATGTCACTTGATGAAACAAATTGAGGAAGAAGATAAAGGGGAAATTCCTCATCAGAGCAGACCTCCAAAAATGAAAGAAGATATCGTGTTTTGTTGTCATCAACAAACTTCAACACAGCCCGTTTCATATAGTTATGATTCTGTTTTTTCTTATTATACTGAACCGCTTTCCGACTTGGCAAAACAACCGATATTTCAGCCGCCACGTTTTTTGCCATTTGCCTGAACCATCCCTTTTTCCGATTCTTTTTTGATTCGGACAGATGTTTCATTATTCATTATATTAAATTTATTATTATATGAAAAACATATATGTAATGTTTGTGCTATTGCTTATTGCTATGAGCACAAATGGCAATGCTCAGATATTTGACACTATCGTAGGTTTTACTTTTCCTGATGGGTCTAATGATAATATGGTTGATATTTCGTCAGCATCCAATGCAAGCTGCATTTTGAAGACCGAAGCGCCCGGAAGATGGATGTCCTTCAATCCGCCCGGAGTAATAGGCGATCCTGACAAGTGTGCACAAACGGTTGATTGGAACAATGGTGCATGGTCGAAATATTGGTTGCTTGAATTTTCAACTTTTGGTTATTTTAGTTTGCATTTATCATCATCTCAACGATCTTGCGGTAATCACTATGGCCCTAGAGATTTTATTGTTCAGTATAAATTATTTAATGATACAGGATGGACGGATGTCCCCGGTGGTATAGTAACAAGCTCTACCGATTGGGCTGCAGGGTCGCTCACCAATTTGGCATTGCCTGCGATTTGTGCTAATCAATCTCAGCCCGTTTCTTTACGCTGGATTAGCACGTCTGAATTTGATATTCACGGCAACGTACTTTTGAGCACAGGACGGTCGCGTATTGATAATATCTTTATTACCGGTCGGAGTGCTACCAGTTCAATTGATGAAGAAGAGGATAGTTTTGTGTCGGTATTTCCTAATCCTGCCCATGATAATTTTACGCTTTATATGGGGCATGATCAAGTATTAAAGGATGCTTTTATGCAAATCTATTCCACAGACGGTCGTTTATGCATGCAACGCAATATCACGAATGGAAATAATATGATTGATATTTCTGCATTAGCATCTGGTTTATATTTGGTGAAAACGCATCAAGGGGGTAAAGAATGGGCTACGCGTTTGATTAAATATTAATTTTGCGGTGTGCCTGTTGCACAAATTTCAGGCACACTTTTTATTTTTCTTATTATGAGATTAAAATTTTTTTTCATTGTTTTTATACCCTTATTAATTCTGGTACTTGGATTTTCTTGGTTTAATGCTGGGGGTCGTGCCGGCTATACCGGCTCGCCTGGAGAAATTACTTGTGCCGGATGCCATGGGCAGTATCCTTTGAATAGCGGAATTGGCATGATGCAAATTGAAACCAATTTGCCTAATCATCAATATGCCCCCGGACATACTTATCAAATCAATGTAAAGATTAAACATGTTGGTAAATCATTGTTTGGATTTGGTTTGGAATCATTAGATACATCAAATTCTTCAGTAGGGGCATTTGTCGTGACGGATCCTGTCAGAACACATGTGGTGAATGCATTAAACGGACGACCTAATATGACGCATAAAGCGAATGGAGGAGCATCAGTTGATTCGGCTCTGTTCAGTTTTGATTGGACCGCTCCATTATCTGATGTGGGTGATGTTACTTTTTATTTTTCGGGAAATGCTGCCGATGGAAATGGAAGCACTAGCGGAGATTATATTTATGCTGGCTCATATTCGGTTTCATATTCTGAGAATGCATCTAATCCAGTATTGCAACAGCCCATATCGAAGTTTACAGTTTATACAAATGCCAATCGCCAAATTACAGTAAATTATGGATTGAACCAATCCTCAAATGTTTCCATCGCATTGCTGACAACTCATGGGCAGTGGATGTATCATATGTCATCTGTTTTAAAGGAGGCCGGTAATCACATCCTGAGTATTCCTGAAATTCCTCTTCAATCTGGCGTATATATTATGTACTTGATGGCTGATAGGCAAATCATATCAAAGAAATTTTTGTGGACAAACTGATGGTTTTACAATATGTTGTTCCAAGCGAACAATTCCCATTTTTTTATGTTATGAAGTAGAAATAGGGCATAAGCAGTATTGTGGCTTATTAATAATAGCCATACATTTGCATAAACCAATTTATTAGTCCATTAACACAACCATTCAAAGGAAAAGCTAAGCTTTTCCTTTTTTTATTTAGATTTGCCAACAAATTCTGCTCTCGTTTTTTCTTTCCCAGAAACTTCAAGTGTCGAATAGGAAATTTTATCTAAATATATTTTATGAAAACATCTGCAAATCATGTAGTAAGCATCTCTTACAAGCTAACGGAGCAGGGCTCGGATGAGACCGTTGAGTTGGTAACCGGCGAAGATCCATTTGTTTTTTTATTGGGCTCGGGTAATCTTTTGGAGGCATTTGAACGCAACCTGACAGGGCTTGAAGCGGGTCAAACATTTGACTTTATACTTACAAGTCAGGAGGCATACGGAGATCCTGATCAGGAGGCCATCGTAAAGATTCCAGTGGATGCATTTATGATTGATGGGAAATTTGCCGAAGACCTTGTAGTGGTTGGGCAGCCCATTCGAATGCAAGATCAAACCGGAAACCCATTGGTTGGTATGGTCATCGAAAGAGGATTAGAAGCCGTTACGATTGATTTCAATCATCCCATGGCAGGGAAGGCACTTCATTTCAGAGGAGAAGTGATTTCTATCCGGCAAGCCACTGAAGAAGAGCTTGAGCATGGTCATGTGCATGGCCCGGGTGGCCACCACCATTAATGATAGTCGAATATTTTTTTGAATAATTTGGAGGATTGCGATTGAATTTATTGTTAAACAATAGAATTCAATCGCTCTTTCATTTGCAATATTTGTTCAAAGTATTATCTTTGGCTTAACTTTATGATAGTTCCATGAAAAAATTTGTTTTGTTAAGTTTCGTTTCGTTGTCTTTCTTTTTGTCAAATGCACAGGATGAAGACAGAAGTTGTTATGCAATGTGGGCCAAAGCATTTGAAATCAGAGGATCGCACGAAATTAAAGATGGCTGGCACGATGGCGTTGTTTTGTCCATCCGTGTAGGAAGTCGTAATGACTGTTACACTTCTAAAGTTCAAGTTGAACAGGGCAAAGTAAAAGACATTTTTATTAAATTCGTGGATGGTCGTTATGAACCAT
Organism: Candidatus Competibacteraceae bacterium; assembly: GCA_014879445.1. Classification (GTDB taxonomy): domain Bacteria; phylum Bacteroidota; class Bacteroidia; order CAIKAF01; family CAIKAF01; genus BA4. Next base: position 8,283 of record JACSSC010000028.1, read on the forward strand.
ATCTTCCCAAGTATAAATATGACCAAAAACATACCATTACCAACGGTATCTCAAAAACGGTGCAGACAGTTGATGATGAACTTATCAATATTATTTTTATCAACCATCTACTACCCAAAAAACAAGCATACGAAAAAGCGCCATTGCCTACATTCGATGATTTTTAATTTCCATTCATGAAAGGTTTTTGGTTTATTCTTCTATCCATTGGGCTTCTTATCCCAATCGTGGGTTGTAAGTCGAAGAGTAATTGTAATTGCCCTACTTTTGGTATTGCCCAAAAAGCCAAATCTATACACATATAATGATTGGTCGGCCTGATTTTCATGCCTTAATTTTACTTTCAAATTCGTAGATTTATCACATGAATGCATGGTATCATCATTTACTACTTTCTTTATTGTCGGGATTGTTGCTGACTTTTTCCTGGCCTGCTGATGGATTTCCATTTCTGGCTTTTGTAGCTTTTATCCCATTATTGTATGTTGCATATAGCATTCGAAACTCATACACAAAAAGACGGAGGATGCGTTTTTTTAGCCATGCATATCTTACTTTCTTTGTTTGGAATCTTCTTATCACATATTGGATATTTTTCTCTTCTCCTGAAGGCGCATATGTGGCCATATTGTTTAACTCGCTTTTTATGGCTTTTGTTTGGCTTCTGTTTTTTTATACTCAGCAAGCACTCGGAAAAAGAATTGGCTATATCGGGCTTCTTGTTTATTGGATTGCATTCGAATACTTGCATCTTGATTGGGATTTATCATGGCCTTGGCTTATGTTAGGTAATGTATTTGCCAATAGAGTTGAAATAATTCAATGGTATGAAATTACCGGGTCAATGGGTGGAACGCTTTGGGTACTTCTTGTCAATATCATGCTTTTTGAATGGATTATTTTATGGCGTGAAAAAAATCAAACAATTCGAGGAGCCATTCCACCTGTCGCCTTATTGGTGCTTCCTATAATGTATTCGCTGATTCGCTATTATACTTATAAGGAAGAAGAAAATCCTGTTACGGTTGTTTTGGTTCAGCCCAATATTGACCCATGGGATAAGTTTGGAGGTATTCCTGCAACCAAACAATTTGATCATATTATTTCATTGGCATTGAGCCGAGCTGATAGTTTAACCGATTATATCATTACTCCTGAAACATCTGTATTCTCAAATGGAGTATGGGATCATGAACTAATGCAAACGCCAGAATACAATAGAATAAAAGAAATAACAAATCATTGGCCACGTATTCATTTTATCATGGGCATATCACATTTGCAATTGTTTGAGCCCGGACCTTATGTGCCATTGACAGCTGAGAAATTTCGCAATAAAGATTTGTATTATGACGATCATAATTCGGCCTTGCAAATAGATAATCATCAAGATTTTCAGATTTACCATAAATCAAAGTTAGTTCCCGGACCAGAGATGATGCCTTTCGCTGAAGTACTTAAACCAATTCAACACAAATTGTTTGGAAAGTTAGGAGGGCAGATTGGTGATATGGGCACACAAAAAGAACGAACGGTGTTTTTTAATACGGTTAAGAAAATTAATGTTGCGCCTGTCATTTGTTACGAATCGATTTATGGTGGGTTCATCACTCAATATATTCGCAACGGCGCGTCATTTATTTCGGTTAGTACAAATGATGCTTGGTGGGGCGACTCTCCTGGTTACAGACAACTACTTGCCTATACTCGACTTCGTGCTATTGAAACAAGAAGAAGCATTGCACGTTCTGCTAATACCGGGATATCATGCTTTATCAATCAAAGAGGTGATGTTATTCAACCTTCAAAATTTTGGACGACTGATGTTATTAAAGGAACAGTTAACCTGAATCACACACTTACGCTATATACACGACATGGAGATTTTGTTGGTCGTATCTCATTATTGGTTTCATTTCTTCTTTTATTTTATGCTTTTGTTCGATCGTATCTGAATAAGAGAAATGCTTAACTGAATTTTCTGTTTCCATTTTTCTTTTTAATTTTTTTTCGCATATAGTATTGATATGAGGTGCTTTGTAATGCCTGTTTCTGTTACTGTTGACGTGTTTGCATTTACTGGCGTATGTGCTTTTTTTTCTTATCTCAATATAATCACTTCTTTTTTTATGAAAGTAAGTATGGTGATATGAATTACAACTTTATAAACAAGTTGCTGACAATTTTTGTTTTTGCTCATTCTTTCTGCACATGCTGTAAATACAGAGCATACAGAAGAATGTTGTATTTGATTAGTCGGTTTGAATTGCATATTTTTCAACCATCCATTGTTAATTACCTTGATTGTTTTTTGATGCAAAATCGTTTGTATTGCAAGTATATCAATAGATACAAGTATGTTTGATTAAGTGATTTCGTCATGGACACATTCAAAAAAAAAAATGACATTATTTTTTTGTAAAGAAATTAATATATACTTTCGAGTAAACAAAACATACATTTTATGGCAAAAAAATCCGGCACTAAAACCAAAGCTTCAGCTGCAAAGAAACCAGCAGCAAAGAAGCCCGCTGCAAAGAAACCAGCAGCAAAGAAGCCCGTAAAAAAGGCAGCTAAAAAAGTAGCTAAAAAAGCAGCTCCTAAAAAAGCAGCTAAGAAAGTAGCTAAAAAAGCAGCTCCTAAAAAAGCAGCTAAGAAAGTAGCTAAAAAAGCAGCCCCTAAAAAAGCAGCTAAGAAAGTAGCTAAAAAAGCAGCTCCCAAAAAAGCAGCTAAGAAAGTAGCTAAAAAAGCAGCTCCTAAAAAAGCAGCTAAGAAAGCAGCTCCTAAGAAGAAAGTTGCCAAGAAGCCAGCTGCTCCATCTGGAGGTGCTGCAGTTTCAGCTTCTGCTAAGAAGTAAGCTGTCAGATTTAACTTTGAAAAACCTTTAGCATCGCTAAAGGTTTTTTTTTGTCTTTATATTTCTGTTATTATACACCTGGTTAATTTTATGTAACTTTATCCAACCTAAGAATCTATTTTTATGAATGCGGATGTTTTTCTCTCTTTGATTCAAGACCAGTTTCCTTCAGATGTCAGGGATGATATTGGATTTACAACATCTTTGCGTTCCATTAAAGGATGGTCATCATTACAAGCTTTGGTTATTACTGTTGCCATTGATGAAACATTTAATGTCTTGATTTCAGATGCAGATTTACGCCAAGTAAATACCGTTAGTGATTTATATCATTTACTTCTGTCCAAAAAACAGAATCATTCGGATTTGTCATGAAGCCATTTTCTTTTAAGCATATTAGTATGGCAGGCCTTGTTTCGGTTGTGCCAGATAACATTGTTAGTAATGATAATTTACCACATTTGTCTCAGGATGAAATTGCGCATCTCATCAATACAACCGGCATTAAAAACAGACGAATTGCTCCACCTCATATTACTGCATCCGATTTGGGAGTATGTGCTGCAAAAGAGTTAATGCAAAGATTGCATTGGCATCCTGAAGAGGTGGATTTGCTGGTTTTGGTTACTCAAACCCCTGATTATTTATTGCCAGCCAATAGTATTCTTATCCAATCCAGATTGCAGCTTTCTTCTTCTGTTTTTTGCCTTGATATCAATCAAGGATGTGCAGGTTATGTGTATGGGCTTTCAGTTGTAAGTGCATTGGTTAGTTCAGGTCGTTTCCGTAAGGCATTACTCATAGCTGCTGATACTATCACCCATACTATAGGGAGCCATGATTACTCTTTAATTCCCATATTCTCAGATGCTGCATCGGCTACAGCTATTCAATATGATGCACATGCCAATATTGATGCATGGTTTTGCGTACAGTCAGATGCTTCTAAGTATGATGCGATATATATTCCTGATGGTGCATTTCGGAATCCCACAAATTCTAAATCTTTTGAAGAGATATGTTTAGATTCGCACTCAACTCGAAATCGATTAAATTTGCATATGAATGGCCAAGACGTTTTTCATTTTGGGCTAAAAAATGTTGCACATCAAGTTGAAAATTTGCTGAAAGAAACTTCGGTTGATCCTAACACGATTGATTATTGGGTTTTTCATCAGGCTAATAAGCTGTTAAATGATAGAATATCTGCCAAACTTGCGTTACCTCAAAATAAAGTATTGTATTCGCTTTATGATTATGGAAATACAAGTTGTGCAACCATACCATTAACAATTTGTCATCATTACGAAAAATTCGAACATGTTTCCAATCGCATTGTTCTAAGCGGTTTCGGTGTCGGTTTGTCATGGGCAACGGCCTGTTTGCATTTACAACCTTTGATTTGTTCTCCTATTATAGAATATTATGAATGTTAATTCAACAAATTTATCGGTAGTGATTCCGGTTTATAATTCATTTCAGACCCTTGAAATGATGTATAATCAGATTGATGCACTTTGTCGAAAACATCAATGGAATTATGAAATAATCTTTGTTGACGATTATAGCAATAAAGAAACATTAAATGTGTTGCAAAATCTTAATTTTTCCCATCCTGATAATATTCGGGTGATTCGCTTTGCCAAAAATTTTGGTCAAAACAGCGCTACTCTTTGCGGAATTGCTCATGCAAAAGGTGATTATATTGTAACTATTGATGATGATTTAGATTATCCGGTAGAACAAATTTATTTTTTGTATCAAAAGATTTTAGAGTCCAAATCTGACTTGGTTTATGGTGTTATTCCATCAAGAAATATCATTAAAAAATTGGGAAAATCTATTGTTGGGTTTTTTCTTTCAAAGATTGACGGTCAGTTTAGTTCAATAGGTTCATCTTTTCGATTGATGACCAAAGATTTGGCAGATAAGATTGCAATCCATAGTCGAGATCATGTATTTGTTAATCAGGTAGCGGCATGGTACACTCACGATGTGTCATCAATAACGATACAAAGAAATGTAGCTGGTGTTACACGATCAGGTTATAGTTTATTCCGATTGTGTAAAATTGGCATGCGATTAATTGTTTTTTACTCCTCAGTCCCTCTTAAGATAACCATGTTTCTTTCATTCTTAATTTCACTAATTAGTTTTTTCATTGGTGCATATTATCTTTATATCAAATTGAGAGTAGGCGCTCCTTTGGGATATACATCAACCATAGTTTCTATTCTTTTTGGAACAGGTGTAACATTATTTGGCGTAGGAGTGATGGCGGCATATATTAACCGGATTTACGATATGAGAATAAAAAAGCCCACCTATTCGATCAAGAATGATGTATGATTAAGTTAAATAAGTATGGAATTGTGCTTTCTCAGATTCAGGTTTGCCATATTGAGATGTTAAGAGAGTGGAGAAACCGTGATGAAATAAGAAGGATGATGCAAAAGAGTGATGTAATCACCTCAGAGCAACAGAAAGAGTGGTTTCAAAAAATAAATGAGAATCACGACTTGTATTTTATTTATGAAGAGGTTGGAGTTGTTCACTTAAAAAATATTGAATGGAATGAGGGAAAAGCCGAGGCGGGCATTTTTGCTTCTTCATCCGAATTATCAACCTCTATCCAATCCATTAAGGCGATTCTTGTTTTGATGGATTTTGCCTTTGGAGCTATGGGTTTAAAGACGCTTGAAGCAAAAGTTAAAGATGATAATAAATCAGTAATTGATTTGAATCTTGCATTGGGTTATGAATTTTCTCAAAGAGAATCAAACGAATTTTGTAGGTATCAGTGTTTTCCTGAAAATTATACAAATGCTACTGCGAAGTGGCATGCTCATTTCTCTAAAATGGGTAATGAAAAAGAAAATATACTACATGTTAAATACTCTTCCGAATCTATGATTGCAACTCAACTTCATCAGGTTGATGGGTTTTTATTTAGGGCAGAACCACTGTTTCCATTGTAGCCGAATCATTAATCGTATTGGGAAACATGGATGAAAGCCCCATTTAATGAATCGTTGTATAATACATTGTTCAGCATAAGGAATTTTTTTCAACGACATGTCTTTGTATAGTTTGCTTTCTACTTTTCTCCATTCATATTTGTTATACTTAAAATAGGTTCTTGGTTGACGTTTTTTAAAAATCTCCATACCAATATGAAATGTTTGATTCCCGTCTTGTATCCAAAGTAGAGATTGTGCATAGCAAAATAAGTTTTGCGAAAATGATATTTCAAAGAATGGAACCCCAACGCAAATATTTGATAAAAAGAATTGAGGAATGAGTGATTTGTGAAATACAAAACAGTCGAACCCAGGATGTGATTTGCCTGTCTGCAAATAAATTTTTTCAATATCTTCAACACGGGTATGTATTACCGGAATCCGCCTTCTATTGATAATTAGAGCATCATGCCCGTTTTCTAAATGTTCTATAATTTGCGTGTAAAAGTTTGGATAGAGTGAGATGTCAATATTTGTATATATGAAATAATCGGCATTACTGTATTGAAATGCTTTTTCTAATATTTCTCTGATGATAGGTAGTTTTCGAGGATGTTTAAATTGCTGAAAGTCCAGTACAGATTCTGTCAAATGAGGCAATTTTTCAAAATCAGAGGGAATTATATCTTTGTCTTCTTGATAGCAGGCACATAAAACTTGTATGTTTATATTATCTTGCACTTGACCCTTTGCTCTTCTTATACTTTCGAATGTGATGTGCTGCGCATATTGCAGGTCTGAATTTTTTAATGGCTTAAAGGGATTAATGATATGTGCAATCTTTATCATTATTTTGATATATGGTTAATAATGGCATTCCAAACAGGCCATGAGGTGTCTCCAAAATGGTGGTAGATATGCACAAATTCGGGATAATATTCTTTGCCCCTACAATAAATCGCACCATTACCAAGAACCATATTGCCAGTAGATTGATAATCAATAATCAGATTCCATTTAGGATGAAGCGTAGGATGATGTTGTAGGTTGTGTCTCCATACTGCAGCTATTAATGTGCCTTGATCTCGTGTTTTCCAATACGGGTTATCAAATATGTCCATTGTGTATGTATGCCATGTATTCATAAAGGCGTGAGAATCATCAGAAAATAGAAATACACCCCCGTTCCAATGTTGCCAGTTGGATTGTATTGCGACATTGAATTCCTTTTCGATGGCATATTTCAGATGCTTGCATCGGGGGTGAAATATATTTAGTTTGTTTTTTCCAACAAAATCTTGTTTCAATACACTCCATTTCAAGTCGCATGCATTTGCAGCATCATTCATAGAATGACTTTTCATGATGGGTTCTCCTTCGTTACTATAAAAGGTTCGATCTTTTTTCTGATAGTAAAATTGATTGTTCACTCGAAAACGTGGATAGAAAAAAAGAAATTTGAGTAAGAAAAAAATCCGATTAATAAAATTTTTCCTAATTTTTTCTTGAGCTTCAATAAGCTGTTTTCTCTTGGCTATTATTTCGGATGAAGGGTTTTGTGCATATGGATCATTTGCTTTAAAATAGGATTGTAGCTGATGTCGTTTTTCTTCATAATAGGGCTGGCATTCACAATTTACGGCATAACTGCTGAACTGCATTAGTTGGCAATGGTCAGGGGCAAATCGAATAGGTGCTACATATTGATCAAAGATGTTGTCGGGCTGTTTGCCGAATGCCAAAATATCTGTATCTAAGTATGCAAAAAGTGTATGGGGGGGTAGGATTTTGTGTAAAGATGTTTTCATCCATATGGATGCCTGGTGGTGATTTAGGTGAGTTGGAGTGCTGATTTCAATTTGCAGAGGGTATGAGATAGGATAATCATTCCGCATTGGGTCAGTTACAATATATATTGGATATATAGTGTGATGGCATAGTATGTCATAGCTTACTTTTAGTGTGTCTAGATGCGATGCATCTCCGCAAACAACAAAAACATATGCCCGTTTCATTATTATGATATTACATTATTTATTGTGGCTGCCATACTTTCCACCAGTTTTCTAATGCATACATTTTCCATAAGCGCCAGTGATCTTTTGTTTTGATTAAATGAAGCATGTATGCTTTTTGTATAACGCCCTGTTTGATGAGTTCACCATTTTTAAGTGCCGATTGATAGATGTCAATATTCATATAATATGCATCTGGTCCTACAAATCCTTGTTTTGAACGGTTTAGAATAGTAGCAGGCAATCTGGTTTTGAGCCAGTCGTGTAGAAAATATTTTTGAATATTTTTCTTGATAACAACATCGCTAGATAGTGAAAAAAGATATTGTATTAGCTGATGTTGAAGAAAGGGAACTCTCACTTCAAGGGAGTGGGCCATAGATGCCCGGTCAATTTTTGTTAATATCAATTCCGACATAAATGTATATATATCTAAATACTGGATTTGTTTGACGATAGAGGTTTCATTTGGTAATCTAAATGTATCGAAGTGAGAAAATGGGTCATCTGGAATATGTGAAGCATAAGTAGATGTTAGACATTTTTTTAGCTCTTTATTATCAAAGAGGCCCATACTCATTGCTGAGATATAGTGCTTTTTTATATCAGTGAATGAATATCCAAATAAACGTGAATGAAGGGATGAATATCTGAGCCAGTTTTCGCTTTTATGCCACCAGTATCCGCCTAATGCTTCATCGGCGCCTTCGCCTGACAATACGGCCTTAACATATGAAGAAGCTAATCGGCTTACTTCATATGTTGGAATGATAGAGATATCGGCTATGGGATTGTCGTAATGCCACATGAGTTTATGAGTCATTGAAAGATGCGACTCGTCTGCAATACTTGTATAGAGATCAGCACCTGTGCTTTCGGCTACAATTGAAGCATATTTATCTTCACTTTGTGCCCAATCTTTAAATCCTATAGTAAAGGCCTTGGTGGGATAATGCAATACTTTTTGCATGATGTAAACCAGCGCAGAAGAGTCATATCCGCCACTTAAGAAGGAACCAACTGGTACGTCTGCAATCAGATGTGATTGAACAGATTGTTGAAACATGTTTTCAAATGTATTCCGTGCGGTTTCTGAGTCTTCATACAGATTGCCGGTCTCTAATATCCAATATGCTGTATTTTTTTGTTTCCATTGTTGGAGATTAATTTCTAAATAATGCCCCGGCCTGACTTGATAAATATTGTCCCAAATAGTAAAAGGGCAAGGGATATATCGGTTGGCTAAGAAAAGTGAAATAGCATCAGGCCTGATTTTTTTATTTATTACCTCAAATGCAAGTAGCGATTTAATTTCAGAACCAAAAATAAAAGCGTCATTACTGAATGAAAAGAAAAGAGGTTTTATTCCAAATCGGTCTCGACATAAAAACCATGTTTGTTCTTCTTCATCTAGAATGGCAAAGGCAAACATTCCGTCAAGATAATTGGGCAATGATGTCCCCCACTTTTTGTATCCATTAAGCAATACTTCTGTATCTGTGTGTGTTTCAAATTGTATTCCATCATTTTCTAAACGGGTACGCAGTTCCTTATAGTTGTATATTTCTCCATTGAAAGTAATATGAAGGGATCCATTTTTATTACTCATAGGTTGCTTACCAGAGGGGCTGATATCAATAAATGAAAGCCGTCTGTGCCCCATTCCGTTTCTTTGGTTTTGAGACACATATATGCCTCTATCATCGGGTCCTCGATGAGCCAGTATATCAGTAGCAAGCCAAAGCTTCTCAATATTTATGTTATTTTCTTTAGTAGATATACCCGTAATGCCACACATCTTTTATTGCTTATTGTTCACAAAATAATCAATCATTCTCTATATGGATGTGTTTTGATTAGGAAAAATTGTTTTTAGAACAACACGTAATGTTTTTATCATACTTGCAACGCCTTTATTAAAGATCAATCCATGTATTATACATAATGCAATTTTCAATTTCCAATCAATATGTAATGATATGATTATTATGTATGGCAGCCAATATTCATATATGTCATTTGTAATATAAACCAAGTGTTTGTTGAGTTGATTCTTTTTCATATATCGGATAGTCCATATTGATATATATATTCCATATATCGCTATGTATAACCATAAGGAAATGAGGGGAACATAAGAATAGGGCATTAAATATGCTGATAATATGAGAAGTAAGGCTAATTCCAGTGGTAATAAAATTCGATTAATAATCCGAAGGGTTGTTATTGGGCCCATTGTGATTGGAAATGATTTGATGCCTGCGATTGTATCGGCTTTGCGGTCTTCAATTTGATGAAGTAATATGTTTCGTAAACCCTTGCATAATAAAAGCAGGTAAATGATTATCCAGATATGATGATACTGAGCTGGTTGGAAATAGAAGAGGGTAAAAAAGACAGGTACTATATGTGTATAATGGGCATCGCAAAGCGGCCCCCATATAGGGCGATTTTTTAGTCGAATGATTGGAATGCAATAGAGTGTAAAAAGTACCCATTCGAGTATAAACAATGATGTGGTAAACCAGTGAGGTAATCCGGACAACCACAATATAATTGCAAGTAAGCTAAATAATAATGCCCCAGAAATCAAAATCCAATTTGGTAATCCGGCCAGGAAATTAGGTTTTCGTGCAAGCACATCAGATTGCCTGTCTGCCCAATCATTTACCCAATATCCATAGATGCTAATACATATTAATGATGAAATCCAAAAAAGGCCTTTTGAGATTGTTTCTGCAGACGAAGTAGTATATGGATAAACTATCAGCATGGCTGACATTACAGGTGGCAGTAAATGGTTTTTCCACTGCCTCAGCCGATATGAAATGATATGAATTCTTTGCTGGATCTGCTTGGCTTCCATACCATGAAAATACACATTTGTTGTGATGTACTGTCTTTATTTGTATTTTTCGTTTGGAAAATGAATGATGATGCTGTCAGTTGAGATATCAAGTTTGTCAAAAGTGTATGCTACATCTGGCAGAGAGGATTCTATTGGCTGTCCGGTATTTTCTCCATTGGATTTATCTGTTGAAAAGGGGCAGTTTGTTGCGTTATATGGTCCTAATGGTTGCGGAAAAAGTACATTGCTGAGAATCTTGGCAGGCATTACAAAACCAACTAAAGGATTCGCATGCGTTTATGGCAAATCGGCGGCAATTCTAGATACCGGGGCGGGCTTCCATCCTGAATTAAATGGATTTGATAACATTTTTCTTTTTGGTCAATTGCTGGGTTTCTCTTATTCTGAAATTAAGAAACAACGAGATGCTATCATTTCATTTTCTGGAATTGAGAAGCATATGTCTCAGCAAGTAAAATATTATTCGAATGGCATGTATGTGCGTTTGGCTTTAAGTATAGTAACACATTTGCCTGTTGATGTTTGCTTGTTTGATGAGGTTTTGGGTTTTGGAGATGCTGCTTTCCGAAAACAAAGTATTCAACATATGTTGGCATGGAAGAATAAAGGAGGAACATTGATATTTTCTACTCATGATATGGCTTTGTTACATGGCCTTGCTGATACTGTTTGTACTTTGCCTTCTGGCCTTATTACTCATCTGGATGCAGTGCCTGATATTCTGAATTATCCTGCATGGGTTAATGATTTGCAGATTTATGCAGTATCTTCTGAGATTTCGTCTCAGTCATTAATTTTGTTCATAGAAATTGACAATTGTATCGAACAACACAACATTGATGTTACTTGGCTGTTGCATCCAGATAATATGTTTGAGCAAACATGTGGATTCAGTACAATCAATGCCAGTGAAAGTGTTAGAATGATGAGCAATGACAATACTCGTTTGAGTGTACGTGCAGAGATTCCACTCTATATGTTAAATAGAGGGATATATCATGCCGAATTACAACTTATTTATCAGCGCGAACACTGCGTTTTTTCTGAATCTAACTGTATTAGTTTACAGATAGATTCGATTAAACCTCCGGCATTTACAAATGCGCTGCGTCATGGATCTGTTAGATGGATATCTGGTAAATGGAATTATTAGATTACTTTTTTTTAAAGGTCAAATCTAAGATTTGATTAGCCACATACTGTTGTTGATCTTCTGTTATATAATGGTGTAGCGGTAAACGAAGCAATGATATGCCAAATTTGTCGGTATTGGGTAAATGGGAAATTAACTTTGATGATTGCATGAATGGAGATAGGTGTAACGGCTCGTAATGGGTGGCTGAATGTATTCCTTTTTCTTTAAGCGTTTGTTGGTAATGTGTACAAGTTTTTTTATCAGGGAGCATCAAATAAAAGACATGTGCATTGTCTTCCTTATCTGGTGTGCAAATTTGGATGCCTTTTTCTGTTATAGGGTTTAGCAAATGATAATAGTGATTCCATAATTTTTTTCTCCGACGTGTTACTGTTTCAAGATGATGGAGTTGAAATGAAAGCATTGCGCATAAAGGTTCTGCCAAAATTCCATTTGTGCCCTCTCTCATCCATTTATATGCATTAATTTTTCCGGATATGAAATCATGTCGATTGGTGCCACATTGAATATGTTGCATAGCTTTTTCCAGCCATTTGTGTTGATTTATAATGAGTGCGCCTCCTTGAGCACAACCAATGTTTTTTGTTTCGTGAAATGAAATGGTGCTCATGTCGCCAAAGGTGCCAAGGGGTCTGTTATTGTGTGTAGCGCCTATTGCATGGGCGGCATCTTCAATGAGAGTTATATTATATTTGTTAGATAATGTAATTATCTCTTCTGGACGAGTTGCTCTTCCCCCATAATGTACCCATACAATGGCTTTCGTTTTTGGTGTGATACATGCCTCAACTGATTTTGGGTCAAGTGAAGGGTAGTATGAAAGGACATCGGCAAATACGAGTTTAGCACCTCTGAGAACAAAAGCATTGGCTGTTGATGCATAGGTGTAGGATGGCAATATGATTTCATCACCATGTTGAATGTCTATAATCATGGAAGCAATTTCTAATGCTTGTGTACATGAGGGTGTGGGAAAAATTCGTGAATGCCCCACCCATTTACTCATGATCTTCTGAACTTGTTGATAGTAATAGCCCTGATTCCTAAAAAAGTTATTTTCCTTAGCAGCTTTTTGCATATAGTTGGCCACATCTGGATGTATGAACGGAACATTAAATGGTATGTCAAAATGGCTGTTATGCATATGTATATGATAACTACTTTTATGTTTAATTAAAAACGGTTTTGTAAATTTGAAGTAAACCTTTTTCAAGCGAAATTTTTGGATTCCATCCCATTTGACGGATGACGGATGAGTTTAAGATTTTTCTTGGAGTGCCATCAGGTTGAGATTCATTAAATATAAGTTCTCCCTTATATTTTGTGATTTTTTTTATTAGTAAAGCTAAATCTCGTATTGAGATTTCCTCACCTGATCCGATGTTGATAATATCCTTTTTGCATGTTTTTTCCATAATAAGTACACAGGCATTAGCCAAGTCGTCGGCATGTAAAAATTCGCGTAATGGGTTTCCGGTTCCCCATATTTCCACATAGGGTTGATTTGAAATGCGTGCATCGAGCATTCTCTTCATGAGCGCCGGAATTACATGTCCTGTTTCTGTATTGAAGTTGTCATTTATGCCGTAAAGATTGCATGGCATAGCTGAAATAAAATGACAACCATGCTGACGATTGTAGGTTTGACAAAGTTTAATGCCTGCAATTTTTGCAATGGCGTAAGGTTCATTGGTGTATTCCAGCGGGCCTGTAAGTAAATCATGCTCCGAAATAGGTTGAGGACTATGCTTTGGATAAATGCAAGATGAGCCAAGAAATAATAATTTCTGAATATTGTGTAGATAGGATTGATGAATGAGATGAGATGCAATCATTAAGTTTTGATACAAAAAATCAGCCGGATATTTTAGGTTGGCTTGTATGCCACCGACTTTTGCTGCTGCAATAAATACATAATCCGGTTTTTCTGTTTGAAAAAATCTTGCAGTGGCTTCTGCATTACATAAGTCAAGCTCATCGTGAGTTTTGCAAATAAGATTTTTATAACCTTTATTTGTTAGCGCCTGATGAATGGCACTACCTACCAATCCCATATGTCCGGCAATATATATACGTGATGATTTATCCATTTGTTAAAATGGATTTAGCAAGTTTTTTTATATCAGATTGCACCATTTCATGAATGATTTGTTCAAAATTATAGCGAGGTTCCCATCCCAAAGTTTTGCGTGCCAATGAGGCATCGCCACGTAGGCAAGCAACATCGGTAGGTCTGAGATAGCGAGGGTCAATTCTTACTACTATTTTTCCTGGAGATAAATATTTGTTCATTGATTTTTCAACCTCACCTACTTCATGTAATCCTTCTCCATTGAAAGTTATGGTTACACCAATTTCTGAAAATGCCCGAACTATCATTTGCCTAATGCTATGTACCTGACCTGTTGCAATAACAAAATCACGTGGAGTTGGTTGTTGCATCATCAACCACATGGCTTCGGCATAATCAATTGCATGCCCCCAGTCGCGAAGTGAGTCAATGTTTCCTACATATATACAATCATCTTTTCCGAGTGAGAGTGCTGCTACAGCCCTGCTTATTTTGCGTGTAACAAATGTTTCGCCTCTCACCGGGGATTCGTGATTAAATAGAATGCCGTTAACGGCAAATAATTGGTATGCTTCACGATAATTAACCGTTATCCAGTGAGCATATAATTTGGCTACAGCATATGGGCTTCGAGGCGAGAATGTTGATTGTTCGTTGAGAAATTCTCCGGTATTCATTCCATATAACTCGGATGTTGAGGCCTGATAAAATCGAGTTTTCTCAGACAATCCGAGCAACCTGACAGATTCCAATAAGCGAAGCGTGCCTAAAGCATTAATATTGGCTGTGTATTCAGGCGAATCGAAACTTACCTTTACATGACTCATGGCTCCTAAATTATAAATCTCATCAGGTTGTGTTTCCTGAATGATGCGTGTTAGTCCTGATGCATCTGAAAGGTCGCCATAATGCAAAAAAAATCGTGATGAATCTTCATGAGGATCTACGTATAGATGATCTATTCGTTGGGTATTAAATAAAGAACTTCTGCGCTTTATACCATGCACTTCATATCCTTTTCGGAGCAGTAAATCTGCCAAATATGAACCGTCCTGTCCGGTAATGCCGGTTATAAGTGCTCTTTTCATCCTTGTTCGGTTTTGGATATGAATATACTTATTTATTATTATTTAAGTTTATCATCATACAAATTATCATCTGCAAGCCCCCACTTATCTGTATTGTAAATAAAATCTCCTTTTTGAAGTCCTGCTGCGATTTTTGTTACGTCTTCCCAGCTTAAATGTGATACATTTTTCTTATCGTCTTTGTTTTCTTCCCTCCAACTTCCCGGATGATCCATATGATAAACGCATGCTTCAGGCGGTAATATGATTTGTTTAAAGTTGCAATAATTGGCATGAATCAATGCCAACGAGTCAATGTGTAGCGGGTATTCTGTGTTTTCAAGGTATCCTTTTATTTGCATCCAGCCGGCATGACTCATTAATGTGAAATCTCCACTTGCTTCTTTATCTATAGTTGCTAAATTAAAATGAAATTTGCCAAGTAGTAATCGTTTTATAAATAATAGAAAAGGATATATCCACTTTAAAACGGAAAATTTATACACTAAATATTGCTTTTTATACACTTTGAGCCCCGGCCATTTTGGATGCATCCCCAAGCTTCTTATGATATGTTTTCGTGAATATGAAATCAATTCTTCAACCGACATATTAAGTAGTTTTTCGGAAGGAATGTCGCATCTTCGAGTTCGATAGTAGGTTTTTGATTTTAGTTGTTGTTTTGATAATATTTCAATGAGCATCTTATCAGGAAATACATCCAGATTTGTGCAAAGCACAAAAAGGCCTTTTGCTCTTCTTATACCCGTATTTTTTGCAATCATTTGATGGAATCCTTCCGGGTTTTTGGGGTCTATCTTACAGTGTATTTCATTAGGAACAGATATGATTCTTATGTTTGTATATGGATTATGATAACCTGATTTAATAATGGATTGAAGAGAAGGCATTTGGGGTAGCGGATTCCATTCAACTAGTAGAATTTCTATAGGAAGTGTGTAGTCGGAACATAGTTCTGACCATACTCTCAAGGCAATATTCAGCCGCTCTGATAAATCACTTCTGTGCTTGTCATTTCTGACTGCCATAACAACGCTCAGATATGGTGTTTTATCATTCTTCATCTTGCAAAGGTGCTAAACTAATGTACGATATTTTCTGTTATCTTAATCTTTTTTTATTTTTACTCAAACCTTGGGATTGAAAACAGCAATTTGTACAATTTCTTCACAAAGTCACTGGTTTAAAGCTAGGGCTCTATTTGAGTCACTGAATGATAAAACCGGAGCTGACTTCTATTGCCTTATTACAGATGCCAATTCTCAACATTTTCAGGACGACCGAATGCAAGTCATGTTTATTGATGATTTTTCATCTTCTGTGTCAGTTTCATTGCGCAATAGGTATAAAGGTAATAAATTACGATGGGCACATAAGCCCATCCTGCTTTCTTATTTATTGAATCAGGGATATGATGCGGTTATATATGTGGATAATGACATTTGTTTTTTTTCTTCTCCTGATTTTTTATTCGATTTATTAAAGGATAAATCCATTCTACTTTCACCACATTTTTATCCGGCCAGCCCGCTTAAAAACCAAATATGGCTTGAGGCCAATTTTAAAACGGGTTTGTACAATGCCGGATTTGTTGGGGTGAGTTCAAAAGCATTGAATGCCATGGACTGGTGGGCGTCAAGTTGTAATTATACAATGAAAAAATCATACAGTCGGGGATTATTTGATGATCAAAAATATCTTGATTTATTTCCTGTACTTTTTGATGATGTTGAAATATTGAAACATCGGGGATGTAATGTGGCCGGATGGAATATTGATAGTTCGCCCCGAACAATAGATGAAATGGGGCATATTCGAATTCATGCATCCTGGCCTTTAGTGTTTGTACATTTTAATTATTATACCATGCAGTGCATTTTGGATGGTCGCGATGCATTGCTGATACCATGTTGGAATATATATCATGCCATGCTAGTTAAATATAATCCTTCTTATCATTTTAAAAAGGAATTGAAGCCAATTTATCATTTCTTAAGGGCTTATCGAGATTATGCTCTTTTCAGATTTAACCGATTGTTTGATTAATATGCATACTAATAAAAATATTCGCATTATTGAATCAGGTTCTGATTCATTTACTTTTTATATCTCTCAGTTATGGGCATCGCGAAAATTAGCGATTACTCTTTTCTATCGTGACGTTAAAGTGAAGTTTGCTCAAACCCTCATGGGTATTGCATGGGTATTGATTCAGCCGGCTATGTATGTTTTGCTTTTTTCTTTGATGTTTGGATATGCATTGGGGTGGAAAGCCGGGCATATTCCTTATCCGTTATATGCACTTAGTGGGTTGCTAATCTGGAATCTTTTTTCATATATTGTTGCGAATGGGGCTTCCGGAATGAAGGAAAATGCTTCTATTATTCGTAATATACCATTCCCACGAACATTGATCTTAATTTCCAAATGTTTCACAGGTGCTTTAGATTTTGCCATAGGTTTTGGAATTTATTTAGTTTTAATGGTTGTTTATGGTGCATACCCTGAATGGAAAGTTCTCTTATTCCCATTTGTTTGTGTAGGAATATGCATCACATCACTCGGATTTGTGTTTTGGATTTCTGCATTTATTATCAAATATCGCGATCTTATGCATGCCATTCCTTTTTTACTTTTTGTCGGAATATGGACAACACCGGTTTTCATTACACCCCATGTTTTACCAGCTCAAGTTAGTTCTGTTTTTTTCTTTAATCCCATTTCGGGATGGATTGAATTGGCTCGTTTTTGTTTGTTTGATTCATGGCATTTTAATTTACTTTATTTGCCTTCTATGGCTTTGTCTTGGCTTTTTGCTTTGCTGGGGTTATACGTTTTTGTTCGCAATGAATCTTATTTGGCAGATTATATATAATTTTAATGCATGGCAAAAGTTGAACGAATTTTCATTAGTAAAGAAAAACCTTCGTGGGTGTATTTACTAATCTTTGTTTTGGTTGTTTTTATTCAATATGGGAAAACTCTTTCCTATGGTTTTGTATGGGATGATAAGATTGTGATTGAAGAAAATCCCAGAATTAAAAAAGGGCTTTCGTCTGTCCCTGATCTGTTTCGTAAGTTCAAATCAATCTATCGGCATGATCAATACGGCTATCGCCCTATAACGCTAACAACATTTGCTATTGAGATAGAAATGTGGGGCGTGAATCCCTATTATCATCATCTCATGAATCTTTTGTATTATGCGTTGGTTTGTTTTGTATTATTTATTTTCATTTCTCGACTTTTTCATGATTATATCCGACTTTTTGCCTTTTTGGCTGTTTTGCTGTATGCTGTTCATCCATTGCATGTTGAAGTAGTGGCAAATATCAAAAGTCGCGATGAATTATTGGTAGTGCTTTTCGGCACTTTATCTCTTATCTTTTATTTGAGATTTCTTCGGAATTCAAAATGGGTTCATTTGGCTGTTAGCATTTTGTTTTATGTGCTTGCTTTTTTGTCAAAAGAAAATGCAGTTACCCTAACGCTCATTTATCCCCTAGTATATTTTTATGAAAAACGGGAGGCACCATTTGCAAATCTGAAAAAGCTTATTTTTTCTAATGTTCATATTGTCTTACTTTTTTTACTTTCTATCATGGCTTTTTATTTTTCAGAAAGCTCCGAATTGGGTAAAGATCTTATTGCCGAGCAAAATGTAGTTAAGGAAGACGATATTCTCGGGAATTCGCTTTTTCATACAGACGGATTTTTTTCCAAATTGCCTACCGTCATCATCATCCTATTCATGTATCTAAAATTATTTATCCTCCCTTGGCCTTTGGTTTTTTATTATGGTTATAATCAAGTCCCCTTGCAATCATGGTCTAATCCTTTAGTTTGGCTATTGATTGTATTATTGTCTGCAATGGCTTATTTGATATATCGGTTTAGACATAAAAGTCCCGAACTTTGGTTCGGCGCATTATTCTTTTTGGCTTCGCTCTCCATATACATGCATATTATTCGAAAACTTTCAGACACAATGGCCGACAGATTTATGTTTTTGCCCTCTATGGGTTTGTCAGTTATACTTGTTGGTGCTGTCGGAATAATTACTAAAACCTCTTGGAGTCAGATATCTCAGTCGGATAAAAAAATTAAACCGGCTATAGTTAAGAAAAATCGCACATCATTATGGATTATTGTTATAGTTTCTCTTGTATTTGCCTTTCTTTCTTATAAGCGATCAGATGTATGGCAAAGCGATGAAAAGTTGGTTTTTGGGGATATGCCTAATTTGCCTGATGTGTCGCGGGTTCATTATTATTATGCCAATATTTTGTGGACGCAGATTAAAAATAATCCATCTAAGCGAGTAAAGTTGGAAAAGGATATGATAGCACATTATCAGCGAAGCATAGAAATTGCTCCACCATATGTGTATTATGCCCGAATGGAATTGGCTACCTATTATTCATCAGTAGGAATGTATCAAGAAGCATATGATTTATTTGCAGAGATTAATACTTATTTTCCAAATCGTGGTCCGGTATTGCTTAATCTGGCTCAAGGATTAATTAATCTGAATAGATATGATGAGGCCATTCCTTTGTTATTACGCACAAAAGAATTGGCTCCTCATTATTCGGCAGTACCCTATCTTCTTACACTTTCTTATGCCAAAATGCAAGAGTTTGACAAAGCGATGGCTGCTGCAGAAGAAGGGATGCAGCTTTTTCCTGAAGAGATAAAGATATTTAAGGATGCCATAAGCATAGTTTATGCAGAAAAGAAAGATGTAGATAATTTTGTAAAATCTACCTTTTTGCTACTTGATTATGGGGCAAACCCATCAGTGGTGTATTCACGAATAATCAGGCAGTTTAATGTTTGGGAGATGAAAGATCAGGCGGCGTATTATTCTGCAGAAGCCAGTCGCAAATCCATTCCTATTAAACCCTAATGTGTATGCAATATTTGTTTTTTTCTTTTTTAATTATTTGTATTTTCATTTTTTCTTCATGTTATACTTCTAAAATGTATAGCCGTGCTTCTTTTCCACATCATACCGACACTTCTTTTGTATATCGATTGCCGGTATTAAACAAAAATAAGGTATATGTTTCACAGGGATATTATGGTGTTTTTTCACATCGTCGAATTTTTGCACTTGATTTTCGATTAAAAATGAATACCCCGGTTTGTGCTGCTAGATCAGGCATTGTAGTGGGCACAGAGTGGAAACATAATCGTGGAGGGGCAACTCGCAAATGGATTGATAAGGCAAACTATGTAGAAATAAAGCATGATGATGGAACCTGGGCATCATACTGGCATTTGCAGTATAATGGTGTAATCGTTAAAAATGGCGATAGAGTAGAAGTCGGTCAATTAATTGGATATAGTGGCAACACAGGGTTCTCAACCATGCCACATTTGCATTTTGAATTATGGGGAATTGATGAAATGGGTTATAAGACCTTTCCTTCTTTTTTTTATGTTTCTGGCAAAAGGAGGATTCTTCAGGGAGGCAGAAGCTATCGCATTATACCATAAAAAAACATGTATGACCGTGGAAAATGGTACATACATGTTTTCTAGAACCCAAGTTTATGAAAAGGAAGGAATACAAATTTAATAAAACTTTTCGATTTATCGTCGCTCGAAAAAGTGTTGTTAATAACTTTAATGGATATTTAACACGACAAAATAACCTTATATTGAAAATCGGTTTGCATTAATGTGCTGTTAATTAGTTCAATTAAAACACCCATTTTGAAATGGGTTTCCTGTCTGATATGAATCCCTAATTACAAGAATTAGTTAGTTGTTGCATTTACAAAGTCCCAAGAAGCACCTGATTTTTTCCAAATGATAGTAACGACTTCAATATCGGCAATATTCCAAGAAGATTCTAAAGGTACAACATGCCCTACATGAAATACCTGATCGGCTGTGGCGCCTGATGAAGTAATCGTTTCGCCCCAAGGGTCAGATCCGGCAAATCCAATCATAACTTTATGATGTTCGTAATTGTCACTTTGTCCATTTTGGTAAGCTACCAATTTCTTGGCTATGATATATATTCCCATTTTGTACTCGCCACTGATTGCTGAAAATGCTTTTGCATAAGCATTAATGTTAATTTTACCGGCATTAGCACCTGCGCCAATGGTCCAATGAACACCCGTTCCGATGGTGGGAGTTTGAGATGTTATGGTACTGATATCACTAGCAGCTTGATAATAATTGGTGCCGAGTAGTGTGTTGTTTACAACAAAATTGGGCGTGCCGCTATAATCCCATCTGGTACTGAAAGCTTGAAAAGTAGGTTGATTGCGGCCAGTCATTAAGTCATCATTGGTTTGTACGGTAAAAGCTACAATTTTTCCTCTGTTTGCATCATAAACACTTTGAAATGCATCCATGCCCCAACTTCCACATGGTTCACACCAGGTAGCCGTGAATTTGAAGAACATGCCATTCTGCTTAACTGGAATTTTAACACAACTTCCGTCATCCTGATTGGCTGTTGCAATATAATTTACTGCATTCATATCAATACATCCTCTGATAATTTCGCCTGTATTATCTTCAGGAGCGCAAGATGAAAAGGTCATTATTGCTCCCCAAATCAGAGTTATAATGGATAAATTTTTTGTTTTCATGATGTATAAATTAGCTGTTTGAAAACGAAATTTACAACTAAATTTCATTTATCCAACAATCATAAGGTCTTTTTTTAAAAAAATGCAGTTATAGCTTGATACTAATTTGTTATTAGTATTGCTCGTGGGTGTTGGGAAAATCACCGGATTTAATATCGGAAATATATTGCTGTATGGCCTCAGTAATGGATGTATGTAAGTCAAGGTATCGGCGAAGGAAGCGGGGTTTAAATTCAAAAGTAATACCTAGCATATCATGTGTAACCAATACTTGCCCATCCACTTGATTGCCTGCGCCAATACCAATAACAGGTATTTGTAAGCTGCGGGCTACTTCGCCTGCCAATTGTGCAGGTACTTTTTCTAATACAAGAGCAAAACAGCCGGCCTCTTGAAGCAATAATGCATCTTGTTTCAGCTTTTTGGCTTCTGCCTCTTCTTTGGCTCGTACTTCATAAGTGCCAAATTTATAGATAGATTGAGGAGTAAGCCCTAAATGCCCCATAACAGGGATACCCGCTGATAAAATTCGTTTAACAGATTCAACAACTTCTGCCCCTCCTTCGAGTTTTACAGCATGTGCTTCGGCCTGCTTCATAATACGTATTGCTGAACTGAGTGCTGCTTTTGTATTTCCCTGATATGATCCAAAAGGCAAATCCACCACAACCAATGCCCTCTTTACGGCACGAATAACAGATGAGGCATGGTAAATCATTTGGTCGAGCGTAATGGGCAATGTGGTTTCATGTCCAGCCATAACATTACTGGCCGAGTCGCCTACCAGTAATACCTCAATACCTGAGGCATCTAATATGCGTGCCATTGAATAGTCGTATGCCGTAAGCATCGAAATTTTTTGGCCGCTGTATTTCATCTCTTGCAAAGTATGAGTCGTTACCTTGCGAATTTCTTTATGAACTGACATATACTGATTGTGTTTCTGACAAAGTAAGGAGTAATAATTGAGCCCTCCAAGACCAACCGGTTTTATCTCTCAAAAAAATATGCTTGTTTTGTCATTAATTGTTTGTTGTTATGATTGAAAGGGAATGGATTGTATATGCCTTGGCATGGATTGTTTATTATCTCTTACATTCATTGCTGGCCGGTCAGTTTGTCAAGAGATGTTTAAGTGCTTTTATGGCAAGATATTATCGCCTTTTTTACAATATAATTTCTCTTGTCGGATTGGCGGCTCTTGTAACTTGGCTTGTGTTGTCTGAAACCCCATATTTATTTAAAACTACGCTTGGGATACAAATGCTTGCTTCTCTATTATTGCTGAGTGGATTGATATTGACTATACTTGCTTTGCGACAATACAACCTTTCAGAATTTGTAGGTACTTCTTTTTTTCGCAAGCATACATCACCTGAAACAGAGTTTTCATCGCTTCAGGTGTGTGGATTAAATCGTTATATTCGACATCCGCTTTATGCTGCACAATACATTTTAACAATAGGGTTTTTTCTTATGTTCCCTTCGCAATTTATGCTTGTTTGGCTTGTTATAACTTGGATTTATTTGCCAATCGGGATGTATCTTGAAGAGAAAAAATTGCTTCAACACTTTGGGAAAGCTTATGCCGACTATAGAAATAAAGTGCCGGCCATTCTGCCTTTTTGTAAGAAATGCAAATCTTGTTGTATCTGATTTTTTCCACAAATCATTGGTTTTGTCATTTTGGGGTATTCGCAAAATGTATTACTTTCGTTCAAATTTCGATGGCATGAAAAATTGGTTTTTAGGGTTTGTTGTGATATGGATGATGGGGATGTATGCATGTACTACTGAGATAGACCTTACGGCTCCCTATAAAGATATCACTATTGTATATGGCCTGCTTGATTCGAAAAAAGACACTCAATGGGTTCGTGTAAATAAGGCCTATTTGGGAGAAGGTGATGCTCTTATGTTTGCTCAGATTTCAGATTCTTTATATTACGACTCGGCTTTTGTTTATTTGCTTTCGTACCAAAATGGCAATAAAGTGGATAGCATTGTCTTGAATAAAATAATTGATCCTTTCCCAAAAGATTCGGGTATTTTTGCCAATGATATAAACATTCTCTACTATACCACATCAACGCTTACTACCAATAAGATTTACAAACTCTTTGTACGTATTCCTTCTAAAGACAAGACCGTAAGTTCTTGGACAAGTTTGGTTAAAAATCTGCTCATGAGTTACCCATCTTCACCTTCAACCATTCTCACATTTGAAGATATAACCGGTGTGAACCCTGATCCTACAACGACAATCAAATGGCTGAAAGATGATAGCACGTATGCCTATCAGCTTGCTTTTAGGTTCAATTATTATGAATGGTTAGGAACAGATACTGCCAACAAAACCCTCAAGAACTTTGTCAAAACCTTTCCTTTGTTCAAGCCCGATGCTACTAATATTGTGGGTAATGAGATTTATCATGGTATTCAGAAAAGTCAATTTTATGGAGCTATCGCTACTTATGTGTTGCCAAATCCAACCGGAACTCCCAGCAATCAGATGAAAGCACGGAAATTTCATTCGCTCGATTTTATAGTATATCAGGCAGGGCGGGAACTTTATAATTATATGACCATCAATGCACCATCTTTGAGTATTGTGCAGAAGGTTACCGATTACACCAATATCTATAATGGATTGGGGCTTTTTTCTTCAAGAAGTAAGGGCGGTTTGGATGGAATCAAGCTAAATACTCGTACGCAGGATTCCATTAAATGGGGGCAATATACCGGGAATCTGAACTTCAAATAATCTGCAATATTGTCACATGTGCCTGTCATATACAGCATATGATGGGTCAATCAACTGTCAGATTAGCCGAAAAGCAGCACATAATCTGCTGTGGCATTTTAATTGATTCGTTGGGCATACAATTAAAATGAATAAATGTATGTCTAAAATTATCGGAATTGACTTGGGTACAACCAACTCCTGTGTGGCAGTAATGGAAGGTAATCAGCCCGTAGTAATACCCAATAGCGAAGGAAAACGCACAACCCCTTCTATTGTAGCTTTTCTTGAAAATGGAGAGCGCAAAGTTGGCGACCCTGCCAAGCGTCAAGCCATTACAAACCCAACAAAGACCATATATTCCATCAAGCGATTTATGGGAACCAAATTTAGTGAATCTTCTAAAGAGGTGTCACGCGTTCCTTATACGGTAGTTAAAGGAGACAATGATACACCCCGTGTACAAATTGACGACCGCAAATATACACCACAGGAAATCTCTGCCATGGTTCTTCAAAAAATGAAACAAACTGCAGAAGATTATCTCGGACATGAAGTAAAAGAAGCAGTAATTACAGTTCCTGCATACTTCAATGATGCCCAGCGTCAAGCTACAAAAGAGGCCGGAGAAATTGCCGGATTAACGGTTAAGCGTATTATCAATGAACCTACTGCTGCTGCTTTGGCCTACGGGCTGGATAAAAAAGTAACCGATCTTAAAATTGTCGTATTTGACTGTGGAGGCGGAACTCACGACGTATCTATACTTGAATTAGGCGATGGAGTTTTTGAGGTAAAGTCAACGGACGGCGATACGCATTTAGGTGGTGACGATTTCGACCAAGTAATTATAGATTGGCTGGCAGAGGAATTTATAAAAGAAGAAGGACTTGATTTACGAAAAGATGCTATTGCCTTGCAACGTTTGAAAGAAGCTGCTGAAAAGGCCAAAATTGAACTTTCCAGTGCGATGGAAACGGAAATTAATCTGCCATATATTACAGTTACACCTGCAGGGCCTCGCCACTTGCTTAAGAAATTATCTCGTGCCCGTTTTGAACAATTGGCAGAAGGTTTAATCAAACGCACCATTGATCCTTGCAAAACCGCTTTACAGAAATCTGGTTTGCAAGCATCCGAAATTGATGAAGTTATATTGGTTGGTGGCTCTACCCGCATTCCGGCTATTCAGGAGGCCGTTGAAAAATTTTTCGGTAAATCCCCTTCAAAAGGAGTTAATCCAGATGAGGTTGTTGCTGTTGGTGCTGCCATTCAGGGCGGGGTATTGGCCGGTGATGTAAAGGATGTACTTCTGCTTGATGTTACTCCACTTGCTTTAGGTATTGAAACCATGGGTGGCGTATTCACCAAACTTATTGAGGCCAACACTACCATCCCAACCAAAAAATCAGAAGTGTTTTCTACAGCATCCGACAATCAGACCTCTGTTGAAATTCATGTATTACAAGGTGAACGTTCGATGGCCCGTGATAACAGAACCATCGGTCGTTTCCATCTTGATGGCATACCGGCTGCGCAACGCGGTGTACCCCAGATTGAGGTCTCGTTTGATATTGATGCCAATGGTATTCTGAATGTTACAGCAAAAGATAAAGCCACAGGCAAAGAGCAAAAAATTCGGATTGAAGCATCTAGTGGGTTGAGCAAAGATGAAATCGAAAAAATGAAACGCGATGCAGAAGCAAATGCTGATGAAGATCGTAAACAAAAAGAGCGCATCGAAAAACTCAATCAGGCAGATTCTTTGATTTTTCAAACCGAAAAACAGCTCAAAGATTTTGGAGATAAGTTGCCTGATGATAAGAAATCCGAAATCGAAGCGGCTATTCAGGAACTTCGCACGGCACATCAGGCACAAGATATTGATGCCATTGATAAAGCGATGGGAAAACTGAATTCTATCTTCCAGCAAGCAACATCTCAAATGTACCAACAGGCAGGGCAGAGTGAGCAATCGCAATCTTCGCAAGATGGCGGCGGTAATGCCGGCCCTGAAGTAACAGATGTAGATTACGAAGAAGTTAAGTAATATATAAATTTGAATTTTTAACTTGAATGGCCGGTTTTATATCGGCCATTCTTTTTCTAATATGTATATTTGGAAATAAATCCACTCAATTATGCAGAAAAAACGTAATCCCATCATTATTATAGGTGTCATTGGTACATTGATGGCTGCTGCAGCCATGATTATACCTTGGCGAAAAGCACCCTTGCATCAAACCATGGAAATGGTGTATCTCAATGGTTTGAATGAGTTATATGGAATTATTTGTTTTGCTTTGATATTTTTATTCTATATGTTACTCAATAATCGTGTAAAGTGGGCTGTTATTCCGGCCTCGCTCTGTTTCCTGATTGCGGTTGTGAGATTTGTTCAGATTATGGGTAGCACCAATCGCATCAATGAATCACTGTCTGCCGATCCAAACTTGATTAATATGGCCGGCATTGGATGGGGTATTTATTTGCTGATGGCCGGTTCAGTAATTATGATTGCTGCTTCAGCTTTGCTTTTTCGTCGTCAGCAAAATTAGTCAACGCTTTCTTAACCATGCTATAGTATGAAATAGTGTTTAAAAATCACTATTCCATATTCTTGAAAAATTTTATCCCCTAAATTGAAATTTGTGAATCTTAAAGAAAAAGTGATTGTAGTAACCGGTGCCGGAGATGGTATTGGGCGTGAAATGGTCTTCCAGTTATTGGCTAAAGGGGCTAAAGTAGCTGCCGTTGATATACATGACGATAGATTGTCCGAAACTATGAGGATGGCAGGTACATTATCATCGAACCTTTCTACGCATGTGGTAGATGTTGCTGATAAGTTAGCAGTAGATCAGCTCCCTCAACAGGTTTTGTATGCACACAATAAGGTAGATGCTATTATCAATAATGCTGGGATAATTCAGCCATTCATAAAAATTCATGACCTAACTTTTCCGCTGATTGAAAAAGTAATGGATGTAAATTTTTACGGAACATTGTATATGACCAAAGCATTCTTACCACTATTGCTCCAGCGACCCGATGCATACATCGTAAATGTTTCGAGCATGGGTGGATATATTCCGGTACCGGGTCAATCAGTATATTGTGCTTCAAAAGCAGCCGTAAAAATGATGACGGAAGGATTGTACGCCGAATTGTTGACCACATCGGTTAAAGTAGCTATCGTTTTTCCGGGCGCTGTTGGTACTAATATTTCAAGTAATTCAGGGGTGATTATCAATCATGATTCATCCAAAGATAAATCATCCTCTTTTAAACCTATGCCGGTGGAGCGGGCAGCTTCAATTATTATTTCTTCTATGGAAAAAGGTAAAACCAGAGTTTTTGTTGGGAAAGATGCCGTTTTTATGACCTTATTATATCGTCTTATGCCGGATTATGCCATCCGATTTATTGCAAAAAAGATGGCCTTTCTACTTAATTAGTTCACTATTATCATCTTGGTTTTCACTTTTTATTAGTGGTGAAAGATTATTACATTTGTTATGAGACAGTGGGGGTGATATCATCTTGCTTGGAGTTGTATTAATAATAGATATGGGGATAGAAATTGAGAGAAAATACTTGGTTGACAAATTAATTTGGAGAAATATGCACAAGGGCTCGGGAGAGTTGTTGCGTCAGGGATACATTTATGCAGATGCAAATAAAACTATTCGCATCCGCGCCACTTCCAATAAAGGATTTATAACAATCAAAGGGAAAACGGCAGGTCTATCAAGACCTGAATATGAATATGAAATCCCTGTGGATGAGGCCAATGAATTATTGTCTCATTTTTGTCATTCCACAATTAGTAAAATCCGTTATGTATTGTATGATAAAGGAAGGGCTTGGGAAGTAGATGAGTTTCTTGACGAAAATGAGGGACTGATAGTTGCAGAAGTTGAATTAGATGACGAAAAAGAAATTGTAGAACGGCCTGATTGGATTGATCGTGAAGTTACAGGCGAAGAAAAATATTACAATGCAGTGTTGATTCATCAACCCTATAAGAATTGGTTGTTGCATGAATAATTATTTTATAATCAACTAAAAAAATATTGCAATGAGATACATTTCTGAGAAAATTACCTTTTGCTTTTTTTTCATTTTTCTATTTATCATTCTGTTTTCAGGCCGATTATTGGCTCAATATGAAACCAAAATATGGAATTTCCCCGAGTTGGGTTTTAATCTTAGTTTTTATTCTGCTGCACAGCGTGAAATAGGTGTTGATAAAGGCAATGAATATATAATGTTGAAGTATGAACATGCCTATACGGATGAAAGTAATACAAAATATTACAAACTATTAGCACATGCAATCATATACAATAAAGCCGGATGTCAGCATCCCGATTCTTTGGTTGAAATGGGCAAGAAGCGTATTCTAAAATCAGGCAATGATCAGTTTAAGATTACAGAAAGTAGAGAAATAGGCGACAGATTTACGGGTTGGTTTATTTACCATGCAAAGGCCAGATTGGAATCAAAAGAAATCAGCATGGGTTTTTTTCGTTCTGTTAAAGTTATTTCAGGAAAGGAAGCTACTGTCTTTTTAGATGTTATTTGCAGGCAGGATGAATTACCTTCAGCTAATTTACAAAAGGTAGTTGATAATGATACGCATTTTGAATCACTGGGAATGATCCAAAGAATTTCAGAATGGGGTATTCAGTTTAGATTACATGGTCAATTTGATTGGGGTTTTGCTGATGGGAGTAAGTCCATTATTGTGGGACAGTGTGGCAGGTTGGCCGAAACTTACCCCAAGATGGTTGTAGAAACTGATTACTCGATGAGCGCCGAAGCATGGTGGGATTTATATGTGCTTGCAGCAAAAGAAGATGAGATAAAAGGCACACTCTCAAAAGTATCAACTAATAAATTAAGTGCTGAAACTGGACAGTTTGCAAACATGACAGGAGCGATATATAAACTTTCTTACCTCTCTGGCAATGAAAGCGAATCATTACATTATTTCTTTACTATCGGAGACAGGGCATATCATGCATGGCTGTTTTTTCCTTTTGTAAATACTGATAAAGTAAGCAATTATCGAAATAATGGTATGCAGATTTTTGATTATTATCTGCAGGATTTCTTCCATTCCTTTCAAGAAATAAAATAATTGAATATATGTAATGAAATATTATTATGCATAATGAGCATTATTATACAGTAGAAATTCAATGGACAGGTAATTCGGGTGATGGCACACATTCATATGAATCTTATCAGCGGAGCCACACAATATCAAAGTCGGGCGCAGAAGATATTCATGCAACGGCTGATCCAGCTTTTCGTGGCGATAAACAGAAATTTAATCCTGAAGAACTTTTTATTGCATCACTTTCGGGTTGTCATATGCTTTGGTATTTGCATCTCTGCTCCGACCATGGTATCGTTGTAAACAGTTACGCTGATGCTCCTGTAGGGATTATGATTGTGAAAGAGGATGGAAGCGGAAAAATTGAAAAAGTTACGCTTCGACCTAAGGTCTGTATTCAATTATCTGAACAAAAAAATCTAGCAGTTTTACTGCATCAGGTATCTCATCAGAAATGTTTTATTGCCAATTCCATCAATTGTCCCATTGATATTGAACCATCCATTTATACTGAAGAATAACGGGATAATTAACCATTGAAGGATGGTATGGTAATGATGAATGTAGTGCCGACACCGGGCTCGGTTTCGTATGTGATTTCTCCGTTCATATTTTCAATGATAGTACGTGTCATAGCCAATCCCAGGCCCATGCCTGAGCTTTTGGTTGTAAAATTAGGTGCGAAAATTTTATCTTTTAATTCTTCTGCAATACCGGTCCCATTATCGCTTATCCGTACACAATAATGATGATTTTCTTTTGAAAGAGAAACTTCAATCACCCCCATTCGTTCTTCGGGTATAGCTTGTATGGCATTTCGAAGAAGGTTATTGAACGCACGAAGCATCTGATCTCTGTCAGCCATAATCATCGCTTTTCCTGTATATTTTGAAGAGAAATAGATTTCAACATGTTTTTCGTTGTTGCGATAAAACTCTAAGCAATTTTCAATTAAGTCAGCCAAATTAATTTCCACTTTTAGCGCAGCGGGCATTTTGGCAAAGTAAGAAAACTCAGAAGCAATACCTGAAAGTGTTTCTATTTGTTCAATCATAGCATCCTTGAATTTACGGATTCTCTCATCAAAATCTGGTCTTTTATCATCCCATGCCTTCAGTAGGTACTGCACACTAAGTTTCATGGGAGTGAGCGGATTTTTTACTTCATGAGCAACCTGTTTTGCCATTTCTCTCCAAGCGGTTTCTCGTTCTGAACGAGCTAAGAGTTCGGCGCTTTTTTCTAATTCTTTAATCATACGGTTGTATTCACTTACCAAGCTTCCAATCTCGTCCTGTGATCGGTAATCAATCATTTCATTTTTTCTTCCTAAACGAATTTGACCAATTTTTTCCTGCAATACGGTTAGTGGTTCCGTAAGGCGGTTTGCAATTAAAAATGTGATAATCATGGAGACGGCAATCAATAAACTATATATGTTGATTAGGGCCAATAATGATGCTGCCAATTCTGTTCGTAGTTCTTTCTGGCGAAGAAAATATGGTAGATTCAAAAAACCTACAATTTCATTATTGGCATTACGAAATGTGGCGTAAGCGCTATAATATCTGAAATTCCCGATTTTTTCCTGATGAGTAAATTTAGGTTGCATTTGTATTGAAAGTGCATGAAAGGCGGTTGGATCCATCTGTCTTGAAAGTAATCCTTCATTATACACTGATTCACGTGAGCTGGCAATGAGTGTGCCCGACGGGCTATATAGATTAATATCAGTGAAAAATACATTGGAAAAACTCCTAAGCAGATAACCTATAAACGCATCATCTTGTATTTCGTCATCTTGCTCTTCAAGACGTACTCTCAACTCAGTAATAATTGAATTAAGTTTTTCGTTGATATTGAGTTTGTTTTTTCGATTAAACTGTGATATAACATAATTGTTGATACCTAGTCCAACCACAATCAATGATACCAATAATATCATCAGAATTGAAAATTGTATCCTTGCTTTAAAGTTAAATTGAAGATTTTGTTTTTCGTTAAAAAAGATATATCTGAACACAAAAAATAAAAACAAGATGACGCCAAAGTAGATAAGTAAGTAAGCAAACGGGCTCAGAAAGTCCTGCCATTTCAATGCATTTCGACTTACAACAACAATTTTGCCACCAGGTGTTTTATAAATGAGATGATTGTATTCTCGGATATTTTTTTCGGACAACTCTTCATTGATTGGAATAAATTCATCTACTTTAAGCGGAAATAAGTATTCGCCCCCAGACACATTCAGCATACCCTCTTTGTATATGGCATACGAGTATCCTCCCACATCTACAGGCCTTGTTACTGATTCGTCGAGTAATAACTCAGGGAATCCAGTTACTTGCGTAACAATTTTTGAAATAAACTCAATAAAAATCACTTTGCGCTCGAAACCAATAGGAAGTTGTCGCGTTATTTCAATTTTAGCCAAATAATTGATTTTTCCGTAATTATTGTCAATAAAAAACAGGTTAGAACTGGCAGTTGGTTTCCCATATTTTTTAATTGACCTTTCATAACTCAGCAATAAAGGATCGGCTTTTAATGTATCGGCAAGTAGTCGATAATCAGTTGTGCTGAACGGAGTGATATGTAAAATATATTTCGACCAATATCCACTGAAATAATTTTGAGCGATGCGTTCAAAAAATTCACGCGGATAAAACACATCATTTTCAAAGAGCATGCGCTTAAGCAAAAGGTCACGTTTCATTTTTTCTTGTGCTTCAATAAACAAAAATTCAGCTACGTGATCTTGTTCCTCTGAGATTTTGAAAGAAAGCATTTTTCGTTTTTCAAACTCCTTTTCTGTATTAAATTGAAATAAGAGGTAGGTGGTGTATATGGTAAATAATAAAATAACGGGAGAGAGTGCATAGTAATTAAGCGATTTGATTTTTTGAGAATGAACAGCTAGCGTTGAAACAAATATTAAATATGGAAATAATAGCATGATGGGGTCGGTGTGGCTAATAAAAAATTGAACAGATCCAACCACAGCAAATGAGATAAATGCATGAAATGCTAATTGCTCAAAACGCTTTTTTCGTAGCAATACCAATGTACGAGAAAAGAAATATATTACTGAAAGGTAAATGATAAGCAAAAGTGTAATTACACCAAAACCAAGAAAGCTGTATATATCTAAAGCCAATAAGTTTGACAAATCAAAAGCAATACTAGAGTCGAAAATCAGTTTTCGAATTTGCTCAAGAACAATCCAGGATGTGATGGCTGAAATAATGCCGAATCCATAAACTATCATATACATCTGGTAAGATGAAATCTGGCGAATTTTTATAGTTCGCAGATGGCTGAACAGTAATATTAGTGAAAAGAGAACTAATAGTGCATTCAAAATAAAATCGCCTAACGATGGAAGCCACCACGATGAAGCAAAATGCACCGGGCTGAAAAGCGGAAGATTATACAAGACCGATGGCCATTTGTATATCAAATTTGCATAACGGACTATGCTTAAAAAAAATGCAAAAATAATGAGATGCAACCAGGGGTGTTTTCTGAAAAATTGAAGTGTGCGCAATACATAAATGGAAAGTAGAAAAAAGAAAAATGAGAAGAAATATAAGGCACCTGATAGCAGCGGATATCGCAATGGCTCAATACTTGTATTGCCAAATGTGAGTCCGAATAGAAAGCGCCCGTCGCCGGCACTAATTTTATGTTGACTTTCTTTTTGCTCAAAGGTCAGCTGACAGGTTTCTTTGATGCCAAAATCTTCTTGAAATTTATCAACTAAAAACTCATTGTTGATAATGAAATCATTTTTTATAAGTATTAAACCAAGCAGCAAGACATTATCTTCTTTGAATTTAATCAAACGATACCAGCCATTTTTGAGTTTGACAACATCAAATAAAAAATCTTCATCAAAAGAGGATGTAGGAACGGGGATGTGATTGGTGGACCAAAATATCAGGGAGTCGCTCTGGTATGCAAACAAACTTATGCCTCTTTCGCCAGCCACTGACGATAGTTTTTGTTTATAAAAATCAAATAAATTTCCAGAAGGATTGACTTTAATTTCGTTGTTAATTTGTTGTAGTAGTTTATAGGTTGTTGTTTCCTTATCCTGCAACACTTTTTGAATAATGTTGACTTTGCGTTGAAAATAGTGTGAATTTTTGTGCTTGCCCGAAAGCCACATAGCCAGTGCAAAAAGCACAAAAAATAACAATGAAGAAATGAGCAGTCGTCGCACGGATATGTTTTTAATACAATTCTCAAATGTAATCAATTCGATAATAAACTTAAAATGTGAGATCTTTTTCGAATATTGAGCAACAAATGTGTTTTAATTATCTAACTTTGAATTTGTATGACAATCGATCTAAGTTTTGAAGTTCATACTGAATTTTTAATCCTGTGTTATGAATCACAAATCAGCCATTTACCCATGTGTTTTTTTTATAGGGAAGTTCCCCCTTTTGTTGATTACATGTATTACTATACAAGTACATGCTCAGGTTTTGCTTAAAAATCCTGATGCCAAAGATTCTTGCAAGTTTCAGATTGGCATTCATTTTTCACCCGATATTTGTTACAGAACACTACATCTTGCAGATAACAGCTCGATAGAAAATCCCATTATTCCTTTAATTAATGAATTAGAAGTTCCTAAATATGGCTATACGTTAGGTGCGAATTTATGGATTCATATCAGAAATATTGTGGGTATTGAAACCGGAATTCATTTTTCAAATAGGGGCTATCAATCAAAGGTTATGGAATTGCATTCTATTGAGGATGATCCTAATATGCCTGAAAGGGCACATTATAGCACTGAATTTTATGCAATAGATATTCCGATAAAAGCAAATTTCACAATCGGTCATAAGAAGATTCGATTTTTTGCCAGTGCAGGATTCACAACCACTTTTTTTATAGAAATGGTTGCTATTCATACATATTATTATTCAGACCAAACGGTTATTAAAACAATCCCAATATACGATGACTACAATCCCGTCAACCTTTCGCCGACGATAAGTGCAGGTATTTATTATAAAATTAACAACAAAATGAGTTTGCGAATTGATCCCATATTCAGATATTGTGTATTAAGAATTGCCAATACCCCCATTGTGGATCATTTGTATAGCGGTGGACTAAACATAAGTTATTACTTTGGATTGTGATAATTACGGAAAAGGAATGCGGGTTTTTTTGTTACAAGATTTATTTTATTTCAATCGTCTCGCCTAAAAATTTTGGATTTTTACCAGTTATTAAGTCAATAATCATTTTTACCCTTGCCAATTTTTCTCTTAATTGTGTTTTTAGCCCATAATGAGCACTTACATCTGAAGCGTTATATCCTACTGCATTTATGTTTTTCTGGCAGGCAATATAAATGGCTCTTTCATTATGAAATTGTTGTGAAATAACGGTTATGCTTTTTTGGCCAAAAATCATTTTGCAGCGAACAACTGAATCCAAAGTTCTAAATCCAGCATAGTCAAGAAAAATTTTCTCTGATGGCACACCTTTATTCATTAAGTCCTCTTTCATTGCGGATGCTTCATCATAATATGGAGATGAGTTATCACCACTAACAAGAATAAAATCAATTTTACCTGCATTAAATAATTCAACAGCAGCTTCTATTCTATACAAATAATACAAATTTAAATTTCCGTTAGTAAGAAATTTTCCGGTGCCAAGCAGTAGTCCCACTTTGTTATGTGGTATTTCTGAAACGGAGTTATATAGTTTATTTGATGCAGTTGAGCGAACCAACATATCTGAGCCAATAATGCTTATCAAAGCAGTCAGAATAATAAGGCCTGAAATGACAATGATTTTTTTAATCAGTTTCACTTGTTTCATAATCTATGATTTGGTTCATTATATAAATGCGATAGAGGAGTATCAAACCTACGATTTTCTTTTGCAATGTTATAAACTCCTTTAATAGGTTTTCCGAAATTGTGATGGATATTTATGATTTTATCATGATATGAGTTTTATTTTATTTAGATTTGAAAATTGATTAATAAATTAAGTAAGGATATTAATGTTAAATTCATCATAGGCAGTATGGGGAAAATGAAGATATACATTTTTGCGTTATTATTTTCATTACTTAATGCATGCGGTTATAGTGGTTTGAAGATTAGGAATCATGAAGTGATAAGAATTATACAAAGAGACAGTCAAGTAATCAAAGGATCGGAAGGGGATATAGAAATTTATGTAGGAGATATTTCATTAGGAATGGCGACTGTTCAAATTAGGTCAACAAATGATAATAAACTATATCTTAAAGAGGAAATGCGCAAAGGTGATGAAGCCATCTTTCAGTATTCAGAAACACATATATATAAAATCAAAATTAAAAGATATGAAGAACATTTTTTTCATGACGATATTGCTTTTGTTATAATAAGTGAAGTATCTCCCCCAAAATGATTGTTTTTTCAGCACATTGCAATGATTGTAGATACCCAGTATAATATAGGGTTTTAATCGTTTTTTTTATTCAAAGTTTTTTTTTGCTGTTTCTGAATTGGCATACTCTACTACCTTTTATTAATTGTACTTTCAACTATGAATTGTGCAAAGATGTGACAATTATTAGGGGTTAGTACTCTATTAAAAGGTTACATAATTATAAGTAATTCTAAATCATTCAACAATCTGAGTTAATTTCTATTTTATTTCAATGTTTTTTGGGGTTTTAGGTAAGTAGATAAGGCAGGGTTATTGCAAGGGATATGTATTGCGCCAGGGATAGGAAGGGCGCTGCCACAGGCAGCGGTGCATGTCGCCGGAGCGAAGCGCAGCCCTGCATAGCCCGGCGCCCCACAGTTTCAAACGTGGGGCGGGTGCCCATATTATTTGATATTTATATAGGATGATGTTAGGTATTAAACAAATTGAGATTTATGATGTTTATTTGAAGAAGTTTTAGTTCTATATATTTAACATCAAAAATTTGAAGATTATGAAAGCAAACATGGGATCGGTTGATAGAATGTTACGAATAGTGTTGGCAGCGGTGGTGGCTGTATTATATTTTACGCAGGTAATAAGCGGTATGCTAGGTATCGTTTTGATGATTGTGGCGGGTATATTTTTGCTAACAAGTTTTATCGGATTTTGTCCGCTTTATTTGCCCTTTGGCATTAATACCTGTAAGAAAAAAAGATAGAATTATAAAGCCAAAAGCTTAGGGCTTTAGATCAAGTTTATTACGTAGAAGTTGGTTTGTTATTTTGGGATCTGCTTTTCCTTTGCTGGCTTTCATCACTTCGCCCATAAACATGCCAAGCAATCCTTTTTTACCATCGCGGTATCGAGCTACATCGTCGGGGAGTGCAGACAGAACCTGGTCAATCAATAGGGATAGGGCATCTTCATCGCTTTGTTGTAAAAGATCGAGTTGAGCTGCGAGTTGCTTTACATCAGACGTGGGATTATTAATTAAAGCAGGAAAAATGCTTTGGGTACCTGCGGTTTGGCTGATCATACCGTGATCGATAGCATGAATGATTTCGGCAATTTGTTTGGGTTGCAAAGGAAAATCGAGAATAGAGATTCCAAGTTCGTTCAGATAAGATTTGATATGCACCATCATCCAGTTGGCGGCGGCTTTTACATTTTGCGTATGAATAAGCATTTGCTCAAAGAACATAGCATCCTGTTTAGATTCAGTGATAACAGCTGCATCGTAGTCGGAGAGCCCGAGATGTTGAGTATATTTTAAGAAGAGTTGAGAGGGCAATGGAGGCATGCTTGATTTAACCTTGGCAATATAATCGGTATTGACAAAAACGGGAGGCAAGTCGGGTTCGGTAAAATATCGGTAGTCGTGAGCCATTTCTTTGCTTCGCATTGGAATAGTGGAGCCGTTAAGGGCGTCGAATGATCGAGTTTCTTGATGAATGACTTGCCCATTTTTGATTTCCTGAATTTGACGTTTAGTTTCGAACTCGATAGCGCGCTGAACATTGCGGATGGAGTTCATATTTTTAACTTCCACTTTTTTTCCTAGCGAAGTATCACCTTTTTTTCGAACAGAGATATTGGCATCGCAACGCAAGCTACCTTCTTCCATATTTCCATCACAGATATCGAGATATCTGACAATTTTGCGAATTTCGGTAAGATAATTGTAGGCCTCTTTGGCTGATCTGAGTTCGGGTTTGGAAACGATTTCGATTAAAGGTACACCGGCTCTGTTAAGGTCAATCAGCGAGTCGAAAGGGTCCTGATCGTGCATA
Organism: Candidatus Competibacteraceae bacterium; assembly: GCA_014879445.1. GTDB lineage: Bacteria > Bacteroidota > Bacteroidia > CAIKAF01 > CAIKAF01 > BA4. The sequence continues at coordinate 46,027 of JACSSC010000028.1, forward strand.
CTTTTGCCCGCATCTTCTTCCATGTGGATGCGTTCGAGGTTGATTTTTTTTTCCCGACCTTCTTCGTCTTTAATAGTGACAAATCCATTATAGCAGATTGGTGTATCATCTTGCGTTATTTGATAGCCCTTTGGCAGATCGGCATAGAAATAGTTTTTGCGTGCAAATCTATTTTCATGACGAATATCGCATTGAAGAGCAATGCCGAGTTTGACGGCAAACTCAAGCACTTTCTGATTAAAAACGGGGAGGGTGCCTGGCAATCCGAGAGAAACAGGGCTCACTAGTGTATTGGGACTTGCGCCATACGATGCTGCATCAGAAGAATAGGCCTTGGAAAGAGTAAGCAACTGGGCATGGACTTCGAGCCCCACTACTACTTCATAATTATCAAATTCAATATCAGTCATGACACAGGAATATGGGTACAAATTAACAACAGGTGCATTTAAATAACAAACGGTCGAGTTATAACACGTTCATAAGCGCAACAAATAATCGTGTAAGTTTAATTTCGGCCTCATTGGCAGCTTTGATAACTTCATCATGAGAGATGGAATGAACTTGACCGGCTACGCCCAGATCTGTGATTACAGAAATGCCAAAACAATGGATGCCGGCATGTGTGGCAACGATTGCTTCGGGCACAGTACTCATGCCCACAGCGTCAGCGCCAATGATATGCAGATATCGGTATTCGGCAGGCGTCTCGAAGCAAGGTCCTTGCAGGCCGGCATAGACACCATGTTGAAGTTTAATGCCTAAATCATGACCAATTTTTTTTGCTTTATGGATGATAGTTGTGCTATAAACGCGACTCATATCAGGGAATCTTGGGCCTAATGAGGAGTCGTTTGGTCCGCGGAGAGGGGTATCTGGAAAAAGATTAATATGATCAGTAATAAGCATGAGGTCGCCAACAGAAAAATCAGGATTCATGCCACCTGCTGCATTAGAGAGCAAGAGGGTGTGAATGCCCAATGCTTTCATCACTCTAACGGGGAAAGTGATCTCTTGCATGGAGTATCCCTCGTAATAATGAAAGCGGCCTTGCATGGCCACGACTCGTTTATTACCTAGAATGCCAAGAATGAGAGCTCCCTGATGGCCTTCGACCGTGGAAACAGGGAAATGAGGTATTTGACTGTATGGTAATGTGCAATCAACATGAATTTCATTTGCCAATCCCCCTAAGCCAGATCCAAGAATAATACCTATTTCTGGAATGAGATTACTTTCGTTTCGGATATACTGTACGGAATCCTTTAGTTTGTCTTGCATACTTAACAATAACATCATGAAATAATTTAAAATCCTGCTGGTGGAATTTTACATCCACACGAATGCAGAACAAAGGTAAGTTATTGAAGATGTTTCGCAAGTTTTCGTTTCGTAACCGCATGGCATCTTTTTCGGTAGTAAGAATAATTTTATTTGGAGATGAGATTTCATTAAACGCTTTGACAATCCGTTTGGCGTTATATTCGGAATACTTGTGATGATCAGAAAAACGAAGGTGATTGAATTTTGGGAAGTGATTAGATACGTATTCGATGAATGGTGCAGGTTTGGCAATGCCTGTAATGAGGAGTACTTCATAATTTCGTTCGATGAAATATTCCTTTCCTATCATGGAATTATTAGTAATATCAAACAAAGAACATAGTTCGCCGTTGACCATATAGCTAAAAAAAACTTCTTGTGAGGCATAACACTGAATACGCTCTTTGAGTAGGCGTTTCTCCATAGGAGAGAAGAAAGATGGAGTTTTGCTGACAATAATTACATCGGCACGAGAAGCAGCAGATCGAGGTTCGCGAAGGGTGCCTGAAGGAATCAGACAATTATAACGGTTTAGGTCTTCATAATCAATAAGCAGAATATTCATACCGGCGCGAATGGCGCGATGTTGAAAGCCATCATCCATAACAATCACATCGGTTTCGGGATGTTCTTTTATGATACGTGAGATAGCTCGTTTTCTGTTTCCGTCAACGGCAACAGGATATTCGGGATATTTGAGTTTGATTTGTAGGGGCTCGTCGCCTGTTTTTCGATAGTCATCATCCGTATTCACCCATCTAAATCCGCGAGAAGATCGTCCATAACCTCTGCTAAGTACAACGGCTTTGAGTGAAGCTGATTTCAAAACTTGTAATACAGTTTCGACATGGGGTGTTTTGCCTGTGCCACCGGTGGTAAGGTTTCCAACGAGAATAATAGCTTTGTTGTATTCTTTGGTTTTGAAGATTTTATAATCAAAAAGCAGGTTGCGCAACTGAACAACAATTCCGTAGCATAAAGAAAAAGGGAAAAGTAGTATAAATCTCAGCAACCTCATGTTTTTTCATAAACAGACGGGTAGGTTCGTGCATCAAATTTAAACTTTTTTTGAAGAAAACAAATTTTTGCATATATTTTTTATAAACAGAATGAATAAAGGGTAATGTAGGGGTTAAATCACTTTAATAATTCTAACAGGGCAGCAAGCCACGAGTTCTTTAAAGGATTGGGCATGAGCGGTAGGATAATCGAGGATAAAGGTTTGTTTTTTTTCGATGGCTCTTACCAAAGTAGCTTTCCCATCTTTTTTTGACATACGCCAAAGGTCGGGATGGAGATCGTGGCAAGCGCCACAACCAATACACTTGTTACGAAAATGAATGATTTTGCACATCAGGCATTCACCAATTTATATAATTTGTCTTTGCCCGATATTTTGTATGGGATGGGCAATGTAATGCGGTCGCCACGTGAAGCGGATGATTGTATTATTCCATTAACTGTAAGCTTAGAGATTGTTTCTTTGTGAAGACCAAAATTAGGACTGGTAATCAGAATGGTGTCGCCGGATTTAATAGTGCCGGTTTCGATAAGAAATTCGCCAATTTCGATATTAGGATAGTATCGGACTCCTTTTCCGATATAAATTTTTCGTTCGGTAGCTGCAGATCCGGGGTTTGATGTCCATTCGCCGAGATGACGACCGAGATAATATCCTTCCCAAAACCCGCGGTTATAAACGGTATGAAGGCGATTTTGCCAATCTTTGATTTTGTCGGGAGTATAATTACCATCATGAATGGCCTGCAGGGCTTCGCGATAACAAGAGGTAACGGCAAATACATAATCAGCCCCTTTGCTTCTGCCTTCAATTTTTATCACATCAACGCCTATATCTACAATTTGGTCGAGAATATGAATAGTGCAAAGGTCTTTAGGCGACATGATATATTCATTATCCACTACCAATTCTTCGCCTGATTCAATATCGGTAACACGATAAGGGCGTCTGCAGTTTTGAATACAGGCCCCACGATTGGCAGATGCCTGCTGGCTATGCAAGCTCAGATAGCATTTCCCCGACACGGCCATACAAAGAGCGCCATGCACAAAAATTTCAATTTTCATTTTTTCACCCGATACGCCCTTGATATCCTTGCGTTCAATTTCGCGAATAATATCCTGTGTTTGTTTGAGTGTAAGTTCGCGTGCTAGTACAATAAGGTCGGAGAAAGGAGCGAAGAAACGAACGGATTCAATATTGCTGACATTGGCTTGAGTAGAAATATGAAGCGGGATATGCATTTGACGACAGAGTTCGAGTACTGCAAAATCGGAAGCAATCACAGCATCAATATGATTTTTTTTTACTTCTGTTAGAACGGTTTTGAGAAGTTGCATATCATGTTCGTACATGACGGTATTGAGTGTAATGTAAGCACGGATATTATGTTGAGTGCAAATGGCTTTGATGGCAGGTAGGTCGTCAATGGTAAAAGGGTCGGCAGAGCGGGCTCTCATATTTAATTGTTCGATGCCAAAATAAACGGCATCAGCGCCTGCCTGAATTGCGGCAAGCAAACTTTCGAAAGACCCGGCAGGGGCAAGGAGTTCAACTTTTTTCTTAGGCATACATTGTTACTTAGGAGCATGAGCTCTTCGATTTTTTCTATCTAATGCCATATCATAAAGGAGTTGTTCTTCAGACGATTGAGGAATTACAGGTGGAACTGGTACAGGTTGTGCATGGTCGTCAATGGCAACAAATAAAAGGAATGCTTCACCCACCTTACGGAATTGATCATTTTTTACTTTTCTACCTTTTGCCTGCACATATATTTCCATAGAAGTATTGAAAGCACGTGTTATATTGGCTTCGATACTAATGATATCGCCTACTGTTGCTGGATGAAAAAATGCCACATCATATATGGCAGCCGTAACACTGATATTTCCGGCGTGGAGTTGAGCACAAACAGCTGCTGCAATATCCATCCATTCAATCAAACGGCCTCCCTGTAACATACCCATCGGATTGGTATCATTAGGGAAAACCACTTCTGTTTTTTGAACAGACGATTCGGCAGGATTTTTAGGTTGTAATAACATAACCGTCTTATAAAATATCAATCAAATGATTAAGAAAATATACCTATAAACAAATGCCCATTAGAGATGTTCAATCTTTGGCAAATATAATAAATAAGGATAACTTTGTCCCTTGAACGATATAAGCGTATTCATGCCCGATAAAAAGAAAGTAGTCATATTTTTATTATTAGTAACGGCCTATTCTAGCTATTCTGCTTATTTGTATTTACGCCCACCTTTTCAAGCAGAACCTATTGATGAATTAGCCGACAAGGGGAAAATAGTATGGCAGGAAAATAACTGTACGGCTTGTCATCAGATATATGGACTTGGCGGTTACTTAGGGCCTGATCTGACTAATGTATATTCTAAACGCGGGGCTGAATATATTAAAGCATTTGTGAAGGGGGGTACACCTATTATGCCGTCATTCAAACTCAGCGAAGAAGATATGAGCGCATTGTTAGTTTTCCTTGAGCATGTAGATCAATCAGGCAGTTCTGACCCTCGAAATTTTAGAATTCACTTTAATGGCACTATCGAACAATAATTCAAAACCTGTTTCACATTATTTCCTGTTTTTTGCACTAATACTGCTAGCATGCGGTGTAACATATGGGACGATTGGCGGGCTTCAATACCTTATTCCGGGTTATCTAAAAGAAACGCTTTCATTTGAAAAAACCCGTCCGCTTCATGTATCTTCTGTCGTTTTTTGGATTATCATAGCAGCTGTTGGTTCGATGCTTTCTTACTTACCTCAGCATACGGGAAAAAAAATCTATTCATCAATGTTGGCTCGCATACAGCTAATGCTTATGATTGGTGCTGCACTAGCTATAACTATTGGCTATTATGCAGGCATATTTGGCGGTCGCGAATACTGGGAATTTCCACCACTCTTTTCATTACCCATTATCATTGGCTGGTTATTGCTCATCTATAATTATATTTCTTCGATAGGCAATTTATTTAAGCAACCTGTGTATGTATGGATGTGGCTTACCGGTGTGTTGTTTTTTCTCTTCACATATTTAGAATCGCTCTTATGGGTAATTCCCTATTTTCGTTCACACGTCATTAACGACATGACTATTCAATGGAAGTCGTACGGCTCCATGGTGGGCTCATGGAATATGCTGATATACGGTTGCGGCATATTTTTGATGGATAAAATAAGCGGCGAAAAAAAATATAGCTATTCATCTATTGCTTTTTTACTATATTTTATTGGACTTTTTAATCTCATGTTTAACTGGGGGCATCACATTTACACATTACCGACACATGCCTATGTTAAACACATCTCATACATAGTTAGCATGACAGAACTATTGTTGTTGGGTCGTATTATTTATAAATGGAAAGATAGTGTTTCAACTGCACGCAAGTATTTTTATTATCTTCCTTTTAGATTTATGGTTGCAGCAGATATATGGATTTTTCTAACCCTATCACTTGCACTTGCCATGTCGGTTCCCGCCATTAATGTTTTTACGCACGGCACACATATAACGGTAGCTCATACCATGGGGGCTACCATTGGTATTAATACATTTATGCTTCTTGCTTTTGTTTTTGATATTCTAGGAGAAAAATCTTATTACGTGAAGCAAAACAGAAAATCAATTATGATAGGTTTCTGGTCAGCCAATATTTCGTTGTTTATTTTTTGGATTAGTTTAATTGGAGCTGGCATTACAAAAGCCATTTGGCAAATGAAATCTAATCAGGAGATTTTTGGAGAAATGATGAAAAATCTTTGGCCTTATTTTCTTTCATTTGTGATTGCAGGATTTGTATTGGCTACTGCATTTTGGATTATGATTGTACCTTTATTCAGAAAAAACCCACAATCAGCCAACGACAAATAAATCATGATGGAAGTAACTAAAATATTTTCGTTTGAAATGGCGCATGCCATACAGGGTTATCAAGGGGCATGTCGTCATATACACGGCCATTCATACATTTTGCATATTAGTGTGTCACACACTCAATTGCCATCGGGATATTTGCCGGATCCCGGATTCATCATTGATTTTAAACAACTCAAACAAATTGTAAAATCAAATGTGATTGATCGCTTTGATCATTCATTAGTGGTTTCACAGGCATACCTGAAAGAACATCCCGGATTCTTAATACAGGAGAATTGTGAAGTATGGGAGTATGAACCTACTGCTGAGAATATTTTGCTTTTTATCTTAAATCTTCTTGGTAAAGAAATGCCACCGGATATAAAGATCACATCAGCTAAGTTATACGAAACCAAGGATTCGTATGTGTCTTGGATGCCCGATAAATAAAATTATTCAGATTTCATAGCTTCGGCAAACATAATGTATTCAAGAATGTTTTCCATATTGATAACGCCTATCGTTTGATTGTTCTCAATGATAGGCACAATTGACAATCCTTCCGATTGCATGCATTTATATGCTTCAGCCAAAGGCATATCTGTTGAAAATGATTGGTTAATGGGCTGAATAAAAGATTCTATAGATATGGTGGTACCATGATCGGTTAGTGCTTTGATGAGTATATCGCGTGTCATGATACCTGCTGGTTCTCCATTAGGATGAAAGACCACAAAATCTTTTTCCTGACCGTTGAGCATAATTTGCATAACATCAGCCAATGATTGTTGAACGTGTAATCGTGTAAAGTTTTTCATCATGGCATTGCCCACAAAATGAAGTCGGATGTAGGAAGCGCTTCTAACCATTTTGTATTCCTGAGCAGCACCAAAAAATACAAATGCAGCAATAAGAATTAAGAATGGGTTGCTTTGTAATCCCCAAATGGCAAATAAGACAGCCATTCCTTGACCCACATACATAGCAAAGCGTGTAGCTTTAACACGGTCCATGTGCATAGCCAAAAATGCCCTGAAAATTCTTCCTCCGTCCATAGGAAAGGCAGGCAGAAGATTGAAAAGAACCAGAATGATGTTAACAGCAGCCAGTTGTAATAGGAAGTTGCTAGAGCCAATGCTTTGTTTGAGATCTTCCAGGCGATATTCAACGGGAGAGAGCCAAAGAATTAAAACCAGAATTGCTGCGATAACAACATTTACCATAGGCCCTGCAATTGCGACTGCAAGCTCCTGTAGTGGTTTTTCAGGAATACGTTCGAGCATAGCAACACCACCAATGGGATACAATGTAATCCCTCTGGTTCGTACACCATATCGTAACGCGGCCATTGCATGTCCTAGTTCGTGTAGTGTAACACATGCAAATAAACTCAATACAAAGGCAATTGCCCAAAGAACTTGCATCCAGTCGCCGCCTTCGCTGATTTGCAAATAAGCTATATACACTATTATGAGCAAAAAGCTCCAATGAATACGAATAGGAATGGCCTTTACCGCACCTAATTCCAAACTTCCTTTAGTTAATTTCATGGCACAACCTTTTTCGAAATATACAAATAAAACAATTAAAAAATCCGAATGTTTACAACCAATATTTTATAGCCGACATGGCATTTTCCAGACGTATATTCCCTTTTCCCGAAATAACCGAATAAGGAATTTGAAATTGTTGGAGAGCTTTTTCATACAATATAAATAAAGCATCAAGATTATCGGAATTTTCACGCAATGAATCATTCTCCCATGGCAAATCAGGATACATCAACAAATAATGATGATAATTTTTTTTATGAATTCGATCTATAATGAATGCATCACATTTATCAAACCGAAATGTACTCCAAATATAATATACCAACATATCAGTATCAGAAAAAACAGGATTTTTGCCAGCTTCATTCCATATGTTATCTTCAAGTTCGATTTGTTGGCGAGCCATGAAGATCAGGTCTTGGTAGTTATATTTTCCTTCTAAATTTGTTAGATGCAATCGTGCGAATTCAGGCACCCACAATCCTTTATAATGCGCAGCAAGCTGTTTGGCAAGGGTGGTTTTGCCTGTGCATTCCGGACCGGTAATTGCTATGCGAATGCCTTTCTTTTTTGATTCCATACTACAAATGCAAATGCGGCCAATAGTGTGTAAATTGCAAAAAGAAAAGAAGTAAGATATAATTCCTTGTAATAATAGATAAAGACAGCCACTAAATCAACTGCAATAAATATAATCCAGTTATCTATTATTTTTCGTGCTTGCAACCAAGTAGCGAGTAAAGCAAAAACTGTAGTAAATGCGTCCAAGAATGGCAGTGAAGCATCTGTAAACTGATAAAAAAAGTATCCGCTTAAAGCTGTAAATAGAATACCAATCAAGAGCCAAATTAATCTTTTTGAAGTACTAAGTATAGATATGCTGATAGCATTATTATTTCGACTCTTTTTTTTTGCCCAAATCCACCAACCATATATTCCCATCACTACATAAAACACATGAATGAAAGCGTCTTGATACAACTTTACATTCATGCAAACAGCCAGATAAATAAAAGAACTAAAAATGCCGAAAGGCCAGCAAAGAATATTTTCATAGGCAGCCAGGATGGTAAATAACAAAGCAGAAATAACAGCTATGATTTCAATCATTGAAAATTTCTGTGCAAATATAAAAATGTCGAAATCCATGTTAAAACTTCGATGCAGCGATTTGGCGAATCAATTGCAGGTTTTCTTCGATGGCATTACCCACTACAACTACATTGGCACCTGCATTCCAAGCCGCATTAGCTTGTTCAGATGTTCGGATACCACCACCCACCCAGAGCGGAATGGAAACGCATTTTCGAACCGACTTAATCATGTCGGATGAAATAGGTTGTAATGCACCACTTCCTGCATCCATGTAAATCATTTTTAATCCCAGCATTTCTCCGGCAATAGCAGTGGCAGATGCAATATCCGGTTTGTTGTGTGGAATTGGGAGTGTTTGACTTATGTATTGTACAGAAGAAAATTGTTTCCCATCAATCAACATATAACCTGTTGAAATAGCTTCTAATTGTATTTGTTTAATATGTGCGGCTGATTCAACATGCCTACCAATCAGTAGGTCTGGATTACGGCCTGAAATCATGCTTAGAAACAAAATGGCATCTGCCTCGGCACTGATTTGCATTGTACTACCCGGAAAAATCAGAACAGGCAGGCCCGACTCCTTTTTTAGCAAACGAATGGTTTCATCCATTTCCTGATTTAACATCAAGCTTCCGCCTGCAAGCAAAAAATCAACACCTTCTTGTTTGGCCTGAAGTGCCGTTTGGACTAAATGAGTTTGAGATGTTTTGCCGGGATCAATCAAGACAGCCAACAATTTTTTACCCACCGAAATCTGAGCTTGTATATGTTGAAATATCATGCCTTTTGTTTTGCTTTCCATTTGTTCAACACCCACTGTGCAAATTGAAAAATACCCAAACCAATAAGCAAGCTGTATGTAGGGAAAATAGGTGTAAAATAGCGCGCCCAATCAATCCAAATAAATCCGGTATTCCCAGCAAAAATAAATATGAATGAAAGGAGTAGCATGAGTTGTGCGTCAACTAATTTCTTTTGTTTCCATTTCTGCCAAGCTAAAGAGAATAAAGATAGTAATCCTAAAGCAGCAAAGAATCCATCAAGCAGGTTAAAGTGGAAAGGAATTAAAGAGCCAAAGGTCCCATAATAAAATTTATCTGTATCTTTTACATATGCTACACGTTCAAGCATAAGTTCATATTTCATTGAGGATGTTTTCTTGAGCTTCGACCAGTTGGTATATTTTTTAGGATTATCACGTTTTTCGTTTTGAGTGAGTATTGCAGCTCTTTTTGTAAAGTAATCATCAATGCTCTCACGAGTCGCTTTAATTTTTTTGGCCGTATGTCCTTGCCATTGAGGATTAAGACCAACAAACAGCATAATACTAACAATTGCTGTAATCACTCCGCTGGCTATATATTTGGGCAGCCATTGCTTTAATGATGGAAGTGTGGATGCCGTATGTTTTGAAGTTTTTTTCTTCATGAATCCCAATAATAACATGATGGCTATTAAGGCATAACAAACGGCTGTAATAAATGCTAGCATACCGGCATTCAGCTTGCTGGAAACAGCTAAGCCGATAATAATGGCTGTGATAAGAGATAAAGAAGCGATTTGCCACCATGCTTTATTTTTTCGAATGGCATTAAGATTTGCAAAAAGTGTAATAATGGCTGCTGTAGTAAAAAATGTTGCGAATGAATCTAATCCAACAGCGGTATTGACATCAAAAAAAGATTTGTTTAGCAAAAGCCAAATAGAGGCCAGCAATCCAACATAATAGTTAATATACATCCATCCCAAAGCAAACACAAGTGAAACAATTAGAATTGTAAAAATAGCATTCGGAATTCGAGCTATACGGACATATTCGTCAGGTGCAAAACTAAATGGCGATGAGCTATACAACGAGCTGGGAGCATATGTGTCTTCTTTGTATTCATCCGGTAATTTGGCTTTGATATTAGGGTGATTGACGGGATGAGCAAAAACAAAATACCCGTTGGGGTCGGGCTTTTGCTTACTTAAAACATGCACAAACCAGCCCATGATATATTTCCCTGCATTGGGCGCCTTCCACCCAAATGTCCACATAGCGCGATCATACCACTGAAATGTTTCACGAGGGAAAAGCAAAGTGTCGTATTTTACTACTTCAGTAACATCACCTGATTTTGATTTTACTGTAATAAAATCGTAAGGGAAACGAATGGTGTCAGGACTGAAATTTTTCCATGATTCATCTGTAAAAATTGGGATGCTATGAATCCATGCATAAGTAGGGAACCAATTATCCAATTCTTTGGTTGGGCGCACATGCTTGTTTACAAACATCTGATAAGAAGCAATGGAGGAGCTTGTCCACATTTGTTCATCATAGCCGTGAGCTTTGCGGTGATGCAAGCTTATTAAACTGAAAGCTCTTACTGTAGCAATGATAATAACCAGTGCAAAAAGACCCTTTTTGAAATAAGGACTATTGATGAGTTTCATAAAGCAGATTTCCAACGAAGATAAAAAAAACAATATAAACAATTCATTGGAGACCAATGAGTATGTTAAATTATCTAAGTCCAAGATTTTACATACATTAGTACTCAGAAGCTTTAGATTATGGAACATCAGGTTACACTGCGTTTTTTAGCCGAACCCTCGGATGTGAATTTTGGCGGTAAGGTTCATGGTGGGGCTGTCATGAAATGGATAGATCAGGCGGGATATGCCTGTGCAGTAAATTGGTGCAAACAGTATGCTGTAACAGTTTATGTAGGAGGCATACGTTTTTTTAAACCTTTATACATAGGCCATCTAGTAGAAATTAGAGCCCGATTGATACACACGGGTCATTCATCAATGCATATTATCGTTGATGTGTATAGCAGACATCCACAGCAAAACGAGTACATAAAAAATACCCACTGCATGATAATATTTGTGGCTGTAAACGAATCCGGAGAATCAGTTGGCGTTCCAACATTTATACCTCATTCAGAAGATGAAAAACATATGCAGCAATATGCACTACGTTTGGTATCTTTAAGAAAAGAAATTGAGGATGAAATGAAACTGTTTTTCTAAGCTATTAGATGATATCTATGCATAGTTCCGGCTGAAACCCTGCATGCTCATGATAGCGCACATAGCCCAATTGATTTGTCAGCATTTGTGTTTGTGCCAATTGAAAAGATTTAACATTACAATGATGATGGCCATAAATCCAAAAATGAGGCGAAGTGGTTTGTATCATTTCAGATAATTCAACTGCAAATGCAGGATTTAACGCACTGCCAGCGTATTTGGGAGGATATTGCAATAAAGTAGGTACATGATGGGTAACTACAACTGTTTTGTGCGCCTGAGAAAAGGCATCGGTTAGTTCGTTTGTGACATATTGCACCGATTGTTTGTGTAGTGAATTGTATAATGAAGCATCAAATGGCTTGTTTTGGTATTGAATCAAATAGAAGTCAGATAAATGCTTTTCGATAATTGGAGCATCAGATTCAGGAATATGAGTCCAGAGTGTTGAGAATACAAACCTAATGTCGCCCATCATCAATGTTTTGTTGTTAATCAAGCATACATTATTTCGCAAACGCCACTCACAAGCATGCGAATATTCGGATAGATCGTAGTAATAGTATTCATGATTTCCTGGTACCCAAAACACTTGTTTAAAATGATCGGATAAGAAATTGAGAAAATCAGAATGATGCGACAATTGATGTAAAGGCATAATGTCTCCTGCAAGAATTAAGGTCTCGGCTATTGCAGGTAAAGGATGCTTGTTGAGCCAATTCTTGTTCTCAGGAAACTCGAGATGCAAATCAGAAACAAACTGAATTTTCATGCAATAAAGTTAATATAAAACTCATGAATCTATTGAGAAAAAAGAAAATTACCTTTGCATCATGATGAATGATGCAGCATATATGCTTCGATGCTTGGAATTGGCAAAAAAAGGTAGATATAACACATCACCTAACCCGCGTGTTGGTTGTGTTATTGTTTCTTCAGACCAGCAAATTTTAGGAGAAGGTTATCATGAAGTATTCGGAGGCCCACATGCTGAAGTTAATGCCATTAGGTCGGTTTCAAGTAATCAGAACATGTCAAACAGTACGCTCTATGTCAACCTCGAACCATGTTCACATTTTGGGAAAACGCCGCCATGTGCCAATTTAATCATAGAAATGAAAATAGGTCGAGTGGTTATTGGTATGCAAGATCCAAATCCAAAAGTAATGGGAAATGGAATTCGGCTATTAAGAGATGCAGGTGTCGAAGTGATAACAGGTGTTGAAGAAAATGCTTGCAGGGATTTAAATAAAAGGTTTGTTTGGTTTCATGAAAAAGGATCTCCATACATTGTATTGAAATGGGCACAATCGTTAGACGGATTTATAGGTATAGAAGGCCAAAGACTTCCCATTTCGGGCAGCTTGTCAAATCAGATTGTGCATGAGTGGAGAGCAGAGGAGCAAGCTATACTGATTGGAAAGAACACTGCATTACATGACAATCCATCATTAACTGTGAGGCATGTAAAAGGACGCAATCCGATAAGAATTGTCCTTTGTCGCGAAAATTCCCTGCCATCCAATCTCGAAATTTTTACTGATGGAAATCCTACCTATATCCTTCATTTGCATGACGAAAATATGTTTGAAGAACTTTCCTCATTTTGCAGAGAAAAGCAAATCTTATCAATTTTAGTGGAGGGCGGTAGATATACTTTGCAAAAAATGATAGATGCAGGATGGTGGAATGAAGCAAGAATAATTACCAACCAACAAATGAAGTTGAATAAAGGCATTCATGCGCCAAAGTTGTCGAATGCAAATCATATAAGCAGAACGATTCAAGGCAACGACTTAATTGACATCTATCAGCACTATGCATAATATCCTGCTCAGTATTTTGTTTTCAACCTTGCTGATTATTATTTTTAAACTTTTTAGAAAATATGAAATCAACATACTACAAGCCATTCTAATCAATTATATCACGGCAGCTATTACAGGATTTTTAATTCACCCTTTTTATCTGTCTGCAGAAGCGTGGATTCCTGTAGCCGGAGGCCTTGGTGTTTTGTTTGTTATTATTTTTTTGATTATGGCTATCACTACGCAGCAGGCCGGAATTGCAGTAGCTTCGGTTGCTGCAAAAATGAGTATGGTGATACCAATTACCGTTAGTATTTTCTATCTGCACGAAAAAATCAATTATTGGCAATGGGCAGGTATTACAACAGCCATACTCTCTGTTTTTTTTATTTCGTATCATAAAGAAAAGATGAAAAAAAACATCTGGGCATTCATCTTGCCTGTATTATTATTCTTAGGTAGTGGTCTTATTGATACTTCACTTAATTTGATTCAAAAAAAATGGATAGACTCTACAGATTTCATTCCATTTATATCAGTAGTTTTTTTCTTTGCCTTTGCATCCGGAATCATATATTTAATGATAAAACGAAAGCAAGCATTTACCTGGAAAAGTATAATGGCAGGTGTTGTGTTAGGACTGTGTAACTGGGGGTCTTTGTATTTTTTATTACATGCATTATCAGGTAGCGGGTGGCAAACAGCAGTAGTTTTTGCCATTAACAATTTGGGAATTGTATTGTGTGCGGCAATTGCGGGTATAGGGTTATTTAAAGAGAGATACAGTACTCTAAATTATATTGGATTGGCGCTTTCTATTATTACGATTGCTTTGCTCAGCTTTCAATAACTGAAGAAATAAAGCTTAACAATTCCGGTTTTCCTTTTTTTGTTTTACAGGAAGTGATATAAAACGCAGGTAGAGTTTCCCATTCTTGCTGTAATATTTCTTTAATCAGTTCGACGTTTTTCTTTATCAAACGTTGATTGGCTTTGTCAAATTTTGTAATAACAATAACAAAAGGAATCCCTTTTTCTCCCATCCAAGAAATCATTTGGTGGTCTGAATTCTGGAATGCAATACTTCCATCAATCAGCATAAATACACATGAAAGATTAACTCTTTTTATCAGATATTCCCTCATTCTACTTGTCCACTGTTCACGTGTGCGTTTACTTACACGGGCATAACCATATCCAGGCAAATCAGCCAAAAACCATTTCTCATTGATCAGAAAGTGATTGATAAGTTGTGTTTTCCCGGGAGTAGAAGATGTTTTGGCAATACCACTTTTTCCAACCAGCATGTTGATTAATGATGACTTCCCAACGTTAGATCGGCCAATAAAAGCGAACTCGGGTAATGAGGAATTCGGACAGTCGGAAACCCGCGGGCTGCTAACCACAAACGAAACAGAAGTAATCAGCATGACAAATCAAATAAAGTTACGAGAACTGAGCCATCGGCTTAGCAAGCGATTAAATTCTTCAGGTCTTTCCATCATGGGGGCATGGCCGCATTCATCAATCCAAAATAAATCAGAATCAGGTAAATTCTTATGAAACTCTTCAGCTACTTCGGGAGGCGTGATATTATCGTTTCGCCCCCAAATCAAACATACTGGTACGTGCATATTGGGCAACTCATGGGCCATATTATGACGAATAGCTGACTTGGCTAAAGAAATACTTCGGATTGCTTTTGATTTATCGCTTAGCAATCCAAAAACTTCATCAACCAATTCTTTGCTGGCCGTTTGGGGGTCGTAAAATGTATATTCAACTCGGTTGCGGATATATTCATAATCATTTTTGCGGGGATACGAACTTCCAAAAGCATTCTCGTACAAACCCGAACTACCTGTTAAAACGAGTGCCCGAAGTTTATCTGGACACATTGTAGCATATATCAATCCCACATGACCACCCAGCGAGTTTCCTAACATGATGACATCTTCAAAACCCATGTGGTCAATAAATGCCTCAATATGTCGGGCTAGATTTTTAATATTTGTATTGATGATGGGCATCGTATATATTGGCATGATAGGAATAACAACCCTGTAAGAGCTGCTGAAATGATCCACAACATCTCTAAAATTACTAAGCGCTCCAAACAGCCCATGAAGAACAATCATTACCGGCCCTTGTCCTGCATCTAAGTATTCAAATTCGCCATCCTTCTTAATCTCCTTATTCATCTATTGACATTCAATTTTTTCAAAAGTAAATAAAAATTCATTCAACCCTAATATGAATGCTGAATTGTAAAATCAAAAATGTTTGACATTCTACATATTCTGCTATAATATTTTACCCAAACATACATGATTTGTTTAAGCAACTATTTTTAACTTATTGAAATTCACCTGATTAAAGATTTGTTAATATTAATAAAGCGAATTATTGCCTTGTATTACTGATAGTTAGACGCTAATTGCCTTGCTTATATAATGATATTTAGGTGCAATATCCGTTGTTAATCCTCGTTTTTTATCAACAAAGTGGTAGAAAGTGGTAAAATGTGTGGTTTTGTGGTAAATAAATGATATTTTTACGTTGATTTTATGCAATGGCAGTATTTATAGGAGAATATCAGGCAAAAGCAGACGCAAAAGGACGGATTATGTTTCCGGCTCCTTTTCGCAAGCAGCTAGCCGGCGAAGGCCAGGAAGAATTTGTGATTAATCGCGGATTTGAAACTTGTCTTGTGCTTTATCCCAAAAAGGAATGGGATGTTATTAGCAAAAAAATCAATTCATTAAATCCCTTCAAAGCTGAAAATCGGAATTTCATTCGCCTTTTCAACAACGGGGCTACTTTGGTTTCGCTAGATGCTGCTGGCCGAATTTTGTTGCCTAAAGAGCTGATGAAATATGCCGGAATTGAGAGTGATGTTTTTTTTGCCGCTAATGGAAGAAAAATTGAGATATGGTCGAAAGAGGGATACGAACGTATTATGGCTGTTGATTCCGATTCCTTTGCAGCATTGGCTGAAAAAGTATTAGGTGAATCTGATTTGAATTTTGACTCAACAGATGAGTAAGCAATTGCATCAATCGCCATATCACATTCCAGTTCTTTTACAACCTGCTGTCAATATGCTAATCACCAACCCTGACGGAATTTATGTGGATTTGACATTTGGAGGAGGCGGGCATTCACGTGAAATTCTCAATAGATTATCAGAGAATGGGAAACTATATGCTTTCGATCAAGACGATGATGCTCATTCGAATGCGCCCGATGATTGCAGATTTACATTGATAAAAGGAAATTTCAGGTTCTTTGAAAATTATTTAAGATTTCATCAGACACATCAGGTTTCAGGGGTATTGGCCGATTTAGGTGTTTCTTCTCATCAGTTTGACGAGGCAAGTAGAGGTTTTTCATTTCGTTTTGATGCACCTCTTGATATGAGAATGGATAAAACACAAACTCTTATGGCGCAGCATGTCATCAACGACTACAAAGAAGAGCAGTTAGCAGATGTTCTTTATCTGTATGGAGAGTTGAAGCAATCTCGGCAAATGGCTAAAGAGATTGTAGGCAATAGAAAGGAACGAAAAATTATTACTACAAACGATTTGCAGAATGTGCTAAAAAAGTGGACAAATACACATGGTAAGAATCTGATGGCTCAGGTATTTCAGGCATTACGAATTGAGGTTAATCAGGAACTTGACGCATTAAAAGAAATGCTATACCAAACGCCTTCTGTCATACAACCAAGCGGCAGATTGGTTATTATTTCATATCATTCGCTTGAAGACAGATTAGTGAAAAATTTCATTCGTTCCGGAAATATGGAAGGACATATAAAGAAGGATTTGTTTGGAAATATCATAGCGCCATTCAAACCCTTGCATCTCAAAGCTGTTATGCCTGATGATGATGAAATTTGTAATAATCCAAGAGCACGAAGTGCACGACTGAGAACAGGAGAAAGGAATAATCAACCTATTGAAGATAGCAGTAAAAAACAACCAATCAGATGAACAAAGAAAAAGATCATAACCCAAACAATACGGAAAGCAAATTTCGCAAGCGTAAATTTCGTTTGCCGATTATGCAAGTAATCAATGGAGAAATTCTGCAGAAAGAATATTTCCTTAAAAATCTACCTTTTTTCTTCTATATAGCATTTCTACTTGCCGTATATATTGCCAATGTGTATTACGCAGAAAATAAAATTCGAGAAATATCAATTGTAGAAGAGCGAATCAAAGAATTGCATACTGAATATATTTCTATTAAAGC
Organism: Candidatus Competibacteraceae bacterium; assembly: GCA_014879445.1. Classification (GTDB taxonomy): domain Bacteria; phylum Bacteroidota; class Bacteroidia; order CAIKAF01; family CAIKAF01; genus BA4. Next base: position 64,003 of record JACSSC010000028.1, read on the forward strand.
TGATTGGACAGAACATTCAAAGGAGCACTTGCTCGACACATTGCTTCGCCCTAGTGGTATTAGGATTTCTACTATGCCTCCCAAAGTTATTGTTGTGTCAAAAGATGAAAAAGCAAAAATCTATTAACCCCTTTGGAAAACAGAAAAGACATATTGTGGCGAATTTATCTGATTTACATTATCACGGCTTTTTTTAGTTTGATGATAGTGTATAAGATATTTCAAATCCAATTTGTCGAGGGCGATAAATGGCGTGAAAAATCTGAGGCGATTTCTACGCAACTTCGGAAAGTGCAAGCCAATCGAGGGAATATTCTTGCACATGATGAAACATTTCTTGCTGTTTCAATACCGGTATTTGAGCTAAGAATGGACACAAAAGCAGAGGGCATAAGTGAGGAGTTTTTTAATAATAAAATTGACTCTTTGGCATACAATCTTTCTTCGCTATTTAAAGATCGTTCGGGAAGTGAATACAGAGAGTATATTAGAAAAGGACGTATTCAAGGTAATAGATATCTGTTAATCAAAAAAAATGTTACCCTAAGTGAATTAAAAAAAGTACAGAAATTCCCATTATTTAATATTGGTCGCGTTGAAGGCGGATTGATTTCTATTGCCAAATCAAAAAGGATAAAACCTTATGGGAATCTTGCATCCAGGACTATAGGAAAAGAGGATGGTGAAACACAGGGATTAGGTCTTGAAAAGGCATATGATAAATTTCTGCGTGGTGAAGAGGGGTTGCGAATGATGGAAAAATTAGGCGGAAACTTATGGCGTCCGGTTGATCAGGAAAATACCATTGATCCGATTGATGGATTTGATGTTTATACAACCATTGATCCGCGACTTCAGGATGTAGCCGAATCAGAACTTGAACGACAACTTGCCATGCATCAGGCGGGATATGGTTGCGTAATCCTGATGGAGGTTAAAACAGGCGACATTAAGGCCATTGCCAATCTGAAAAGAGAATCAGATGGGAAATATTACGAAAGTTTTAATTATGCTATTGGCGAAGCGTCTGATCCTGGCTCAACTTTCAAATTGGCCACTATGATTGCTTTGTTAGAAGATAAATATGTAACGACTCATGATAAAATAGCCACAGGAAATGGGGAGTTAATAATATATAATCACAAGCTTACCGATTCCAAAAAGGGAGGGCATGGCACCATTACTGTTCAACATGCTTTTGAAGTATCATCTAATGTTGCAATGGCTAAAATGGTATTGGATCATTATCGTAATAAGCCACAACAGTTCGTTGATCATCTAAAACGCATGCATCTCGATCGCCCACTAGGGCTTGAAATCCCAGGCGAAGCCACACCCACGGTAAAAAACAAAACCGACAAGGATTGGTCCGGGCTTACATTACCCATGATGTCAATTGGCTATGAAATTTTACTTACACCCATGCAAATTCTTACATTATATAATGCAGTTGCAAACAATGGGAGAATGATGAAGCCAAGATTTGTAAAAGAAATTAGGAATCGTGGCCAATTAGTACAAAGTATTCATCCGGTAGCTCTTGAAGAAAAAATTTGTTCAGACCAAACGCTCCAAGCTTGTAAATCTATGCTTGAAGGAGTAGTAGAAAACGGGACAGCAAAAAATCTAAATAATACGGTATATAAAATTGCAGGTAAAACGGGTACTGCTGTTATTGCCAACAATAACAAGGGCTATCGTTCGCCATCTGGAAAAATTTATCGCGCCTCTTTCTGTGGTTACTTCCCAGCAGATAATCCTAAATATACATGTATGGTTGTAGTGAATGCTCCATCCAATAATGTGTATTATGGGAATGTGGTTGCAGGCCCGATATTCAAAGCTGTGTCTGATAAAGTATATGCCTCAGCTTTTGATATTAATCAGAATTATTACGATAAAAAGAGAGATGGACTTTCAAACCGAATTCCAATCTGCAAATCTGGAGTACAGGACGACATAATTACAGTGCTTAACAAATTGAACATTAATAGCCGTCGTGCAGATAATTACACGCTTGTTCATGCGGTATCATCCGAAAAGCAGGTTGTGATGAAGCCCCTGACTGACGAAGAAAACATTATGCCCGATCTGCGAGGAATGGGTCTTAAAGATGCGATATACATATTAGAAAAGCGAGGAATACAAGTTAGAATAAAAGGTAAAGGAATGGTTCGTCAACAATCCGTTATCCCCGGATCTACCTTGTCGGGGATAGCAGAAGTAATACTTGAGTTAAGCTGATGAAAAAACTCAACGACATATTGCAACGTGCCGGTGTGATAGATATCATAGGAAATGCCGATATCGAAATATCCATGCTCTGTATGGATTCAAGAGAAGTGTCTGCTCATTCGCTATATATTGCGGTGAAAGGAGGTATTTCGGATGGTCATAATTATATACAAAATGCCATTTCGGAAGGTGCAGTTGGCGTTGTATGTGAGATGTTGCCTGATATGCTCGAAACAGGCATTACTTATGTTCATGTAAAAAATTCTCGGATGGCTTTGGGTCATATTGCTTCCAATTTCTACGACCATCCTTCTTCACGCATTAAATTAATTGGTGTAACAGGTACCAATGGGAAAACGACTGTTGCAACATGTCTATACGAACTGTTTACACGAATGGGATACAGTTGTGGACTTATTTCAACCATTCGAAACAAGATCAACAATGATGAATTTACTGCTACACATACAACGCCTGATGCAATCTCGTTAAACCGTTTATTATATCAAATGGTTGAGAAGAAATGCACTTACTGTTTTATGGAGGTTAGCTCACATGCTCTTGATCAGGGACGAACAGAGGGGATTGAATTCAGAGGCGCGATATTTACAAATATTACTCATGACCACTTAGATTATCATCACACTTTTCAAAATTACATTTTAGCCAAGAAAAAACTATTTGATAACCTAACACCGCAGTCATTTGCACTCATAAATGTTGATGATCGACATGCAACTGTTATGGTACAAAATACAAAGGCACATGTTTACTCATATGGGCTTAGTTCTGCTGCTGATTTTAAAACAAGAATTATAGAAGATACCATGTTGGGGTTGCATATAAATATGGACGGGAATGATCTATACTCAACATTTGTAGGGAAGTTCAATGCATATAATTTATTAGCCATTTATGCATGTGGAGTTATCTTCGGTAATGGCAAACAAGAAACAGCTATAGCAATTAGTGCACTGAATCCACCAGATGGCAGATTCCAAATTTTGCAGGGTGTAAATGGAATTATAGCTGTTGTTGACTATGCTCATACACCTGATGCCTTAGAAAATGTTTTACAAACCCTACGAAGTATTGTAAAGAATCAGCAGAAAATCATTATCGTAGTTGGATGCGGTGGTAATCGCGACAAAGCAAAACGTCCACTAATGGGTAAAGTAGCCGTACGATATGCTGACAAATGCATCTTCACTTCTGATAATCCACGTGATGAAGATCCGCTTACCATTATAAATGAAATGAAAAGTGAGTTGACATCTACTGATATGCTAAAGGTATTAAGTATAGTTGACAGAAAGGAAGCCATACATAGTGCAGCTGCCATGGCAGGAAATAATGATGTAATACTTATTGCAGGGAAAGGTCATGAGAAGTATCAGGAATCAGCTGGAAATAAAGTTGAATTTGATGATTGGCTCGAAATAAAAAATGCATTTGAACTTATAAAAGAAAAGATATAGTAACATGCTGTACTATTTGTTTGAATATTTACAACAACTAAGGATACCCGGTAGTGGTGTATTTCAGTATATCTCATTTCGTGCTGGAATGGCTGTTATTCTTTCTTTGATTATATCTGCTGTATTTGGTAAACGGATTATAGAATATTTGAGAAAAAAACAAGTAGGAGAAACCGTTCGCGATTTAGGGCTTGAAGGACAACTCTCAAAACAGGGCACACCCACGATGGGTGGGCTCATTATTTTAGCTGCAATACTTATACCTACTCTTCTTTTATCGCGGCTTGATAACATTTACATTATTCTCATGGTAGTATCTACTATTTGGTTAGGTTTTATCGGATTTATGGATGATTATATCAAGGTTTTCAAAAAAAATAAAAAAGGTTTGGCTGGGAAATTTAAAATTGTTGGGCAGGTAGGTATTGGACTTATTGTTGGGCTAACGCTTTACTTCCATGAAGATGTAAAAGTTAGAGAGTTTGTCAATCCCTCAACGCCTACAGAAGCAACAAGCAGTATTGTAGCTCACTATGATTATCAATCCACACAAACCACATTGCCATTTATCAAAAATCATGAGTTTGATTATAGCAGCATACTCGGATTTATGGGGCAAGATGCAAAGAAATATGCCTGGCTGATTTTTATCCCCATTGTAATCTTTATTATAACAGCAGTATCAAATGGTGCAAATATGACGGATGGCTTAGATGGATTAGCCACCGGCACATCAGCTATAATTGGCGTTACGCTGGCAGTATTTGCCTGGGTAAGTGGAAATACAGTTTTTGCAGATTATTTAAACATTATGTATATCCCCGATTCGGGTGAACTAGTGATATACAGCGCCGCATTTGTAGGTGCATGTGTTGGCTTTTTATGGTATAATGCATATCCTGCTCAGGTGTTCATGGGCGATACGGGCTCATTATCTATTGGTGGTATTATCGCCGTGTTAGCCATTGCTGTACGAAAAGAACTTTTATTACCAATTCTATGCGGCATATTCCTCATCGAGAACCTATCGGTGATGTTACAGGTGGGTTACTTTAAATACACTAAAAGAAAATATGGGGAAGGAAAACGAATTTTTAGAATGGCGCCACTTCATCATCATTACCAAAAAGGAAATTTACACGAAGCCAAGATTGTTGCCAGATTTTGGATTGTAGGACTAATGTTAGCAGTATTAACTATCATAACCCTAAAACTACGATAATGAACCGCAGAATTGCAATTATAGGGGGTGGTGAAAGCGGAGTTGGGGCAAGCATATTAGCCCGAATGAAGGGTTATGAGGTATTCCTTTCTGATGGGGGGGCGATAAAAGATAAGTATAAGAAAATATTGCAGAATAATCAAATCGAATTTGAAGAGAAATATCACAATACTGAATTAATATTGACTGCAACCGAAATTATTAAAAGCCCTGGTGTACCATATGAAGCAGGGATTATTAAGCAGGCACTTCAAAAGAATATTCCAGTAATCTCTGAGATAGAATTTGCCAGTCGATTCACCCAAACACCAATTATAGGAATTACAGGCACAAACGGAAAAACTACTACCACCCATCTCATTTATCATTTACTGAAGAAAGGCGGGTTAAATGTGATAATGGCCGGAAATGTGGGAAATAGTTTTGCATATGAAGTTGCCTATGCCGGTTCGGATATTGATTACTATGTGCTTGAATTGAGTAGTTTCCAATTAGATGGTGTGTCAAAATTCAAACCACATATTTCTGTATTGACCAATATCACACCAGACCACTTGGATAGATACAATGGAAGCATCGAATTATATGCCGATGCGAAATTTAAAATAACACAGAGTCAAACAGAATCAAACTATTTTATTTATTGCTATGATGATGAATATACACGAAACGAAGTTGAAAAGCGAAATAAAAAAATAAAAGCAAAAATTTTATCATACTCTATTCAAACATGTGAACAACAAGCCGCATGTACACAAAACAACATAATAAGTATTAACCTCAAAAACGACAGAACCGACATGATGATTAACGATTTGGCCTTACAAGGGAAACACAACCTCTATAATTCTATGGCAGCTGCTATTGTTGCTCGCCTTTCAGAGGTAAGTAAAGAAAGTATTCGCGAATCACTTTCTGATTTTGAAAACATCGAGCACCGTCTTGAGTTTGTTGCAAAAGTAAAGGGCGTTGATTATATCAACGACTCCAAAGCAACAAATGTAAATTCAGCGTGGTATGCATTGGAATGTATGCACAATCCTGTAATATGGATAGCAGGGGGTGTAGACAAAGGGAATGATTACGCTATGCTGAAAGCACTGGTGAAAGAAAAAGTTAAAACCATCATTTGCTTGGGTAAAGACAATAAAAAAATTATCAAAGCATTTGGAGATATGGTAGAAAACATCATCGAAACGGAGAATATGTATGATGCCGTAAAAACGGCTTATCGTATTGGGAAGAAAAATGATATTGTTCTTCTTTCGCCAGCATGTGCCAGCTTCGATTTGTTTGAAAATTATGAAGAACGTGGTCGAGAATTTAAAAGAGTGGTGAGAGAACTATAAAGGATGATTACTTAATGAAATTACTTCAAACATATTTGAAAGGCGATCGGGTAATCTGGATTTTGGTCTTGATTGTTTCGGTATATTCGTTGTTGTCGGTTTACAGCACAGCCGGTCAGCTTGCATTCAGGTATAAAGGAGGAAATACAGAGTATTATCTTATCCAGCGATTTGTGATGTTGTCGTTAGGATTTGGCATCATGTATTTAGCGCACAAAATTAAATACACATATTTCTCAAAAATGGCAGTAATTGGGATGATTATTACGGTTCCATTATTACTGCTTACGCTCATTATGGGAGCTAGTTTGAACTCGGCAACTCGCTGGCTGATGATACCAGGTTTAGGAATTAGTTTTCAGACAAGTGATTTGGCTAAATTGATACTTATTACGTATGTAGCACGCATGCTATCAAAAAATCAGAATCATATTAAAGATTTAAAATCCGGATTTTTGCCTATTGCTATTCCGGTTGTTATTGTTTGTGCATTAATTCTTCCTGCCAATTTTTCAACTGCTGCCATGTTGTTTTTAATTTGTCTGTTGCTTATGTTTATCGGGCGTGTTTCAATAAAGCATATTGGTGCTTTGGTTGGTATTGCTCTTGCCGGTTTTGGGTTTTTAATATTGCTTTCATTTGCTGCGCCAAAGCTTCTTCCAAGATTAGAAACTTGGAGAAGTAGGATTGAAACATTTATAACATCAAATCAATCGGAATCTTCATCAAACACAGAGTTAACCAAAGAAAAATATCAGTCGGATTTAGCGAAAATGGCTATTGCACAAGGAGGACTACTTGGAACGGGTCCAGCAAATAACCTGAATAAATATCGCCTACCTCAAGGATATTCCGATTTCATTTATGCAATGATTATTGGTGAATATGGTTCTATTTTAGGCGGCCTTGTTATTTTACTTGCTTACCTGATTCTTCTCTATAGAGTCGTCAGATTAGCGACCAAAAGCGAATTTGCATTTGCTACTTTCCTTTCAGTAGGGTTATGCTTGAGCATGGTTGTACAGGCATTTATCAACATGAGCGTTGCTGTAGGTATTTTCCCAGTTACCGGACAACCTTTGCCGATGATAAGTATGGGAGGCACATCCACATTATTTACAGGGCTAACACTAGGCATGATTCTAAGTGTGAGCAGATCGATACAAACAGAAAAAATTGAATTATCAAGCCATGGAGCTGAAGAAGGTCATCATTAGTGGCGGTGGAACAGGTGGGCACATCTTCCCGGCAATCGCTATTGCGAATGCACTGAAAGATATTTCACCAGGTACTGAAATATTGTTTGTAGGCGCAAAGGGCAAAATGGAGATGGAAAAAGTGCCGGCTGCCGGATATAATATTGTAGGGTTAGATATTAGGGGATTACAGCGGGGGCTCTCATTATCCAATCTTTCAATTCCATTCCGTTTGATAAAAGCAATTTGGCAGGCACGAAAAATTATCAATAAATTCAAACCACAAGCAATCGTTGGTGTAGGAGGTTATGCAAGTGCCGCAGTAGCTTATGTGGGTGCAAAATCTGGCATTCCGGTTCTTGTTCAAGAGCAAAACTCATATCCGGGCAAAACCAATCGCTTCTTATCCAAATATGCATCAAGAATTTGTGTTGCTTATCCTGATATGGAAAGGTTTTTCCCTGCTTCTAAAATTGTTTTTACAGGTAATCCCGTTCGTAAAGAAATTGAACACTTACTGCCCGATACTAAGCAGGGTTTGGATTTCTTTAAATTAGACAGCAGTAAACCTGTCCTTCTTGTTTTTGGTGGCAGCCAAGGAGCCAAAGCCCTTAATGAAGGTGTTGAAAATGCATTGGCGGCATGGAATGAAAAAAACATACAAGTGTTGTGGCAAACCGGCAATTCTTTTTATCAACGGGCTTCTGAGTTGGTCTCAAATGCGGCCTATGATAACGTGTATGTGTACGAATTTATTCGTGAAATGAACTATGCTTATGCTGCTGCTGATTTAGTAGTAGCAAGAGCTGGAGCCATTACAATTTCAGAATTACAGGTAGCAGGTAAGGCATCTGTTCTTGTGCCATTACCTACGGCGGCTGAAAATCATCAATATAAAAATGCAGAACAATTGTCAAAAAGAAATGCTGCTCTGATACTCTCTAATGATGATTGTCCTGAAAAACTTGGGCAGATGGTGTTGGAACTCATTGATGATAAAAATGCCTTACATGCTTTAGAAACCCGAGTAAAACAAATGGCCGCCTTTGACGCAGCTAAAACGATTGTTTCAGAAATTATTGCTATAGCAAAATGAAATTGAGCCATCTACATAAAATATATTTAATAGGCATTGGAGGCATAGGAATGAGTGCTTTGGCAAGATACTTTCTGCAAGAAGGGAAGGATGTTGCAGGGTATGATCGAACTTGCACAGAACTGACATCCAAGTTGCAGGATGAAGGCATAAACATACATTACATTGATGATATTCATCTCATTCCTAAAACATTTACAGATGGAAATAAAACTAAAGTACTAGTTATCTATACACCAGCTATTCCATCTCATCATAATGAATTGAATTATTTTAAAGAGCAGGGCTATCAATTAGTCAAAAGAGCTGAAGTGTTGGGATGGATTAGTTCGGAAATGAATTGTATAGCAATAGCCGGAACACATGGAAAGACAACCACATCATCCATGGTTGCCCATTTGCTTTATAGCGCAAAATCCAATATGCGTGCATTCTTGGGTGGTATTGCGGTGAATTACAACTCAAACTATCTCTCAAACGGTGAACCTAAAATTTCTGTAGTTGAGGCCGATGAATACGACCGATCATTCCTTCAATTACATCCCCAAATAGCTATTATCACATCTGCCGATTCCGATCATTTAGACATTTATGGCGATGAAAGTGAAGTGAAAAAATCATTTTCGGCATTCGCTCATAACATAGAGAATAATGGATTGCTTATTATTCGTCATGGATTGCAATTAAATCTTCCACGAGAAATTAGTATATGTACATATGGATTAGATGAAAATGCTGATGTTAAAGCAACAAATATCCGAATTGTTAATGGTGTTTATGTTTTTGATGTTGAAAGTAAGATGGCGAGGTGGCTCGATGTAGAACTTCATATGGGAGGCCTACACAATATTGAGAATGCAACTGCTGCCATGTATGCCGCATTTTCAAATGGTATTTCCATTTCCTCCATCAAAGAAAACATAGGCACATACAGAGGTGTAAACAGACGGTTTGAATTCATTTGTCAAACTAATGAATGTATTTATATTGACGATTATGCACATCATCCTGCAGAAATCAAGGCAACGGTTGATGGTATAAGGCAACTTTTCCCAGGTAAAAGAATATTAGGCATTTTTCAGCCACACTTGTATTCAAGAACACGTGATTTTGCATCAGGTTTTGCTGATAGTTTATCATTGCTTGATGAAGTTATTCTTATGCAGATATATCCGGCCAGAGAATTGCCAATACCGGGTGTTACAGAAGATTTAATTTTTGAAAAAATTACACAAGCTAAAAAGGTGAAAGCTACAAATCTGGATGTAATTGAAATTATTAAATCAAAAATGCAAGAATACGATATTGTTGTAACTATGGGCGCCGGAGATATTGACAGATTGGTGGCTCCTATTAAAAAAATCATTAGCCAAAGCACATCTGCTGTGTCATGAAAAAGATTCTTAACATATCATTTATTATACTGCTATCTGCTGGCATTATTGTTTTGTTGGGTTTTGTAAACCGAGATCCGGCTAATGGTAACTGTAATAATATTCAAGTTAAAATTGTGCGACCTGATGGCAATATGTATATAAGCGAAGATGAAGTAAGAGATCAGATAATTACTTATTGCAACAATGATGCAACACAAGAATTGTCAATCGATAAAATTGCTGAGATAGAAGATAATCTTAAAAAGAATCCGATTATAGAAAAATGTGATATATATATGGATGTAAATGGATCTATAAATGCAAATATTAAACAAAGGCGACCAATAGGAAGAATTATCAATGCCATGAACGAATCATTTTATTTAGATGAAAACGGCTACATGATACCTGCAATTGTGGGTCGTCCGGCTCGTGTCGTTGCAGTAAGCGGACATATTTACGAATCATTTGCACCCAATCCATATTATATTGAGAATGATTCGGCAGCAGCTATATCTATTTTGGATGAGTTATATCATATCATCAAGTATATTGATAAGTATCCATTTTGGAAATCACAAATTGAGCAGATATATGTTACCAACCAAAAGAAATTTATTCTCATACCAAAAGTTGGAACTCATGAAATACATTTTGGTTTTGCCGATCATATAGAAGGTAAGTTTAAAAAGCTAGAATTGTTCTATCAAAAAGGAATGACAAGAGATGGATGGGCTGGATATAAAGAAGTTGATCTACAATTCAAAAACCAAATTATATGCAGAGGCGCAAATGTATTGTATGCGCCACAAACAGAAACAAATTTTATACAGGATACAACGAATTTAATTATACAATAAAACAAAAAAGCAGCATATGGAAAATTCAGAAATTGTAGTAGGACTTGACATTGGAACAACAAAAATTGTGGCTATGGTAGGTCGTCGAAACGAATTTGGAAAGATTGAAATACTTGGTGTGGGGAAAAGCGATTCGATAGGCGTTACACATGGTGTGGTAAGTAATATTATTCACACAATTGATTCAATTAAGAAAGCCGTAGCAGAAGCTGAAAAATCATCTGGTGTTGAAATCAGAGTGGTTAATGTTGGTATTGCAGGTCAGCATATTAAAAGTATTCAACATCGGGGCATCCATACAAGAAAAAATACAGAAGATGAAATCGGACAGGAGGATATTGATGCATTAAATGAGGATATGTATCGATTGGCTATGCCTCCTGGTGAACAAATTATACATGTACTTCCTCAGGAATATTATGTTGATAGTGCATCACAAACATCTGATCCAATCGGCATGATGGGCTCTCGTCTTGAAGCCAACTTTCATATAATAACGGGAAATGTTTCTGCTGCTCAAAATATTTCAAGATGTTGCCAAAATGCCGGATTGGTTGTGAATGACATGATACTTGAGCCATTGGCATCAGCCAGGGCGGTGCTTAGTATGGAAGAAAAAGAAGCAGGTGTCGTTTTAGTAGATATTGGTGGTGGCACAACAGATATTGCCATTTTTCATGATACAAAAATCAGACATACGGCTGTAATTCCTTTTGGTGGCAATGTCATCACAGATGATATTAAAAAGGAATGTGGGATTATTAAAAACTATGCCGAGTTGCTGAAGGTTAAGCATGGATCAGCATTGTCGCTCGACAATATGAATAAGATTATAACAATACCCGGGCTAAAAGGTCGTCCTGCAAAAGAAATTAATGTCAAATTTTTAGCAAGTGTCATTCAGGCACGTATGGAAGAAATCATGGAATGTGTATTCTATGAAATTAAAAATTCGGGTTATAAAGATCATCTTTCAGCTGGTATCGTGCTAACTGGAGGGGGTGCAATGCTTAAACATATTCGCCAGTTTACTGAATATGTAACAGGCATGGAAACTAGAATAGGTTTGCCAAATGAGCATATAACAGGGAATATCGTATCAAAAATTAACAGCCCTATCTTCAGTACAAGTGTTGGACTAATGATGTCAGGATTTGCACCTACTCTTAAAGAAAAAATTGAAGAAGAAAAGGTGAAACCTCATTCCAAAATTAAGCGTGGAAGTTTCTTTGACAAGCTGATTAATAAGGGCCGTGAATTTTTTAGTGATGAAGATATTCAATAATTTTTAATAAAAATCAATCAAATTCATAAACAACTAAAACAAGCAATATGACACAATTTGAAGAATCAAACAATGAAAATGAAATCATAAGATTTCAACTACCCAAAGACAGCTCTTCGATCATTAAAGTGATTGGTGTAGGTGGGGGTGGAAGCAATGCCGTAAACCATATGTTTCGACAAGGCATTAGAGGCGTTGATTTTGTAATCTGCAATACTGATTTGCAAGCTTTAGAGATGAGCCCTGTTCCCAACAAAATTCAGCTTGGGAAAAATCTTACAGAAGGGCGAGGTGCAGGCGCAATGCCTGAAGTAGGCCGTAAATCGGCTCTTGAAAATATTGAAGAAGTAAGAAAGCTTCTATCGAATAACACAAAAATGGTATTTGTTACTGCTGGAATGGGCGGTGGTACAGGAACTGGCGCTGCCCCTATTATCGCACAATTGGCACGTGAAATGGGAATTCTAACAGTAGGAATTGTTACTGTGCCTTTCGGATTTGAAGGAAAAAGAAGAAAAGAACAGGCTGAATTTGGTATTGATGAGCTTAGAAGCAATGTGGATACGCTTCTCATTATATCAAATGATAAGCTCCGCGAAATCTATCATAACCTTTCTCTTAGTAATGCATTCTCAAAGGCAGATGATATTCTGACTTCTGCTGCCAAAGGCATATCAGAAATTGTTACCGTTACTGGTTATATCAATGTGGACTTTGAGGATGTTAAAACTGTTATGACAAATGGCGGAGCAGCTATCATGGGTTCAGCTATTGCCGAAGGCGAATCTAGGGCACGAATAGCTATCGAATCAGCGCTTTCTTCTCCTCTACTTAACGACAATGATATTCGTGGAGCTAAACATATTCTGCTTTACATTACTTTCGGAAATAGTGAAATAACCATGGATGAAATGGGAGAAATTACGGATTACATTCAGGATGTGGCAGGTACTACTGAACATCTTTTCTTTGGAACCGGACATGATGAATCTCTTGGTAATAATATCAAAGTTATTCTTATCGCTACAGGTTTCAAATCTCTAGATGAAACAGGAATTAGCTACAATCAGCCACAAAGAACTGTACTTGAAGTTGAAAATAAAAAACAGGATGAGATTATTGAAGCCATCAATGAAGAGAAATTTTCGCCCTTAGAAGTCGAAAAACAGGATGATTTTCTTTTCTCATCAATTGATGAAGAGGAAGAATTAAGAGAAAATCAGGTTGAATTTCCTGTATCCACTGGTCAAGCCAATGATTTTATAAAAAATGAGGGTTTGGAACGAGTATCCCTTTTTGAAGACGAAAATGATGCGGAAAAGCAACTCAACACATTTGATTTGTCTCAGGCAACTGAAAATAAACCTTCAGATACCCTCAATAACGATGAAGATAAAGGAATTCTGTTTAAGCCCAATGAACGTCTTCAACGCTTACGTGAAATCAGTATGAAATTAAAAACACCATCAGGGTTGAAAGATCTTGAAAACGAATCAGCTTTAAAGCGCAGAAAGACGAATAATGATGATGATATGGATACACAAGATAATGCACCTTCTAGAATGTCTATTTCGCCTGATGCTGATAATGGTTATAAGTTAAGAGAGAACAACTCTTTTTTGCACGACAGTGTTGATTAACCTTTAAAATTCATATTGCTTTTTTGTTGTAAGCCGGATTTATTCCGGCTTTTTTAATTCTTTTCCGTATGCTAATATTTTCCATTTTCTAAAAAGAAGCACCCAAAGACCAATAATCAGTCCAATTAATATTCCATATAGTGTGCTGAAAAGTAAAACAAAAAAAGACGGATTAGAAACGGATTCAAACGCTTTAACTAATTGAGGGTTGTTTTGTAAATACGTGTCGAAAAATATAAACTGAATTAGAGCATTCCCAATACCCCAACAAATCCCAGTAAGCAATGATTGCATGAACCATTTGGATTGCACATATCTGACGATAATCAATGAAACAATAAGCGACAGAAAAAGCCATACCGCCCATTCAGCATTATTCAAATATCCATTCACTGCCATCAATCCCATCCATACACCAATCGGAGACAAAGTTAGCCAGATTGTACGTTTGAAGAATGAGATCAAGTGAGAATTGGTTTGAATGTTCATAGATTCACTATCAATATGCTCTTTGATTCTTTCCTTCCATATAATGAATAAAGGAAAGGTTCACAACCCGATTTCCACCGGGGGTGGGATACCGACCTGTAAAATACCAGTCGCCGGTATTGTTTGGACAAGCTTTGTGTAGATTTTCTACACTTTGGTAAAGAATTTTTACATCTGCTTGTATGTCTTTAGGACGTAATAACTCAGCAATTTTATCAGAAATTTCTTCATAAGTAAATGGCTCGTAGATGCGTGTTACAACATTAATCGCGTCCTCTAGTGGCAGCATCATTTGTTGCTTGGCCTCAGACAATACTTCCTGAGTAAGATGCCAATTACCACGCTCTATCAGTAATTCAATGGCCGCTCGGAATGCCACAAAATCACGAAGTTTTGCCATGTCAATACCATAACAATCAGGATATCTGATTTGTGGAGCTGACGACACAATGACAATTTTTTTAGGTCCAAGGCGATCAAGAATTCGCAATATGCTTTTTTTAAGTGTTGTGCCTCGAACAATAGAATCATCTATTAAAACAATGGTATCGGTATTCTTTTTGACAGTTTCGTATGTGATGTCATAAACATGCTGAACCAAATCATCACGATGGCTATCATCTGTAATGAATGTACGCATTTTTACATCTTTGATTGCTAATTTCTCAACACGTGGCCTAAATCTTAGTATCTCATCCAGGGTATCTGCTGAGAGCGTGCCGGAATGAGAAAGAATAGCATTTCTAGCTTTTGCCATTTGATATTCTTCCATGCCGTTAACCATACCATAAAATGCAAGTTCAGCAGTATTTGGAATAAAGGAAAAAACAGTGTTTTCAAGATCGTAATTAATTTCTTTGAGAATATCGTCTTTCAAGTAATAACCTAATTTTTTTCGTTCGCGATAAATTTCAGCATCACTGCCACGCGAAAAATAAATTCGTTCAAAAGAACATGCTCTAGGTTCAAGAGGGGGCAGAATTTCTTCCTGCATTACTCTGCCATCTTGCTTTACGATGATAGCATGTCCGGGCTTTACCTCCTGAATTTGATCAAAATCTATATTAAATGCTGTTTGAATAATGGGTCTTTCAGAACATATTACAGCTACTTCATCATCGCAGTACCAATATGCAGGACGAATACCAGACGGGTCGCGAACAACAAAACAATCACCATGCCCTAGTAAGCCACCAATTACGTATCCGCCGTCAAATTTCTTAAATGATCGAGTAAGCACTTTCTTTAAGTCGAGATGTTGGGCGATGAGTGGCGTAATTTCCTTCTTCCCATGTCCTTCATTTTTAAATTTCCAATAAAGTTCTTCATTCTCTTCGTCAAGAAAATGCCCAATTCGTTCCATAATAGTAACGGTATCAGCTTTTTCTTTGGGATGTTGGCCAATGTCAATCAGGTTTTGGAATAAATCATCTACGTTGGTCAGGTTAAAATTTCCGGCTACAAGTAAATTCCTGGTACGCCAATTATTTTGACGCAAAAAAGGATGACAACTTTCAATGCCGTACTTTCCGTATGTGCCATATCGAAGATGACCTATAAATAATTCGCCCGTATATGGCATATTGCTTTGAAGCCAGTCGGTTTGATCAAAGCAAGCTTTGTCTTTTTCAATCAAATCTTGAAAACGCTTGTTAATTTTCTTAAAGATATGCTGAATGGGTTGACTTTTGATGGATCGCCGGCGACTTATATAACGACTTCCGGGCTCAACATTCAGTTTGATATTAGCTAATCCGGCACCATCCTGACCACGATTATGCATTTTCTCCATTAGCAAATACATCTTGTTGACGCCATACAATGGAGTTCCATATTTTTCTTTATAAAATGACAGGGGCTTCAGGAGGCGGAGAACTGCTATTCCGCATTCGTGTTTTATTGCATCGCTCATACTTTGGCAAAGGTAATAATAGGTTCAGAGAAAACAACAAACTCTTTATAGTAGAATTTAAATGCTATACTTTGAACTTTCACTATTTGGTTCTATAATAATAATGTAAAGTATCCAGATTACGCATACTTAATTTCGACCTTTTTACTATAGTTTCTGTCCATTGCCCAGCACGTGTGGGTATAGCATATTCTCGCCCATTATCATCCATTACAAAAACAGGCATACAAAAATCCTCACTACTATCTGTCCAACGTGTTTGGATATGAGTATCCTTGCCCTTATTTTGGAATTTTATTTCAAGCAATGGAGGGCGTTTGTGCCTTAAATATTGATTAAATAACCAGGTATAATCATTGCCAAGTTGTTCGTTTATATACGCTACCAGCTCATTAGTATTGGTAACCCGAAAACGGAAATCCTTCTGAATATTACGAAGGCAATTCCACCAACGCTCATCATCTTTCACCAAATGTCGCAACATATGTAGCATGGTTGCCCCTTTATAATACATGTCCACACTTCCTTGATAATTTACATGATATGGGCCGATAACTGGTTCATCATCCATAATACGGTATTGCCACGACCATGCATAACGGTCTGCAATTTCTTTTCCATAGCGTGATTCAACATAAATAATTTCGCTGTATGTGCAAAACCCCTCATGTATCCACATATCGGCTATATCTTCCATACTAACACTGTTCCCCCAATATTCGTGAGCCGCTTCATGAATGATGATATAATCAAAGTTGAGTCCTAACATCGAATAATCAAATCCATCATATCCGGGTTTGTAATCGTTTCCGTATGCGATGGCACTTTGATGCTCCATCCCCAAATAAGGGGCTTCTACCAATGCAAATCCATCACGTGGAAATGGATATGGCCCAAGATATTTTTCATAGTATCCGAGCATGGGACTTACCTGTTCAAAGTGTTTTTTTGCACGTTCAAGATTATAACTCAATACATAATATTGCAAGAGATAATCTTGCTCAATACCCTGATATTTTTCATGAAAATGAACGTAATCGCCTAAATAAAATGTAATGTTATAATTATTGATGGGGTATGAAACATGCCATTCATATGTTTGATAATTATCTCCTGGCCATATGGTTCTCAGCTCCCCGTTGGATACCGCATACAGGTTGGCAGGTACAGTTAATAAAATGGTTGCACTATCCGGTTTATCAGATAGATGATCTTTATTTGGCCACCACAAGCTGGCACCAATTCCCTCACATGATACAGAAATCCATTGATTTCCGTTTTTATCATTTGACCAGGTAAAACCTCCATCCCATGGCGGATTTTTTGCAATTAGGGGCTTGCCAGAATAATGAATAGTGAAATAAAATGTCTGCCCTATATCAACGCCTGATGGAAATTCAATAAAAACAGCATGATGTTCGCGATGATATGAAAGATTACGATTCCGAGAATCTTTAATAGAGGTGATTGTCATATTATCAAACAGATCTACCTGAAGAAATGAAGAAGATGATTTTTTGATTGCATGAATCGTATTACTACCTGTGATGCTCTGTTCTGTTTCATTAAATTGCAAATGCAATTTATAGTAATGCACATCGTAACATGTGCGCTCATCTCGCAACCCGCCCCGTAAGCTGTCGGCACGGGTAAAGGTTTGTGAAATGGTTGCTGTGTTGAGCAAAAGGCAAATACAGGCAGTTGAGATTAACTTGAAAGGAGTCATACAATTTTTTGAGTAAAAAACGCTTCATTATGTAAATCCAAATCATCGGATACACAAATATTAATCAAATTTAGCAAATTATTACTTAATGATTGGATAGTCGTGCAACAAAAAGTCATTATGGCTTAACCCATGCTTTGCCTTCAGAAAATGAATTAGCTCGTTCGTATTGGGCTTTGATGCGCTCAGTGCCATCCATGTTTAAGAATCCCATTTTCCCGGTTGTTGATTTATAAGGCAATATTGAATGCCCGTTGCTCGATAGTAAGTATTCAATATTAAGGTCTGTAAATTTTTCACCTTTGGCGTTTAGATATACTCTCTTTCCTGAATTTTCACAAACAAAATAGCCATCCGAATGTGGATTGGCATAAAGCTCATCATAAATCATAGGTATAATCAGATTGCCTAGGGTATCAATAACACCTTTTTTCTTGTCTTTTGTTACAATGGAATAGCCATGTTTAAAAGAGGTAGCATGATCATATGTTGGCTGAATAGCCCATTGGTTTTTTCGGTTTATAAAGCCCCATCCTGTTCGATTGGGTTTGGTATATGTAGCTGACAACCCTGATGAAAATCCTTCAAGATTTTGTGAAAGCATGGGGGTAAACACAACATTCCCTTTTTCATTTATCAAACATGTTTTCCCATTAATTTTTACACGGGCTTCTCCATTTTCAAAGTTAGAGTAGCCCGACTGAATATATGAAAAGGGAATAATCATTTCACCTTTTGGATTAATAAATCCATACTTTTCTGTTTTACTATCGTAGAGCGATACGCATGCCTTGTTTTCAGAAAAATAAGGTGCGCCAATATATTTGCACGGTATGGTTTCTTCGCCATTGATACGCACAAAACCTAATTTCTCATTTTCATATACAGCACACATGCCTTCTTTGTATATCCCGTGCTTTTCATATGTTTTTGAAGATAATCGCTCTTGATTTTTGTTTATTAGAACAAATCCCGCACTAAATGGTTCTTTAACCCATGAAACGCCTTCAGAATAATCACTGGCTTTTTCATACTTTGCGTCTGAAATTATTTTCCCATCCAATCCAACGTAACCATACAAACCATTGCGCTTATATACAGCTACACCATCCGAAAATGGATGTACAAAATCAGCAGCAAGTTCAAATATAACTTCTCCATTTTCATTAATGCATTGAAATAATCCCTGAGATGTACCAAATAATGAAATACAAAGAAATGCAAAGATGCTTATATGTTTAATTATTCTCATAATACTGATTCGTTTATTCAAATATAGTATGCCCTTGCCTTAATTGTTCTAAAATGTTACGATTGGCAATAAAAATGAAACAAACAATCATCAAATAGATATCAACTTTACTCAAATAATCTTTAAAATGTAAAATCCGACACAAAATATCTGCAAGACAGGGATTAAATCTGATATAGAAAAGCAGAAAATGTCAACTAAAAAAAAAAAAATAACTTTGATATCTGTATGAGCAAGTATAAGTATATATTTTTATTTGCGTTTTTGGCAATTATGACCCTGCTTACAAGCTGTTCGGTGCAATTTGAAAAACGAAAATATACCGGTGGATACCATCGAACATCCCATTATCGCAGTCCACATTCCAGTCAAGCAGAAAGAAACATTCTTACACCTTCACCTTCTAGCCAATCATCAACACTTGACCAGACCTCTAACTCAAAACTTGAAGAAGTTGAGTCGAATCCGGTTGTGTCTCTCAGCACAAATGCCCCACGCTCTAAGCGAATACGTTTTCAAGAGCCATGCGACAAAATCATTTTTTCTGATGGCAGCAAAGCTGAAGTAAAAATCATAGAAACGACATCAACAGATATCATATACCGAAAATGCAACGATCCATCAGCGCCGCTAATGGTGCTTAGCTTAAAGCATGTCTCTGAAATCTCATATGCTTCCGGCGAGAAAAAAGAAATGTCGCCCATCGTTAGCGAAAATGATGATGTGGAGAAAGATGAAACACGATTACCACCGTCAAAAAAGCAACCTGTGAAAATTGATACAGGATGGATAATAAATATTTTGGCATTAATTTTTGCCATTGTTGGGCTCATGATGATGATTTTTGGGTTTACCCTTTCATGGTACTGGCTTTTTGGCGCTATCGTGTTTGCTGCATTAGCGTCAACACTTGGTATGATAGGAATATTTAGAAAAGGGAAGGCACTTGGCATCATTGCTGTTGTTATTGGTACCATTTGTTCCATAGTGGTTGGGGTTTTGTTTGGCATTTTATAGATTGCTTGCTACATACTGATTATCATTAATGATGAATAAATTATTACTTTTACAATATTAAATGTCCGTTTATGATATATCTTGATTTTGAAAAGCCCATACAGGAGTTGGAAGAAGAGATGAATAGGATTCGTGAGGTTGGAGAAAAGAACCAGGTGGATGTTTCAACAGCCATATCAGATTTAGAGAAAAAAATAATTGAGAAAAAAAAGCAGATATACGAATCGCTTACTGCTTGGCAAAAAGTTCAGATTTCGCGCCATCCTGACAGACCATATACTTTGGCATACATTGATTATATTACTGATGGAAGTTTTATTGAACTACATGGCGACCGCAATGTGGCTGATGATAAAGCCATGGTAGGCGGAATGGGTAAAATTGACGGTATTCCGGTGATGTTGATTGGCCAGCAAAAAGGTATCAATACCAAAATGCGACAAATACGACGCTTTGGTATGGCCAACCCAGAAGGATATCGAAAAGCGCTGCGATTGATGCGGTTGGCAGAAAAGTTTAATATGCCTATCATTACACTGATTGATACACCAGGCGCTTATCCAGGTCTTGAAGCAGAAGAGCGAGGACAAGGTGAAGCCATTGCACGCAACCTTTATGAAATGTTTAGAATAAAAGTTCCTATTATTTGTATTATTATAGGCGAAGGCGCATCTGGTGGTGCATTGGGCATTGGTATTGGCGATCGCGTGTTGATGCTTGAGAATACTTGGTATAGTGTTATTTCTCCCGAATCATGTTCTTCAATTCTTTGGCGCAATTGGGATCACAAGGAAGAAGCAGCAGAAGCCCTCAAGCTAACTGCCGATGATATGCTCAAAAACAAACTCATTGATGGAATCATTCCCGAACCACTCGGTGGCGTTCACAATAATCATGAAGAAGGTTTTTTGAATGTAAAAAGGGAAATTTTATCTCAATTAAGCACACTTCAGAAACTAAGTGCCGAAAAGCTTATCAGTAAAAGAATTGAGAAGTTTGAAAAGATGGGCGTATATCATGAATAATCTAACTGAATATTTATGGATTCCTGGCATGAACTACTTTCATTATTAAGAAGAATACTTGACCAAACTATTTTGGAAAAAACCAATAAATGGGGTGGAGAAGTTTATACATTAAATGGAAAAAATATAATTGGGATTGCCCCTTTTAAATCATATATATCCGTTTGGTTTTATCAAGGAGTTTATCTTAGCGATCCTAATAAAGTATTGGTAAATGCCCAGCATGGAAAAACAAAAGCATTGCGACAATGGCGCTTTTATTCACTGCAAGACATTGATGAAAAAGCACTCATTCGCTACATTGATGAAGCTATACAAAATGAACGTGATGGGAAAGTGTGGAAACCTGTTAAAAAGGGACGCATACCCCTCCCTGAAGAGTTATCAGCATGGCTTGTGAAAGATAAAGATACTCAAATGGCTTTTAACAATCTTCCGGCATACAAGCAAACTGAATATGCCGAATACATTGAAAGTGCCAAAAAAGAAGAAACTCGTAATAATCGGATTCAAAAAATTATTCCTTTAATTAAAGAAGGCAAAGGATTAAATGATAAATACAGAAATTCAAGCAAAGGATGCTAAAAACCTTACCTGTTCATTTACCTTATTTTATAATTTTCAAGATTCTCTTTCGTGCCTGAAAATATATTCAAATCTACATTTCCTGGTACTCCTTTAACTTTTCCTCTATCAGTAAATTGCCAGAAATGCCAAGAAGAATGATGCTTTCTTATATCGGAAGTGCTGTAATGTGCCACCCATAATGGTAAATGACTGAATGCACTTTTAAGATGAGTTTTATAAAATTTACTCCCACTATATATGATTACCTTAACCCCTAATTCTGCTTTAACAGTATTAACAAATGCATTAATTTCTTCATGCAATGTGGTCCGGCTGCTTCTATGGCGCTCCTCCACATCCAATACCGGCAACATATCGCCACGATTAAACTGAGTGTTTCTTATAAAATGTATTGCTTGTTTCTTCCCGCTGATATGTGGTTTAAAATAATGATAAGCACCACAAGCAATACCTTGTTTCCGACATTCTCGATAATTATAGTTATAACGCGAATCTTTGAGTGATGCACCTTCAGTTGATTTTATATAAACAAATGATATTCGAGTATCATTTTTCACTTGAGCCCATTGAATATGCCCCTGATACTTTGATATATCCATTCCTAACGGATGATTAACAAACAAAGGAGGAATTCGATAATCATTACGCAACGAAGGCGGGTTGTAAACATGATGACGTTTGGTTTTTTTTCTTTTGAAATAATAGTAGCCGATAATACTACCGGCCAACGCACTCAAAAACAAAAAATACAAAAGGATAAATCGTAAGGTCTTTCTTTTCATAGTGGGAGGAAGTTAGAATTTTATTGGGTCGAATAATAACGACATTGAATTTGATATTCTTATAAGTTTATGAAAAAAAATTTCTTAAATGTTAATTTTATAGTCGGTACGATGTTTATATCAGAATTCTATGCAATATTGTATTGAATAAATACAGCCATGCATATAGTAATATTATCCAGAAATGCCGGATTATATTCCACCAAACGATTGGTAGAAGAGGGCATAAACTTAGGCCATAAAACAGAAGTGGTTGATCATTTGCGTTGTAATATTGTCATCGAAAAGAAGAATCCACGTATTTATTATAAAGATCGTTATCTAGATGAAGTAGATGCAATTATTCCAAGAATTGGTGCATCTGTTACATTTTTCGGCTCGGCAGTTGTCAGGCAATTTGAAATGCGTAAGGTCTTTACTGCAGTTGAGAGTCAGGCCCTCATAAGATCACGCGACAAGTTGCGAAGTTTGCAAATTTTGGCCAGAGCAGGTATCGGATTGCCCAAAACAGTATTCACGAATTACAGTCGTAATATTGACGAAATTTTACATGAAATTGGCAGCTTGCCCGTTATTATTAAACTATTAGAAGGCACCCAGGGCTTAGGTGTAGTTTTGGCCGAAAATAAGAATGCCGCCACATCTGTAATTGAGGCATTTCATGGGTTGAAAGCAAGAATTATTGTACAAGAATTTATTCGTGAAGCCAAAGGAGCAGATGTTCGTGCTTTAGTGGTTGATGGTAAAGTAGTGGGTGCAATGAAGAGACAAGCTAAAGAAGGTGAATTCAGAAGTAACTTACATAGGGGTGGTACAGGCACGCCTATCAAACTTTCACGCGAAGAAAAAGAAGTGGCTATAGCTGCTGCAAAAGCGATGGGCTTGGGTGTAGCGGGTGTAGATATGCTGCAATCCAATAGAGGTCCGTTGGTTATGGAAGTTAATTCTTCTCCCGGATTAGAGGGAATTGAAAAAGCATCAGGAATCAATATCGCACGTAAAATTATTGGGTACTTGGAAAAAAATGCCTATCGTGGAAAAAGTCAAAAAGATAAAATTAATGCTTGATCTTTTCACGATATTGGCTATTACTTTTTTTCTTTTTATGTATTCGATGTCCGGGTTCGTAAATTAACCTGACAAAAGCACTTAATCTTTCCTGTGTCCTGTCAATCGGGATTCCTGCCACTACCCCTACTAAAAAGTTGTCGGCAAGCCCCACTCTCATCTGAGGTCGAATGGTCATGTCAAAATACCGACTGTTGAAATACTTATTAACTTCAATACCTATAAAATTTCTTGTACCTGGTATCATATAATGGAAATTAGTATGAAACTCTCCATCTATATGCCATGACAAATCATGAAATTCTAATAGAAATCTAGGCCCTGTATATATTAATGTATGAAATCGGTTGCCCCAGCGTTTGGCTGCAATAAAAAATGGATTAAATAAATTTCCAGTTAGAAATTTATCTTTTCCCATTCGTCTGATATCAACCAATTCCAATTCATTAATATATCCGATAGCCAGTGAAGTTTTCCATTTTTCTGAAACAAAAAATGAATACTGTGCAGCCAACTTTAATGATTCAATGCGATGTGAAGGCGTTGAATCTGCTGGCATACCATCTAAAGGCAGATAAAATGAAAATGGTATCTCCACTTCTAAGCCAAGACGGTCTATTGGTGCAAACTCATACTCAATTAAGGCCTCGTATCTGTCATATTTCAACATATCAGTAAATCCCATCCCTATATTCCATTCTTTTTCGCCTTTTCTAGCGCCTAAATCACGAATCAAATCTATATATAAGGGCTCTGCATGGAGCACTTTGTCTTTTAGTTTTTTGTTTTCGGGATGTTCAATTTCAGCTATATACAACGAATCATATGTGCGTCTATCTATGCGTAAAGAGTCAGACGGTGTTTGTGCTTGTAATACATTAATACTAATAATCAGGCATAGTGCCATGAATAAAATTTTCATAAATAAAAAAATGATTAAAATGAATAAATAAGAATGGATCTATTTATTCAAATTCGGGCGGTACATAATTTGCAGAATTCAAATTTTGCTCTTCAATGGAGTGATATCTACTCATGAGCATATTTGATGTAAAATAAATGGATACCAATATGACTTTAATAGGATGAAAGGGCAGCTTAACTGATGGCTTAGGGGGCTTGTTTTCTTGTCTGTCATCTCCCTCCGAAATAGGTTCTTGATAATCGAATCCTGCTTCTAAAATTAGTTCAGTAATGCTATTAATGGGGTCTGATGCTTGGTTAGTTCTGTCATCATTTTCTGTATTGCCATACACAGAAATATCTACTGAAAGATTTACAAATGCAATTAAAAGCACAAATGCTATAAATCTCTTTCTTCCCGATATGAATGTAGAATTCATAATTGCAAAACTAATCATGTAAATAATACATTTCGTGTTAAAATATTACAATTCGTACATATTAATTGTTTTTAGGCATCTGTATTGGTTTGATTTTTACGACGTATAACATTCTGCATAATGTCAGATTTTGTAAGTTCGTATTCCAATATGCTACTATGCAGAGAACTATCTTGGCATTTTTTCTAATAACTTTTTCAGTTGCATTATTCATGCTACTTGGCCCAGCTCAATTAGTTCCCGACCGTGATGAAATGCATAGCATACTTTCTGCTCATGCTGTTGTGGGTAAACGTAATATCGCTTTTAATGGCATCTGCGACACTTTGATTCCTGCTGAAAAATGGCAAGAGGCCATTAGAGCGAATCCGACATTCTCTCCTAAAATCGTGATGAAGCATCAACTCATGTACGATATTCATCCACCTCTGTATTTCATGATCTTGCATACTGTTTATCTAATCATTGACGATTATCTCATTGGCGGATATCTCCTTCAAATTGTTTTACTTGTTTGTTTTATTGTATTGATTAAAAGTTGGCAAAAGAAAAATATTTTTCAATTACTTATTCTGCTTGGTCTTTTACCTGGGTTATTTATTCCTTTCGCCGAAATAAGGCATTACGGATTGCTACTGATATGGGCAGTTTTATCGCTTTGGATGATTCATAAATTAGAATTAAAATGGACAATCAATGCTTTTTCCGTATTTCTGATAAGTGGGGTCGGTGGTATGCTCACACATTTCCTTTTTTTTCCCTGGATGGTCTCACTTTTGATTGCCACATGTTTATTTTGGAAAAATAAAAAGCAAGCATTCATTCTTGTTGCAGGGTGGATAAGTATTTTGATTGCTTTATGGATTTTGATTCCCAGTTTGTCCTATCAAATTGGCCAATTAATAACATCAAGTAAATCAGATTTTTCATCATTTTCTAATCGCCTCACTAATTTAATTTTTGGCATAACAGGGCTTTTTTTTCCGGTATGGTCGTTCAAATTATCGGCCTGGAAGTTTTTACCTTGGGTATTGTTGATTCCTGCTATCATATGGACATTTTATTGTATGTACTATTTTTTTTTATGTTTTTCAAAACATAAAATCTCTTTATTCACAAGTGTTCTTTTTCTAACTCTTTATTCATTTCTTTTTTCTGCAGGCAAGTTGCCTATACATGCTAGCGGTGTAAAATACCTTTCACTGGCATGTGTTGGCATGATTCCGGTAATGTTTGATTATCTAAGCAAAATAAGTCGTTCAGCTATTTATGCTTCCTTGTGGTGGGTAATATGCTGGAGTGGAGAATATAGTATTAGATTACGGGAACGAAGGATGCTATATGAAATTTTACAACCCGAATATTCATTTTACGCATCACGAGCAGACGTTTTTAGTACTTTACGATTCATTATATCTATGGATCCAAACAAGAAGATATATGTAAAAAGCAAACCAAATGATGATATTAAACTTGCAACTTTTGATCAGATATGGCAGGTATGGGATGATACAATTCAAAATAATATAAATTCGACACACGAAGCATTCCCGATGCGTGTTAGGGGGTTTGTTGTTGAAGGAATTTTATTCCTAAAGAAATAATTTTCAACAATTAATAAGTCATCATAAGATTGCATTATTAATTTTTAACCATCAATCGTAAAAGAACCTTTGTATTATTGCGCAATGAAAAATGAATATCAATTGGTGATGATGATTGGCCTAACTAAAGAAAGTGGGCATTGGAGTCGCGACTTTATTGAGGAACTCAGCCGATTATATCTATCCCAAGATATCATTATGATTGATATTCCCGGAGCCGGTCGTTATCGCGAAGAAAAAACGCCGATGCGAATTCCCAAAATTATTCGTCGCACACGTGAAAGATATGCATCTTCATTTCACAATGAAAAGAAGAGGATGTTGATTTCCATCTCACTAGGTGGCATGCTGGCTGCCGAGTGGAGTAGGCAATACCCGTTTGATTTTGATGAGTTGGTTATAATTAACAGTAGTTACAGGCAATTCAGTCGATTGATACATCGCGTAAAGCCCAAGGCCATGGCCAGTTTTGTAAAAATTTTTCTTAGCAAGAATCCCATTCGTCGGGAAAAAAAAATATTAAATTTATGCTCCAACAATCCGGCAGTTCAGAAAGAAATTCTTCCAAGCTGGGTAGAACTCAGCCAAAAACGCCCGGTTCAAAAACGAAACATGTTACGTCAAACAATTGCTGGTGCAATATATAAACCTAGGAAAAAACCATCCACTCGTATGTTGATTATTGCATCACGCCATGATCGATTAGCAGATTATCGTTGTTCTCTCAGCATACAAAAAAAATGGGGAGGAGATTTATTGATTATTCGCGATCCATCAATAGGTCATGGGATACATATTGATGCACCCCAATTGCTTGCTGAAGTAATTTTTAATTGGAGCTCATCTGCACCCGACAAACCATAGAAAGCTGCTCCCAATATGTTGGATACGATTTAACCACCACATCAGGATCTCGGATTGTAATTTCACTAAATCGTTGCACTAAAGGCGATAGGCACATCGCCATACG
Organism: Candidatus Competibacteraceae bacterium; assembly: GCA_014879445.1. Taxonomy (GTDB): domain Bacteria; phylum Bacteroidota; class Bacteroidia; order CAIKAF01; family CAIKAF01; genus BA4. The sequence continues at coordinate 91,516 of JACSSC010000028.1, forward strand.
ATGATCATGATATGTATCAAATACCAATGGCATTGTATGATTTGCATAACCATGAATAAAGAGTTCTGACGACGTAATTTCAATTTCAGCGCCAGTTTTTTCTAATTCGATTTGAAGTGCTGCCAATCGATTTGTTTCTTTATGAATCAATGTTTGCAATCCTGTACAATGTGCTTTCAGGCGCAATCCACACAAAGCAGAGATGAAGGGCTGAGCCAGGTCAGGACAAGAAATGAAATCAGCATGCACAAAATTGTCAGACATCCTGTTTTGTTTCACGATTTCCACACCATTGTCAAGAATATTTGTTTTTACTCCAATCTTATCAAACAACTTAACTGCAAGCTCATCACCTTGCAAGCCAGACCTCTTTAGGCATTTTAAAAAAAGCTTTGACCCTGAATCGGCGCACGCTATCCAGGCATACCAAAATCCGGCAGCACTCCAGTCGGCTTCTACTTCATAATCACGTGTCTGATATACTGCTTCGGGGATTCTGATTCCAAAATCATCTATGGAAACAGATACACCAAAATATTGCATCAATATTGAGGTCATTTGTAAATAGGGAGTTGAGACGGCATTTTTGCTAAAATGAATATGCAATCCTCCTGGCAAAGAGGGTGCAATCATCATCAGTGCTGAAATAAATTGCGAACTTAATGAGGCATCTACATATACATCACCTCCCCGAAGATTTGAAGGCAAAATTTGCAGCGGTGGCATCCCTTCTGTTCGTGTATATTCAATATTCGCACCCAAATCACGTAATGCTTCAACTAATGTATTTACAGGTCGTTTGCAAAATGCGTCAGAACCTGTTAGGGTATGTGATGAAGATAATGTACACAAATATGCTAGAAGAAAACGAAAGGTTGTGCCCCCATCGCCTGAATTCATTACAGATGTGAGATTATTCAACAGCTTATCTAACATTACAGTATCTTTGGCATCAGATAATGCTTTTATTTCGAAAGAATGTTTTGATAAAGCACGGATTATTAATACACGATTAGAAATGCTTTTAGACGAAGGCAGAATTATCTCCCGATTAGATATGCATTTAGATTGAGATAGAAAGGCAAGTTTCATCATTTCAAAATATATTCACGTAATGCATTCGCTATATCTATCTCATTAACCATTATACCAAATACAGGTCTGCTTATCTGTTCCAATAAAACCATTTGAATTTGGTCATTGTCATTTTTCTTATCTGCTTTCATATAATGTATCAGTCGAGGTATATCATCTTCTCTGAAATGAATCTTAGAAAATGTAGCATACAGATGCGAAGATATTTCATTATAGGCATGCATTGGCAAACAGCAGTATTGCATTGAGATAAATGATTCACATATCATTCCGGCAGCAATCGCATGACCATGTAATATTGGTGTTTTATTTGGCTCAAGCATGAATGATTCAATAGCATGACCGATAGTATGCCCAAAATTTAAAACTTTACGCCATCCTTTTTCATATGGGTCATTTTGAACAATCTCTAATTTTATTTCTACCGAACGTGATATGAGAGAATCGAGATTTCTGATTTCTGATTTCTTTAATATTTGCCAATAATCGTAATCGGCAATCAGTCCATGCTTTAACATCTCGGCATAACCGCTTATCCATTGCTGTTCATCAAGCGTGGTTAAAAATTCAGGACAAATAAATACTGATTGAGGAAGTGCAAATGTGCCAATCATATTTTTATAACCACTAAAATCAACTCCGGTTTTTCCACCCAATGAGGCGTCGGTTTGAGCCAATAAAGTAGTTGGAACAAAAACAAATGGCATCCCTCTTTTATAAAGTGAAGCGACCATTCCGCCTAAGTCAGTAATGGTGCCACCACCCAAAGCCAACAGATAATCATTGCGATTGGCCTGATTATTCGCAAGCTCTACCCAAACTTGCTGAGCCGATTCAATCGTCTTTTCTTGTTCGCCTGGTGGCACAACTATTACGATTGGTTGAATATGATGTGGAATTTGAGAAAGTAGTAAAGGATAACAGTATTTAAAGGTATTGTCATCAACCAATACGAACAATCGTGTTGGTTTTTTTTCCATGAGCCAATTAGAAAAGTGAGCCCAGCTACTTTCGCCATAGAACACTGAGCAAATGTCTTGGTTTTCCTGATTATAACTAAGCGTTTGTTCCATTTTGTTTACAAAGATAAAAACAATCAATAGTGAATATCATGCCATCATGAATCTAAAGATATGATTTGGTAAAAAAAAACTGAGAATGACTGATGCTTGCAAAATTTGAATTATATTTGGGCATCAATGATTCCTTACATGAAACGACAATATCTTATTATTCTCATTGGTTTATTGCTGTCAACAATCTCGCTTTCATCGCAGAATGTGGGGATTGGCACCAATACGCCCGATTCATCAGCACTCCTACATTTAGAAGCAACGGATATGGGGTTGTTGCTGCCACGCATGACAACCACACAGCGTGATGCAATCGCTAGCCCGGCCATTGGCCTGTCTATATACAATACGCTTGACAGTACCATTCAATATTGGAATGGCGTCTGTTGGCTCGCTGTATATCAGGAAAGCTGTAACGACTGTTTGTTTCAATTAACAGCTAGTAGCATGCAGGATACTATTGATCGTGTAATTGCCGATTCTGTATCAATACAGATTACAGCTACTCAAACATCCGGCTCCCCTGCTCTTATTCCATTTCAGGTTATCAGCGGCCTTCCAGCCGGTATGACTTATACTTTTTCACCCAATCCGATTACAGGAACAGGTTCTACTCAACTCACGATACATGTTACGCCATTTACACCTGCCGGTACTTATCCCATCGTAATACAAGCCATTTGTGGTCAAACTATTCGCAACCTTGTGTATCTGGTAACGGTCGAACCTTGTTATATTGTTGATGTAATAAACTCGGCTAATCAATATAATTTAGCAACACAACTTTACAACACGTATCCGTCTGCACCCACTAATCAACCTATTTGTGTGTTGGCTACTGTACATAGTGGCGTTACGTTGAGTAGCAGTAATACGAATCAGCCGGCTTTTACAACGGGCAATTTACCCGCCGGGTCATTAGTTGCAATTGTAAACAACGGTAATATTATAGGTAAAGGAGGTAATGGAGGTACTGCATACAGCCCAACTTCTGCTACAACAGGTGCTGGATTTAATGGAGGGAATGCTGTTAATTTGACGGTTGATGCTACCATTCAAAACAACTTTAATATTTATGGTGGCGGCGGTGGCGGCAGCGCAATGGCTTTTGAAATTAGTTGGACGCCTCCGCCTCCTGCAAATATTGTTACACTCGGTATTTTTATTGGCGGTGGTGGTGGCGGTGGTGCTGGTGGTGGATTAGGCGGCACTGCCCCTTCGTCGGTTATTGGTATAGTGTATTACTCTCCCGGTGTTAACGGAACAGCAGGGCAGTTTGGTGTGGGTGGCATTGGTGGTATTATCAACTTCCCTATCCCTATTAACCTTGGACCGGTTTCCATTTCGCTTAATCCTGACGCAGTTGGTGGTATGGGAGGTGCATATGGTTATCCCGGAACACAGGGCTATTTTTTGCTCACTGTTAGCGCCAGTATTGTTATCAATATACCTTTTGTGGGTCCTGTTACTGTTCCGGTTGTTAATAATGTGCCTATACCAACACCTGTTCCACCACCTACTCCAGGTAATGGTGGCTATGCGGTAAAACGAAATGGATATAATACCAACATCCCCGACAATCTCTATAATACTTCATTCTTGAAAGGCCAGGTTGGCCCATAATCTTTACACTTATGAAACAAGTTGTATTTTCTTTGACTTTCATTTTTGTCATGCAAGCATGGCTTTTTGGTCAGTTTCAGGGCGTGATTACATTACGCACATCGAATGCTGCAACTACTGAAAAATCGGATGTAATCTGGACAATGAAAAATGCATATCATCGCATGGATATGCGCTCAGTGTCTGAACAGGGCAGTTTGTCCTATTCTCTTTTCTTTGAACCCAGCTCAGCACAATGCTGGATGTTATCTGATGGGAATACAATCGAAATACCGGCTAACCATTTGCAGTCACAACCTGTTGTTCATTCATTTTTCTTTGCTCAACCCACTGGGCAACAAAGAGAATGGGCGGGTTATGTCTGTCAGGAATATCGCCTTACTGCTCCTAACGGATACGCTCTCTGCTGGATAAGTACAACTGCACCAACTATAGATTTTCCTACGATTTTCAAAAATCAGGGTATATTGCTTTCTCTACAACAACAACGTATTATTGGTACCCCTCTAGTTGCTTATGTATATGACACCCAAAACAACGAAGTTTATAACTATGAAATCGTTGCTATACAATCCGGTCAAGTATCCGACCAGCAGATTAAAAGGCCGTAAATTAGTAGTATCAATAAGCGTTAATGCAAATGCTTGCCATTGGGGATGATACAATCGGGAACAGCAAGTACAATATCTCCATCTTGATTACTAAATCCTGTAACCAATACCTCGGAACGAAATCCGGCAATGATACGAGGAATAATATTGACGACACAAATGACTTGTCTGCCTATCAGTTTTTCAGGAGTATATAAAGCTGTTATTTGAGCGCTCGACTGCCGAATACCCCAATCTCCCAAATCAATCCATAGTTGATAAGCAGGTTTACGTGCCTTGTCAAAAAAACGACATTGAATAATGGTGCCGGTGGCCAAGCAAACTTGCTCAAATTCTTCTATCGAAATCTGTTTCATAATCAAGCCAATTCAACCAACAAGATAAAATTATCAATGCCCTTAACGTGTATTCTTGCACCTTTATCAATAAATCCGACTATAGCCAATGCTTCATATATTTCGTTATCTATTTCAACATTGCCTCCAGGTCGTAAATTTGAAATGGCACTACCTTGTTTTCCAATCAGTGTTGCAGGTAGTATAGGCATTGCTACATAACCTTCATTTTTACTTTCAACGGATACAACTTCTACTCTTTTAAATAGTCGTGAATTGAGTGCAGAGCGACCGAATGCAATGATGATACCAAATGCCGCAAACATGGAAAGAATTACGGTGAGCACTGCCTTCAATAAATTCTCAGTATCAGGCAATGGAATAGCACCTGCATCAGGTGCTGCCTTCACCAATGCAAACACAAGTGAAAAGAATACAAAAACGCCTCCCAATACGCCGGCTACGCCAAAACCAGGTATAAAGAAAATTTCTGCTACCAGTAATCCTAAGCCAATTACAAACAATGCAATTTCCCAGTATGCAGCAAGCCCTTCTAAGTATAGTGGAACAAAATAAAACATGGCTGCGATTACAGCCACTAAAGTTGGAAAACCAATGCCTGGGGTTTTGAGTTCGAAAAAAATGCCTAATACGATAGCTGTTATCAATAACCCACTGATAACAGGTCGCATAAAAAACTTTACAATTTTGGTTACAAGATTCTCATCGTGTCGGTACAGCTCATATCCTTCAATCTGATAATAATCCAGCAATGCTTCAATAGATGAAAATTCCCCTTCACAGAAGCCAAATCGAATGGCTTCTTTTACCGTAAAGGAAACTACCTTTCCGCTATCTACAACACCGGGTATCGTTTTTTGTGCCTCCACCATGGCTTCAGCAATATCAGGGTCTCGTTCATTTTGCTCAGCTGTACTCCGCATACGACTTCGCATAAACGACTGATACTTTTCTCCTACTTTTTCTCCTTCTTGATTTACAACAGTTGATGCACCAATGGTTGCTCCTGGCTTCATATAAATACTATCGCAAGCCAAAGAAATAAAAGCGCCAGCAGATGCAGCATTGTTTTCGACAAACGCCCAAACAGGCATAGATGCGTTAAGTAATAATGTGCGAATTTCGTCAGCAGCATCTACCATGCCACCGTAAGTGTCTATGTGCACAATCAATAAATCAGCTTGTAATGAATCGGCCATTTTTATGGCATCACGTGTTGTTTTTAATGCAGGTGGCGCAATCTCTTCATGTATCTTAAAAACATAAATTTTTTGATAAGTATGCTGACCTGATAAGGGCAGGATAACAAATAATCCTACAATAATGCTTGTAATAAAATATCGTATTCTCATAAGAGAATAAAGGTATAAAAAAATAAAGATTTAATACTCGCGATGGTAAATCATGGACGCCATTTGCCGTAATGAATCTTTATGAATTGCATCAATAGACAATTTGTCGAGCGAAGCTAAGGATTCAAGATAAAGCTGGTTCATTCTATCTTCAACCAATGCTGGCACTTGACGGTCGGCAAAGAATTGTAGCATCTTATTTACTTTTTTATCTGAATCTGACTCATGCAGGCAATTTTGATAGCGTTGTATATCATCCATATTGGCATTCTGAAGTGCTGCAATCACAAGGAAAGTTTTTTTGTTTTGTAGGATGTCGCCGCCTTTTCTTTTTCCTGTGCGTTCATCGCCATATGCATCTAAATAATCATCTTTTATCTGGAATGCCAATCCTAGTTTTAATCCAAATTCATATATATTTTGCTGGTCTGATTCATCAGCGCCACCTATTATAGCACCCATTTGCAAAGCGGCTGCTAAAAGTACAGAAGTTTTATATGCAATCATGGTTAGGTATTCGCCTTCATTTACTTTCAACTTTTTTTCAAATTCCATATCCATTTGTTGCCCCTCCATTACTTGTGTGGCAGTGCGATTAAATAAATCCAACAATGGCTTGATAAATGGTTGGGGAACATCCGAAATAAATCGGTAAGCAAACATCATCATTACGTCGCCTGCAAGCAAAGCTGTATTCAATCCATAGGCCTGATGAACGGTAGGTTCGCCACGACGTAAATGGGCTTCGTCCATAATATCATCATGAACCAACGTGAAATTATGAAACACTTCGATGCCATAGGCCGGTGATAATGCATTTGACACATCGCCACCAAATGCTTCACAACCCATGATTAACAAAACAGGCCGAATCCGTTTGCCCTTCATGTTCATGATATGATTTACGGCTTGATAAAGCCCTGATGGCTCTTCCGGAAATCGAAATCGAGACGAAGCCACTGTGTACCAGTCGTTTAAGTTGGAAAATGATGTAATCGAAGAAACCTCTTTTGATAGCATACCCCTCTTCAATCAAATCTTAAGCCAAATGTTAATATTTTCTAAATTTTTTTGTTATTTTTTTTTATCAAGCATAAAAAAGAGAAACCCCTATTATTCGGGGTTTCTAATTTTTCGCAACATTTAGATTGCGACAGGGGTAAAAATGATTATTTCTTGGAAACTTTCTCCTTATACGGGAATTTATTGATAGTAGCTTTCATAATATTGGCAACTAAATAATCAGAACGCCCCCAATAGCTGGTAGGGAGTTTGCGTTCGTATTTCCACATAAGCTCTGCTGTTGAGCTCTCGTATATTGATGTTTCAATATCAATATTGCCGGTATAGCCACCATACCCTACAAAAATATCCAACGCTACGGCTGCTCTGTCAGAAATGGTTCGCAGTTTCTTTATCTCACATAAAAATATGGCATCAACACCTAATATCTCGCCAATTTTATCTTTAGGTGTTTGCATTAGGTCGGCGTACAAGATATTCGCTTGTTTTAGCTTTTGATTGGTTTCTTCGTAACCTTGTATTTCTACTGTCCAATTTACTTTCTTTGGCTTTCTTGTAATAAAGTAGTTATAAAAACTACGCTGCAGATTATAACCCTCTAACTCATCTTCCTGAACGACTCCTTTTCGTCCTTCCTTTTTAGCATCGCTCGAATTATCCTTTTCTGTTACATATACTGGAATAATGGCCATGGTTTTGTGTAGAAATTTGGCTTCTGCCAATCGGTTGCTTTGGTATAACTGACCTTGTACATGTGGAGAAGAAACGGTTACAAAAAGAAATGTCAGAATAGTAGCAAAAAAAAATCTTTTCATCTTCCTGGTTATTAAGGATAATTTGTTTTCAAAGATACATGATATTTTTCAAAATGATATATGTTGTGATTAGCAAACCGGTTATACAAAATATATCCCTACTTTTAGGCAACTAATTTGAACTTTTGCATGTAATGATTGTTAGAATAACGCAATAAATACCCGATGGTAAAACACAGCGTATCTGTTATCAGGCAAGAACACTTTAATGCAGCACACCGGCTGCACAATCCGGCATGGGATGAAGAAACCAATCGACGAATATTTGGCTTATGTAATCTACCCAATTTTCACGGTCATAATTATGAATTGGAAGTTAAACTAACCGGTTACATTGATCCGGACACGGGTTATGTGATGGATATGAAAATATTATCCGACTTGATACATCGCAAAATATTACTTCGATTTGATCATAAAAACTTGAATTTAGATACAGAAGAATTCAGGTTTCTTAATCCTACCGTAGAAAATATGGTTGTTGTAATATATGATTTACTAAGAGTAGAAATTTCAGATGATTTTGATTTGCATGTTCGATTATACGAAACTCCTCGCAATTATGCCGAATACAGTGGCGAACGAATTATCGAATAAATGGGAATTCTGTTCCCTTAAACTGAGCGTTTTCACCCAACATCTCTTCAATACGCAACAATTGATTGTATTTGGCAATCCTGTCGCTGCGTGATGCTGATCCTGTTTTAATTTGTCCGGTACGAAAAGCCACTGCTAAATCAGCAATGGTTGTATCCTCTGTTTCGCCTGAGCGGTGACTCATGACAGATGTATAACCCGCTCCGTGTGCCATGTCAATGGCTTGTGCTGTTTCAGTAAGAGTGCCTATTTGATTTACTTTTATCAAAATTGAGTTTGATATTCTTTTGTCTATACCTTGACGAAGGCGTTTGGTGTTGGTTACAAACAAATCATCACCAACCAGTTGTATTTTATTCCCCAATTCCCGTGTGATTTTTTCCCAACCTAGCCAATCGTCTTCAGCCATGCCATCTTCAATCGAAATAATAGGATATTTATTGCACCAATCTTTCCAAAATTGAACCATATCAGTAGGTGTTAGTTCATCACCGGTTGATTTTTTAAAAATGTATCTATCTTTTTTGGGGTCATAAAATTCAGAGCTTGCCGGGTCTAATGCAATCCAAATGTCATGTCCAGGACGGTATCCTGCTTTTTCGATTGCTTCCATTACAACCTGAATGGCCTCCTCATTAGATGCAAGATTAGGGGCAAACCCACCCTCATCACCAACATTGGTTGAAAGGTTTCTGGATTTAAGAACCAATTTAAGATGATGAAAAACTTCAGTTCCCATGCGTAGCGCTTCGCCAAAGCTGTTGGCACCAAATGGCATAACCATGAATTCCTGAATATCAATCCCATTATCTGCATGGCTTCCGCCGTTTAGTATATTCATCATGGGAACAGGCAGCAATGAAGCATTCATGCCTCCGATGTATCTAAATAATGGCAAATTTGCTTCGGCAGCGGCTGCTTTGGCTACTGCCAACGACACGCCTAATATGGCATTCGCTCCAAGATTGGCTTTGTTTTCAGTAGCATCGAGCTCAATCATTTTCTGATCTATTTGCCCTTGATCAAAAACATAATATCCGTTTAACTCTTCGTTGAGTATTGTATTAACATTTTGTATGGCTTTGAGTACGCCTTTCCCCATATACACTTTCTTGTCATGATCACGAAGCTCAACCGCTTCATGTATGCCGGTAGATGCGCCTGATGGCACAGCAGCACGTCCAAAACCGCCGTTATCTGTATAAACATCCACTTCCAATGTAGGCGTTCCTCTTGAATCTAATATCTGTCGGGCATGAATTTTTACGATACTGCTCATCTTTTCTTATTTTGAGGCAAAGTTAATAAAACCTAGCATTGGCCGAATTGAATATTAAACTATATTTTTTATTATGTTTGAACCAATGAAAACAAGGTCGAGTTGTTCCTTTTTTTTCTCCCTAACATCACAAGTTGTATATACTTGTGCATGTATTTATATATCAACCACTCAATCATTTTATGCACAGCCCTATCGCGTTGAATGGGGGGCTTATCAGAAAATGACTACCCGCGATTTTTATGATGGCATGTTGACTTACGATTCTGCCGGATTTTTCACACTTCGAAGCCGATATAATGCTTTAGGCGATCGCACCACTTTTATGGATTATTATCTTTTTGAAACATTAGAACGAACTACAGCTACATCGCTTGTTCATCCTGAATCGCATAAAGACGCAGCTATTCCTTACAAACTCATTTTTGAGGACATCCTCCGAATTGGTAGCCGAACAACTATGCTTATGACAAGCTACAATCAGGATAAAGCACAAAATATGGCTTTTGCCCAATTTATAAATAGCGATGGAAGACCTGACGGTCACATCCTTGAATTGGCAAAAATGAAAGTAGAAAGAAAATCAAATCGCGGAAAATTTCAGTTTGCATCATCTCCCGACAAAAGTTTACTCCTGATATACAATCAAGAACCCGCTGATCCGTTTACCGACGAAAAATTCGGGCTTACGGTTGTTGATACTAATTTGCAAACTGTATGGACCAACGAATATACGTTACCCTATAAATCCAAAAATTTTATTTCCGTTGATTTTCGCATTGATAACAATGGCAACGTGTATATGCTTTCTAAAATTTATTTAAGCAAGGAGCAAGAGAAACAAAAAAAAGTCAGAGGGTCAAATTTCTATTTTATCCTTATGCGCTTTTTGCCTGAAGACGAGAAAAATCGGTTTCAGGAATATATTATACAATTGGAAGACAAGCATCCAGCAAATTGTGCCTTTCGATTTGATAAGCGGAATAACCTTCACGTGGCCGGATACTATGCGGCCGATAAAGATCTTAGAAAAATAGAAGGCCTTTTTTTCTATACGCAACATGCCGATTCATTATCCCCGGAAAAAATTAACCTTCATACACTTCCTGATGGATTTGTTGGTGACTTTATGACTGATGCGCCCATTCAGTTTGGTGAAGAAGGAGAACCTTCAATCGAAATCACACACCTTATTCGACTTGAGGATGGAACTCGTATCATCATTGCAGAACATCGCCTGATAACAGAAACATGCTTTACCGATTTCAGAACAGCACTCACTACGTGCAATTATAATTATTTTTTTAACGACCTGTTTGTTGTAAAAATCAGTCCTGACGACCAAGTGCAATGGAAAATTAAAATCAATAAAAGACAGGTTACCCGAAACGATGGAGGGATGTACTCGTCTTTTACATTTGCTACTTTAAACGATAAGATTGTTTTGCTGTATAATGAGCATCCCAAAAATTTTTCATTAAAAGGCGACCGTGGATTGTTTTTTATGAATGATCCGCAACGCTCATCAGTAGCTTTGGTTGAAATCAGCTTGCAAGGAAATGTGGCTAAATATGAGCTATTCTCCAACGAGCGGCGCAAAACCTGGTTTAGGCCACGTTTTGCTCTTCAAATCAATGATCAATCACTACTTTTTTTTACATCACGCCTTCGGAACCACGCTATTGGTCGTTTGATAGCCACGAAACCCTAAATTCAAGTTTGGGAATTTCAGAAAGATTTATATTTTTGGCTCAAATTACATCATCATGAGAAAATTTGCTTTGATTTGGATTCTTACACTCTCTTTGAGCTATCCTACATTCTCACAATTTGCTGAAGTTGATTGGGGTACAGCCATAAATAAAGAAGCAACAGAAAGTTTTAATAACATATTGGGCGAAACTTCAGATGCTTTTTTTGTTGAAAAGCATATCAAAACAGGGTTGCTTTCTTTTGATGTTGCTATTGAAAAATATAACAAGGAAACATTTGAGAAAGAGTTTTCTACTGTTGTTTACAATTCTCAGATGTATGCTGATAAAAAAAAGACAAGAGTAATGGATGTAAATGATGTTTTGATGCTCGATAATAAAATACTGATGTTTGTATCTGAATATGATCGAGCTTCTGACACTTATACTTCATATGCCCAAAAAATGAATTTGGATGGGTTGCTAGATGGAACATTGATTAAGTTAGACGAATACAAAACACCTGAAAAGTCACTTCGGGGCAAATACGAATTCGTTAAATCTCCGGATAATAAAAATATCGTATTATATCACAAACGTCCTTTCAAAATGTATAATGACGAAAAATTTAAGATTAAAAAATTCGACCAAGATCTGAACCTTATTTGGGAAAAAGATTTGGCATTCCCGTATAAAGATAAAGATTTTAATCTCTTTTCTTTAAAGGTGATGAACGATGGGAACTGTTATATACTGGCTCGTATTTTTTTAGACAATGAAGAAGCACGTGAGAAGAAAAATAACCTTGAAGCCACGTATTATTTCAAGCTACTTTCATTCTCCGATACTGATACAATTCAGGAGTCATTCTTTAAAGAAACTAATATCGAATTACCCAAAAGATGGATTACCGATATTTCATTCACGACCATAAACGATGAAATTGTTTGTGCAGGATTTTATGCAGATAAAAAAGATATGGCAGTAACAGGTACTTTCTTTATGCGTATTGAGAAAACTACTGGATTGATTAGGGCGCAAGATACTGAAGAATTTTCAAAAACTTTTTTAGCAGAATTTATTGGTGATAAAAAAGCTGAAAGAGGGAATGGTTTGCGTGATTTTGTACTTAGCGATATAATTCGCCGTAATGATGGTGGCCTGATGTTGGTTGGCGAACAGTTTTTCATTAAAACAGTTTGTTATACTTCCTCAGGAAATACCAGATGCAATGATTATTACTATTATAACGATATTATTGTTGTAAACATCAACAGCAAAGGTGAAATAGAATGGAATGCAAGAGTTCCCAAAAGATCAATGGATTCCCAAAATGGGTTTTATCTCTCATACGCTTTGGCAGTAAAAGGCAATCAAGTATATTTTATCTATAATGAAAATCAGAAAAACTTGACTATTACTGATCCCAGAATGTTGAAGAATGTAAACATCTCTAGCTCAGTAGCTGTTTTAGCTCATATTAACTCCAAAGGAGATGTGTCACGCGAAGTATTATTTACTTCAAAAGAATCGCAAGCTTATCTTCGCCCCAAAACTTGCAAGCAGCTAAATCCTAATGAAATGATCATCTTGGGAGTAAAAGGAAAAAATACGCAATGGGGCAAATTGCGTTTCCCTTGATTTTATGATGCTGACTTTGTATCCGGCACATGCGTTCCTGTTCTGAACAGAGCCGTTGATATTATTGAAAGTAATACATAGCCCGCAAAGAAATAGTATCCGTTATTGATATCTGCTTTTAGAAACTGATTGGTTTGAGTATATAAAAAGGCAATAAAAACGCCCACTACAAAAACATCAGCCATTGCAAACTTTCCCATAAACGATACCACCTTGCTGAAAGCAGTGGCGAATTTACGCTTGCGAAATGCAAAAAGTAAAAATGATAACAGCGTTTTAACTACCGGAACAAAAACAGCAAAAAAGGAGATTAGAAATGCAACGAAATATTGCTTATTCTTTACCAATTCTCTCACTGCTTCCAATATAGTGTAGGTAAGTGATTTGGTGGTTTTTTGCTCTATCGAATTGCCAAACATACTGCCCAAAAACGGTATATCAATCATTTCTGACAAATTAAAACTTACCGTAAATGTCATAAACGGTGTTGTAATACCTATGACATACAATACCAATGAAAGCGAAAAAAGAAGTACGGCTGCTACCTGATTGATATGACTCATAACATTTTATATTTTTAATTTATTCCGAACGCAAATTACATAAAATTCAAGATTCTGCTACCATATGCTCTTTACCATTGGTTTGTCGACGTGACAAATCCATGGCAAAGCCCGTGAATACCTTGTATGCCGGCGTAAATACAAATCGGTCGTTTCCTGTTCGTTCAACAATGTTGCGACGTCGCATCGTATCTATCAACATTCTTCTCTTCTCGGCATCTTCGAGTTGTCTTGTTGCACGAACCAAATCGATATACGATGTGTTCTCAAAATAGGTATCTATCTCCTCCATCTCAAACTCATTGTATTGCAAGCAATCCATAAAATTCTTTCCGTCTTTGTCTAGTTCATAACAGAGAATAGCGAAAAATATGCATATAGTTCTTGACAATGTTTCGTGCGTTTGGGAGGAAACCAAACAGGCATATTCCGACGATAAGTGAAAATCCATTCCAAAGGATTCGGAAAAAAAATTACGATAAAATACTTCGTTGGTTTTGATTGTATCAAATTCCTTTTCAGATGAAAGAATAAATTTTCCTCTCATCAAATCCTGTACAATTGCTTTGTGATTATTGGGATATTCCATATGATTCAATTTTAACATTTGGTACTGTATAACTTGCTTGTGATGTTTCTATAGTGCTGGTTTTTCCAGTAAATTCAATTTGTAAATTTTCTTCAAAAAGCAAACCGGCCAGCGTAAACAATTTATCGGTTTGTGTAATTCCAAATTCAGCATTAATTTCAGTAGCAGCCCATTCAAAAAAGTTCTCGATTGGCAATTGGGAGAGTAACTTATCACGATACATATTTTTATGATAAATCCACTTCTCTACATCCTGCTCATCGTCTTCTATAATCATCTCATCAGACGTTTCGAATTGTTCGAAAAACTCTTTGGTCTGGTAATACATGTCTGATGCATATACCTGATAGGTTTGCTCTTTTATCATAGTCGGCGTTTCCATGCGAAATGGATTTTTCAGAAAATGTATCCATCCCGATAAAATCGCCGATTCAGTACGAATACGCTCAATAAGTGGCAATAGCTCGTTTGTGAGTGTTCGTGAATGTTTGATGAGGTTGTTATGCACTTCCATCAAAAAAACATATAACTTTTCAAACTGACGGCGTATGCCCTCATCTGCGAAATTCAATCGATAACGATTAGCAAATTCTGAAATTTCGGATAGGGTAAAAGCTACTGAGGATGGATTATTTACATCCAAAATTCGATTTAATGGTACGATGTAATAATCAATCCAAAATGTTGCTTTTTGTAACTTTGAGCGATAATCCATTTTCTCTGCATTGGCCTTCAGTTCACGCGATTCGGTCAATAATCTGAATGTGTTTCTTTCAACATGACTAATACACTCTCCGGCCTGTGACATAATTTCCATGATACGTGCTTCCAATATATCTCGGTCTAAGGATAATCCCTGAATGATTTGACGAAACAAATCACCAAAAACTTGGTTGTACTTATCTATCGTCTCTGGTAATACCGGTCTGAAAGTTTGATACAAATACTGTAATAAATCAAAAAACTCTTTTCTGAACACATATTCTTCTCCTGACAGACGCAGAATTTTATAATCAAAAAATCGCTGACCCACATCTGATTTATGCCGGTCTATGACATCCAGAAATACATGATGTGGAATGGACTGATTCGCTATCTGATAATCATAAAGGTCTTTCACCGCATCAAAATGATGCGTGAAAAATCGCAATATGCTGACAGGTTCATTGTGTTGCATTTGAATAAGATATTAAGATTGAGAAAAAGATTCTGCCGGTTTTTCATATGACGCTCTGATGGCATGTCTTTCACCTACATTTATTTTTCCCGCCTTTCGTATGATAAAATAATATTTATCAAATCCGTCGAATGCCTGAGGCGCAGCAAATATGGGGATGAAATGATGTTCGCGACAAAACTTCACCAACTCCGGCCTGTTTTGTTCATCTATCGTACCAATTTCATCAATAAACAAAGCAATTCTGTTCATTGAATCACTCAATGCTAATCGGTTGATGATGGCCATAATGATAACCAATCGGATCATCCTGTCTGTTCCATCTGATTCTACTTGGTTTTTTAAATCTACTTTCTTGCTCTCTCCGTGTATGCTCAGATGCAACTCTATATCAAACAACTCATCAAAATGTATTCGCTTACCACTATCAAGATATTGGTTCAATACCTGCAAATTTTCACTTTGATCAAAATCAAACATCATTTGACCGGTAAAATCTTGTATCGCGCTAATTTTTCTAATCTCGCTAATTACCTTTGGATTATCAACAATCTCAATTCGTAAATCTTCAATATTTGAAATACGTATTCGAGACAACTTCTGATTGAATTTGGATGTTATAAACTCTTTAAATTCTTGATATCGTCTGAACAATGTAAATGCGGGGTTTGCAAATTGAGTCGAAATGCTTTGCAGCAAACTCTCTATGCTTTTTTCTTTGTCGGAAATGCATGCAATTTCTTCATCCACATAGCGGATAAACTCATCCTCATCTGATACAGAGTATTGTATCTTGTATCGGAGCAAATCAAATTTGCTATCCTTGCCCGCTTTCAATATCTCACGATCTTTGTAGTGCAACTGTATTTTATCATAAATCTGTTCTAATCCTTCGCTGGTGTGAAAAGGCATCGGTTCAAGTCCGATATTTTCCAATTCCGTTTTCTGATGACGTAACAATTCACGACGGTCATCCAGTTTCATCCTCGTTTCCAATTCTATTTGTATCACGGCCTGCTTTTCTTTAATCTCTTCCAGCAGCTGCATCAATTCATTTTCTAGTGTTTGCTTATCGCTGCGCATTACTCCCAGTGAAAATTTTTGTTCATCTATTCGTCTTACCAAATCCGGCTTGGATGCAAGTTCAGCCATCTGTGTTCGCAAAATTGAAATCTCATCCATGATTTGTTGCAGTGCGATTTTCTCGTTCTGTAAATTTTCTAATGTTTTTTGCAGCAAACTATATTCCTGCTCTTCATTTTGCATTTGCTCCAAAGTGGCACGTAATTCATCCACAGAAGGCAATTCACGTAAAACAAGATGTTCAGGTAACGTAATTTCACCATCAAACAAGGGCATAGATTGCCCCGTTTTTTTTACCTTTTTCAAAATCAAATCCGACGACATGCTACTCAATTCCTCTGATAATAAAGTATAAAGCAATTGTCGCACTTCCTGTTTGTCTGATAATGAATGAATGAGTTGTGCATCATAATTGGCAATGCGAGCCGATAATTTCTCAATGGATTTGCGAAGTGATACTAATTTCTGTTCAATACGATCCAGCGAAAAGCGTCCTGATTCTATTCGTGTAATCTGCAATTCCAATTGCTTCCTCTTTTTATCCAGATTGTGTAGTGACTCTTGCAAAAACTCCAAGTTTCCATAGGCCTCTATCTGAACTAGCTTCTTTTGCATATCCAGCAAATCCGACTCGGCCATTTGCAATAGTTGTAATTTCGCACCAATTTGCTGATTCAAGTGCTGTTCGCGTGGCTTTAGCACGATATCCAATTCATTCTGCTGATGAGATAAATCATTGATTTTTTCAATAATTCTTGAATCTAAATCAGATATCGTGCTTTCGTATGATTGATTAAAAGCAAAAATATACTCCGACACGATACGTGTTTTGGCTTTGTATTGCTGCACAGTTTCACGAAATACTTCAAAATCCTTTTGTATCGAACGTATCGCTTTTATTCCATCGTTGATGCGCAATAAATCACTAATGTCTTTCTTGTTTTTTTGAGAAAAATTAAGGGTTTCGTGTTCGCGATTATCTGCAATAATCAGGGCATCCTTTAGCGTTTTGTTGTTTATCAGTTTTGAGTTTATCAAATATCTGTACACTTTCGAAAAATTGTTGCTTATACCATCCGTCTTCACACTTTCATCCAACCATACAACCGCATCATTTTGTTTTCCTCTTCTATATACTGCATGCAACACATCGGCTTTATTATTAAATGGGCTGTAAGCAATTTGGGCAGCCGATAATCCAGCTTTTACCTCATCAAACTTCAGCAACCTGGCGCTTCCGCCATCCTGCGAAAAAAACATCGAATCCGAATATGGCGCATCAATTTCATAATATTCCAACTCGCCATCAGCATCACGCTTCAGCATGATGCAGTATGAACGTTTTTTTCCGATTTCAAATACAATATAACTTTGATTTGGATTCGGAAAATAGTGATGTATCGTTTCTTTATCGCCCTTGCGGTTTCCGCTGAAACTCATTTTACTGCCATCTATTACAAACAAAAAATTAAGGGCATATATCAGGGTGCTTTTTCCTACATTGTTTGGCCCTACCAATTGCAATGAATCAATATCATCAAAACTGATTTCCGCTTTTCCATATACCTTCGAGTTCAGGATAATTAATTTATTTAACATCTTCTGTTACTTTTATATTTTATGCTTACAAAGGTACGTCACTGCCCTGCTTTCATCATGATGCATAAACCCCATTGCCTCATTTTTTATTCACAATTTATTCACCTCAACAGCCAATTTGGCAGTCATGTGATTTTCAAAGGCCTTACTTCGTTTCCATGCTCAACAATCACCATTTCAGCATTTTATCTAATTCGTTAATTCTTTAGCAGCATATACTTAACAATGTCACTCTGCCATGCATGATTTTTGATGGCTATTTCTCAATAATCATATCATCGTGAAATCAGAAAACAACTCATTTCGCATATCCTTTCATTTGCTCAAGTCACTTATTGCATCACTTATCATCATTGTAGTTCCTTGGATCGTGTTTCTTATCGAACAAAAGTTTGACACTAGTTTTCACGTTTGGGGTATATACCCACGCAGCGTTCAAGGTATGCCGGGCATTATTTTTTCTGTATTTATTCATGGCGATATACAACATTTGCTTAGCAACTCATTACCTTTAGCACTACTCTCTTTTTTTTCACTCTATTTTTATCCTCATGCCGGATGGCGAGCTGTTCTGCTTATATGGTTGGCTGGTAGCTTATGGACATGGCTGTTGGGGCGTCCGTCCTATCACATTGGCGCATCAGGGCTCATCTATGGCATGGCTGCATTTCTTGTGCTTTCCGGATGGCTAAGTCGCTATTATCGGCTCATTGCTGTTGCTCTTCTTGTCATTTTTTTATACGGCAGCTTGTTTTGGGGCATATTCCCTGTTCAGCCCGATGTGTCGTGGGAAGCTCATGCTATGGGTGTAGTTGCCGGACTTGTTGCTGCGTGGTATTTTAGACATGCTCTCCCTCAACGTGAAATTTATGATTGGGAAAATGAAGAAGACGATAATGAAAATTCTGATAACACAGAACCCCCATACTGGGAGTCCAACTATACTTTCCCTCACAATATTCAATCATAATCTCGAATATTCAAATCCACATGAATGAGATATGGGGATTTTATCTTAATTCAGGATTTTATTTTTGCTACATTCTAACATTGATTAATGATGTGATTGATAAGTTGATTTTAATAGTAAAATAATTAGGATGATTAGATTCATTTTATTAGTAATATTATTTTTTCTGTCTTCGTTATCTTATTTCGGGCAGTCAAATAGTTTTTTTAAAAATGGAGAAAATTGGGCAGGAATGAGCATGTTAACTCAATACTCTTACGGTTTTTATGTACATCAACTAGGCGATACAATTATTAACAATGATACTTTAGTGAGATTAATCAAACCCAATGGTTTATCTTCCTTTAATATAGAATATCTGCTTGCCAAAAATGACACAGGCGTTCTTTATATTTATCAAACAAATTCCGATTATAGTGCAATCTATGCAACTTACATGATTGACTATTCAAGAGAGGATTCAATATCATATAGAATGAATACGTCTTATTTAGCATGTAAGATAATAGACATTGACACTATTTATTTAGGTAGTATTCCTAAAAAAATCTATCGCATTAATGATGCTTGCGGAGAAAGTACGAAAGATTTTGCTTTTGAAGGTATATTTAATTTATACAATGAGCCGCAATTTGACGGATGTTTTGAATATGAGAATTATTTGACATGCTTTTCGGTGGGTGGAGTTACATATCAATATTCATACATGGATACTATTTTTAT
>JACSSC010000019.1 GCA_014879445.1 Candidatus Competibacteraceae bacterium
TAAGGGGCTCTATAGCCCCTGTTTTTTTGAAAATTTTATACAAGTCGTGTTGAGTAGTAAGAATAGAGTTGTTTTCATCAAAAATAAAATCCATTCGTCCCAGAATAATTCCGCCCCATCCTGCTTGAGCGACCCATGTAGGTTTGTTTTGTAAGTTTTTTATTTCAACAGGTTGAGCCAGAAAGGTATGTGTATGTCCGCCGATGATTAAATCAATGTTTTTGGAAGTTTGGGCGAGTATTTTGTCTGAAATTTTAGATGTAGCATATTCAAATCCAAGGTGAGAAAGGCAAATGATGAAATCGCATTTTTTTTCATTTCTCAGGAATATGGCTGTTTGATTGGCTTTATCCACCGGATTGAGGTATTTTACATTTCCGAAGAGTTTAGGGTCGGCAAGGCCGTGCAACTCAACGCCCAGCCCAAAGATGCCAATTCTGATACCCTGCATATTTTTAATGATCCAGGGTTTTAGAATTCCTTCGAGTGGTGTATCGGTAACGTCGTAATTTACATTAAGAAAAGGGAAAGACGCATGAGGAAGTTGTTTGACAAAACCTTCCATTCCATTATCAAAATCGTGGTTTCCCATAGTTGAGGCATCATATCCCATACGGCTCATAAGTTTGAATTCGAGTTCGCCACCATAGAAGTTGAAATATGGTGTACCCTGAAAAGTATCGCCTGCATCGAGCAGCAATACATGTTCTTCATCTTTTCTGATTTGCTGAATGATGGCAGCGCGTCTAGCAAAACCACCAGCGTTGGGGAATGTTGGGTCATTGGCAGGGAATGGGTCAATTTGGCTATGTTGGTCGTTGGTATGTAGAATGACGATTTTTCTAAGGCCTTTTTTGAGAAGGTAATTGCTTGGCCATGTATGTGGCGCAATTGAAAGGGCTCCGGCAAGCGCAAAAGAATGTTGAATAAAAGTTTTTCTTTTCATGGCGTTAGTTCTATGCGTTTGTCAAGGGCGGCGTTAATATTTTTTTTCTGCTGAATATAAGAGATGATCGCATCACGAATTTTGATACCAGTATGGATGCGATTAATGGCTTGGGTAAAGAAATGCATATTGTCTCCGCCATTAGCCAGATAGTCGGATGTGAGGATGAAATGTGAATTAGAATTTGAGAAGAGATTACCTGATTTTTCGGATATATTTCCGTTTCGTTTAGCTTTAATACGAAACCCTGAGATGGGTTGAGCTTTTACGTGTGTTAAATAATGGAGTATTTTAGCTACGGTATGGCTATCAACTTCAAGTATAACCAATTCATTTTCAAATGGAGCTATCGAAAAAATATGACCACGTGTGATTGGCCCTTTTGGAAGTGAAGCTCTGATACCGCCAATATTAAGCATACATGCATCAATCTGGTAATTGGTATGGGTGCGGCCAATATCAAAAAGGGCATCAGCAAACCAATTTCCTAAGATGGTTTCGTCTTCATCTTTAAGTTTGGGCATTTCAATTTCGCTGTAGCCAATCACTTCGTTCATGGATGCTGATAGCGATCGGGCATAAGGGGCAACGATAGAATCGAAAACAGCGTCTGCATGATGTTGATTCGAAATGTTTAGTTGCTGAAAATAGGTGGATGTGATGATTAATTTTTGTTTACATCCCCAGCCAAATACACATAGTGAAAGAAGAATAATAATATATGTATGGTTGGTTTTCATCATGTATTAAGAAAAGGGATGCTAAGATAATTTTTTTTCTTATACATTCGTTATGAAAATTAGTAATCATGAAAAGAATTTTTTTACTGATATTTCTTACTGTTTTTGTTTCGATTACATATTCACAACATCGCATAGTAGGTCCAGACAGATTTGCCAAGATTATTGAAGATACAACCGTACAGCGATTGGATTTGCGGTCAGAATCTGAGTATCATATTTTTGGACACATACCTGATTTTATACAAATCAATTGTATGAGTAAGCGTTTCAAGGAGCGAGTAAAAGCCACATTTGACACAACTAAGACACTTGCAGTGTACTGTATGAGTGGTCATCGCAGCCCCAAGGCGGCAAACTGTCTAAAAACCCCCACGCTTTACTAACATCCTAAATGTGAATAACTTATCAATATCTTCAGGA
>JACSSC010000033.1 GCA_014879445.1 Candidatus Competibacteraceae bacterium
AAACCACATGCTCCACCGCTTGTGCGGGCCCCCGTCAATTCCTTTGAGTTTCAACCTTGCGATCGTACTTCCCAGGTGGATAACTTAACGCTTTCGCTTGGACGCTGAACTGTATATCGCCAACGTCGAGTTATCATAGTTTACGGCGTGGACTACCAGGGTATCTAATCCTGTTTGATCCCCACGCTTTCGTGCCTCAGCGTCAGTAATGGCTTAGTGAGCTGCCTTCGCAATCGGTGTTCTGTGACATCTCTACGCATTTCACCGCTACATGTCACATTCCGCCCACTTCAAACATACTCAAGAATAGCAGTATCAAAGGCAATTCAACAGTTGAGCTGTTGGCTTTCACCCCTGACTTACCATCCCGCCTACGCACCCTTTAAACCCAATGAATCCGGATAACGCTTGCATCCTCCGTATTACCGCGGCTGCTGGCACGGAGTTAGCCGATGCTTATTCCTACGGTACCTTCAACTCATTACACGTAATGAGATTTATCCCCGTAGAAAAGAAGTTTACAACCCATAGGGCCGTCATCCTTCACGCGGCGTGGCTGGTTCAGGCTTGCGCCCATTGACCAATATTCCTTACTGCTGCCTCCCGTAGGAGTCTGGTCCGTGTCTCAGTACCAGTGTGGGGGATCACCCTCTCAGGCCCCCTACCGATCGTAGCCTTGGTGAGCCATTACCTCACCAACAAGCTAATCGGACGCATGCCCATCCTATACCGCCGGAGCTTTCAATGCAAAAAGATGCCTTTTCACATCGTATTGGGTATTAATCCGGATTTCTCCGGGCTATTCCCAAGTATAGGGCAGGTTGCATACGTGTTACGCACCCGTCCGCCGGTCGCCACCCAGTATTGCTACCTGTGCTGCCCCTCGACTTGCATGTATTAGGCCCGCCGCTAGCGTTCATCCTGAGCCAGGATCAAACTCTTCATGGTAAAAAAATTTGATGGCTCATTGTTTTACTCTCTTAATGGAATTAGGAGAATTCGTAATAAGCTTCGCTAATAAACCTTAGTTTTGCTACCTACTTTCTCTTCATTATTTTCAAAGAACTTCCCTTATTTTTGGGAGTGCAAAGATACAACGTATTTTTATACTTCCAAATTTATTTTGCTTTTTTTTATTTTCACTTCAAAAAACAGAACAAAAAAAAGGAATGCAAAGATACATTCATTTTTTTTACATCTGCTCGTTTTGTGTAAAAATTTTCAAACAACATGTTTATCATTACTGACAAACGGGCTGCAAATGTATACTCTCTGATTCAATCTACCAAATTTATCTATAAAAAAATTTAAGAATACCTGATTTTACTATGGTGTAGAGGTGCTTATAGGAAATATCTTGCCATTGCATAAATGATATCCTTCTATTACAAAGTGTGCTATGTATGATGCCATTTCGGTCGTAGTAACATCTGTATGATAGCCCGGAAATGTTTTTTCGAGCATAGCTGTTTGCACTGCTCCCAATGCCAATGCATTAACTTTTATATTACGGTCGTACAACTCCATTGCCAAACATTCTGTGAGAATATTTAATGCTCCTTTACTGGCACTATAGGCCGAAAGGCCTGGGAATTTGACACTGCCTTGCACGCCTCCCATACTGGTAATGTTTACAATGTGAGATGGGGAAGTTAGGAAAGGGATAAGTTCTCGAATCATCCGGTAAGGGGAAATGAGGTTGGTCTCAAATTGGATTCTGAGTTCTTCGTCAGTTGTCTTTTCTATAGATTGGGGATAAATGACTCCTGCATTATTAATAAGATATTGAAGTTTGCCTAATTGCGCAATAGAATCTCTTATGATAGTAATTGATTCAGGATGATTCAAATCAAGAGTAAGGGGTATAACACGATGTTGATAATCGGGTTGAATATTCTGCATGGATGTTTGCATTGAACGGGCAACTGCAATGACAGTAAATTGTGTATGTTGAAGAAAATACTTTGTTAATGCCAATCCAATTCCATTAGATGCGCCTGTAATTAATATATTGGGATGAGAAGTTATCATAATTGCCCTGCTGAAGGAATTTTGAGATGATTTTTTTGAGCGGTATTTTTTGCTATTTCATAACCTGCATCCATGTGACGAATGACGCCCATCGCAGGGTCATTGTGCAACACTCGCTTAATGCGATTTCCAGCATCTTCTGTTCCATCAGCTACAATGACCATACCTGCATGAATGGAATAACCCATACCAACGCCACCGCCATGATGAAGAGAAACCCAACTTGCACCACCGGCAGTATTGACTAGAGCATTTAGTATAGGCCAATCAGCTACTGCATCCGATCCATCCATCATTGCTTCTGTTTCGCGATTGGGTGAAGCGACTGAGCCGGTATCGAGATGATCTCTTCCAATTACAATAGGTGCTTTAACTTTTCCAGTTTTAACCAAATCGTTGAAAGCAAGGCCGGCTAATTGTCGCTCTCCTTGGCCTAGCCAGCAAATACGAGCAGGGAGACCTTGAAATGCGATGCGCTGCTGAGCCATATCAATCCAATTGTGGAGTGATGTATTATCAGGAAAAAGTTCTTTAATCACCTTGTCTGTAGTATAAATATCTTGTGGGTCACCAGATAGGGCGGCCCAACGGAAAGGCCCTTTCCCTTCGCAAAAAAGTGGGCGAATAAAGGCAGGTACAAATCCCGGGAAATCAAAAGCATGCTGAACTTGACGTTTGTCTTTGGCCTGTCCTCGAATATTGTTACCATAGTCGAAAGTAATGGCTCCTTTGGTTTGAAGTTCAAGCATGAGTTGAACATGATGGGCAATGGTATCAAGTGCCCGTGATACGTATTCGTCAGGGTTACTTGTTCTTAATTTATGGGCCTGATTAACCGTTAAGTTTTGAGGAAAATATCCTATTAGTGGATCATGTGCAGAAGTTTGGTCGGTGAGTGTATCAGGCACAATATTAAGTTCAATTAATCTTTGCAACAAATCGACGGCATTACACAATACACCTATTGAAATAGCTTTTCCTTGTTCTTTGTATAAGAGAGCTTGATTGATGGCTAGGTCAATATCAACAAACTTTTCATCGAGGTATTTGGACTCGATTCGTTTATCAATTCTCCATTCCTCCATTTCAGCAATAAGAGCCACTCCTCCATTCATGGTAATGGCTAATGGCTGAGCACCACCCATGCCGCCAAGGCCTGCTGTTACATTCAAGGTATGTAATAAGGTTCCATTAAAATGCTTTCGGGCGCATGATGCATAGGTTTCGTAAGTGCCTTGCACGATGCCCTGACTACCAATATAAATCCAAGAGCCGGCAGTCATTTGCCCGTACATCATCAAACCCTTTTTTTCTAGTTCGTCGAAATGCTCCCAAGTAGCCCAACGTGGGACCAACATGGAATTTGAAATCAATACCCTAGGGGCATCAGAATGAGTAGGCAATATGGCAACAGGTTTACCTGATTGAATAAGCAATGTTTGATCATTTTCTAAGATTTTGAGTGCTTCTACAATTTGATAAAACGACTCCGGATTTCGTGCCGCTTTTCCTCTACCGCCGTACACAATTAGTTCCTCAGGGCGTTCGGCCACTTCTGGATTAAGGTTATTATAAAGCATACGAAGTGCTGCTTCCTGTATCCATCCTTTGCATTGAATTTGATTTCCGGTTGGTGTATGCAGATGTGCGATATCAATCTTATCCATATTAATTATTTTGATAAGGGCAAATGTAAATGTTAAGCAGAATATATTAGTAAAGCAACTAAAAAAAGGTGTTATGATTTAACTTTGAAGCCAATATCGGCGGTAATACCCAACTGAAGGAGGAATCCGGAAAGACCATAACTTTTAAGTGAAGGATCAGAAAACTCGAACAAATGCAACATTGGCATGGTGTAACGAAAGGTTGGTTTTAATTTTAATTGTTTATTGAAAAGAGAAAACTTATATCCGAAATGCATAGTAAAATCGAATTGGTTATTGAACTTGTCGGTCAGAATGGACTGACTCACATTTGAATCGTTATTGATGACGGCACCACTACTATTTTTGATTCGATAATCGGCAAGATACATATTCCAAAAAGAGAAAATAAAGCCACCACCAACAACAACATTACTAACTTCATAATCGGCAGTAGCGTACATACCCATGTAATGGATTGTGCCATATTCGTCCACATTATAGGTTTGTGGGGGATTTTGATTAGAATCGTAGGCCAAGTAATAGGAATGAAATCTTTTGTTCCAGAAGTGAATGCCTGCATGAAGTGAAAGAGATGGGAGGGCATTAAAACGCACACCTGTGCCAACATCATAACCAAAGCCATTGCTGGTTGTAATGATAACAACATTAAGTTGTTCAGGATAAGAGACAAATCCGTATGAGGCGTAAAGGGGGAATTCGATACCGAGACGTGAACCATGAAGTTGAGAGTTATATTTTCTAGGTTCTTTGGTTTGGGGCTTAGGGATATATTCCTTTTCAGGACGTGTAAAATTGCCATCTTCAATACGCCATGTGTTGCCTGGTTTCCCTTGTTTAGTCCACTCATTATATTCTTCAACTACGGCTTCTTTTTCTTTGAATGTGTAATATTTATCGTCCACTTTTTTGGTCAAAGCCGGATAATCTTCTATCATTGGCAATACAGGATTCCGAAAGTTTTTAAAAGAGAGTTCAGCCCATTGCGAGGTGGATTTTTTTTCAATGAAATAGCGGTAATCTGTTTGGGATTTGTTACCTTTTTTTGTTCTGTATGCATATTCAAACAAAGACAAATCGCCGGAAATAATTTGTCGAACAAAATACTCTTTACCATCAATCAATCGGGATAAATATTCTTGATCTTCAAACCTAAAATATCTTATCTCTTTAGGTGAAAATTTTTCCTGTGTATCACTTCCATTCCTGTAAAAAGAAATAGATTTTGAGAAGCGATCGTCTCTAACTGTTTTAATAAGTCCATGAATTGAATCACCATTGATTGTAACAAGAACTGCCGGAACATAATCATCATTTGCCTGAGCTCTCAATACATGAGAAGCTGCTAAGAGCATAAAAATGGATATAACAGCTTTGCGAAACATAAGCAATAATTGACAATAAAAGTACAGAAAATGTTTTAGAAAATAAGCATTTAATGAAATTTAACCAGAAAAAAACAAAGCAATTTTAAGAGAAAGAAAGTTGGATGAAATAAAAATGAAACAGATTGGCTTCATAAAATGAGATGTATATTTGTAGCATGAGATGTTCAATTCCTTTGCTACGCGATCTTTGCTATATCCACGCTCCATCCGGTCATGAGCAACCGATAAAAGATTTTTTAATTTCCTACATTCAAACACACTCATCTGCTTGGAAAACCAAGCCCTTAATCATAAGTGGAAAAGATTTTCAGGATAATATTGTTTTGGTATTTGGCCAACCAAGAACGGCGATTTTTTGCCATATGGATAGTGTTGGCTTTAGTGTAAGTTACCAAAATCAGCTTTTGCAAATAGGTGGAAGTGTATCAGAGAATGGCATGCGGATAAGTGGTGCGGATTCTAACGGATCTATTACTTGCTCCATATTGATAGATGCTGAGCATGGCATGCTGAAAGCGGACTCCCAACGCCTGATAGAATTAGGAACTACATTAGTATATGAGCCACATTGGCGTGAATACGAAGATTATATTGAATGTAGCAGTTTAGATAATCGTCTTGGCGTGTGGGTTGCGCTACAATTAGCAGAAACGCTAAGTGATGGCATTATTGTTTTTAGCACATGGGAAGAGCATGGTGGAGGGAGTGTAGGATATTTGGCCAAATTTATTTATGATAATTATCAAATCAAGCAGGCATTAATTTGTGATATTACTTGGGTTACGGAAGGAGTAGCTCACGGCAAAGGGGTTGTAATTTCAATAAGAGACCGTTACATACCTAGAAAAAGTTATATTAAACGCATTATTGATTTAGCTCAAAAATCGGGCGTTATCTTTCAATTAGAGGTTGAAGATACAGGCAGCAGCGACGGTGGGTATTTACAACATGCCCCCTACCCTATTGATTGGTGTTTTGTAGGAGCACCAGAAAGTAATATGCATTCTCCGCACGAAAAAGTTCATAAGAATGATATCCTACAGATGATTGATTTGTATAAATATTTAATGAAAGAGATGTAGTGATTTACTCTTTATCGGGGTAATAAATAAGTTTACTTCCTTGATTTTCGAATAAAAAATCAAATTTTCTGAGCGGGCTCAATGCGTTTATCACTTGATTCTGAAAAGGCAGTGGGCAATAAATCAACAAGAAACCACCACCACCTGCGCCCAGTAATTTTCCTCCAGATGCACCATGTTGAAGTGCTGTTTCGTACCAATAATTTATTTCATGATTAGAAATGGCATCAGCTAATTGTTTTTTCAATATCCAGTTTTCATGCAAAATATGGCCCATATCATCTACCCTGCCCTGTATGAGTGATGCTTGTAGATCATCTACCAGTTTCACCATTTTTACAAGAGCATTGAATTTTTCATTTTGTGATGTATTTGCTCTTTGCGTGACAAGAATGTCGGATGCCTTACGCTGGCTGCCAACATAAAAAAGGAGGAGATTTTTTTGTAAAGAATCTAATGTTTCAGGTTGAATAGATAGAGGCGTTGTTGAAACTGAACCATCGGGCAAAAACCGAAAAACATTCAGGCCTCCATATGCTGCGGCGTATTGGTCTTGCTTTCCAATTGGTTCTTGCAAGAGTTCAATTTCTATTTCACATGCTTCGGTAGCTAATTGTTCTTTGGTTACAGATTGGCCGAGCATTTCATATAAGTTATGGAGTACGCCTACTGTAAAGGAGGATGATGACCCCATTCCAGTTCCGGCAGGCACATCGGCTATAGAGCTTATCTCAATGCCATTCAGGTTAAATTTTTGAAGAATTACTTTGAGGATGGGATGTTGTAACATTTGTATATCATCAACCGTTTCGGTTTGGGTGTATTTAACACGTACTTTGTCCGGTTCAAAGAATCGGTGTGAGGATATATACATATATTGATTAATCGTTGTGCTGAGTACTGCACCCGGATGGTTTGCATAAAATGCCTGCAAATCAGATCCCCCACCTACAAAGCTAATTCGAAAAGGTGTTCGAGTAATAATCATATTATAGTATTATAACAGGCCATAAACCTGTATCATAATTAAAAAGCGAACAAATATAAAGCAAACTTGGGATTATACATGAACTGTTATTGCGACTGGAAAAAGAATAGTAAATTTATTACCTTGCCCTGATTCGATTTGCAAACTGCCACCCAATTCCTGTACAAAAATCTCGACCAGTTTAAGGCAAAGTAAATCACGATTATTCAAACTATCTTCAGTAATTGAATTCCCGTTATCTTTCACAACAACCTGATATTGGTCATC
Source organism: Candidatus Competibacteraceae bacterium (assembly GCA_014879445.1). Lineage (GTDB taxonomy): Bacteria > Bacteroidota > Bacteroidia > CAIKAF01 > CAIKAF01 > BA4. The sequence continues at coordinate 7,424 of JACSSC010000033.1, forward strand.
AAATGATTGCATAGTAATTGTCAAAGAGGCGTTACTAACATGTTGGAATGAGTGGTGATATGCATGATTAGTAATCTCGTAAATTATCAAAGATAAAGGAAGTGCTTTACTTACATGAATAGCAATATCATTAATAGCGATATTAATATCAATTTTAGATTTGCTGCTATTCATGGACTCGACCAAACCAATGATACGGTAAATGACTTTATTGAATCGGATACTTTCATAATCATACGACTCAAGAATGATTTCATGTACACCTGAGATGCCAAGTATATGTGATTTGAGGTGAAGAAGATTTGGAGCTTGGGAAATATCTGTTTTATTGAGGTAATACGAAACAATCGCATTGACAATCGCATTATTAGATTTTGTTCTGTATTTAATTTCGTTCATCAGATTTTTTTTGTCTTCAAGTAATTGAGACAAATGCATCAATGCTTTATTACGTTCTTGCGATTCTAAATAAAGAGCAATAAGCTGTGCAATCAGCAGGCCAAATTTCACTTCATACACCGACCATTTGCGCATGGTGCCGGTATGTTCAAAGCAAATAGCACCAATCATAAGCGAATTGGAACGAATAGGCACGTCAAGCATGGAGGAAATATGATACGGCAATAAGTATGAGTTTACCAACTCGGCGGTTTGAGGTTCGTGTAATACATCATCAGTAACAATCACATCATCCCGACAAAGCATTGCAAAATACTGTGGGAACTCTTCCTTATAAATACGCTGCCCCAACATCTGGTTAATTTCATTATTAACCTTATCTACCTGCAAGCTAGCCACACATTCAACATAAGTTTTATCATTGTCGAACATCCAAATACTCAATCTATTTACATCAAGAGCTATATGAGCTTTGCGCATAATTTCGATGAAAGCATCTTCCACAATATCGGTTCTCAGTTTTGATGACTTGCTAAGGGCCTCAATAAGTTTAACCTTTTCGGCAATAGACGATGAAAATGAATCTTGCTGTATCGCAACAGAAAAAAAGAATACTTTTTCTGAATCGTTTTGAAAAATCTTCAATGTTGCTGGTAAAGCATCATTATTTGCATCGAGCAAACAGATATTATCAAAAGATGAATTTGGAGGTGATTGAAGAAACTGTGAGATGAGATTATCTACATTATTTTTATGAAGAATCGAGCTCAAATGATGATTGGTTTTGACGGCAAGTTTTTCGACGGCAGCTTGATTGGCATGAATAATCAATCCATTATCATCTATCGAAACGATAATATCGCTGACCTGATCAAGCATCTCAAGGGTTAGTTTCATGCTATAGGTTTAAGCCCTAAAATTAAATAAAAATAGTCAGATTTACTAAAGGTAAAGAAAAAAAATCAAAAGCTTAATGAACCATGTAGAAGCTTATTCATGGGGAGAATTTAGTAAATCCAATAGATATACCTCCCAGAACATGAATACCGGCCTGTGGATAGAAATAATTTTCAGTAGTCAGTTCCCCTCCCCACACATAGCTAAATGTGTAACCGTTAGGTTCATAAAGTCTATTTGTGAAGTTATTAACCATCAAATTAAATCGGATGCAAAAATACTTTTTAAAAGCAAGTTCATATCTCACTCTGAAATCATTTATGAAATAGGGATTCAGCATACGTTGCTGATTTGACGTATTATCGAGATATTGATGGCTGATATATTTTCCGGTAATTTCAATATCAAGATTACGTACGGGAGAATAGGTAAAGACAAAACCTGCATTAATGTTAGGTGAAAATGCTATATCAGTTGAAGCATAAAATACAGAATCCTGAATGCCGGTATCATAGTTATCAATATATTCGGTAAAATTCATTATTTTATTCAAGCTGAAAGCGGCATGTGCTTTCATTAAGAAAGTACGATGAGGCCGAAGTTGGCCTGACAATTCAATGCCCAGTCGATAGCTACGAGGAATATTAATTCTAGTGTATGCTCCAACGTCGTTAATTTTTCCGGTTTGTACCAATTGGTTAGAGTAGTCCATCCAGTAAATATTTGCCATCCATTCATGAATTTTGCCTCTATTTGTATAGCCCAATTCAAGATCGCGTAGCGTTTCGGGTTTGGGTTGATGTGTAATACCTGCTTCGAAATCATCGCGGTTGGGTTCTTTCGTTGCCATTCCGAAATACAGATAAAGAATATGATTTGAATTAATGCGATAATTTATTCCGGCTTTAGGGTTAAGAAAATGATAAAATTGATCCACCGTAATCAAAGGATTATTTCGAAATCCATCCACAGTATATCGAACCAAACGATATTGCAAATCGGCAAAAATATGAAGACCGGGATATGCTTCAAAAGTAGCTTTGGCATATAGGTTACCGTCCATTTTAAGAGAAGTATGACGATAAAACTCATGATTAAAAGAATTATTCCCAGCAAATTGGGCCCAAACTACTTTACCATAATGGCTTCCAAAATATGTATTAAAACCGGCACCGGCCACTACATCCCATTTTTTTTTGGCATATCGAGCAGTAAAATTTGCGCCAATGAGATGATTATCGAGCCAAAGTTGACGGATTATATCTGAATACATGATGGTATCGTTGTTTGTAAAAACCGTATCCATATTGTATTTAGGTAAGAATTGTGATGTTTTATATTGCTCGTAATATCCTTTTCCACGTGTATAATATAAAGCCAAATTCAGGATGGAATATTTGCCTGCCTGTTGGTCAATAAATAACTGATAATGATCTTGCTGATAGTTATCGGTTTCGTTTTCGTAAGGTTTTGAGAGGTTTCCATTATCTGTTCCGGCAGGATTAAAAGTGCGCAAAGAATCGAGCATGTAGCCGGGTACACCATACCAAGCTTGGTAAGTTCGTTCTTTTCCTGTAATTACATTAAATCTTACGGTAGTTGATTTTCCGTAATAGCCACCGGAGAAGAAGAAAGAAGTGAGATCAGACCATGCCCTGTCAATATATCCATCTGAGTTGATTTTAGAGAATCGTCCGGTAAAGGCAAAATGTTTTCCTAAAAGACCTGTTCCAAATTCTGCAGAATTTTTAAAAGACAAGAACATGCCTGCAGTGCTTGAAATTTCGGCAAATGGTTCAGGTTTGAGTTGATTGGTTTGAATGCTAATTGTTCCGCCGAAAGAACCGGCGCCATGGGTTGAAGTTCCAACGCCACGTTGTACCTGTATATTGGCTACACTAGATGCCAAATCGGGCATATCAATCCAAAACACACCTTGCGATTCAGCATCATTAATGGGTATGCCATTCATCGTTACATTGATTCGAGTAGCGTCAGTTCCACGAATACGCAGTCCGGTGTATCCTATACCAGCACCTGCATCCGAATTAACAACCACATTTGGGGTATGGTCTAAAATGTAGGGTAAATCTCTTCCGGTATTTTCTTTTCGGATGTCACTTTCGTTCAGATTGGTTTGGGCAACAGGCATGTTTTCTGAAACACGGATTCCGGCCACTTCTACTTCAGCAACTAATACAGAGAATGGAATGAGCGCAATATGATATTCGTGCTGAAAAGGTGGGAAAATTGTATCCTGATAGGTTTGGTATCCAATAAAAGAGACACGAACAGGTATTGGTTCGGGCTTCACACCTTTAATTACGAATCGGCCTTTTGCATCGGAAGTAATCCCTTTAAACGATTCGGTAAGAATAATGGAAGCCCCTACGAGGGTTTCGCCTGTATGGGCATCTGTAACAATTCCATTTAATTTATCTTGAGCTGAAAGCCCATTCATGCTTATTATCAAGCATGCAAGAAACAAAAACAATATACGCATATGCCTGTCATTTAATATTACAACATGTCTTCAGGCAAACTGCTAAAAGGAAGTAGTTTACCTTTACCTACGCCGGCATTATCCGGATCAGGTTCTTCCCGGCAAAGCCGGGATTCGGGTATTTTCTCAGCCATCGCTAAGCGAAAAGCACCCCGAGGTTTATTGCACAAATGTAATTATTTTTTAAAACAAAAAAAGGGGAGCTAAACTCCCCTTTTCAATCAATTATTGGAGTTATTAATCAAAAACTGTAACAGTACCTTTTAATTCTATATCTGTACTTCCTTTCAGCACATAGAAATAAGTTCCGGGTATTAGTGCGCCCCCACTTGCATTTTTACCTGTGAAACACTGGTTGCAACTCATGTCCGGATTGCTTGTATTATTGATTGCTTCATATACTTTATATCCCCAACGGTTATAAATGTATAAAGTATAATCAATACACTCATTGAACCCGGGAGCAAATACAGTAAAGTCAAACCTATTGTTAATAGAACTAGAAATGGAAAGGACATTAGGCATAATGGGATTATCCACACCACCTTTCACGTCAACAAGGATTGTGGTATCAGCCACGCAATTATTAGTATCAATTACAGTTAATGTAACAAGCTGATCTGATGAGTCAGGAAAAACATAGGTAAATCCTGGGAGGGATTCGTCAGGTGTTCCATCATTATCCAAATCCCACTGATAGGTAAGTCCAGTTGGAGGGGTGGCTGTTTGTTGGAGTATATTAGTTTGGAAACACTGGGTTACAAATATAAAGTCGGACTTTGGATTTTTATGAACAGTAACAAAACCTTCGGCAGTATCTACACAACCAAAATTAGAAGTAGTAATGAGTTGCACAGAATACGTTCCATAACCAGGGAAAAGCATAGAGGGATTTTGCACATCACTCGATCCTGCATAAACCGGAGAAGATGAAGCAAAAGACCAAGCGTAATCAGAAATGATTTCAGGCGCAGTAATCTGGGTTGTATCAGTAAATTCAACATTTGTGCCATCGCAGACATTGGCAGTGGTGTAACCGGCACGTGGCAAGTCGTGTACTACAACGGTAATTGAATCGAATGCAACGCAGCCACCTGTAGTAACAACTGATGATAGAATTTCATAAGTACCAGGAGTTTGATAGATATGAGAAATAACACTTTCTTTTCGGATAATAGGTGGTCCAGTAATGGATGAACCGGGGCTAACGGAATCAATAATCAAGTCATTTTCAAAATCCCAGGTAAAGAAATCAATATTTGTATTAAGAGAAGGAGGATTAATTAAGCTGGTTGAATCTCTAAGAAAGATTGCGTCGCCTAAACAAACAGAAAGTGGGCTGGCTGTGAGATCAAGTGTAGGTCGAGGATTAACTGTTAAATTAAAGAAATCGCTTGCTTCGCATCCTCCGGGTGCCACAATTTGCATTTTAATGGTATAAACACCGGGTATCAAAATACTAAATACCGTATCGCCTGGAGCATTTATGAAATAATCGTAAGTACCATTATTATCAAGGTCATAATTCACCTGACCAATGGTACCCGAAGAGCCACTTGCAATAAAGTTAACAGGTAATCCGGCACATACAGGGTTAGGCTGGAAGGTTAATAGAGGCACAGGCGGTTCAGAAACAGTAATAAAGATGGTGTCGCGACAAGTGTCAATAGGTGTTTGCATAACCAACACTAGCATTGTATCTGATTGGGGATAGATAACCTCACTGGGTAAGGCATTTTGAAGATTATTTTCCCAAAAAAGCAAAACAGAACCGGGAGGAAGCGCGGGCCCAATTTGAATATTATCTAAGCCCCAGTGGTCATATGCATTACCAGAAGAACCTCCCTGATACCATCTAAAACGGGTACAAGGAGTTTGAGCTTCAGGAGGGAGAGGGAAAGAATAGTTAGCCCAACTGTTGTATGCAGCAGGTCCTCCGGCATTGGGGGGTAAAAAGTAAAAGATATTAGTCCATGTTGCCCCACCATCAGTTGAGAAGTCAATATACACACCCTCAGTTGCTAAATCAGGGCCTTCACAAGGAGATGCATTTCCTTGAATCGCCATACAAAGGTCAAAAGAAACATTACCACCACCTGACATATTAAAATCGACTGTTTCAAGCAAGCGAGGAGCCGCTGTTGAAGAGCCCATCCAAAGGTGAGGCGACCCATCAAGACCCGGCCCGCAAGGGTTATTAAACATTGGCGTAAGATTGGTAGTCCATCCCGTACCTAGTGTTTGTGTATTAAAATTATTGGCATAGGCATAACCATCGCCTTCAGCAAAAATAGTAACGGCCTGCCCTGCACAAATAAGTGTAGTGCTGGCAGTAGCATTAACAAAACCAATACAATCACCGCAAGATTGAGCTTGTGACTGTTGAAATACAAAAAGCGATAAGAAGAATAGCGAAAAAATGCGTATAGAAGTTTTCATAAATGTTTTAGATTTATTGTACGGTTAGGTTTGACAAATTAAAACTGGTATATTCCTGATTATTAGGAATAACATTAATAAATTTTTTATGAATATACAAATTAGGTTTTCCAGCTACCGAATGACATTCACCGGTAATCGTTTTATATCCATCTAACTGGAAAGTGATAAGATATTCATCATTATTGCAAGTTTTACACTCGCCATCGTAGGCAATTTCATATTGCCAACTAATAGATTTTGAATTGCCGGTTTTATTAACTGCTTTCAGGATAATCATTTCTGCCTGAATATTATTACCTGCAGGGTTGCATACTACGTCTTTTGCATAAATTTCAACGCCATTGGAGGTCTGAATCAGTTTCCACTCAGCCGACTGAGCGTGAGCAAAAAGATGCATGCAAAAAACAGAGAAAACAGATAAGATGATTTTCATAATTTCTTTTCATTAAATTTGGTTGGGTAAAAATATAACATTTTATGCATCTACACAAAAAAATTTATCATTTGCATCAAATCAGTTTGTATGTAAGGAATTTCCCAGTGACGGAATGTTCATTTTGAATCATTTGCTCGGGTGTTCCGGCAAAAACAAGTTGGCCACCATCGGCGCCGGCACCAGGTCCAATATCTATTACCCAATCAGCGCATTTAATTACATCTAAGTTGTGTTCAATTAGCAAGCAAGTATGTCCTCTTTCAATGAGAGCATATATGGCATCCAACAATTTTTGTATATCATGAAAATGCAAGCCGGTTGTAGGTTCGTCAAAAAGGAAAAAAGTTTTTCCATCGCCGGCGCCCTTACTCAAGAAATAGGCCAATTTAACACGTTGAGCTTCTCCACCGCTAAGGGTGGAAGAAGATTGCCCCAGCTTGATATATCCAAGTCCAACGTCTTGTAATGGTTGAAGTTTTTGTGCGATACGTTGATCGAGTACTGTACGTTTAGGGTGATTGGCAAAAAAGTCAATGGCTTCATCAACTGTTAATTGAAGTATATCTGAGATATCTTTACCTCTATAATTCACCTGAAGGATTTCATCTTTAAAACGTTTTCCTTTACAATTATCGCATGGCAAAGTAATATCGGCCATAAATTGCATTTCGATGGCTACTTCGCCTTCTCCTTCGCACACATCACATCGTCCGCCCTCAACATTAAATGAGAAGTGAGAAGGTTTCAATCCCATACTACGAGATAATGGGAGTGATGAAAACAAGTTCCTAATCTCATCATATACTTTTAAATATGTAACAGGATTAGATCTAGATGATTTACCAATGGGGTTTTGATCAACAAATTCAACTTCTTTAATTTCTTCAATAAAACCTGATATTTTTTCAAAACGTCCTGACGTTTCGCCTGCCTGCTGCCCTATCGCTCTTTTAAGAGCCGGGGCTAATATATGTTTAACCAAACTGGTTTTACCAGAACCACTTACGCCTGTAACAACCGTCAGCACCCCCAAAGGGAATTGAACTTGAATGTTTTGGAGATTATTTTCACGGGCTCCGCTTACCTCCACATACTTTTTCCAAGCCCTACGACGTTGGGGTACCTGAATTTTCTGCTCACCATTCAAATAGGCGGCTGTTAAACTATCTGTTTGGGATAGGAGATTTTTGGGGCTACCTTGAAAAACAACATATCCGCCATGAGCGCCTGCTCCAGGCCCTAGATCAATCAACGCATCGGCCTGATTCATAAAAAGCTCGTCATGCTCTACTACTACAACGGTATTGCCTTCGTCTCGTAGTTGCTTAACTATTTGCAAGAGTTTTTCGGTATCGCGAGGATGAAGGCCAATACTGGGTTCGTCTAAGATATACAATGAACCAACTAAACTACTTCCTAAAGAAGTTGCCAGATTAATTCGTTGCGACTCACCACCTGAAAGTGTTGATGACAAGCGATTTAGTGTAAGATAGCCCAAACCAACTTGGTTCAAGTATCCTAAACGATTTTTTATTTCGATAAGTAAGCGCGACGCAACCTTTTTTTCGTAATCACTAAGTTGAAGTTCTTCAAAGAAAATAAGCAGATGTGTAACAGGCATCAAAACCAATTCAATCAGATTCTTCCCACCTATTTTCACATATCCGGCTTCTTTACGCAGACGAGAGCCATGACATTCGGGACAAGTTGTTCGTCCGCGATAACGAGACAAAAGCACACGATATTGTATTTTATACACATTCTCTTCCACCATACTAAAGAAATCGTGTATGCCGGATATTTCACGTCCTCCGTCCCATAATAATTTACGTTGGCCTGGAGTAAGTTCAGCATATGATTTGTGGACAGGAAATTCATAATCAGCAGCACGAAGAATAAACTGCTCTTGCCATTCGCTCAACTTATCACCTTTCCAGCAAGCCACACATCCCTGATAAACTGACAAAGCTTTGTTAGGGATTACCAAATCTTCATCTATCCCCAAAACAGATCCGAATCCATCGCAATGCTTACATGCGCCATAGGGATTATTAAAAGTAAACAGATGTACGGACGGTTCTTCAAATATAATACCGTCTGCCTCAAAACGATTAGAAAATTGTTGAGTGTTCATAAACTCTCCGGCAGCATTAAAGTGATGTAGGATACATGTTCCTTGCCCTTCATAGAAACAAGTTTGAACCATATCTGCCAACTCTGAATAAAAGCCGTCGTCGTGTCTTACAGACACACGACCAACCAATAATTCCATCTGGCTTGCAGAAAGCGATTTGGCTTCAGGAATAAGTTCTTCAATTTTATGAACATGTTTATTCATCCATAACCTGCTGAATCCCTTTTGTTGATAGATCTGTAGCTCTTGTTGTAATGTACGTTCGGCCTTGATTATTATAGAAGTACATAACAAGGCCTTACTGCCCTCTGGAAGTTGTTTTATACGTTCTACAACATCTGTTATAATATGTCTTTTTACCTCCTCTCCACTTATCGGCGAGTAAGTTTTTCCAACTCTGGCAAATAGCAATTTGAGATAATCATATATTTCGGTTGATGTTCCAACTGTTGAACGTGGGTTATGTGTTTTAACTTTTTGTTCAATGGCAATGGCTGGCGAAATACCTGTAATATAATCCACATCGGGTTTATCTAATTTGCCTAGAAATTGACGTGCATACGAGGATAAACTTTCCACATATCTTCTTTGCCCTTCGGCATAAAGTGTTTCAAAAGCAAGAGACGATTTTCCGGAACCAGAAAGGCCGGTAATTACAACAAATTTATCACGAGGAATAGCTACATCCACATTTTTTAAATTATGTGTACGAGCGCCTTTGATGATTATATGTGAAGCCGAATCAATTTTGTTTAAATTGAATGTATCTCTTCGCTCTTTCATGTTTCCTTCCTTATCGGTCATTTATAATAACCACATGGCAAAGGTAAGCAAGTTGTAGCGAAACACTACATCAATTTTTATCTACACATCCATTTTTTCCACACCAAGCCCGAATCGGTTTGTATTGAAAAGAAATAAATCCCTTTACTCAGATTATTAACATTAACTATCGTTTGTGAATCATTGCATTTGCTTTGCATCAACATCTTACCGTCAGCACCCAGTAATTGCCACTGACGAATAGGTTCGGTTGCATTGATATGCACGAAATCGCTCCCTGGGTTGGGAAAAATCATCACACTCTTTTCATCTGAAAAATTTGTGGTACCAATAGATACATGATCATAGACATTTATTTCATCAATATACAGATGATTCCCACCTGATGAGGTAAATTCGATTTTAAAAATCACATTGGATGTAAAATAGGAAGATGGGATATTGGTTATTGTAACTCTTTTCCATTGAGTGGTGTTGGGAGTAAAATCATTTGCTTGATGGGGGGCAGTTGGTAGTGTATCGGATAATGAAAGGCGAGTAATCCAGTATTGTCCGCAATCTTTTGATAATTTCACTTTCAGCATATCTTTGTCTGCATCTTGATTTTTGGCAAAAGCATAAGTAAAACTAAAGACGGGTTGTTGAACTTCGGTGAGGTCGAGCCCGGGTGTGTACATAGCGTATTGATATGACTGTGTATCGGCATTGCATGCGATATATGCTGATTGATGTCCGTTTGAGCCGTATAAGGTATTAAGTTGCCAGGTTGTTTGATGTTCAGAAAACAGATGCAAGCCCGTTTGAGGGAGAGAGTCGCGATATTCAAAATCTTCTTGAAAAGGTAGCGACTGTCCAATAGATGGTATAATTGAAATGGCACGATGCATGGATTTGCTAACGGACTGAACACCATCTCCAACCGTAAGAGAAACATCATACCGACCAGGAGTGGTATATGCATGTTTGGGATTAGGGATAAGTGAGGTTTGCATATCTCCAAAATGCCAGCTCCATTCTGAAGGTTGATGGTATGAAGCGTCGGAAAACTGTACACTATCGCCAACACATGCCAAGTGGCGATTAATCTTAAAATCCGCTTTGCAAAGTCCGGCAGGCACATCAACACCTGTAGCAGCTATATTCGTTAATGTCCATAATTCGTTTCGTTGTGCCACAGAGCTATTTAGTGCTGCATGCACTCTTTGTTTTTGGCCTTCGGTAAACATACGTGCACAATAGGCATAGTCCATAAAATTCTGCACATTATCAACAATGTTGCCGCATGATGCGCCGGATAAGTTGCAAGATTGCCATCCAATGGTGTTGGGTGTATCAAATACACCATCATCTTCGGCACAGTTGGTGGGAAGAGCACAAGGTAGATAATAAAAACCGGGAACATTATTTCCTCCCCAAATATGATACAGATTCAGAAAATGACCCATTTCGTGAGACAAAACCACAGAACGTACCTGATTCGAAGTGCCAATATTCCCCATATAATCTCCCGAGATGACAATACCATCAAGATGAGGGATTGAATCGGCCTGAAAAGGCATAAGGGCATGACCTGCCAATCCAGCTGCATTTCTTACTATGTAAAAATTCACGTATTTATTGCGAGGCCAATGAATAAGCTCTTTAACTGTATGGTCGCCGACTGTTGTCAGTGGCGAACGGATTCGATTAATACCATTGGTGCAATTGCCGTTGGGATCAATGGTGGCCAAGCGAAATTCAATTTCCATATCTGCTGCTATGGGTTTAAAATCGGCAACAATTTCATTGGTATCTGGATTTTGTTTCCGGAAATTTCTAGTTAAAACATCAATTCCATTTCGAATTTGCTCATCTGAAATATTTTCAGAGCCATCAAAATGAACCACATGCACAACAACAGGAATGGTATAAGGGGTAGATCTGGAAACCGACTGATATGTGAAGGCATTAGTTTCGCTTAAATGATACGATTGTATCCAATGCGTCAACAAATTCGGGTCGGATTGTAATAATACCTGACTCATGCTATCCGATTGGCATCCATACTGCAGATTACTCTGCGCATTAGACACAAAGGATGAAGAAATAATAAGAATCATCAAACCCAAAAACAACTTCATATAATGATAATTTTTACGAAATATACAAAATCAAAAAGAAAAAAATTCACAATATGCTGCCGTTTTGATTTTGCCAGGCACGAATTAGTTTATTGACATAAGGCACAAATTTTATCATCCTTGAACCATACCAGCTAAACATTTCACCCTTAACAAGAAAAAATCGTGATTTAGGAATAATAGAACGAATTTCGTCCACATGTCTTTGAGAAAAAGGAAATGGTTCGGATGGCAGGATCACTAAATCAGGTTTAGCGTTTCGTAATTTATCATCCGTTATGATGGGATAGCGGGATGTTTCATTGGCAAAGCAATTTAGGAATCCGCAAGATGTCAGCATATCATGAATAAATGTGTCGTGATTAATGGTCATATAAGGATTTCGCCAGATAAGATAAACAACACGCAAGGGTTTAGAAATGGGTTGAATGCGTTGAAAATTGTGATGACATTTTGTAATAATTTCAGAAGTTTCCTTGGTTTTTTTTACCATTTCCCCTATACGTGTCATCATATCAAAAGCATGCTGAACAGAACGCACATCACTTATCCAAACGGGATAATATTTTTTCAGTAATAAAATTTTATCCTGATTATTTTCCTCTTTATTCGCAATAATCAAATCGGGATTAAGAAGTCGAATCGCATCAATAGAGAAATCTTTTGGCCCCCCAATTCTAATTTTGGTTTGCGCCCATTCTTTTGGATGCACACAATAGTTTGTAATGCCAATCACTCTATCATGCAATCCAATATCGAACAAAAATTCGGTTTGAGATGGCACAAGCGAAACGATACGTTTGGGGTATTGAGATACCGTTACCCAAAAATTCATTTGGTCTTTATACGACGAAATCATGGCAAAAAAAAGAACGGATTAAATCATTAAACGAATCAGGTCTGAACGAGTAATGATATAGTTTTTATCAGTTTTAAAATCGCGAACAAGTACAGCAGGTAAAGTATCAGAGAGCATATCTGAAAGCACACCACAAGAAGTATTAATATCAACAAAAGGGAGTGCTTCATCCATAATTTCGCGTACAGGTATATCAAGTTTATCAGGCGACGCTAATAAATGAGAGAAAATTTTCTTTTCGTGTAATGTTCCAACAATGCGCCCCTGTTCGGTTACAGGCACCTGAGAATAATCGTTGGAGGTCATGAGACGAGCTGCTGCATTAATTGTTTCACCGGCCTCTATGCTGGATAACTCGTTTTTGGAGGATGCATTAATCAGGTCGCAAACTGCCAAACCTGACTTGTCGAGATATCCCATTTTCAACATCCAGTCATCATTAAACATTTTACCTAAGTAACGAGTACCATGATCAACGAATATCACTACCACAACATCATCTTTTTTAAACTGATGAGCAATCTGCATCAATCCCTGCATGGCAGCTCCCGATGAATTTCCTACCCAAATACCCTCCTCTTTAACGATGCGACGAGTCATTACTGCTGCATCCTTGTCGGTTACTTTTTCAAAATAATCTACAATAGAGAAATCTACATTTTGAGGAAGAAAATCTTCACCTATGCCCTCAGTAACATAGGGATAAATTTCGTTTTTATCGAAGATGCCGGTTTCTTTATATTTTTTAAATACAGATCCATAGGTATCAATACCAATAACTTTGATGTTTGAATTTTGCTCTTTGAGGTACATACCCGTTCCTGTAATGGTTCCACCTGTGCCAACGCCGGCCACCAGGTGTGTAACAGCCCCTTCAGTTTGTTCCCATATTTCGGGTCCGGTTGATTCGTAATGTGCTTGTCTGTTTGAAAGATTATCATATTGATTGGGCTTCCAACTATTAGGAACTTCATTTACTAAGCGTGAAGAAACAGAATAATATGAACGGGGATCTTCAGGATCAACATTCGTTGGACAAACAATTACTTCAGCGCCAAAAGCCCTTAGTGCATCCACTTTCTCTCTGCTTTGCTTATCTGTGGTTGTGAAAATGCATTTATATCCTTTCAGGATGGCTGCAATAGCAAGCCCCATGCCGGTATTGCCTGAAGTTCCTTCAATAATGGTACCTCCGGGCTTTAGTAATCCACTTTTTTCGGCATCTTCTACCATCTTCAGGGCCATACGATCTTTAATGGAATTTCCCGGATTAAAGGTCTCAACTTTGGCTAATACAGTTGCTTCAATATCTCGTGTGATGCGATTAAGTTGAACCATCGGTGTATTGCCAATGGCTTCAAGAATATTTTTATTCCACATGTATAGAATTTTTACAGATATGCGAAGATATGAAAATTAATAAGGCACTGAGATGTGAATGCATCAGTTATCAATAGAGAAATGCCTGATATTGCCTGATTCAGAATCGAAAATCATTTTTAATTTATCCAGATTATAGGCAGGCAGACGTTGCAATGTACCTAATTGTGAAATCCAAAGCTCAGAGGTTGCAATGATTCGATTATTAAGCACAATGCGAATAGAAGTTTTTTCTGGCATACGATAAACAATTCCTTGCCCATGTTTTTCAAAAGCATCATATACCGAAAATTTCTCAACAGGAAGTGTATATCCCGCTGGGTCGTGTTTAATATATGCGGTTTCCATAATCAGCTTTAATGAATCACTTACACCTTTGCCTGGATTAAATTTGAATAATGGCTGAAATCCTTTATTGTCGTTCTGGGGTATAAAGTTGTAACGATAATTGAGATATTGAATTTCGGTAGTGCCTAAGAATAAAGTCAAATACTCATCTTCTAGCCGATTCAATTCTTTTAGCATCAACTCAAGTGTGGCAGCGGGATATGCCAACTCTTCATTGTAAGAAATCAGATTATATTTTTGTGCTCGTATATCGTTAATCAATTTCACGGCATCTTTAGCACTTTCTGATTTGGAGCTTTTAGTCAACACCCTTTCGATTTGTCTATTTTCAACCACAACGCCACCCTCCAATATTTGACGGGTGTATATGGTATCTGACTTTTCCTTGAGATTTAAAAGGGTTAGTTGAATATTCTTACGGTCTTTTTCTTCCATTTCCTTCTCCTCTTCGCGAATGGTTTGCTGAACGGCTAATTGAGTAATGGGATTATTAATGGAATATAGAATACCATTTGAGGCCAATTCGATTGAATATTTTTGATTTTTATTTCCATGTATAAAATAAAGTTGTTGTGGATCGGGAGCTGTAACGGACTTCATTCGAATATCGGCAATCTCATAATTTTCACTTTTATCCATAATGCCTGTATAGCCAATATGTGTTTCTGAAAATTCGGATAATGGTCCGGGAATACGAGTGATTTTTTTTATCTGAACATCAACCTCCACAATGGTCAATGGCAAGTAATAATACAGGCCACTTTTTTTCGAAACATATCCCAATGTGGGATTATTTACATGCTCAACTCGGTAATAGGAATGACTGCATGAAAGAGTCAAGGTTAGAAAAAATGCAAATATCAACCACTTTAATTGCATATACTTTTTTTACAAAAATACAGGATTATACTTCAAATTCGATAAGATACCATAAAAAAGAGGATTAATCAAGATAATGCAATGGGAAGACAGGCACGAACGGAATGAATACTGATAAGTGCTAATTCATATCAGCAAGGATGGGTTTACGGCTGATAAATGAAATGATAAACAATCCAAAAAAAGAAATGAGCCCATTCACAACAATTAATTCATAGCCGAATTGATAACCGCCCATCCATTGAGCGGCCTGGGTATCAATCACCCAAGTAATAACAGGTGAAGCAAGGCAAACAAAAGGAACCAAAGGGTCAAAAACTTTGCGTTTGGCGAACAAACCAAAAGCAAAAAGTCCGAGCAACGGACCGTATGTATAATTAGAAAGAGTGAGCACGGTATCAATTATAGCTCTACTATTAACGGCCTTAAACAAAAGGATAACAAGCAGAAGCAATACTGAAAAAGCAATATGAATATATTGCCTGTAACGAATTTTTTGGATATCGCTCCAGTCCTTTCTATTCTCGATATTCAGAAAATCAATGCAAAAACTGGTTGTAAGTGTTGTCATTACGGAATCTGCACTGGAGAATGTGGCAGCTGTTAATCCTACAATAAATGCCAAGCCGGCAATCCAACCCAAGTGATGCAAAGCTAAAAATGGGAAAACTTGATCTGTTAAGATTTTTTCATCATTCATGGGTAATGAAATGCCTTTTTGAGATGCAAAAATATAGAGCAAAGCACCTAAACTCAAGAAGACAAGATTTACTAAGAGCATCACAACACTAAAGCTCCAGATATTTTTCTGAGCATCACGTAGTGAAGGGCAACTCAGATTTTTTTGCATCATATTTTGGTCAAGCCCTGTCATGGCAACGGCAATAAACGCACCACCAATAAAATGTTTCCAGAAAAAATTTCGCAGCTTCCAGTCCCAAACAAACACGTGGCTGAATTGGCTATTCCAAACTTCATTTATCATATCCACCATACCCCAATCTGAATGAATAGCAATTGCAACAATCGAAAAAACGAGGCCTGAAAGCAGCATGATGGATTGAAGAGAATCTGTCCAAACCAATGTTCTTATTCCACCTTTGAATGTATAAAGCAACATGAGTACAATCATAACAACAACAGAAAATTCGAAAGGAATATGTAAGGGGTCAAAAACAAAAATCTGGATGGTGCTAACTGCCAAAAACAATCGAGCAGCCGCACCTACTAAACGAGAAAGGAGGAAATAAAAAGAGCCAGTTTTTTGCGAAAAAGCGCCAAAACGATTCAAAAGATATGAATAAATAGAAGTAAGCTGCATGCGATAATATAAAGGCAGCAGCACTTGATTGATCACAATATATCCTGCAAAATACCCGAGTACAACCTGCATATATGAGAACTGTCCTGTATAAACGGCACCCGGCACGGAAATGAATGTTACACCTGATAATGAATCACCAATCATACCAAGCGCTACCAAATACCAATGCGACTTACGACTACCGATAAAGAAATCACTACTATTGGCATTTCTTCCTGTAATCCATGCTATAAGGAACAAACAAAAAAAATAGAAACCAATAAAACCAAGAATCAAGTATGGGTTCACAATGGTTTCAAATTATGGTTTAACAAAACGCACACTTACAGCTTGAGATATTCCTTCCTGCTCGAACAACAAAATATAGGTACCTGATGATAACGATGATGCATTAAATGAAAATTGATTAACACCCGGCTTACCCATTCCTGAGAAAATCACATGCAATAACTTGCCATTCATATCAAACAAACTCACTTTGACAGGTGCTTTTGCTTGCAAAGTTACCTGCAAATAGGTGATGTCATAAGTTGGATTAGGATAAAGAATGGGTTGAGAAGAATATGTGATTGGATTTTGAATTGATGTTTCGGCACCATAGGGATTATCTAATTGAGCAATCCAAGTTTGATGTCGACTCAAACTATTTCCGTAAGTGCCGCATATCCAAATTTTCCCATTGCGATTATATACGGGTTGCGACCCTGAATAATCGCCCCATCTTTCGATGCTGTCGGTAAGCACAACCAAATTTCCTAATCCCTCTTTCACCGTCAACAGGTCTGAGAACTCCTGATCGGCATAGAAAATTGCCGACATACCAGGAAATCTGTTTTCGCCGGTATGCTCAAATGAAAGAATAGATTGGCTTCCCTGCGAGCCATCGCCTACCCATGATAGATTAGGATATCCAAAATCAAGCGTGTCAATGCTTATCATATAGGTTTGCACAGAGAAAGTTTGATTATCAACGCCTGATAATACGCCAAAATATATTCCACTTCTACCATTGGCCGTATCCATACTATTGGAAGCAAACTGAATCTGATTATTTTGATAAAATGCAGTTAAAATTCTTCCGTCGTTGGTTGCTGCATATCTGTTTATCCCTTTTTGTTTGCCGTTTGGTGGCACGCCATAGGATTTGTCGAGTTGTACCACATGCTTGGTCAGAGCAAGCCCGGGCGCATTAATGGTATCGTTGATTTGTAAAAAGAAAAGCGTGTCGTTTTGAATATCAAAATTTCGGTTACTCAGGAAAAATTGACTTGGGCCTTGAATGTTTTCGCCCCATTTCACAGGATGAAGATTGCGAATATTACGACCATTATACGCCACATTATCCCATAAATTAGTTTGCAAACTTAATCCCTGATAACCCTCTTTTTTTCTTATTTGCCATATCACCGTTTGTTTAAATCCCAATTCCCAACTTACATTCTCTTTAATTTGATTTCCCGTAATGAAGAGTTCATTTTCTGTAATATTGAGGGCGGGATAATCAAACCAGGTCGTATCGTTAAATGGATTACCAGGCAACACATAAAAATTCCATACGCCTGCAGGGTTGTTGGTTTGAGAAAAAGCAACAACAATCTTGCTGTATATCGAAGATGTTCCATTTAATATTACAGCAATAAATCGGTCTTCAAGCGGATCGTAAATAACCTTAGGGTCAAATTTGCCATTATTTAATCCTGATAGACCGGCCGGTGTACAGAAACTACCTAGTGTTTTGGATACAGATTGATTGCCATCTGTATCATAAACCCTATACTGAACATTTGAAACAGACACGATGCGTTGACTGTCAGAAATTGCCATGTAATTATCCATAGGCACACTGTTGTTAAAAGCATTCCCATCAAAAGCTTTCTGAATAATGGGTTGAGGCAGTGTGCCTGATTTGTTGGTAGAAGTTGATGGTTTGCGAGGAAAAAGTGCAGATGCTGCCAATTTTTGTTCATATAAAAACCGCTTGTCGGGATTACCCATAAAATCTCTAATCTCTAATGCCAACAAGCTTGCTTGCCATATATCGTCGGGCTGATCGTAAACCGATGCCGAAGCCGTTTTGTCGAAAATAAAAGAAATAGGCGACTGGGCGTGTACTTTCATAAAAATGATCATTGAACAGAAAAAAATCACTGCATGCTTTCTTATCTCCTTTGATTTCATAATTCCTGACTGTGTTTATGGGCATCCATCATAATAATTCAGCTATTTAATGTTTGCTTATTTTTTCAAAAGTACAAAAAAATAAAAATGTAATTATCATTGAAATGATTTGCGTGCTACGATATGCTCCCATGTAAAATCATATCTTTGAATTATAAATTGTAGAAGATGATTGGATTGATCTTGAATAATTTGTTGACCGGCCTGCTGGCTATAAGCATGAACGGATCACCTAAGTATGATTACATTATGCCGGATGCTGGACTTCGTATTTCATTTCCTGTCATGTATCGCGATAGCAGCTGGACTCAACAAGGCAAGCGATTTTACCGAGCTTGGGCCAACGATGGACATAGCGAATATGTTGTTGAATGTGAAGAAGTGGAGCTGCTAATTAATTTCAAAGATTGGTCGTGGAAAACTCCTTATGACACACGCCTTAAAGCATTTTACACAAAAGTAGGCGCCGAAAAGACAGAAGAAAGCCGATACGATTTAGGAAAAATAAAAGGATTGGATGCTATCCTGAATCTGATTCAACATAAAGAAACAATCTTTTACCGAAACGTCATTACACATGGCTTTAGTTATACAATATACATCAAACAACCACGAGGAAAGTTAAATGATGATAAAGTACAGAAATTTAGAAAATCTTTCCGAATGATAAAAATCAGAAAAAAAACCGATTAACGAAAAACCGAAATATTTCCGTTTAAGGTATCTTCTTCACCCTGACAATTTATATAACGAAGAATGACGAAGTACACTCCGGTAACTCCTTCGCTGCTGCCATCCCCTTCGCCAAGCCATTCGAGATTTGGATCACTACTTTCAAACAGCAATCGCCCCCAGCGGTTGTAGATAGATAATGTAAATTCAGTAGCAAATTCAATGTTGTTTAAATGATATGTATCGTTGATACCATCGCCATTAGGCGAAAAAGTATTTGGCAATATCATTGACGTAAGATTGGGCGTCATTTGCACATTGATACTGTCGTGGCCTGTACCACAAACATTAGTGATGTTTACCCAATACAATCCCTGCTGATGTACCAATATCAACGAATCTGTTGCGCCGGTATTCCAGAGGAATGAACCCATAGCGCCGGGTTGCCATAAAGCAACTGTATCGCCTTCACATAGCGTCAAATCATCAATCTCAAATACCGGAATTAAAATCTCGCTAACATATATTGAATCAGTAGAAGCACAAAGAATGTTATCAGTAACTGTAACGGTATGCCAACCAATATTACTAACCGTAATCGTTTGCGTAGTGGCCATATTTGACCATAGATAAGCAGTAAATCCTGCCCCTGCATCCAAAGTAACATCGGCATCTTCGCAAAAATATGTTGAATCAATTGGAAGATTAAGGTTGGGTAATGGATGAACTGATACCGTCATCGTATCGCGAAAACATACGAAACCGGCCGAGTCGGAAGATATCACATATGTGTATGTGAGCACACTCGGACCTGGATTATTTTGTTGAAACAAGGGGTTTGATACCAAAGGATTATTGAGATAATCACCTGGCGACCAAACAATATTAAATTGAGTTTGTGTATTATTAAAGCCAATAGAAGTAGCTGCATCAGAACATATATCCACATCCGACAAAGAGAATGTAAGCAATGGATAAATGACGACATACGATGAATCGCGCCCCTGACAGTTGTTAGCGTCCGAAACAGTAACGGTGTACCATCCACTGGTATTGATATTATTGGATTGGGTTGTAATACCATTCGACCAAGTGTAAGAAGAATATCCGGCATCGGCATTCAACAGTGCCGTTTGTGGATAACAAACCTCCACGCTATCTGGTGTAACATTGGGCACGGGATTGGGATTAAGAATAACCATCACACTATCACCGGCACACGAAACTCCTGCTGAATCAACCACCACATAAAACATATACTGAACTGTGGAAGGCCCCGGATTCAAGCCAATAAACTGGGGATTAGGAACATTGGGGTTATCAAGATTTGTAGCAGGCGACCATGTCCAGTTCAATGTGGGTGAACCTAAAGGATCTCCAATATTGGCATAAACACCCGAACATAATTGAGCAGGATTGGTAGTAATATTAGGCGAAGGGAAAATATCAACCAAAATTGAATCAACTGCAATTAATTGCAAACAAAAATCTACAGCATAGGCATAATAGTACCCACCTATAGATGGAATGATTGAAGTGGAATCCGATTCGAGCCCGGTAGGCGTTGACCAAGAATATAAATTAAAGGGGGTCCCCCCCGATGATTGCATGTCCAAAAGTAATGGTGTACCGGCACAAATAGCTGTATCTAATCCAGCAATAACTGTTATGGAATCAACATCTATAATGTAAAGATTCATGGAAACAATAGGCACATAGTTGCTACAAATCCCTGCATTGATGGTAATCGACAGATACTCATTAAACTCCTGAATATTATCGCTGATGGTAGTTACCTGAAGAATGAGTGTGTCATTTCCAGCTGAAAAAATCAGGGTATCGGGCAACATATTATAGTCAACTCCCATTGTGGCATTACCTCCATAATTAAAGATAATGGTATCATTGGTAAGCGAAGGATTGCGGACGATGCGAATAGTGGCCTGACTACAACCTTCATACATCATGGTATCCTGACCGCCAAAATCAATATTGGATGAAGTTTGAACGAAGTTACTCACAAAGCTACCCTCTTCCAAAAATACACCCGAATCATAAATGGCATCGCCAACATCAGCCACTGCTAACTTAATGGTATAGTTTTGGCAAGCAAAAACCGGCGCAACGGCAGTCAGTGCAACAGTATATCCATCAAAAGCAAAGTTGTTATTGGCGCAGATATTATCAACATAATACTGACAGTTTTGGCAAGGTCCTGAAGCACAACCACCGGCATATCCGTTATTCACGGTATTAATAGATACAGGTTGAACCGTTGATGGAATTAAGGCAATATTGGTATTAGAATATGCAGGGCCTGAAGGGTTGGGACCTGTAAGAAAAAATGCAAATACATCATTCCATCCAGAATTTACGTATTCATTATACTCTTCGGATGCGAAAATGTAACGAAACTTGATGGTATCACCTGTAGGCACAAAATCGAACTGAAGAACCGTTGCATTATATGTGGTGCCGGCTCCAAGTGAATTAAGCGTGGCATCTCCTGGTGCTCCGTTATCGTTACTGAGAAATGTTGCTGGTGTATTGTTCAGAGCAGGGTGCAGGGAAATGTTTCCTGTAGAAAGATAAACACCACTATTAAAACCTAATCCTGACGCTGTTCCTCCCGTAAATAGCGCAAATGAATTCAGTGAAGAGCTAAATGTTTGGATATTTGAAAACTGTACACCCGGGCCAACAAGATTCTGCACACAATTAGCAGGAGTTGTGATAACGGGTGTGATTTGCCCCCAGGATACATTTATTAAAAAAATGCAAAGGCATAGAATTGTATAAATTTTTTTCATATTCTTGAACTTGGGTTTTCAAATTTATAACTATTCTTATGAAAAACAAAAATAATTCGATTGTTTATTCCACCAACCCCGACTTTTTTCATAAGAAAAATGAAGATAATGATTTTGATAATCAATCAGGAAGCTTTCATCTCAACGTATATGTTGACAAAAAAAATCGTTCAGGCAAATTAGTTACCATTGTGGATGGTTATTTAGGGCCTGAGAGTGGTCTCAAAGAGATTGAAAAAATGCTGAAATCAAAATGTGGTGTTGGCGGCTCATGCAAAGACCGACTAATTATGATTCAGGGCGAACATACAGATAAAATCATCAGATTACTGACAGATGCCGGTTATCAGGTAAGTCATAAAAAAAAATAGTTTAGCACAGAATTTGTTAATTTGTAAAAAAAACAAACAACGCATGAAGAATTTTATCTGGATCATCATCATACTTCTCATTGCCGGCTGCACAGGTCCTAAATATTATGTAAAACAAGCTCAGAAGTATGAAAAGCAAAAAAACTACGAACAAGCCGTTGTTAACTATAACGAAGCATTACTTCAAGACCCTAATCATAAAGATGCACGAAAAGGCCTAAAAAAATCAGGGCAGCGATTGATGAATGAACTGATTAAATCATTTGACGATGCATACAATTCTGGAAATTATCTCAAAGCCATTGAAAAATATCAGGAAATTGACCGACTTAAAAAAAATGTAGAACGCAGAAAAATAGATTTAGAAATTCCTGACGACCTTAACACTGCTTACAAAACATGTATCGAAAACCAGTGCCGAGAATATTATCACAGCGCTTTACGCACCATTGATAATAGGGATTATGAACTCACCTCCGATTTTATTCGCAAAATCGAAAAAATCGACCCAACATACGAACATCTTGGCCAATTGCGAACCGCCGTAAAAGCAGACCCATATTACACTTCGGCTATAGATGCATATAATCGCGGAGAATTTGCCAGATCTTATCAATCTTTTCAACAGGTCGAAAAAATTGATCCGGGATATCGCGAAACAGCCAAATACATGGAAGAATTAGGAAAAAAATATGCCATTTCAGTTGCCCTTTTCCCTTTAGAGAATCAAACACAAAATTTACAACTCTCCGACCAATTATATCAATCTCTTGAATCAGAACTCTTCAAACAACGAAGCCGCATTATGCAGGTGAGCGACAAGGAAACAATCGCAGAAGCCCTACGGAAGGCCAACATTCCTGTTTATCTCCCTTTATCTGAAAAAGACGCTTTGAATGTGTCTAAATCTTTAGGTACCAATCGTTATATTCTTTGCACACTCAACCAAACCACCAACGAAAAAATGCCTAGACAGGAAGAAATAAAAACGGCATATCTTAAGGAACGGGTATTATATTTCGACCAATGGAGCGGAACGCAAATGAGCAACTATCAATACCGAGAAATCAAATACAAAGAAGTGTCGGAAGAGATTAAATTTTCCATTACCATGCGTTACCGGATTTTTGACTCAACAACCGGCACACTTACTTACTCTAATCAAATCAATAAAGCAGTTATTAACCAAATCAAATTTGCCGAATATACAGGTGTAACCGAAGACCTGTATCCAACAACCGGCTATATTTCTCAAACCGACCTTCGCAAATGGAGAAGTCGATTTGATGCTGCCAATGACCGAAAATCTGATCAGGAATTATTAAACATTCTAATCCGTGAGCTCACCAAGCAGTGGATAGATGAAGTAAATGGTGCTATTTTCAAATAATCTGTTGAAAACTTGTGAGCATTAAAACTAACTTATCATTTACTTAATGTTAGGTTAATATCAACCCTGAATTGTCAACGTAACTTTGTGCCATATTTTTATTATTATGAAAAAGGCGTTGGCCATTCTCATCATTTCTATCTCTTCTTTGATGTATGTTTCTGCCCAAAATGGCTTTATTGCCGGCAAAGTAATTGATCATACTACAGGCGAAGAGTTGATTGGCGTAGCGGTAGTTATCAAATCAACCACCAAAGGAACGGCCACCGACATTGATGGAAGCTACAAGCTCGAATTAGCTCCCGGCACCTACGACCTTCAGGTAACCTATATCTCATATCAAACCAAAGTAATATCAGGTGTGGTTGTTAAGCCCAAAGAAATCACAACTTTAAATATAACACTACAAACTGCCGAAAAAGAACTTGGCGAAATTGTGATTGAGGCCAAAGCCGATCGAGAAACATCCACTGCTCTGGTATTAGAGCAGAAAAACAGCGTTGTATTGTTTGATGGTGTTAGCGCAGAACAAATTCGAAAAACGCCTGACAGAAACACTGCGGATGTATTGAGAAGAGTAAGTGGCGCCACCATTCAGGATAACTCATTTGTAATCGTTCGCGGTTTGCCCGACCGATACAATGCCGCTTTCATTAACGGTGCTCCTTTACCAAGCTCAGAGCCCGACCGCAAGGCATTTGCTTTCGACATCTTTCCTGCTGCATTATTAAACGACCTAAAAGTCATCAAAACAGCTATGCCTTCATTACCCGGTGAATTTGCCGGTGGTTTAATTATGATTAAAACCAAAGACATTCCCGAAAAAAATTATTATCAGATTAGCGCCGGAATTTCGATTGATGCCATATCCACTTTCAGACCAATCTATCGCGGACAAGGAGGTAGTGCCGACTTTTTGGGTATTGACGATGGCACACGAGCCCTGCCCGAGGGAATTCCTGGTAACTCCGAATTTCAAGCCATCCAAAACTCGGGCGACAAACCCAAGTTGGTTGAATTTGCCAAAATGTTTAACAACAACTACGTCCTTCGAGAACAAACGGCCATCCCCGGTTTGAATTTTCAATTTAATATGGGACATGTTAAAAACCTAATCCCTAAAGCCAATAGAGAAAATGCGACACACAAATCCGAATTGGGCAGCGTGTTTGGAATTACATATTACAATTTAGCCACACATCGCCAATTTGTTCGGAACGATTATAATGACATTGAGCACGTTTTTCGTTTCAACGACGACCAATACAATGTAAACACTTCGTGGGGCGGTATATGGAATCTCACTTATATGCACTCCAAACTCAACGGTGCCAACAATCGAATATCATTGAAAAACATGTTTAATGTTAACACCAATGACCAATTGACCATTCGAAACGGTAAACTGTTGGCTTTGCAATATGATAACAAATCATACAACTTCTTCTATACACAAAATATGATGTTTGCTACCCAATTGAATGGTGAACATAACCTGCCTAAATCAAAAATCAAATTTGAATGGATTGCTGCTTATAGTCATCTCAATCGCTCCATTCCCGACTACCGTGTTTTGGAATATCGTCGCATCGACTCTACTTATCAGTATAGCGTACCTTTCAGCAACACCGTTCAACAACAAATTGCTTCCAGATTCTTTTCCAATCAACGCGACCATAATTGGATGGGCGCATTCGACTTCACATTGCCTTTCAAGCTTGGCGCCACTCGACATGAATTAAAAGCAGGCACATATATACAATATCGCAGCCGAGATTTTGAAGGTCGTGTTTTTGGATTAACTAAATACTCAACTACAGCGGCTAATGTTCCTGCTATTGCACAATATGATGTGGACAGTATTTTTGATTCACGCAATTTTGATGCAAGCGGTTTATTAATCAGAGAAGTTACCAAAAAATCAGACAGCTATCTTTTTGATGCCTTTTTGGCTGCAGGTTATATTCAATTCAACAACATGTTCTTTGATAATAAACTAAAAGTAATTTGGGGTGCACGATTGGAAAGCTACAGGCAAATGCTAAATACCTATAGTGCCGCCAATGACAATGATGTTATCAATATTGATACAAACGTGATTGACGTGCTGCCTTCAATAAATGTTATTTATAACTTTCATCCCAAAATGAATTTAAGGATAAGTGGTTCTCAAACCGTTTGTCGTCCGGAAGCACGCGAATTAGCACCTTTTGTTTTTTACGACTTCAGCATGTTTGTTAATACCAATGGTAATGCAAAACTTCAGCGCACAAAAATTACAAATGCTGATATTAAATATGAATTCTACCCGGTTGGTGGTCAATCTATGTCGGTAGGTGGGTTCTTCAAATGGTTTGAAAATCCTATCGAAAAAACATTATTCCCCGGACTCAGCGATGGCCGTATATTCACTTACATCAATGTACCATCTGCCTACGCTTGGGGTATTGAAGTAGATTATCGCTTTACTATTGCATCTTTTATAAAAAATAATAAATCACGATTCCTCGAAAATCTGAATTTTGCAGGCAACGTATCATACATTGCTTCTGAAGTAAATCTTGACTCTGTATCATACGCAAACGGACGACGCCCCATGCAAGGCCAATCGCCGGTGATTGTGAATGGTATGATTAGTTATGATGATAATAAGTATAATTTTGGCGTATCACTGGCTGTAAATTATTATGGTCGCAGAATTTTTGCCGTGGGTGATGTTACCTATCCAGAGCTTTGGGAAAATCCCCGTGTACTTCTCGACTTGCAAGTGAGCAAATCTTTTCTGAATAAAAAATTAGAGCTCAAACTGAATATTCGCGATTTAATAGCACAGGATTTTATTTTCTATCAAGATGCCAACAATGATGGAAAACTATCCGATTCGGGCGATAATGAACTTATCCGTCAAAAAATGTCGCAACGTATCTCCTTCTCAGTAGGATATAAATTCTAACTTGCAGTTATTCTAGCTCATTCAACTTCTCTTAACACTGTTAAGCCAATTCCTAACATCCATTTAATATCGTTTTCATGCTTGAATAACATCTCTAATATATCATTGCACCAACAAATAATTATATAAAATCATGAAAAAAGTTTTATCAATCGCATTCGTTGCCCTGATGGGACTCGTCGCTTCGGCACAATCAACTTTTTGGGAATACACCAATTATATTGGCGCTTTTGCTCCTACTCCAACTGCACGCTGGACAGACGGATGGTGTAATTTTGACCCACAAAATGCGACATATCCTACTTCAACAATTAATGTAACTGCTAACATTACTACTAATACTACTTGGACCAGCAGCAATGTTTATCACTTAAACGATGCTGTAATTTATGTAAAGCCGGGTGCTACACTTACCATTCAGCCCGGAACTATTATACGTGGTAGCGGTAAAGGAACGCTGGTGATTGAAAGAGGAGGCAAAATCAATGCACAAGGTACTGCAAGCCAACCCATCGTATTCACATCTAACTTCACGCCTGGCAATCGTGATTATGGCGACTGGGGTGGTGTTGTCATTTGCGGTGCTGCGCGTCATAACTTAGCTGCCGGCCCCGATGCCGTTGTAGAAGGTGGTATTGGTGATGCAGCTACTCAAACAGGTGTTCATGGCGGAACCAATGATGATGACTCTTCTGGCGTATTTTCTTATGTTCGCATCGAATTCTGTGGCATATCACTTACGCCCAATCCTAACTCTGAAATCAATGGACTTTCTATGTACTCTGTTGGTCGCAAAACCAAAATGGACCACATTCAAGTTTCTTATAGCGGTGATGATTCTTTTGAATGGTTTGGCGGTACTGTTGATCTAAAGTATATCGTAGCTTTCCATGGATGGGATGATGATTTTGATACTGATAACGGATATCGCGGTCGTGTGCAATTTGCATGCTCTATTCGCGATAGCCGCAATGCCGACCAATCAGGTTCTAACGGATTTGAGTGTGACAATGATGCCAACGGCTCTGATCGTACACCTAAAACAAATCCAACTTT
The DNA here is from genome assembly GCA_014879445.1 of Candidatus Competibacteraceae bacterium. Taxonomy (GTDB): domain Bacteria; phylum Bacteroidota; class Bacteroidia; order CAIKAF01; family CAIKAF01; genus BA4. The sequence continues at coordinate 35,358 of JACSSC010000033.1, forward strand.
CTCTAATGTAACCATCATCGGACCTGATTATACAGGTAATCCCGATATTACTCATGCCGACTACCGTCGCGCCCTACACATTCGTCGTAATGCTGCTACATCTGTTTACAACTCCATTTTCACAGGTTATCCCTCTGCAGGATTTCTTTTAGATGGTCGCAAAACTACTGCTAATTATTGTGGCGATACACTCGAATTCAAAGCCAACATCATTGCCGGATGCGCTAACGATTGGCACTTGTCTAATGCTGATACACTATGCATTACTGGCACATCTGATTTCGTTACACGTGGTATGCTCACTAACGACACACTTTCTGTTTCAAATGATATTAATCTTATAGACCCTTTTGGCAATAGCAACTCAAACCCTGATTTGCGTCCCGCTTCTGGATCTCCTGCTCTTACCGTGGGATCTTACTTTGGATTCACTACCGATTTCTTAAGCACTAAAGATTTAACTTCTATTCAGCAGGCAAGCATCTATCCAAATCCTGCTTCTAATCTCACAATGGTTTCATTCAACTTATCAGCATCTGCCGATGTACAGATTTACATTTTGGACTTGAATGGAAAAATGTTGCAACAAAACATTATCCAAGCCAATGCAGGAAGCAATATGATTCCTCTTCAAATTAACACACTGGCAAACGGTGTGTATGTTGTACAAATCATAAACGGAAAAAATCAAATGGTGCAAAAACTCATCGTTCAATAATTCAGATAACATATCTTAATTGCAAAAAAGGGACTCAGTTGGGTCCCTTTTTTAATATTCATTCATGCCATATTTGCAACAATGATAATAAAGCGACCGTTCCATCCATAAATAATATCTAACATTTGCAGCTACAAATACCCAAAATTATCTCAACACGAGCTGATAAATTATTGTTACATTTGTTTACAATCAAAATAATATGAATCTCAAATATGTAGCCATCGCATGGGTTTTTGTTGTATTGTTGAGTTGCGGAAACAATAAGCAGCAACGTCAAAACAACACCGTTCATTACATGACCGACAGCAGCCGTTTTCTGTACTTTGCCCCGGATGGCAAATGGCTACCTAGTTGGTCAAGCGACAACAACATAACTTATCATTGGATGGGCGAACCTCGCACCTTACATCCGTTTAACGAACTACATGGCGGCAAGCTCATGATTTATGCCTTAACACATCAAACCCTTGTGGCATTAGACCTGCATACTCATCGCCTGATACCCGACCTTGCCGACTCATTGCCTAAAATTTCATCCGACGGCCTCACCTACACCTATACATTGCGACCAGAAGCTACGTTTGACGATGGAAGCCCCATATTGGCCGAAGATGTACTTTTTTCTTTCAAGGCAGCTATTTGTCCGTTGGTCAACAATCCAAACATGAAAGCGTATCTCGACCAAATTCAATCAATCCAAGCTATTGACGCATCAAATCAAATCTCCATTTCAATGAAAGGCCCTTATCTGCTCAACGAATATTTGGCTGCCGAAGTCCCCATTCTGCAACGAAAAATTTATGACAGACAAAATGTACTAGCCCATTACACCATCGAAATGTTTAACAACGAGAACCTGGAAAATGATACGGCACTAAATAGCTGGGCTGCCTCATTCAACGATGACGCCATCGGAACAAATCTGCATAACATATCGGGCAGTGGCCCATATCGAATTCAATCGTGGAATGTTGGCCAAAGCATCGTGTTGGAAAAAAAAGCGAATCATTGGACAACACGTCTCCCCCACCCTACTCCTATTCACATGGCCTTTGCCAATCAAATTGTATTTAAGGTGATTGCCGATGAAACCGCCCAACAATTGGCTTTCAAAAAACAAGAAATTGATGTTTCCTCTTGGCTAACTACACGTGCCATGATTGAGTTGCAAAAAGATACCGGCTTTCAAAAAAATTATCATTCCGAATTTGTAGAATTTATCAATTACAGCTATATCGCATTGAACAACAAGCCCGATGGCGTAAAAAGAAAAAAATTCTTTACCGATAAGCAAGTAAGACGTGCGCTGGCACATCTTGTGCCGGTTGACGACATCATTCGTGTTATCTATCTCGGAAAAGCCAAACGACAAACAGGACCGGTCAGTCCAGTAAAAAAAGAATACAACACCAACCTAACACCTATTGCTTATGACGTGAATAAGGCCATAGCACTATTAGAAGAAGCTGGATGGAAAGACACCGATAGAAATGGAATTCGTGATAAAATAGTGGATGGAAAGAAATTACAATTTGATGTCGAACTCGTTTATCAAGCAGGAAATCCCATCACCCACGACATTGCCGATATGATTGCAGAAGCCATGATGCCTGCAGGCATCAAAGCACGACCTACAGCTTGGGATGTTAATACGACCGTAACAAAAGCCGTTGCTCACGATTTTGATATGTTTATGGGAGCCATCAACGGATCTGTTTTGCCCGACGACTTTAAACAGCTATGGCATACTTCTTCCTGGATTGAAGGTGGTGCCAATTTCTCAGGATTCGGCAATCCTCAATCGGATGCACTCATTGACTCTATTCGTGCCGAAATTCATGACGACGTTCGTCGCCCTATGGTCATGCGTTTTCAACAAATGGTGTACGACGAACAACCCGTCATCTTCGTTTCTTCTACTTTCCGCAAAATTGCCATTCACAAAAGATTTGAACATGCCAATATGTATTTCGAAAGACCTGGTGTTCTGCTAAACTACCTCCTTCTTCGAAAAGGGAGTGTAGCCCATACAATAAGCCCAACACACTAAGCTCACAGCCATGCTGCTGATTATCATCAAACGCACTGCCCAATTTATTCCCTCTTTTCTGCTGCTTATTATCTTAGGATTTATCCTGCTCCATTCTGCTCCCGGTAATCCAGTTGACTCAAAACTCAATGAACAATTCGATCATTCTGGAAAAATTCAGGCAGAATCACAACTTATCAAACAACGAAAAGCATGGGGGCTCGACTTACCCTTGTTTTATTTCTCCATCAACAGCTGGTCCATGCCCGACACACTGCACCGCATCATCATGCCTGCCGAACGCAATACGCTAAAATTATTAGTCAGACAATATGGCAACTGGCCTCTTATCTCTGATTGGTATCAACATATCAAACAATGGAAACGCTATTGCTTGCAAAATATACCTGCAGGAAATGACATAAATTTTATTCAGTGGCAACAATCCTTTGCATTGATTGATGCACTCAGCAACCTACATCATGCAGGCGAAATTCATAATACATTTCATTCTTTGAATCTCCTCATCAAACCCTCCGCATATGATGCGAACATGCAATCGAACCTGCATGAAGCTCAACAATTGTTTAATCGAATAGAATCGCAACGCAGTGTTTGGAAAAACTATATTCCTGCTATTAGATTTCATTTCCCCAACCAATTTCATCGTTGGCTAGTTGGTAACAACAATGGTTATAGAGGTATCATACGTGGCGACTTGGGCAAATCATATACCACGGGAAAACCCGTTTTTGAACAAATTTCCGGAAAAATGTCCTGGTCGGCAGCCCTTGTTCTGTTTGCCGTTTGCATGGCTTATGCCGTTAGCATTCCGTTAGCTATGCTTAGTTTCCGATTTCATAATCGAATTGTAGATCATCTTATTTCTATCGGGCTGCTTATCCTATATGCCATCCCTACTTTTTTGGGTAGTATTTTACTGCTTACTTTATTCTCCAATCCTGATATGCTCAACTGGTTTCCTACAGGTGGATTGGGTCCGCCCGGTGGATTTCCCGAAAACAAAAACATTTTCTATATTTTTGTTCATTCTATTTCGTACTGGATACTGCCGGTGCTTGCTTATGCATATGGCAGTTTGGCATTTCTCACACGAACACTAAGGGCATCTTTGCTCACCGAATCTTCACACAATTATGCCATTACTGCCCATGCCAAAGGATTAACAAAATTTCAGGTAATACAAAAACATCTTTTGCCCAACTCACTCCTTCCTCTCATCACCATTTTTTCTTCCGTATTTCCGGCTGCTGTGGGTGGTTCGGTAATGGTCGAAACCATTTTCTCACTCCCTGGCATGGGACGTGAATCTTTACAAGCTGTTTACCGTCTTGATTACCCCGTTTTGATTGCTATACTTATGCTCACCGCCCTACTCACTATGGCCGGATATCTGATATCCGATATCCTTTATGCCATAGCAGATCCTAGAATCAGACACGCTAATAAACTGCATGCTTAAATCGCCTACATACATAGCAAACAATCGCATCCATTGGGTAGGGAAATCAACCATCTGCATCATTTTATTAATTGCCCTTGTAGGGCTGATGGCCAATTTCTTGTCAAACGATAAACCGCTGTTTGCTACCTATCAAGGCAAAAATATTTTCCCTGCTCTCGGATTTCATTCCTCTATCTTATCCATATATGGCGACACATTGCCTGCTCAATATATTCCATGGAAATCGTTGGAATATGACTTTGTGATTTGGGCACCCAATCCCTTTTGCCCGGGCATAAACGATTTAACTCAAGTACAAATCCCGCCTCTTGCTAATCCCTATCAACAAAAAGTGCCTTTCAAACATTATCTCGGCACCAATCACAAAGGCGAAGATGTACTCGCTGCATTGATCTACGGCTGTCGTAATCTATGGATTATCGCAGGATTGGCCATGCTAATCGCTACATGCATTGGCATATCCTCAGGATTATTGTCTGGATATACTAAACAAACGGGATTGGCAATTACACGTGCCGGTCTTTTTTCCTTTTGCTTCTCCCTTTTTATTTCTGTTTTTTATCTGGCTATCAGCATCTCATACATACAAATCGCTTCGCAGCAAAATGAATTAGCCCTCGGCATACATATCCTACGCTTGTTTCTATTGATTATTGTTAGCATAGCTATAGGCATCGCTCTCAAGCATCTCTTATCCCAAATTCCATTTTTTCGCTCATCCATCATTGTTCCAGTTGATGCAATGATTACTCGCATCAATGAGCTATTGACAGCATCTCCGCGTATCATACTTATTGTTGCCCTTTCAGCTATAGCGGCAGGCAGCGAAAATGGCGTTGTCATAATCTTAGGATTTACCTCATGGACCGGCATTTCCAGAATAGTACGTGCCGAAACCATCAAACTCAGGCAAACCGGATTTATTGAAGCAGGAATAGCTCTAGGAATACCAGCATGGCGCATCATGCTTCGTCATATCCTGCCTAACCTAGCTGCTCCCCTTTGGGTAGCTATTTGTATCGGTATGGGAAACTTAATTATGATGGAAGCCGCACTTTCATTTCTAGGCATTGGATTGCCACCTAATTATGTTGGATGGGGTTCGCTGCTCAAAGATGCTTATAATCACCCATCTGCATGGTGGCTATTAACGCTTCCATCTATCTTTTTGGTCGTTACCATTTTCAGCTTTCTGATGGCAGGCGAATATTTTCAGTGGCGCAACAGACATAACAAAAAAACCAAAAATTCGTGAAATAAACTTAGACCTGTTTATTGGTGATGGTTGATATAATCTTGAGTGCTCGATGTCGCAAAGTAAATTCAAAAGGACTATAACCCAACGACTCTCCATCTGTTTCAAGCATGATCGGCGGATCGGCTTCCACTCTCACCTGTGTAGCAGTATGAAGTGAAACAAATGATTCTTTAGCAAAACTTCCATCATACAATTTCGGCGTGCTGGTTAATATCTTCATTTTTGAGGGCTGGTGATATAATGTAATATCCAATATGCCATCATCCGGTATGGCGTTTGGCGCCTGCATCATTCCATTCCCGTTGAATTTGCATATCGCCACATTCAACGAAAACATCTCGCCCTCTATCACCTCTTGCTTATCAATTATCACTTTAGCTCTGCCTGGCTTATATCGCATCAAACAACGAAAAACCTGAAACAAGTACGCAAACTTTCCCATTTTCTTCCCCCCTTTCGATTTTTCGTTTGCCGCTTTTGCCACAAATGCATCATAACCCATTCCAGCTATATTCGCAAAATATCGCTTCTGCATTTGGCCATCCTCCATATAAGTTACTTCTCCTACATCCTGATAAAAATAATGACCCGTTTTGATAGTACGAACCGCACCTATATAATCCGACGGAATACCAATTGTTCGTACCCAATCGTTTCCTGTGCCAACCGGTATAAATGAAAATGCGATATCGGTACTCGGTACCGTCGTTTGCAAAAAAATTCCATTTACTATCTCATTCATCGTACCATCGCCTCCAACTCCCATAATCTTACGATATCCTTCTGCCAACGCATCACGCGTCAAAGCAATAGCATGGCCTAAACCTTCCGTTTCCTTAAGACGATATTGTATCTTATGTGCATCTAACGCCTCTAATATCTTCTTCTTGTCTCTTTTGGCTTTGTTTCCTCCCGATACAGGGTTCATTATCACAAGCCACTCTTTATCTAAATCTAATTTAGTTGTTGTCATTTATTCATGAATATTATCAATGGGGATATCATGCGCTATCGCATCACTGATTTTTTTTAGGGCTACAAAAATATAAAAATATGATAACCTATATCACTATCCAAATTTTACACAAGATAATTTGCTGATAATAAAAAAAATAAACAATTCACATGCTGTTTCTCATTGGCATTACATTCCCTTATATCCTCAAAAAAAAATATCCATCTCTGTTTCTTTTGTATGAAATAAAAGTTATCTTAGTATAAATTTTACTTAACATGAAACAACTTTTCTTAACAACTTTTACAGCCCTATTGGGCTTCCAAACCCTTACGTTATCAGCCCAAACCGATTGTAGCGGAAATAGATATTTCAACGAAATATTTTCCGGTTATACACTTACTTCTGATGTGCAATATGGCGCCAATATCGGAGTTGACTTTCAAAACGTAAATCTACTGCTTGATATTTACCAGCCACAAGGCGACACCGAAACCAATCGTCCACTGATTATTTTGGCGCATGGCGGCAGTTTCATCAGCGGTTCCAAAACATTAGATAATGCCGTGGTTGAACTCTGCCAGCGTTTTGCCCGAATGGGATACGTAACCGTTTCTATGAACTATCGCTTAGAGAGCGCCTTGAATGTTTTACTTAGTAGCAACCGCGAAAAAACTTTCATGGAGATTGTTTTTCGTGCTGTGCAAGATCAAAAAGCTGCCATCCGATATTTCAGAAAATCAGTCGCCGAAGACGGAAACCCCTATGGCATTAATCCAAATATTATTATCATTGGCGGCAGCTCCGCCGGTGGTGTACTCTCTTTACATACCTCATACTTAGACGACCCGTCTGAAGTCCCACCCATCATCGACACTACTGCCATCGGCGGTGGCATGGAAGGCCTCAGCGGCAATCCCGGATATAGCAGCTTGCCACAAGCTGTTATAAACCTCTGTGGCGCTGTGGGCGATACCGCCTGGCTTCACAATGGCAACATCCCTGTTGTTAGTGTACATGGCGATGTTGACGGAACCGTACCTTGCTATGCCGATACTGCCAAACCCATGGGCCTCCCCATCACTTTGGTATATGGCAGCGACCCGTTACACAAAAGAGCAAATAACCAATCCATACCCAATGCAGTAAAAATCTTCTACGGCCAAGACCATGTGCCTTATCAAGGCAATAGCACCTATATGGACTCAACCGTTACCGTTGTAAAAACCTTTCTGCACGATTTAATCTGCAACCAGGCACTCAGCAATCCCTCTCTCGAATACCCTTTGCAAGTACAGCTTTTCCCCAATCCAGCACACAACGAACTGCGCATTCGCTTGAGCGACAAATTCGAAGGCGGAATGTTGGAAGTGTTAGATATAACTGGCAAACAAATCATCTCTAGAATTATACATGCAGGCACCTCTGACTACCAAATCAACGAAGTGTCACAATGGGTATCCGGATATTATTTGGTTCGACTATCAGGGCCACAAGGCACTAAAACTTTAAAGCTGCTCGTTAACCACTAATTTTTTTATTGATTTGGGCGCCCGCCCCGCGCTTTCAGCTGCGGGGCGCCGGGCTATCCAGGGCTGCGCTTCGCTCCGGTGCTGCGCACCGCTGCCTCTGGGCAGCGCCCTTCCTATCCCTGCCGCATAACAGCCAACACCATCCCCCTCCTCC
>JACSSC010000058.1 GCA_014879445.1 Candidatus Competibacteraceae bacterium
AAAAAATCAAACTCAGTATTCCATCTAGTGAAGGTGCTCGATTATTTGTGAGTGTTGAGAACGGCCGGAAAGTAATACAAACACATTGGATCAAATCATTTGGTTCAATGACAGAACTTGAAATACCCGTTGAGGCAGGCATGGCGCCAAACGTATATATTCATGCAACATTGATACAGCCCCATGCGCAAACACTTAATGATTTGCCAATACGCATGTATGGAGTAATCCCAATTATGGTTGACGACCCTGGAACCGTGCTTTCTCCACAAATTTCCATATCAGATGTTATCCGACCTGAAACGACCTCATCATTTACAATCAGCGAGAAGAATGGCGTACCAATGACTTATACCGTAGCTATCGTAGATGAAGGATTATTGATGCTTACTCGATATATTACACCCAATCCGCATGCATATTTTTATGCCAAAGAAGCACTAGGTGTAAAAACTTGGGACATGTTTGAGCAGGTAATGGGTGCATGGGGAGGTCAATTAGAACGTATCCTAACCATTGGAGGAGATGAAGAATATGCAAAAAACAAACAAAAAGGGGCCAATCGTTTTAAACCGGTAGTACATTTTATCGGACCGTTTGCATTAGGTAAAGGACAAAAGAAGACACATGAATTCAAGCTTCCTCCCTATTTTGGTTCCGTTAGGGTGATGGTAATTGCTCGTGAAAAAACATCGTATGGATCTACTGAAAAAACAGTAACGGTGAAAAACCCATTGATGATGTATGCCACACTTCCTCGAGTAATGGGGCCTACTGAAGAAATTCGTATTCCTGTAACAGTTTTTGCAACTGAAAATAATATGGGTCAGGTTTCGGTTGAGCTTCATAAGAATCCAATGTTTGATATTGTAGGAGAAAAAAAACAATCAGTTAGTTTTTCGTCTCAAGGCGAAAAAACATTGTATTTCACAGCCAAAGCACGACCACAAACCGGCATAACCAAAGTAAAAGTTTCAGCTTCATCGTCTAAAGGAAAAGTTGAACATGAAACAGAGATAGAAGTCAGAAATCCCAATCCACCTGTAGTACAATCTCAGGGCACTTCAATTCAGCCAGGTGCCAGTTGGTCAGTTGAAGCTACTCCTGTGGGCACACCCGCTGAGAGCAAATCTTGGATTGAAATATCATCCACCCCCTCACTTCAGTTAGAAAAGCGGATGCAATATTTGATTCAATATCCACACGGATGTTTGGAGCAGATTGTATCAGGCGTTTTTGCTCAACTTACGCTACCAGAATTGATGGATTTGACAGAAACCAGACAAGCAGAAATCCAACGTAATGTGCAGGCAGGTATTCGTAAAGTAGCTAATCGGCAAAACGGAGATGGAGGATTCGCATATTGGCCTGGCGATCGTTATGGCGACGACTGGGGAACAAGCTATGCAGGGCATTTTCTGCTTCAGGCAAAATCAAGAGGTTATCACGTATCTGACGAGATGATACAATCATGGGCCAGATATCAAAAAAACAAAGCATCAAATTGGTCGCCAACAATTGATATTATTAGGATGCAAGGCGATTTGCCTCAGGCATACCGCTTATACACGCTGGCGCTGGCACGTATGCCTGAGTTAGGCGCTATGAATCGCCTTAAAGAATTTGCTTACCTCTCCAAAGAAGCTGCATGGATGCTTGCAGCCGCTTATCACTTAGCCGGACATTCTTCTGTTGCAACAGCATTGGTGCGTAACTTATCTACTGAATTTACCAACACAAGTAATTATGGCTATAGTTATGGATCAACTTTGCGCAACTCGGCCATTGCTTTAGATGCTTTGACCATCATGGGGCAACGCAGACGAGCCGATGAATTGGTGCGTCAAATGGCCGAAAAATTAGCTGCAGATATTTGGCATAGTACACAAACTACAGCTTGGTGTTTAGTTGCCATTGCCAACTACAACGGATCTGCAAAAGATGATATAAAAATACTAGCAACCATAAACATTCAGGGCAAAAATATTGAAGCTAAATCAAATACCGTTTTTTATCAACTGCCGGTTGATGTTCAAACAGGTCGAAAATCAGTTCGTATTACTAATAAGGGCAGTAATGTGCTTTATGTTCGTCAGTTTTCAGCGGGCCAACCTTTACCCGGTGAACAGGTTATTATGCCTTCGTCTTCACCCAAACTCAAAATGAATGTTGAGTATCTTTCATTAGACGGCAAACCTATGGATATCAGTTCGCTGCAACAAGGAACTGATTTTGTTGCAAAAGTTACCGTTACCAATCCGGGTGGTTGGGGTGTATATAGCAACATGGCGCTTTCTCATATTATGCCCAGTGGGTGGGAAATCATGAATACAAGAATATGGGATGCTTCTTCGGCATTTGTTTCGTCGAATTTTCGCTATCAGGATATACGTGATGACAGAGTGTACACATATTTTGACATACAAGAGAAGAAAACCTTAACTTTCTTCATTTCTCTCAATGCAGCATATATGGGTCGTTATTATTTGCCAATCACTGTATGTGAAGCCATGTACGACAATACACTAAGTGCGTCGGTTTCGGGCAGATGGGTTGAAATTTCGGAGTAATGATATGCAAAAAATTAAGGTGAGGCGAGTAAGAGAATGTAAAAAAAAAACCATTCTGTTTGCCGTTTTGGCTTTGATTCTTTGGTTTTGGTTTTCGCTTCCTCGTAATTTATTCCCTGAACCCACCTCGTATGTTATGGAAGATAGAGAAGGGAATTTGCTTTCAGCAACGGTATCTGTTGATGGTCAATGGCGATTTCCGGCAAGAACTGATGTTCCAATCAAATTTGAAAAATGCATATTGGCATACGAGGATAAAAGATTCTATTCACATCCAGGAATTGATATCATATCTTTGGGAAGAGCTATTCGTCAAAACTTCTCTGCCAAGCGTGTTGTAAGTGGAGGAAGTACCATCACAATGCAGGTTGTGAGGTTGTCAAGAAAAAAAGGCAGAAATCTATTTCAAAAAGCCGTTGAAATGATTTTGGCATTGAGAGCCGAGTTGCGTTATTCAAAAAAGGAAATACTTGCATTATATGCTTCTCATGCCCCTTTTGGTGGCAATGTGGTTGGATTAGACGCGGCAGCATGGAGATATTTTGGTCGTAGTCCTGATCTCCTTTCATGGGGCGAAGCCGCTGTACTAGCTGTTTTGCCAAATTCACCCTCATTGATACATCCCGGAAAAAACAGAGATATTTTGAAAAAAAAACGGGATACTTTATTATACAAACTCCGCAAGCAAAATGTTATTGACGAATTAACCTATCTCTCATCGATTGATGAGCCCTTGCCGGGAGCACCTAAACCCTTACCCGAACTTTCTCCTCATTTATTGAACAAATACAGAAAAGACAATCAAAAAAAATCACAAACAGCGTCCACTCGGATTCAAACGACACTTGATAAGAAACTGCAGGAGCAGGTCATTCAGATTGGCCTACATCATATGAATCACTTGCGTGAAAATAATATAAATAATATGGCCATATTAGTGATGGAAATTGAATCAGGCGATGTGCTGGCATATATGGGTAATATTTTTCAGCCCCAATATCCTGAAACTGAAAGCTATGTTGACATCATTCAATCGCCTAGAAGTCCAGGGAGTTTACTTAAGCCCTTGCTTTTTGCTGCTTCGCAATATGATGGGATAACGCTCCCTCATGCCATGTTACCTGATATTCCAACTCAAATAGGTGGATATATGCCACAAAATTTTTATAAAACGTATGACGGTGCAGTACCTGCATCAGAGGCCATTTCACGATCGCTCAATATTCCCGCTGTGCGGCTGCTCAGGCAATACAAATATCCTCGATTCTATTCGGCATTGCAACAGGGTGGAATCAGCACGATAAATAATCCCGCTGATCATTATGGATTATCTCTTATTTTGGGAGGATGTGAGATAACCATGTGGGAAGTAGCCGGACTTTATGCTTCATTGGCAAGGGCATATTTACATGCCCATAATGAAAAAGGAAATCTCAATCAGGATGACTTTTTTATGCCAAATTATACACACTCATTACAGCATCATGTTGAGGATCAATCAAAAATGCAATTTCCAACCGATGTTGTTTCGTTATGGCACATGTTTCATGCCATGGAAGAGGTGAATCGCCCCGGCGAAGAGAGTTTTTGGCAATTATCGGGTACAGCTAGAAGAATTGCATGGAAAACAGGAACCAGTTTTGGATTTCGCGATGCTTGGTCGCTGGGATTTTCTTCACGGCATTTAGTAGCAGTATGGGTAGGAAACGCTGACGGAGAGGGCCGACCAGGGATCATAGGTTTAAGAGCAGCAGCGCCCGTAATGTTTGATGTATTTCATCATTTGCCCGAATCTCAATGGTTTGAAGCTCCTAAAACAGGATACATATATCTGCCAATATGTACCCGTTCAGGATTTAAGGCAGGACGATTTTGTGAATCAACTAAAGAAATGATGGTATCTCCATCTGGAGTTCGTACCGATGTTTGTCCTTACCATATTCAAATTAATATGCATCCCTCATTACCGGTTCAAGTGAATGAATCTTGTTTTTCGCCACTTGAAATGCATTCAACATCCTGGTTTGTACTACCTCCATCCATGGAGTATTATTACAGACAGATACATCCATCATACAAACTACTTCCACCGTTAATGAATGGGTGCGAAACTTTGCAACAAGAAAAAAAACTTGCTTTACAATATCCGGTTCATCTTGCTCGTATTTACATTCCTATTGAGCTCACAGGCAAAAAAGGAGAGATGATTTGTCAGGCCGTTCATAAAAAACCAAAAGAAATATTGTATTGGCATTTAGACGGCATGTACGTTGGCAAAACAGAAATACAGCACAATATGCCACTACAACCTGATGCAGGATGGCATACCTTAACAGTAGTTGATGAAAGCGGAGAAAAAATTACTTGCCGATTTGAGGTAATAAAAAAATAATACAATTAATGCACTACAAACCTGAATGGCTTGCTATATTCAGTTCCTGTAAGTATGCCCATATACATTCCGGGGGGCCATGCAGAAACGCACACCTCAAATGACGAAACATTACTTTGCTCGTCAAGCAGAACGATCTGACCATTCATGTTATGTATTGAAAGTATAAAATCGCCTGATTCATCGGTCTGAATGATAAGTTTATCAGAAACAGGATTAGGAAAAATTTGACAATGAAACTTAGAATGTTCTTCAACAGAAATAGAGAGGTCGTTTTTAATAATTGTACCCAAAGATCCGACAGCATAAGCCGTTCCAAAATCAACAACATACACGCCAAATAAGTCGGAAGTAACGGGATAGTTCATATGCGTCCATGACATACCGGCATCAGTAGTTTTCATCAAAACGCCATCACCGGCTATAAATCCGGTATTTCTATCAGCAAATATCATATCATTCAAATCGAAAGGCGTTGTACTTACTATGGTTTGCCAAGACAAACCTGAATCGGGTGAAAACTCAATCATACCACCCATTCCGCAAGCCAATATGCTATCAAGGGTAAGCATATGTATAGATGTAAGAGTTTTATTTTCTTCGTTTTCAACTTCTTCCCAGTTGCTGCCACCATCTGTAGTTCTAAAAATTCGCCCACCCATTCCGCATGTAATACCATGCAAGGCATCATAAAAATAAATACTTAGCAAAGTTATCGGTGCTTGATAAGAAATGGGATCCCAATTATTCCCAGCATTTGTCGTGCGAAGGATAACCCCATTTTGCCCAGCACAATATCCGGTATCGGGTGTTAAAAAGAAAATGCTGTACAGCCATTCACTTGTATTAGAAGGTTTGGGCGACCAAGTAGTTCCAAAATTTGTTGATTTGTATATAATCCCACTATGCCCGCAGGCGAAAAAAACGCCATTGCCTGTATAAACTGCATCATACAGCCATTTTGAATCATTCATATAGGTTGGGTTCCAATGCAAACCACCATCGAAAGTTTGTAGAATGACTGAGTTGTATAAAGAACCTCCAGTCACAATACCAGTATCTTTATTGGCAAAAGCCACACCGTAGAGGTTTTCGGGCACGCCACTAACCTGATTATGCCATTGGGCATGTATAGAAAAGCTGAAAAGTAGTGGCAGCAAAAAGGCAAAAAGTTTATTCATCAAGTATGCAATAAGAAAAGCAAAGGTAGTTTATGGCGAGCAACTTAACAATAATTAACCGCATTTTGGCCTATTAGGATGAGTCGCAAAGCAATTTATTATATTTTTGTTTTTTGTTAAAAAAATCAAAGTATGAGAAAAACATGGTTATTGCTTGTTTCAGGATTGTTATCCGTACAGTTATCCTGGTCGCAGGCCTCTAAGATTGAGTTTGTGGAATATGATTTGCCAAACGGTCTGCACGTTATTTTGCACGAAGATCATTCCGTTCCATTAGTTGCCGTAACGGTTAACTATCATGTAGGATCCAAAAATGAGAATACTGAGCGAACAGGATTTGCTCACTTTTTTGAGCATCTGTTGTTTGAGGGAAGCGCAAATATTAAGCGTGGAGAATTTTTCAAATATGTAAGTTCGGCCGGTGGCCAAAACAATGCCTATACAACACAAGATCAAACATTCTATTACGAAGTTTTGCCCAGCAATCAGTTAGAATTGGGATTGTGGCTTGAATCGGAAAGATTACTTCATGCCAAAATCGAAGATATAGGTGTAGAGACACAACGCGAAGTGGTTAAAGAAGAAAAACGACTCCGTGTAGATAATCAACCTTATGGACGATTTATCTCCGAAATTTTCACCCGTGCTTTTAAGAATCACTCATACCGATGGGCTCCCATTGGCAGCATGGATCATCTTAATGCTGCTACTCTTAAAGAATTTATGGATTTCTACCATACATATTATGTGCCCGATAATGCCATTCTTTGTATTGCCGGCGATATTCAGATCGACAAAACCAAAGCCCTGATAGAAAAATATTTCAAAGACATTCCGAAAGGCGCCAAACCCATTATTCGCCCTTCAAAGGATGAGCCACCACTTGGCAAAGAAGTTCGTGATATTGTTTATGATGAGTTTATTCAGCTTCCGTTAATTTCTTATTCTTATAGAATACCATCCATGAAACATGAAGACCAATATGCGCTTCAAATGATGAGTCAGGTTCTTTCAACCGGAAGCAGCTCAAGAATGAATAAGGAGTTGGTTGATAATTTACAAAAAGCATTGCAGGCATTTGCTTTCAGCTATGCACTCGAAGATCATGGGCTTTTTATAACAGCAGCTGTTGCAGGAATGGGTGTCGAAGGAAAAGAATTGGATGAGCTTATGGATATTGAGGTTGAAAAACTAAAAAAAGAGCTGATAACAGAAGTTGAATTTGAAAAAATAAGAAATCAAATTGAAAATCAAATTGTGAGTCAAAATGCCGGCGTACAGGGTGTGGCTACTAATTTGTCAAACAGCTATCAGTTTTTCCGTAACACAAATCGGGTAAATACAGAGTTGGAAGGTTATTTGAAGGTTACGCGTGAAGATATTAAGCGTGTAGCGAATCAATATCTGACAAAAGAAAACAGGGTAGTTTTGTATTATTTACCTGTAAAAAAATAAACATTAATTGAAATTTGAATTTAACAGAAAGGTTATGAAAAAATATATTGTCATACTGTTTATCGGATTGATATCTGGTCAGATGTTTGCTCAGGTTGATCGCAGCAAAGCACCTGCTCCCGGTCCTGCACCTAAAATTTCATTAGGAAAATATGAATCATTTGTTTTAAAAAATGGATTAAAAGTCATTGTGGTTTCCAATCATAAACTACCGGTTGTGTCGTACAATTTGGTCGTGGATGCAGATCCGGTATTGGAGGGTAATAAAGCCGGCTATGTTGAGTTGTTTGGGCAATTGTTGTCGCGTGGCACTAAATCAAGATCGAAAAATCAAATTGATGAAGAAGTAGATTTAATTGGTGCTGATTTTTCAACATCCTCATCAGGTGCATATGGAAAATCACTCAAACGTCATCATGAAAAATTACTTGCCTTGATGGCAGATGTTATCATAAATCCTTCTTTTACCCAATCAGAGTTTGATAAAGTAGTTAAACAGTTGCTTGACGGCTTATCAACAGTTAAAACAGACGCCAATATGATTGCCGATAATCTTATCAATCGTTCGGCTTATGGCAAGTCGCATCCATACGGAGACGTGGCAACCGATAGTACCGTTGCTAAAATATCGCTGGATGATATTCGAAACTATTATACACAAAACTTCATGCCCAACATCTCGTATTTAGCTGTTGTGGGCGATGTTACCAAAGAAGAAGTACAACCTTTGATTGAAAAATATTTCGGTTCATGGGCAAAAGGCACACCGGCTAAATCTAAACTAACAGCTCCTCAACCTCCCTCTAGCGTTCAGATTGTGATGAACGACAGAGCCGGAAGCGCACAGTCAACCATTCGTATAGTATATCCCATTCAAAATAAAATTGGAGACCCTGATTTTATACGCCTTCGCTTATTAAACAACATTTTGGGAGGTGGCGCTACTGCCCGTCTGTTTATGAACCTTCGCGAAAAACATGGCTATACATACGGAGCATACAGCTCTATCACCGCCGATAAACATGTGGGATTGTTTACTGCCAGCGCTGATGTGCGTACCGAAGTTAC
The DNA here is from genome assembly GCA_014879445.1 of Candidatus Competibacteraceae bacterium. Classification (GTDB taxonomy): domain Bacteria; phylum Bacteroidota; class Bacteroidia; order CAIKAF01; family CAIKAF01; genus BA4. The sequence goes on from JACSSC010000058.1 coordinate 8,667, forward strand.
AGATAGCGCTATTTATCAATTTATTTATGAACTTAATAAAATTAGTACACAAGGTGTAACTGAGGAAGAACTGACAAATACAAAAAACGAATTAACGGGGAAGTTTGCTATTGGGCTCGAAAATCCACAAACCGTTGCTACATTCGCAATAAATATTGATAGGTACAAGTTGCCCAAAGATTATTACAGCAATTACCTCACTACACTAAATGCTATTACGCTTGAAGAAGTGAATGAAGTTGCAAAAAAATATATCCTTCCATACAATTTTTATTTGGTTATAGTGGGCGACCGTAGCGCGGTGGAAAAGAAAATCATGAAATACGACAGCGATGAAAAAATCACTTTCCTCGATCATTTTGCAGCACCGGCTGCTGAGTTGAAGGCCGTACCATCAGGTGTAACTTTACAAACGGTTATTGATAAATATCTAACAACATTGGGTGGAAAAGATAAAATCAGTAAAATCTCTGATATTATTATGAAAGGTAAATTATCAGGGCAATTTGGAGTGCTTGATATTACATCCATTTACAAAACACCATACAAAAAGTTTGAAACCATCTTCATGAGTGGTTCTTTGGTGCAAAAAGATGTGTTTGATGGAACACAAGGAAAAACAGATGGAATGCAGGGAGGAAGACCATATGATGCTGAAGCACTTAAAGATGCTAAAGTAAATGCATCGTTGGTATTTGAATCCGAAATGGATCAACTCGGTGTGCAGGGTACACTCTTGGGTATTGACTTATTGGATGGGAAAGATGCATATAAAGTACAATACGTTATGCCTAGCGGAAAAAAATCATTCTGCTGGTATAGTGTAAAAACAAACCTTCTGATGAAGACCAGTACCATAGAAAAAACAGAACAAGGCAGTATGGAGGTAGTTAATTACCCATCCGATTACCGCGAAGTAAATGGTGTTCTATTCCCATTTACTGTTAAAACAATGTTTGGAGATGTGTATTATGACACTATCGAAATCAATACAGGTGTTAAGGATGATGTATTCAACACAAAATAATTTCATATATATATGTTCAACCTACAATCATATAAGGCCATAAGAGTGGCTATTGCTTTCTTCTTACTTATTGCGTCAAACTTGCATGCTCAAGAATTTCGATATGAAGTCAGCTCTTTGGGGATTAAAGCAGGAGAAGTACAGGTTTCTCGAAAGGTAAATGGGAATGTTGAGCAATATCATATATCAAGCAATTCCAGCGTTGACTATCTGTTTGGCAAAATTACAGTTGTAAATACAACATCTACTACTTTTAAAGACGGTGTGATGCAATCATGTTTCTTGCGTACAGATAAAAACGGTGAGGTTGATAAATATTGCAGTGCAAATTATGATGGGAAAACATATCAGGTGCAAACAGAAAGTAAAAAGTTTACTATTAATCAACCCGTTACTTTCAGCATCACAAAAATGTATTTTAAAGAGCCCATTGGAGTATCTGAGATATTTTCAGAAGTATGGGGCGAATTGGTGCCTGTTACCAAAACCAAACCCAATCAGTATTCTCTGAAGCAGCCTGATGGAAAATACCACAGATATACATACGAAAATGGCGTAATTGTAGAAGTTGAAGTTCCTTCGCCTATCGGCAAAGCACATATTCGACTAAAAAAGTAATTGTAACTTCACTCAGATCTTCTTCTGAATTCGGTCTGAATGTATTAGATATGATTCATTTGCTTACAATATTTAGGAATTACTATGTTGCATAATCCTCTAACAATATGCATAAAAAATCTAAGTAGTTCTTCCTATAACCGACTAGTATTTGCTCTCAATTGAGGTAGTAATAATTAGGGTATCATTCACCAAGCTCAAAAAATGTAAGCGTAGTTCATTTAGGTAAAGTTAAAATAGTATCAGTTGGATGATGCAAGCAAAACTATGCTTTCACTTCTGCAAGCAGCGCATCTAGTTGTTCTTCGCTCAAACTGTCAATATCTTGCATCAGAGCTCCACTTTGTATCACCTTTTCAATGACGATGGAAGCAAGTTGCGACACATTAGGGCCACTTAAAAGTTCCATTGTACTCACATCAACGCCAAAGCGTGCCGAAATGGCTCTTCCTAACTCAACTGCGATTAAGGAGTCAACGCCCAAGAAATTGATACCTCTGGATTTATCAATTTTTTCGACTGAGAGTTTCAATACATTAGCAAGTTGTTCGGCAACTGCATTTTCAACATATACAGTTCTTTCGTTATCAGCAATGATAGAAAGCTCTGCAGCAAACTCATTCAACTTGCTACCGGCACCAGCTGATGCACCGCGTGTTTCGGCAAGATGACGAAAACGAGACGACTGCGCACTCTTAGGATTGATTGAACTCCAACGCGACCAATCCACATCAAACATGCCAACCTGAGCAGGCGTAGTTTCGATAACTTTCATCAATCCTTCAATGGCTTCGCGTGTTGTGAAACCAAAGATGCCACCACTCTCCAATACAGCAGTAACATTGGCATCGCGTGCAGCCACACCTACTTCACCTAAGACACCTAAGTTAATGGTGCTTGCCTGCATTCCATTGGCTCTTCTGAAATGAGCAAACTGATCGAGGAAAGTGTTGGATGAAACATAGTTTGCCTGTCCGGCATTACCAATAAGAGCCGAGATAGAGGAGAAAGATATAAAGAAGTCAAGCGGTATCTTTTTTGTAAATTTATGTACATTAAGCAACCCTCCAACTTTAGCATGGTAAGAAGTAACAAATCGTTCATGCGTCATATCCACAATAAATCCATCATCAAGCACAACTGCTCCATGAATGATTCCTTTGAGAGGAGGCATCTCATTCTGTATCTTATTGATGATGCCGGCAACAGCATCTGCATTTGTAATATCAATAGGTTCGGCATAAACCTTAACGCCTTTTGATTCCATATAACGGATGGCTTCTTTAGCTTCATCCGATTTAGCGCCACTTCTACTCGCCAGTACTAACTGAGCTGCTCCTTTATCGGCGAATGCTTTGGCAATCTGTAACCCAAATCCTCCGGTTCCTCCTGTTATCAGATAAGTAGCATTTTTTTCAAATGTTTTGCCTGTTGATTTAACAGGCACATCCACTTCCTGATGTTGGAATTGAATCACTACTTTTCCAATATGCTTAGATTGTAGCATAAAGTTAAAAGCTTCAACAGCATCAGAAGCATTAAATAAATGAGTGTTGACTGCTTTAAAAACACCATCTTCATAAAACTTCTCAATATTGCGGTGTATCTGTTGCACAACCTGTGGCCGCTCCATCATTAATCGATCCACGTCAATACCATGGAATGTAATATTGTTATTGAATTGCTGCATGGGTAATCCTGTGTTCTCTGTGATATCGCGTTTGCCAATTTCAACAAATCGGCCATATGCAGCCAGTAATTCGAATGACTGATAAAGCGATTCTCCGGCAATGGCATTCAACACCACATCTACCCCGTATCCATTGGTATCCGCTTTAATCTGCTTTACATATTCAAGCGAACGTGAATCATAGATATTTTTAATACCCAATTGACGAAGATATTCTCTTTTCTCTTCGCTTCCTGCTGTAGTAAATATTTCGGCGCCTACATATTGCGCATACTGAATAGCCGCTAAACCTACACCACCTGTTCCATTGTGAATCAGGATTTTTTCTCCTTTTTGCAGTTGAGCCCGATTGCGCAAACTGTACAATACAGTCATGTATGGAACCACCATCAATGCATCTTCAAATGCAATATGCTTGGGTTTGCGCAAATAATAAGTCGGTACGGATACAACATAAGAGCGTAAACATCCTTCAGGTGCTGCTAGAATAATTTCCTCTCCCACCTTAAAATCTGTCACATTAGAACCCACACGTGTAATCACACCGGCAGCTTCGTGACCGATATTTCTTTCGTAGTATGAACCCTGTGTTGCTTTTTCAGACAACTGACCAATCACTTTCAGTCCATCTTTGAGATTCAAACAGGCCGCAAAGTTTTTAATTTCAATTTCGTCAGGAGCTAACGATTCTTTGCGTTCAAATTCATCGTAATATAAACTATCTAAGCGTCCAATTTGAGCAACCTCTAACGAAACAGGCACATCTGTACTGACACGTTTTGTTTCAGTTCCTGATTGACCGTTTAGTGAAAGTGCAGATAACATTCTGCCAAACCTTTTTTGCAGACGAATGGCTACATCCTCTTCTTTGCTTGATGAGATTATTTCGGCAACAAGTATTTTGAATTCATTCTCTTCAGAAATTTGGTGTAGATCAATCGTTTTGGGTGAAATGGCAGGATTTTCATTACCAATCAAATGGTTTAATCCCCAAAAAGCTGACGTTTCCAAAGAAATGCCTTTATCATCTCCAACAACTACCTGCACACCACGTGTTACGATGATAAGACGCAGTTTATCGGCAATTTGAATACGAGATAAAGCTTTAGCCATATAGACCACAGGCATGGTCTGATCTACAGCTGTTTCCATAGAGATATCATCCGCAAGACCTGAAGTTTCGAGCGACCAGGTATATAATATATGTTGTGGTATTACTTCAGCAAACAAGCGATCATAATCTTCTTCCACATTTGGTCGAATAGAAATCAATCCCTCATCATTACTATATGCATCTCCTTTGGTAACAATAATAAAATCTATACCTTTTTCATTTAGTTCTTGCAATAAATCAATGTTATCGTAATCGCCAAACACCATATATTTCCCTGCTGCCTGAGTATGGTCATTTGCTGCTAATGACTCTAGTTCGTGCCATGTATATTCATAAAAACAATTGGCCATCTTATCACCTTCCTCATTCCTATTGCTTTGTATTGCTTGACAAGTAATGCCTTCAAGCGATACCATCACTTCGCCATTATCGTCAAACAGCATCAGGTCACCTTTAATGGTATTTGAAGTAACATCAGTAATGCGACACCAGCACCAACATTCATTTAATGGGCTGGTATAAAACACCACTTCATCAATGGATACAGGAACGAAAGGATTGGGATTTTGACTTGTATCGCCAACAATAGCAACCATGGATTGAAAACCTGAGTCAAGGATTGATGGGTGAAGCAAATAATTATCGACATTCCGTATAAGAGAAGAGTGCCCTTCTATTTTTGCCAAAACTTCCTGCTGCCCTTTAAAAATTTCTTTTACACCTTGAAACCAAGGGCCGTAATTTAAGCCACGTTCAGATAGTTGTGTATAAAACAATTCGGCATCGGCCTGTTTTGAACAGCGATTGCGAACATCAGCAAAAGAGACAATGGGTACTTTTCGAGAAATAGAATCCTTAAGCATACGTCCGCTTGCATGCAGTGTCCAGGGAGAATTGTCTTCGCGGAATCTGCTATACACACTATAACGATTGGTTTGAGGATTAAAGGATGTATGAAACATCTGTATGCGTTTTTCATCCACTACCAAAACCTGATTAAATTCCAAATTCTGCAGTGTGCATACCTGAGTAGAGAATTCTTTTTCATGAAGAGCTAGGCCCGCTTCAACATATGCAGCACCAGGTATAACCGTCATGGCTTCAATCTTATGATCATCCATCCAAGGCATAAAATAGCGGTTGATTTCAACCTCCCATGCCGGATAAGGCATATGCATATTGTTATTCATGAATACATGACCGGGCACGCCCATTTTATCCTCGACAGAGGCCAGGGATTCTTGCCAGTAAACCTCCTTGTCCCATGCGTAAGTAGGAATTTTTATGAACTTTCCGCCTGATGTGAATGGAGTCCAATCAACTTGCACATCGAGTGTATGCAAAGCGCCGAAAGAGTTCAATAATGTGGGTAATTCGGGATCGCCACGACGTAATGACGGAATAGTATAGCCCTTTTTGTCAGCAGCTGTGAGACATTCATTGATATTGGTGCGGAGTACAGGATGCGGCCCCACTTCGAGAAATAGAGTGTAGCCGTCGTTTACAATAGTTTGAGCAGCTTTGGCAAATCGAACAGGTTGACGCACATTTTGCCACCAGTAGTTATTGTCAAACTCAGTACCATTCATAATGGTACCTGTAACCGTTGAGTAAAGAGGTATAGTTGCCTTTTGTGGTGCAACAGATTGAAGCGAATGAAGAAGTTCCTGATGAAGCGGATCCATTTGATAGCTATGATAAGCCACTTCAACTGTCAGCATTTTATTGAAAATATTTTGTGGAGTAAGTACTTCACTGATTTTCTCAAGTGCATTTCGAGTTCCGGCAATCGTAACACCATTAAAGGAATTAATAGCGGCAATCGAAATTTCATTTTCGAGTTTTTGATCGCGGATGAGCTTATCTGCCGCATCCTCACCCAAACCGATAGCTAACATAGTTCCTTGTCCGGCTGTAGTTTGCTGACAACGACTTCTGTGATAACTCACCAACACACCTTCTTCGAGTGTAAGAGCGCCTGACACGTATGCTGCAGGTACTTCTCCAACGGAGTGACCTACTACGGCATGTGGTTTCACTCCCCAACTATTCCATAAGTCGGTAAGTGCTGCCTGAATGAAGAAGTTTGCCGGCTGAGCAATGGCTGTTTCGTTCATCCGTGATTCATTTTCTGGTTTCATCATTTCATCAAGCAACGACCATCCAGTAATATCTTTGAAAATCTTGTCGCAACGGTCAATGGTGTTCTTAAACACCGGTTCAGAAGCATATAATTCACGCCCCATAGCCCACCACTGTGGCCCCATTCCTGTAAACACAAATACGAGTCGGTTATTTTCCTGTGCCTGATTAAAGCTAACGCCGGTTAGCATTTCACCTTGGGCATATGCCTCTAATTTTTCAATCAGCTCATTTCGATCAGCAGCTACTATTGTTACCCGATTAAGATGGTGAGTACGGCGATAAGCCAACGTATATGCAAAATCGACAAGAGAGACAGGATTTTTCTTCAGATAATCGGCATATTTTCTACAAATACTTTTCAATGCGTTATCGCTTTTGGCAGAGATAGGAAAAACACGGAGTATATTTTCTTTTTCTTTTTCCTGTGTATTGAAAGATGCCAAATAATCGCGTGGTGGTTCTTCCAACACCATGTGTCCGTTTGTGCCACCATAGCCAAAAGAATTGATGGATGCTAAAAGTTTATCTTGGTTATCAAAGGGCTCTGGTTTGAGAGCAACTTTAAGTGATAATGATTCAAAATTGATTTTTGGATTCGCTTTTTTGAAGTGCAGATGTGGAGGAACTAAGCGTTTGTTTACTAACAATGCAGATTTAATAATACCGGCAATACCGGCAGCTGCTTCTAAATGCCCTATATTGGTTTTTACAGAACCTACAAAAACTTTATCATTAGTTCCACGACCTTCACATAACACATTGTTGAGAGCAGTAATTTCAACAGGATCACCGGCTTTTGTTCCTGTTCCATGTGCTTCTACATAGCGAATATCCGAAGCATTGATGCCTGCTTTAGCATACACTTCACGGATTAAAGCTTCCTGCGCATCAGGATTGGGAACTGTGATACCGTTTGTGGCGCCATCCTGATTGGATCCGGTGGCTCTTACGCATGCATAAATATAATCTCCGTCGGCAATGGCTTGACTAAGCGGTTTGAATACAACAACACCAACACCTTCGCCACGAACGTATCCTCCTGCATCTTCGTCAAATGCTTTGCATCGTGCGTGCTTAGAGAGGAACTGCCCTTTACTCATCGCAATTGGATATTCAGGTCGTAACATCACATTCACACCACCGGCAATGGCCATCTTGCTTTCGCCGGTCCAAATGCTCATGCAGGCATAATGCGCTGCAACCAACGCCGAAGAGCATGCCGTATCAATCGTTAGTGATGGTCCACGCAAATCAAACGAATAAGAAATGCGATTTGATAACATTACCATAGTGGACGAAGTAGCTGTATGCTGTCCAATCAAGTCGCGATTTAGCACGCCCAACTGCTGCATTTTATTATCCAAACAAAATCCACCAATAAATACACCAGTTGCCGACCCCTTCAATTCTTTTTCAGTTAATCCGGCATCCTCAAACGCTTCCCATGTTGACTCTAACAACAATCGTTGCTGAGGGTCAAGAATGGCAGCTTCACGTGGCGACATGCCAAAAAATAAGGGATCAAACTCATCTAATTTTAACTTCAGAAAACCCATTTGAGGCTGGTGCGTTTTGCCCGGGCGATCAGAATCGGGATCATAAAAACGACGCATGTCCCAACGGTCGGCAGGTACGTCAACAATACAGTCGGTTCCCTCGGCCAACAATCTCCAAAACTCTTCCGGCTGTGTAGCACCTCCTGGAAAACGTAATCCTATCCCAACGATTGCGATGGGCTCAAAGGACAAGTTAGTTGTATCACTCATAATGTATCGAACAATATAGATTAAGCCCTGCTTACGCAGCACTAAGGTTTTTTAACAATTTTGCAAAAATATAATGAAATTTTGTAGTTTAAAAGCAAATGCATGCAATAATATCAAGTTTCGATTATATAATTTTGATTTTCAAACATATATCTCTCTATCTGCTTAGGATTTGAGTCGGAAAATTCAGCGTTGCAAACGCCGCGTAAAGGCAGATGCATACTCATTTTGGTTGGGAGTAAAACTTTTGTGGCCGGTATGATGTTAGTAGGGAATAATAATAAATCAAATTGAGATGAAATTTGTTCAATGCAACCAAAAATCAAATTCGCCTGTAAAATAACAGGTGGCACATATAGGGGGTGTCGAAAATTCATCTTACTAAAAACACTTAAAGCGGAAGATTTATTTTCAAAAAGTATGCCAATCGCTTATTTTAGCAACAAAATCATAATTCAAAATTGACATGATAAAATCATTGATTTACTACCTAACAGGTGGGATATTGGGTGCCGTTGGAGGATTCTTGTATTGGTATTTTGTGGGGTGCACTGGCGAAAGTTGCGCCATCTGGTCGAGTTGGTGGAAAAGTTCTGCTGCCGGTATTGTGCTAGGAGCGCTAGGAGGTGGTTCACTTTTTGATTTGTTGACATACAGGCAAAACAAAAAATCAAATACACCACAATCCACTGACAACAAAAATACAAATACAGGCAATTAACTACATTTGCCGATCAAATTGCAATATTTTTAATACAGAATGTGGGCTATAAACATACCGGGCATGTTACTGCTTGTTGTCGTCATAATAGCAAGCAGCATGTTGAGTTGGCTAATTTCACTAAAAAAAAACCAATTGCGGTTGCAGCTTTCATTTAGTGCAGCATTTCTACTTGCCATTACATTTTCCACAATTTTACCAGAGGTTTTTGAGCACGATTCAAATCAACTTACTGCAATTGTAATTTTAGGCGGATTTTTTTTGCAAATTATTTTAGAGGCATTTTCTCATGGTATTGAACATGGTCATGCGCATCTTCATCAATCAAAAAATGGCTTAACTTATCTGATGCCCCTCACTCTCAGTTTATGTATTCATTCATTTCTCGAAGGATTACCTTTACATGGAGATGAAGCTTTTGAAAATCCAATCTATTGGGGTATTGTGTTGCATAATATTCCTGTTTCGTTTACATTCGGATCTTTGATACAGGGAATGCAGATCCCTCGCAAAACAGGAATATTTCTCATTTTTGCTTTCGCTTTATCCACACCTCTCGGTTGGCTTAGCAGTTTTTTCATTTCTCAAATTGGCAGCATACACGATTTTCATCATTTATCACTGGCTGTTACAGTTGGCATTTTCTTGCACATATCAACTACCATTATTTTTGAAGCAGGAGAAAATCATAAATACAATCTGCAGAAAATGCTGACTATCCTTTTCGGATTTGCGCTGGGATTGTTGCCCGGCCTATTATAATTTCTTATATTTTAATGCTAATTTAATAGCCAATAAAGCATAGAAACTCATTTTGGGAGTGCTTAACTATATTTAACGCGATATAGCTTATTAATAGAAACTAATACTGTAATATTGTGTTGATTTAATTAATGCTTTAGCATGAACGGAATTCCGACCCGTGAGGTAAAAAATGGTATGAATAAAGCGATATCAAAAACACTATCACTAGGTGATTTTGCGCCTGATTTTGTGCTGAAGGATCAGCACAATGATTTGGTGCGATTGTCTGAAGTTCTCAAACGTGCTTCTGTTGTTTTGTATTTTTATCCTAAAGATGATACACCGGGATGCACAACTGAGGCCAAGTGCTTTAGGGATAACTATGAATTATTTTTATCGTTGGGCGCTGAAGTTATTGGTATAAGTTCTGATTCAATGGCATCTCATATTCGTTTTGCCGACAAGCACAAACTGCCATATACATTACTTAGTGATGTTACCGGCAAAGTAAGAGAATTGTACGGTGTACAGAAGTCGTGGTTTGTTTTGCCAGGCAGGGTTACATTTGTAATAGACAAGCAAGGGGTTATTCGGCACATTTTTTCTTCACGATTTCAAGTTGCTCGCCACATACATGAATCAATAGAGATATTAAAAACAATTTAAGCCGATTATTTTTCACACGCTTGTTGAAGAGCTATCATTCGAATGGCTGTGTAAGCTGCCTCATCGCCTTTGTTGCCATGCATCCCACCGCTTCTGTCTTTGGCTTGTTCAAGTGAATTAACGGTTAATACGCCAAAAATAACAGGCAGATTGTAGTCAATATTTAATCTCATAATTCCGTCGGCAACGGCTTGTGAAATAAAAGTAAAATGCGGCGTTTCACCTTGAATGACACAGCCCAAACAAATGACAGCATGCACCTGTTGGTTTTCGAGCAGCCATTGCGCACCTAATGGCAGTTCAAAACTACCCGGAACGAATTTTACTACAATTTGTGTGGATGTTAATCCGGCCCGAAGTAATGTTTGCTGTGCACCCTGAAGTAGTGAATGTGTGATTTCCTGATTCCAGTCGGCAACCACAATTCCTATACGAATATCAGCAGATAGCTGTTGGTCAGTGCTGAATGAGGAAAGATTATGTTGAGTAGAAGACACGTTGGAATATTATTGCTGAGCAAATTCGATTCGTGTAATGAATTTTCCGATATCTCGTCCCTCTGTGGTATTGCTATATTCATCCTGAATTTTGCGATAGATTTTCAATGCTTTTTCAGGATTTTTCAAATCTTCTTCATAGGTCATACCCGCTTTTTTTAGATACAAAGGAGCCGTAAATGAGTTATTGTTGTCGGCAGCGGCCTTTTCGTAATATTTTACGGCATCCTCCGACTGTCCGAGTTCGCGATATGCATCGCCAATGCATCCCAAAGCCAGTGGTGATAGAATAACATCCGATGATGAGAACTTTTTGAGATGCTCAATGGCTTCTTCAAATTTTCCGGTTTGTAAATAACATATACCTGCATAGTATTGAGCCAAATTACCGGCTTTGGTGGATCCAAATTCATCAATCACCTGCAAAAAGCCATAAAATTCACCCTCTCTGCCCTGCAATGCCAGGTTAAAAGAATCTTTGGCAAAGTAAAATTCTGCCGTAAAAAGCTCTTCAAATGCTTTTCTTTCTTTGGGTTTTTTAATCATCTCGGCGTAATACATATAGCCACCCACCAACACAACGATTGCACCCAACCCAATGGTCAGTTGCTTTTTGTATTTGTTGTAAAAATTAACGGCCTTTTCGTAAGTGCCACCAATATCAACCAGTGTTTCGTCAGTTTCGTTTTTACCCATTGGGATAATTTTAGCTGCCAAAATTACATTTTTTTTAATAGCAACCATACCCTTTTCATAAAATCTTATCCCTCAGGGGCGGAATAAATCTGGCTTTGATTTTGAATCGGTTTAGATATACATAATAAATACATGTAAATAAATACACCTATATGATAAGAATTAAGCATAAAATCTATTATTTTTGGCATCAAAACAATATACTCATTGTATGGCAAAAGCATCAGATATGTCTGTTGGTACATTCATTCGTTATAACAACGAACTTTGTGTTATTTCTGAATTTCAGCATCGCACCCCCGGTAACCTGCGGGCATTTTATCAGGCGAAAATGCGAAACCTCAAATCCGGCAAACAAACCGAAAATCGTTTTCGCCCTGATGAAGAAGTAGAGATTGTGAGGGTTGAAGAACGCGACCTTCAATATTTGTATAAAGAGGCCGATGCGTTGGTTTGTATGGATACAAATTCTTTCGATCAATATAACATTGCAGCATTCCTTTTTGGTGAAGCTGAAAAATTCATGAAAGAAGGCGCGATGGTTAGGGTGTCGTTTGAAGGAGAAAATCCGATTTATGCCACACCCCCAAAATCTGTTGTATTGGAAGTTACTTATACCGAACCCGGTTTGAAAGGCGATACTGCTACTCGTACATTAAAACCGGCTACGCTCGAAACCGGTGCTGTGATTTCCGTTCCTCTGTTTATCGAACAAGGCGAAATGATTAAGGTGAATCCGGAAACCGGTGAATATATGGAAAGGGTTAAGAATTAATATCCTGATAGATATATCCCCATTCCAATTCTTCGTTTTTGTTTTTCTCACTCAATTGATTTATGCTATTTGTAGTACACCACATCCTGAATGTTTCGCGTAGCTGTGCATACTGCTCATGCATAGCACATAGCTTATCTTCGTGGCAGGGCTGAGTGCCTACTATACATGACTCAAGTGATTCCGCCTCACCTAACGCCTGAATAACTGACAATACGGGTAATGAGCGTTGCTTGCTAGAAAGATAAAACCCACCTCCCCTTCCTTTACTGCTCGAAATAACCTGTTTGCCTGACAATCGCTGAAGAATTTTACCTACGGTATGTTTGTTGGCCTCAATTTCTTTTGCAATCTCATCCAGGCCAGCTCTTGCTTTCGTGTGATGAAGAGTGCATAGGTAGGATACAGCACGAATGGCTATTTTGCATGAGGCCGAAATCATGGCTTACATGTTTAAAAACATCCGGCCTTCTTCCGAAATCATATCATAATTCCAGGCCGGCTCAAATGTCAATTCAATATCTGCTTCATACCCGGCAAAAGCATCCTGAATAGCAAATTTTGCAGCATCGGTGATAGATTCACCCATTGGGCAAAACTGTGTAGTAAGCGTCATCGTGCATACAATCTTCTTTTCCTCTTCAAAAAAATCAATCTGATATATCAAACCTAAATCTACAATGTTCAACCCAATCTCCGGATCAATAACTTTTTTCAACGCCTCTGATGCCCTACGGGATAGTGACGGATTATTACTAACGATTTGCATAGCGATTACTTTTTTTAAGTGTGATAATAAAAAACAAGTGTAGCAGGTAACTAACAGATGCTACCAATAGTCCGGCTGAACCGGCATACATCAATTCTTGAAGCTGCCATACTATTCCTATGGCAAATAGCATCGCTCCAAGAAGATAACTTATAAGCATGATTTTGAAAAGCAAAGGATGAAACATATCCTTAGGATTTGGCACTTTTTGTGAATCCTTGTTATGCAACTGATACAAACGATTCCAGACAATAAATGGAAGCGTCTTGAATGTCATACCCATTATCAAAGAGCTTATCCAACCAAAGAATAGAATAAAACCATACAACAGAATAACCGGATTAGACAACTGTACGCCGGCAAAAAAAAGGAATGTAAACAATAGTGCCAGGCCGCTAGGAATTATAAGAGCTACTATTGAAAATAACGATAAAGCCATCGGATTCTCTACTTTTTTTCTAATCCGGTTTTGGTAGGCCCGATAAATATAATAGGCAAAAAGTAGAACCGCCACAAACATCAGCACGGATGGAATAATCAAATAATAGGAAGGTGTATAGAGATACAGAAAAACAAACAGCACCAAGGCCACATTCATTAACCAAAAGATTGACCATAATATGGCTGGCCTACTGTATTTAGAAATTAAAAACATCGGAATCAATCGTGCTGCAACCCCTGTAATGAGCATCAAAAACCAACCCGCCAACCCTGCATGTGCATGCAATGGTAAATATTGCAATGAATCCAATCGAAATACACGATATCGAAAATTCAGCACCAACAAAAATCCCAAAACTATAGTAATCATCAACCAAACAGCAGAAGAGAAAATAAAAACGGCATGTACATTTTCAGTTTGTGATTGTACCATGCTCTTGCCCATATTAATCATGAAAGCAAAAACTGAAAGTATAATCAGTACACTGCCAATCGGCGCCAGCAGCGCCATATCAAAAATATAAAATCCCCAAACCAGCATTGGAATTCCCAATGCAGCTAAAGCAAATGTAACATAGCCCAAGGTGATGCTATACAATCGTCCTTCTATCAACACGGGAACCAATTGATGCGCTGCGCCAAAAATCACCATCGTTCCCCATCCCAATGCCATGGTATGTGTAATGGCCAGCAACGAGGGCGTGAAATAATGCCCTGCAAAATCAGATACTGACAGCCATAAAAAAACACAAGAAAGTACAAATGAAAATCCGCCATACAGATAAAAAGGCAATACAATGCCGTGGGCCGTAGTGCGATTGGATAAGGAATTTACAGGAACAGCAAACATGCTTATTCTTTGAAAATTATCAAATGAATTTCATTTTCAGATATTTCTTTTGTGGCATAAGAGTATCCCTTTTCATACAACTCCGGAAGAAGATACACAGGTATGCGTTTATGATATACAAATAAGGCCTGTCCTACTTCAAGTTGTTGTATGGCTTCCAAAATTGAAATCATGGGTAATGGCATTTCTAAATTTCTAACATCCACCGTTTGAAATTTTCCGTCAAACCGCTGTATGGCATCATCCCAGTTTACTGCTTGAGCATCTTCACGTGGCACATCAGCAACCTCTGTTGCTCGATGATAAAAATAAGTAAGGATAACATCGCCCGTATGCTCCACATACGAGTCGAATCCTTTTTTTTTCAATAAGTGTATCAGCGGAACCGGCTCAAACGTATTGATGATTTTCAATGCATGCCCCGAAGGCAAGTCTCCTATTTGCTTTAATATAACCTCTAATGGATCATTCCCTGAAGCAATCATCGGGCGTACATCCATTTCAACCAGGTTGTTTACTTCTATTGCCTTGAGTACTTCGGGCATGGATGAATCTTTTTGTTCTTGCATATCTTCAATTTGTATTTGTTCAATTTCAAAACCCAACGATGCCATCTTTTGCATAAAATCTTCTATGCTGCACCCCCCGACCTTGCATGCCATACGTATGCTGGTGCGTGGAGTCATCAATTTACGTAATAACGGATTCCTTAATTTCTCAAATGATGGCGAAAGCGAAACTATGGCCTCCAAAGCATCTGGATGCGCTTTAATGAGCTTGTCAATACGAGTATCAGGATGTATCGAAATCATATAATGATTAATGATTATCACGCAAAGTAAATCATTCGATTCTAATTAAAGTAAAAAAATACTTTAAATACCCTTTTTAGGGGATATCGAGCATCATGCAATTTCATTCATTTTGCCTACCTTCGGCATTGCGTTGGATGTATATCATACGTGCTTAATATAACTCTAACGCTGATTTTGATTGCTATTTTTATGAATTATCTGTTGGCCGAATCACTCAGCAAATCATTTGGGATTAGAGAACTTTTTTCAAACTTGACTTTTGGATTACAAAAAGGGCAAAGGGTGGCATTGGTTGCCCGAAACGGCTCAGGCAAATCTACATTGCTTAAAATTTTGGCCAAACAAGAATCGCCGGATAGTGGCAAGGTGGTGTTGCGCAATGGCCTTGTGATGGGGTATCTGGAACAATCTCCTGTATTAGACCCACAAAAAACTGTCATTGAATGTATGCTGTCGCAGGATGAACCATCTATGCTGGCCATTCGTGATTACGAACAGGCGCTGATTCAGTTCGAAAATACCGGCGCCGAGCATGATTATACTCGTCTTACATCATGCATGCAACGGATGGACCAATTGCAGGCATGGGATATGGAATCCCGTATCAAACAAATTCTTCATCGGTTAGATATTACTGATTTTGATGCAAAAGTGGCTACACTTTCCGGCGGACAAGTGCGACGTGTTTCGCTGGCTTCGCTACTTATTAAACTGCCTGACGTACTCTTGCTTGACGAGCCAACTAACCATCTCGACATTGAAATGATTGAATGGTTGGAAGATTATCTCACAGCACCCGAAATCACCCTACTGATGGTTACGCACGACCGGTATTTTCTTGATCATGTTTGCACCGACATCTATGAGCTTGACAGAGGAGTACTCATTCCGTATCATGGTAATTATTCCTATTTTATGGAGAAAAAAGCCGAACGTGAACAAGCCCTACTCAGCGAAAACGAAAAAGCCAAAAATTTATATTACCGCGAATTAGAATGGATTCGCAAAATGCCCAAAGCACGCAGTACAAAATCCAAAAGCAGGGTAGATGCCTTTGACGATATACGTGAAAAAGCATTCAGCATGCGCAAAGAAAAAGAAATTGATATTAACATGCGTATGCAGCGCATGGGAAGCAAAATCGTTGAACTCATTAAAGTTTCAAAATCATTTGGGGATAAAAAAATCATGAAGCGATTTTCCTATTCTTTTCGTAAAGGTGAACGTATAGGCATTGCCGGAAATAATGGCACGGGAAAAACTACTTTTCTGAAGATGCTGACAGGAGAAATCAAACCTGACGAAGGGAAAGTAATTATTGGCGATACCATTCAGTTTGGATATTATGGTCAGCAAGGGCTTGCTATCAAGGAAGATAAACGTGTGATTGAAGTAATCAAAGATATTGCCGAAGTGATTGATGTGGATAAAAGCGCTAAAGTAACTGCTTCGCAAATGCTCACCCGCTTCGACTTCCCTCCAGAAATGCAATTCACACCCGTCAGCAAACTTAGTGGTGGCGAAAAAAGACGCTTGTATCTGCTTACTGTTTTACTAAAAAATCCCAACTTCCTAATTCTCGATGAACCCACCAACGACTTGGATATACTAACGCTTACCAAACTCGAAGAGTATTTGCTCAACTATCAGGGATGCCTCATGATTGTGAGTCACGACCGATACTTTATGGATAAACTATCCGACCAAATTTTCGTGTTTAAGGGTGACGGTGATATTGATATTTTCAGCGGCACATATTCCGAATATAGAATACAACAAAAAATGGATGAAAAAAAATCCATACCCAGAACAGAATCTACAGCACCTGAAAACAAAGCAGAAAAAAAGAAACTCAGCTATAAAGAAAAATTAGAATGGGATCAGATTGAAGAATCATTGCCTGCCCTTGAAATAGAAAAAGCAACCTTGCAACAGGCATTGGCAAATCATCAATCCGACCACGAAAAACTCATTCAACTCACCGAACGCCTCACTGAAGTCATTCGTGAAATTGATGAAAAAACAGATCGCTGGTTGTATTTATCACAATGGATAGTTTAAGCTCTATATGATGAAAAATGGTATTATCATAATACAAATTATTACTTACTCTATAATGGGGATTATAACATCATATGCTCAAGGCAACCGAAATACTGCAACGCCAACAACACCTGATCCTCCCGATTATTCACAACCTACATCATGGAGCGCACTTCCATTCAGAAATGACGCTGCCGACCATCTCCCGTTCGGCGAAATAGCAATACACGATTCACTCAAACAGGCCGATGTGTTTTATGTGTATCCTACACTGTACATGCGTGGAAAAACTTGGAATGCATCTTTAGACAACAAACGCCTGAACCGACGTATTGATAAATATCCTGTGGCATATCAGGCATCTGTTTTCAATCGTACTGCAAGGGTATATGCTCCCAGATATCGCCAAGCCATTATTCATAGTTTTTTCGATACCACCGGACGTGGTAATCAAGCACTCGATTTGGCTTATGATGATATCAAGTTGGCCTTTGATTATTACTTGAAAAACTTTAACCAAGGAAGACCTATCATCCTTGCTTCGCATAGCCAGGGAACACATCATGTTCGACGTCTGATGTCCGATTTTTTTGATAAAGATACGCTGCTCTCAAAACAACTTGTATGCGCATATGCCATTGGCTTAGCAATGCACGAAAAACAGTATACTACGCTTACGCCTTGCACATCGCCCGACCAAACCGGATGCTACGTTACTTGGTCTAGCTTCAGAAAGGGACATATTCCCGATAGTGCATCTATGCTCATCGGCGATGTTTGTATTAATCCCATTTCTTGGAAAAGAGATACTTTTCCGGCTTGCAGCTCAGGAGGGGTTATGATAAATATGCGCAAAAGAAAAGGATTTGCCTCCGAAGCTGTTATTCATAATAGATATCTTTGGGTAAAAACACGCATGCCCATTGTGAAACATTGGAAAAACTTGCATCTTGTTGACATCAATTTATTTTGGCACAACATACGCCACAATGTGGCCATTCGATTTGATGCATTTCAAATTTCTCATCAAAACCAACGATGAGGTTGCAAATAAGTTGACACATACGTTTTTATACCTTCTTCCAGTGTGTAAAAAGGTTCTTGATATCCGGCTAATCTGAGTTTATTCACTTCGGCCTCCGTGTAATATTGATAAGATAACCGAATATCAGCAGGCATATCTATAAAATCAATCACAGGGTTGATTTGCATAGCCGAAAAAACAGCATGAGCCAAATCAAGAAAAGTACGGGCAACGCCCGTGCCTGTATTGTATATGCCATTGGCCGGACGATGCTGAAAAAAATACAGAAGTATAGATGCTATATCCTGAACATAAATGAAATCTCGTCGCTGTTCTCCATCCTGCCATCCTTCACGGTGAGATTTAAATAGTGACATACTACCTCGATCTTCTATTTGTTTGAATGCATGATAAACCACAGAGGCCATCCGACCTTTATGATACTCATTCGGCCCATATACATTGAAAAATTTAAACCCATACCAATGAGATGGCGATGACTGTTGCGAAATAGCCCAAAGGTCAAACCGGTGTTTTGATCTGGCATAAGGATTCAATGGTTCGAGCATCGAAAGAAGCGACTCATCATCAGAATAACCCTGCTTACCATTTCCGTATGTGGCCGCCGACGATGCATAAAAAAGCGGAATATCATATTGCGAACAGATATGCCAAACCAATTTTGAATAATTAAGATTAAGTTGATTGAAAATATCTTCATTCTGCTCTGAAGTATCTGTTCGGGCACCCAAATGAAATACCGCTTCTACCTGCTCGGCTTGCAATGAAAACCATTCGATAAATGCATCGCGATGAATATACAAGTTGCAATTAATGTTTTCGTAATTGGATGCCTTCTTTTCAATGCCAAAATCATCTACCAACACAAGATTCTTATATCCTGCCCGGTTCAAACATCCACTCAGATAAC
The DNA here is from genome assembly GCA_014879445.1 of Candidatus Competibacteraceae bacterium. Classification (GTDB taxonomy): domain Bacteria; phylum Bacteroidota; class Bacteroidia; order CAIKAF01; family CAIKAF01; genus BA4. The sequence goes on from JACSSC010000058.1 coordinate 27,999, forward strand.
TGCCAATAAATCCCGCTGCTCCTGTAACAACAATCATTTATCAATTTTCAAACAAAGGTACATTTTAGCCGCTATGAAAAAAAAAGAGGGCAATACGCCCTCTTTACTTATGATTTATGAAAAATATTATTTGATAATAATCTTCTCTGTTGCTGTGCCCAACGTAGAATATATGCGAAGCAAATAAGTGCCTGTAGGCAATCCGTAGGTATATGTCACAAACTTATCTGCACCTATCTGATCGCGACGCATCAATACACGACCACTCAAATCAAGCAATTCAACCGAATGAATAGTGGCATTGCCTTTGAGTGAAATAGTAATTTGGTCGGTTGTGGGATTGGGATAAATCACAAATTCTGCTTCTTCCTGATTCTCCAAACCAATGGTCGGATCCTGAATAACAAGATACATTCGTGGTGCTAAGAATCCCACAATGGTATCAATATATGCAATGGCTTTCGCTTTGCTCATATCCGGATTGGTTGTCAAACTGGATGAATGAATGGCTGTTCCATTTTGACCAATCAATGCAGCTTCAGCCACAACTGCAGTCGAATCCCACCATTCCCATGGTGCACCTTCCTGAGCACCGAGCGTGGGACAATCAGGACGCTCAATTTGAAACAATCCTTCATGTGTCACTTTTGCATTCATCGCATAAGCACGGGTAGAGATGCCATCCGTAAATGTATGATTCACCCATACATCATTAAGGCCTTGACTAACTGCCTTTGCAAGCACAGTTCGCGATCCATGCACAAATACTACCACCTGTTGTGTTGTTGGCACTACAACATTACCGCTATCAAAAGGGGCAAAAATATCTTTACGACAATGCAAACTTGCCACAGGCACACGAGGCCATTCCTGATCCATCCAGCTTATATCACCCATAGCACCGCCAATATTAGCTACCATCGCTACATCATTGGTATATCCGGGGTGATTGTATATGTTAAATGCTCCACCGTTACCTAAAATGCCTCCTACCAATGAGGTATCAATAACGGAATTACCTAATCCATCCAAAAATTTAGGCAACTCCGTTTCTGAATATTTATCTAAAAAGGCATATGCAAGCGATGCATATCCGCCTGACCCCTGCCCTATCATGAAAATCTTCTTGGGGTCAATGCGATAAGTATTGGAGGTGGCTGCATCTTTCTTAAAGAAACGAACCGATGTTTTAGCATCATTGATTAAACGATACACTGCATTCAAAATCTGACGCGTACGCTCAATCTGGGTTGGGGCCAATGGATTCCATCCTAAACGATAGTTCAACGCCGCCACTACATATCCTTTTTGTGCAAATCGGGTACATATTTCTACCACCGAGCTGTCTTTGTTGTTTCCTGTCGTTTGTCCGTTGATGAATTTGGGAAGAAAACTACCCGTATGTAAATAGATAACTACCGGACGATCATTCTCTGTATCGCTTACAGGTGGTGTATAAACATCCATCAACAATACTGTATCTTTAGGCGTGCTTGAACTGGTGCCGGCGGGCGCTGGCGGAAAATTCAAAAAGTAATAGTTCTCACCAAACACAACATTGGTAGTGCGTACAACCTGCGATTTGGTGAAAATGTCATCCAAATATCTAACAGGTTGAGCAATGGCTGCTATTCCTACACCCGTGATTAATAAATGTGTAAAGAGTAGTTTTTTCATAACGATAATTTATTTTGTTTAACTGTTCAAATATAAATATATAGTTGGAATTGATGCATCCTATTGAGCAAATCAGGGTTTTGATTGAGGATTCTTTATTATTTGAAGTTCCAATCGAACAATACCGAACCATAAACCATACGCCCAACACGCGGTCCACCATATACCTGAAATACCTGATTATCGGTAATATTTTGAGCACCCAGCTTAAAAGTGAGATGTGCTTTTTTGATGGTATAACTCAATTGTGCGTCTAATAAGTAATATGAGGGCACTTCGCCAGTAAACTGTGGCGAACCCTCAAATATAAATCCTTGTATCCACTTAAAGTTGACGTTGAATCCCCAATTATTGATTTTTGCCTTGCCAATCTTCATCTGTATGTCGCGACCGTCAATAGATATGTTAAACTTATGCTCTGGTGTGTTAAAGGCAGGTATGATGGGATCCTGACCCGTTCTAAACAAACGGTTCCATGTATAATTGCCACTAAGCGTAAAGTACTTGGCAAAGTAATAACTCACCTGCGTGCTAAACCCCATCGTATAAACAGTTTCTATTGCATTGGTGGCGATACGGTAAACTTTCGTTTTATTTGTTGGGAAGCCGATGATGTCAAAATCTCCGTCAATCCCTACTTTGTAGCCAATAAAATCCTGATACAAACTGAAATAATAACTGCCATCAATATACACCTTATTCGATATAATTCCTCTGTATCCTATCTCAGCCGAATATACCCTTTCAGGGCGCACAGGATCTATTGTTGACGAATCATTACCACTATTGATATAACGCAATACCGAAGGATCCAGATAATTCATGTATTCCTGAAAGGATGCTACCGTAATCAGCGAATCGTAGCCCGTAATATTGCCTCGCAGTGTTGCTCTTCCTACGTTGTAAAATAAATACTGGTCGGCTAACGTCGGATTCCTTACTCCACTCGATAAGTTATATCGTATCGTATGATTTTTGTGTGGCGTATGAACCAGTGAAAATGCAGGACTGAACAATACAGGAAAATTCTGATTTTTATCAATTCGCACCGTGCCATTTATCTTTACCTTCTCCCATCGCTTCTCAAAACCAAGATAGGCACCCATCTCCCAATTGGTAATCTTCACCCCTCCCGTATCTGCAAAAATAGTTCCTTTGGTGTCCGGTGTATATATCCGAAAATTGGCACCTACTGTAAAATCAACCGTACTAAATCCCTGTGTGAATTTTGTCCATCCTGTTGGCTTATCTTTCTCTTTGGCCGGCTTAAACCTAAACTTGTATTCGCCATGCACATGATACAACGCACTTTGGTCTATCAACCGCGAACCGCCCTGCCCCAATGGGCGCGACGTGATACCTGCAAATGCCGTATCAAACTCATATGTGCCGGGTGCAAAATATGGTCTAAATAGCGATCCATGCGTCATAGTGTTGGCATAGTCGCGTGCTTCCTGATGCCATACCGACAACGAATCGCTCAGCATAGCTAACATTGACGCTGCAAGTGCAAAATCATAATTATTTACCGATGTGGCTGAAGATTGAAACGGATATCCGTACAACGTCTGAAATGCATCAAACAAGCGCCCATTGTTCTGAAAGGATATATTGTTTTCCCAATACGATAAGTAATCATTATTCCAATTCTTTATGCCTGAGCCCTGTGGCTTATTGTTGTTTTGAAGCAAAAATGCCGTAACAACCGCATCATACGTGTCGCCGGCATTCTCATGCGTAGCATACGCTCGTATAAAAAATTTATCCTTCTTCGATACCTCTATCATGTTTTGATGAAACGATATGTCACGCAAACTATAGCGATTTTCTCCCTGATACACCGTTGTGCCATATCCAAAACTGCTACGTGCCGTAAATTCTATCTTCTTACGCGTCATATAATGCAACGAAAGCGATGATTTCAAATTCTCCGTATTATAATCCACCAAATCCTCTTCCTTGTATCCGTCTCTATAAAAGAACCCCAAACCCGGTCGGTCTTTGCGCAACGATAAATCCGTATAAAAATCATATCCATTTGCCAATGCCTCATCCCCATATACATTCACAGCATCGTAGCCCCCCGGATTCTCTACCCCAACTTTCGAATCTGTGGACGCATTATAATTCCGTGCCTCCCAATCATCAGCTCGCAAATAGCAAAAATTAAACTTTATCGCAAAACGGTCATAGCCCTTTTTATCCTTAAATTTTTCTGCCACACGTATCGCACCTTCAAACAGGTTACGCTCTCCGCCCTTTAGCATAACACTCAATCCCGGAAAATCAAACGGACTTTTTGTTTGCATGGCAATCACTCCGTTAAAAGCTCCCGGCCCGTAAAATGCCGAACTGGCACCCTGTATCAAATCCACTTTCTGTATGTCAAGCTCCGAAGCCCCTAGAAAATTCCCTAACGAAAAATTCAATCCCGGCGACTGATTATCCACCCCATCTATCAGTTGTAACGACCGAACCGGCGATGTGCTGTTAAATCCTCGTGTATTGATGATTTTAAATCCAATACTGGCCGATGTCAAATCAACGCCCTTTAACGCTCCCAAACCATCATAAAACGATGCCGATGCCGTTTGCCTGATAGCTATAGCATCCATCGACTCCACCGTCAGTGGTGCCTCCTTCTGCTTCTCCGTTATCCTTGTATCCGTTACCTGCATCTCCTCCAATTGCACCTGATCGGCCTCCAGCAATATCGTTACTATATCTTTGGCCTGATTCACCGTTACCGACCTCTTTATGTATCCCAAGCCCGAAATATCAATCTGTGCCGGAAGTCCTTTGGTCAGCTTCAACTGAAACTGTCCGTCAAAATCACTCGATGTGCCATTCGTCGTCCCTTTCTCTATCACATTAATCCCAAAAAGCCCCTCTTTCGTATCCTTATCCTTTATCACTCCGCGTATAATCTGCGCCTGCGCAGTCATCGATGCCAACAAAACAATAATCAGGGTACAGCTCTTTATCATGAATTTGCGTGTTTTATTCATTCATATTTAAAACCAAAGTAAATAAAAAAAAATATCAACACTGCATTTTTGCATAATCTATCACTCCATCCATTATTCCCATTTAACATTAGGGCGCCCGCCCCGCACTTGCAGCTGCGGGGCACCGGGCTATGCAGGGCTGCGCTTCGCTCCGGTGCTACGCACCGCTGCCTTTGGGCAGCGCCCTTACTATCCCTGACGCATAAGAGTGACTTGTCCTGAAATAGGTTTACACAAATAGTGAAAATTTAACACCGCACAAGTAATGAAATGAAACTCATCGAACACCATTGAAATAAACTATAAATGAGATAAACCCGTGTTGAATAAAAACGCGCTAATATTCATGCTCAGCATAGCCAAAGTATGGATATATCGTATTTTGAAATTATTCATTTCAAAGTTTTTTGCTCGTGGTTTGAGCAGGTTTTAGCGTGTTTCCCTTCACATTAGCACATACATGGCAGTTGGGCTATTTGCAGATACGCACAAACCAACCCCCGAAGTCAATACCCATATACTTCTCTTCAAATAAAAATATTGTCTATTTTTGAGATTCGTATAACGAGATTATTGGTTATTAAATGAAATGAAGTAATCCTACATTGATATTAAAACAAAAAAAGTGCAGAGTCAGCACGATAAAATCTGACTTGATTGATATGAAAAACCTTCTGATTCTAATTCTGCTTTTTTTAAAAATGACCCTATTAAATGCACAACATACAAAAGGTGTTTATTATGTTTCAGGCAGGCCTGGAGAACACGGAATATGGCTTTCAACCTTGGATTCAGCAACAGGAACTTGGAACAGAGGGGATAAAGTTTTATTGAACGGCGTTTTTGACGGCGATGCCGTTGACCCTGATGTCGTATTATTGAGCAATCATACTTACAGGCTATATTATTATAAAGGATATTTTGTCACACCCCCGCCACCTCCCCCTCACGGTCCACGAAAAATTTATTCTGCTGATTCTCAAGATGGGGTAAATTTTACAATAAATGGAGTAGCTTTTGAACATCATAGCATAACTGACCCTTCCATTGTTGAATTGCCTAATGGAAATTATTTAATGGCTTGTGCTATGATAGGCCAAACAACTATTCAATCTATTATCTCTTTAAGTATTGACGGGGGATTAACTTTTGATTCGCTAACCACCATTCAAGATACCGGAATTCCCGAATTGTTTGTTTTAAGCGATGGGTCGGTTCGCATATTCTATAATGGCTCAGGTGGTATCATCAGTAGTCGCTCATACGACAATGGGGTTACCTGGAATACTGAATCTGGTTTACGATTAAGCACAACAGAGTTCATAGGCGACCCAAGTATTGTTAAGGTTGAAAATAACAAATGGCTATTGTTTGTGAAAGGTTTTAATAGTAGTGGAGATCCAACTCCAACCGGTCACAAAATAATGCTTGCTGAAAGTAATGACGAAACCAACACTTTTAATTTAATTCAGCCCCTGATATTAGATAGTGCCAGTGTGCCTGAAGGCGTATTTATAAGTAATCCAAACACCTCAGTTGAAGAAAATCAATTACTTACTTTTCAAAATGAAGAAATTCTTTTATATCCAAATCCAGCATCAAAACATACAACTATTAAATTTTCTTTTCATAATTATAGCAATTGCTTGATTAGATTGTACAATGCTCAAGGGCAATTATTAAAAACCATCAGCAATATTAATACGTCCAAAGTGCATCTCGACACTCAAAACTTAACTGAAGGAATTTATTTTATACAGCTCGAAACGAACCAGCAAATAATTAAAACCGCAAAAATGATTATTACAGAATAATAAATATAATATGCATTTTTTTAGCATGAAAGCAATCAATACTTCAATATTCATCATCCTATTCTCATGTTTGGCTTTTGGCGGTTCGGGTACTGCTGTTCTTACATGCACCTCCGAGTCAGGTAGAACCAAATTCATTGCCCATCTGCAAGATATTGTCGGATTGCTTGAGAGTGCCACCTTTACCATTGACAATGCAAGCATTCAGTTTTCGAGTGATGAAAGTATTTATACCATATTCGATCCCAAAAACGGTGTGTTTACTATCTACATTGAAGGAAAAACAAACAGCACATATCCCAACCATAAATACATTCAATTTTGGGCCATTCCTTCTACATTCAAAACCATAAAAAATGATCGCATTCATCAAATATATGAGTTTAAGGCCAAAATATATGGAACAGAGCCCCGACCTGATAAGGAAATGCATTGCCCTGAAATTGAGTTAAACTGCAAACTCGAATATAAAATATAACCTGTGCCCATAATTTATCATTAACTTTGTGCCTTAAATTTATCAGCACAATGCTACCCATGAAGCGTAGATTTTTGATTGCCGGCGTTTGGATGGCGTTGGTAGCTACACTATTTGGTGCATTAGGGGCACATGCATTCAAACATCATATAACTGCCGAGCAGTGGAGCAGCTTTCAAACCGGTATTCAATATCAATTTATTCATTCTCTGGCATTAATCATTACCGGTATTCTTTACGCACACTGGCCTGATAAATTTGTACTTTGGTCGGGCTATCTATTTTTATCCGGGGTTTTAATGTTTTCGGGCAGCATCTATTTACTTGCCACACGTGATATAATTGGTTACAACTATAGCTTCATTGGGCCTATCACGCCTTTGGGTGGATTGATGCTGATGGCCGGCTGGATTTCATTACTCATCTCATTATTTCGAATGAAAAATGATTAACAGCCGATATGCATGGTTTGAAGAATCATTAAAAAAAATTGCACTACTTGCTAGTGTGGGTGGCGTTTTGGCTTGGGATCAAGAAACCGGCATGCCTCCTGATGCAGTAGGTATCCGTTCTCAACAGGCAGGCATACTTAGCGGCATTACTCACGAAATGAGAACCTCGCAAGCATTACAGGATTGCGTAGAGGAACTTTTGAATGATTCTTCTCTAACGCCATACCAGAGCGTGAATGTGAAAGAATTTCACCGCACTTTGCAAAAATCAATCCGGCTGTCAAAAGAATTTGTTGAGCAACTCAGCTTAACGGTTTCGGCTGCATACCCTGCCTGGTATCAAGCCAAAACTCAAAACCAATTTGACATCTTCGCACCACATCTTGAGAAAATTATTGCATTAAAAAAAGAAGAAGCTCAGCTCATTGGCTATGCAAAACATCCCTACGACGCCTTGATGGATGAGTTCGAACCCGGCTTTACCGTGGATGATGCCGACCGACTTTTTACTGATATGAAAACATCTCTCCTGCCCTTTACCAAACGCATTGCATCACAAACTCAACCCAATGATGATTTTTTTAGACAACCTTTCGACTCTTTCTCTCAAAAAAAATTCGGACGTTCCCTACTTACTGCAATGGGATATAAATTTTCGTCCGGAAGAATGGATCATTCCGAACATCCATTCTGCATTGGACTGCATCCCTCCGACGTGCGGGTAACGTATCGGCTAAACCCTAACGACCTCTCCGAATTTATTTGGGGGCTAATGCACGAAGGCGGTCATGCACTATATGAACAAGGGCTCCAGACCAAATACTGGGGAACACCGATGGGATCAACCGTTTCGCTCGCCATTCACGAATCACAATCCAGATTTTGGGAAAACAATATCGGTCGCTCTGCTCCCTTTTGGAAATACTGGTTTCCTGTTCTACAAAATACATTCCCTGATGCATTCAAGAATTCAGATTTTCAACATTTCTATGTTGGCATTAATCGCATTGCACCTTCTCTCATTCGCATTCAAGCCGATGAACTTACTTATCATTTTCATATCCTCATTCGCTATCAAATAGAGAAATCTATCTTTGAAGGCAATTTGAGTGTAAATCAAATACCTACCGTATGGAATAATCTTTACAAAGAATATTTAGGACTGGATGTTCCAAATAATACATCGGGTGTGCTACAAGATGTACACTGGAGTCATGGCGGATTCGGATATTTCCCGACTTATTCGCTGGGTAGTTTTTATGCTGCACAATTTTTTCATGCCCTCTCTGCCCAATCCCCAATACAGGAATGGCTAGAACAAGGACAGCTTCAACCTATCACAACATGGCTGAACGAAAACATTCATAGCAAAGGTATGGAGCTGTCAGCAAATGAACTTTGCAAAAAAATAACCGGCGAGTCGTTAAATTTTGCATACTTTATGCAGTATGCTCAGCAAAAATTTAATCCTATTTTCAATCTATCATAAATAATATAGCCATGAAAACAATCCTCAAATTAGCAATCGTCAGCACACTCATCGCCGCACTGAACATCGCTTGTAAAACACAACAGGAAAATACGCGACAATCACATAACCAGCATGAAGGAGAAAAAAAATATGAACTGGTTGTATCCTTCTTTAGTGTGGCCTATGGTATCGATTCAAAAGCGTTAACAGGTTTAGATCATCTGATACAACAAGACACAACCCAAAACGGTTATAGCATTCAATTGCTAAAAACACCGTGGGGGCGTGAAGGTGAAATAGATTATTGTTTCGACCTATCAGCTCTTAGCAATCAACAGAAGAAAAGTTTTATTGCATCAGTCAAATCCGTTTTGGCAGAATCCAAACTGGTACACATCAACGAAAATGCACCATGCAGACATGCCGCCCGTTGATAAAAACATAAATCTCTTATTTTTAGCCAGTTTCTCTTGTTAATTACCCTAAAACGAATGAAATGTTTCTTGTATTCAAGTTATTTTCATATACATTTGTACCCTCTTTCGGAATAATTAATTAAAATAAAGAAAGGCAATGACCGAACACGGCTTCAAATCACCAACAGCCACCCTTGAATCCATCGGACTATCAAAAGTAAGAACTGCTTACTGGAACCTGCCACCGGCAGAGCTTGTTCAGCACTCGTTAGACAAAGGTATGGGGCGATTGACCGATGCCGGTGCCTTGGCTGTCAATACTGGAAAATTTACTGGACGTTCGCCTAAAGATAAATTTACAGTAAAAGATACCCTTACTGAAAATACTGTTGACTGGGGAGATATTAATATCCCAATTTCTCCAGAAAATTTTGACAACATCTATGCTGCTGTAACATCCTATTTGGATGGTAAAGAAGTGTATGTCCGTGATGCTTATGCATGTGCCGACCCCAAACATCGCCTCAATATTCGCGTGGTGAATGAATATCCATGGGCAAATCTTTTTTGCTATGACCTTTTTTTACGTCCTACAGCACAAGAGTTGGAAACCCAACAACCCGAATGGCTCATTTTGCAAGCACCCGGATATGAAGCCCCCAATCCCGCCGAATGGGGTTTACGACAAGGCAATTTTACAGTAGTAAACTTCACCAAAAAAATAATACTAATTGGTGGCAGCGCATATACTGGCGAAATGAAAAAAGGAATATTTGGCGTATTAAACTTTATTTTGCCTCACTATAAAAATGTACTCAGCATGCACTGCAGCGCCAACGAAGGCGTAAATGGCGATGTGGCTTTATTCTTTGGATTGAGTGGAACAGGTAAAACAACACTCAGCGCCGACCCCAACCGCCAACTCATCGGTGATGATGAGCACGGCTGGGATTCTGGCTCTATTTTCAACTTTGAAGGCGGATGTTATGCTAAATGCATTGACCTCTCAGAAGAAAAAGAACCTCAGATTTTTAAAGCCATCAAGCCCAACGCCCTTGTAGAAAATGTTGGTTTCTTTGAAGGAACCAATACCATTGACTTTGCAGATGCTTCCATCACAGAAAACACCCGAGTAGCATATCCTATTTCTCATATTGATAATGCAAAAGAACCTTCCATTGGAGGCAATCCCAAAAACATTTTCTTTTTAACCTGTGATGCGTATGGAATTTTGCCCCCTATCTCTCGTCTGAACCGTGGACAAGCCATGTATCACTTCATCAGTGGATACACAGCCAAAGTGGCCGGCACAGAGGTTGGCGTTACCGAGCCGCAAGCAACATTCTCGGCTTGTTTTGGCAAAGCATTTCTTCCTTTGCATCCAACCCAATATGCCGAATTGCTCGGTAATAAATTAGACCAACATCCAGATGTAAATGTTTGGCTCATTAATACAGGATGGAGCGGCGGCCCTTACGGCGTTGGAAGTCGAACCAAACTCTCATTTACACGTGCTATGATTACAGCTGCCATGAATGGTGAACTTCAAGATGTATCTTTTGTTCCTCATTCAGTTTTTGGCGTTGATGTGCCTCAATCATGTCCAAATGTTCCTGATCTTATCCTGAACCCACGAGATACTTGGAACGACAAAGATTTGTATGATAAGAAAGCGGCAGAATTAGCTCAACTCTTTATCAAAAACTTTGAGAAATACGCAGACAAAGCAAATGCTGATATTTTATCTGCAGCACCTAAAGTTGTTGTAAACGCTTAAAATTTGAACATAGTACTGCTTCAAAGGAGGGCGAGCCCTCCTTTTTTTGTTTGATGACCTTAAATTCAAGCTATATTGATGATGTTAGCTCAATTTAGAAATATCATTCAAATATTTTTTTTGTATATCACAAATCAGTATATTTGTTTATCAAACAAAAATTAAGTATGCGATTCCCCACTATTCTTCTTTCTTTTGTTTTGATGAGTATTACTTATGCTTTAAATGCACAATCTCCTCAAAACGACACTATTTTTATTCAGAATGATGTTAATTCAGCCGTCAGTTTCAGCAAAGGCAATCATAAATATTTGCTGATACAAAACATTATTCCTGCTGATATCCCATCTAAAGATTTGAATATGCAGCTTATTTCGTCCAAATCAACTGAGATTGATTCCAAGTTATTCTTCACGATAGGAAATCACATATTAATTCCCCTCTCGTTGTTTGATGAAAAATTTTACACACTCTATATTAAAAAAGGTAAAATCTCAGCGTACACGAAACGAATTGTAATCAAATAACACTATGAAAAAAAGCTTATTATTTTTTAGCTGCTTGGCCTGTACGACCTTATCTTTTTCACAGTTGCAAGTTAATAACACACAAACACCCAACGACTTAGTTCAAAACATATTGGCCGGCCAAGGTGTACAAATCAGCAATGTATTATTTAATGGCGCTCCTGGCAATACCATTAATCCACAAATAGGTTCATTTAATGGCGCTACCTCAAATATCGGGCTACCAAGTGGCATTATCATGTGTACTGGAGATATTGGTGTAGCAGTAGGACCTAACAACCAAGACGGAGCAACTGTAGGTGGTGGATTTTTTGGTGCCTCTGACCCTGATTTGGATATACTGGCAGGCAATAATACCAATGATAAAGCTGTATTGGAGTTTGACTTTATACCCGCCGGAAATACCGTTACCTTTCGTTATGTTTTCGGTTCAGAAGAATATAATGAATATGTCTGCTCAGGATTTAATGATGTATTCGGCTTTTTTATTAGTGGGCCTGGTATTACAGGTACATTTCAGCTTCAGGCCATCAACATTGCCATCATACCCAACACCAGTACACCTGTAGCTATCAACACAATCAACAATGGCACTCCGGGAGCATTTGGATCTGCACCCACCTGTGCTGCCATCGATCCCCTTTGGAACACACATACTGCATATTATTTTGATAACGCAGGCGGTACTTCTGTTCAGTTTGACGGATTTACAGTCGTTATGGAAGCTGTAGCACAAGTGCAATGCAATCAAACATATCATCTTAAAATTGCCATTGCCGATGCCGGCGATACCGGATTGGATTCAGGCGTATTTCTTGAAGCCGGATCATTACAATCCGATGAACTTCAAATTGCAGGTATTACTTCAAGTGGCGACTCTCTGATGATTGAAGGTTGTAACACTGCTTACTGGATTTTTACTCGACCTAATGCCAACGACACCGCCTATATTGATATTGGCGTATTTGGTACAGCCACTATGGGAGTTGACTATTCAAACCTACCTTCGCAAATCGTTATGCCTCCCGGTGTGTTTTCTGATACAATCTCCATTTCTTCTATTGCTGACTTTATTACCGAAGGAACTGAAACCATCACTTTGGCCATTTATTTCTCAAATGCCTGCTCTGGCGACAGCGCAACTGCCACACTTTATTTACAGGATTATGAAAACTTGTCGGCTATATTAATGAGCGATACGGTTGTATGCACGCAAATTGGTGAATCCGCTTTGCTCTATCCATTAATTTCAGGAGGCGCTGCTCCTTACTCCTTTGTATGGAATAACTTGACTGACACTACCGACACCGTTACTGTTTCCCCACCCATTACTACTGATTTTTTTGTAACAATTCAAGATGGCTGTGGATACTCAACGATTTCAGATACCATAACGGTTACCATTCAATGTCCTATTATTGTACCCAACGTGTTATCAGCCAACAGCGACGGACTTAATGATGTGTTCTTTATACCTAACATTGACCAATATCCCGGCAATGAAGTATATGTATATAACCGGTGGGGGTGGTTGGTATATCATGGATCAAATTACCAAAACGACTGGGCTCCTACCAACTTGGTTGAGGGTGTTTACTTTTATGTAGTAGATAACAAGATTACCGAACCGGTAAATGGCACTCTACATATTTTCCATTAAAATTTCTGCCTGATTATATTGCTTTACAGTAAGTATTCTGATATATTTCATTTGCTTACCTTTGTTGTATGAAACATTTATTTCATCTAATTAGATTTCTGATTATCATTATAGCTGCAAATGGCTTTCTATACCTTAGCAGTTGTGGTAATAAAAAAACGCATCCAACCATTGCCGACTCCCCATTAGTTGATACTTCAGAAAAAAAACTTCAAATTCTAAACAAACGAATTTTAGACGACCCCAACAATCCATCTTTGCTATATCAGCGAGCAATGGTATTTTACAACATGAAAAACCTGTATAAAGGTATGGAAGACATCATTCGGGCTATTAATATGGATTCGTCTGAGGTAAAATATCATTTATTATTGGCCGATTTCTACTATGCCGACACCCGAATTGATGAAGCAAGAGAACGCATTGAAAAAGCCCTCTCTCTTAACCCAAATGATATTAATGCCAATATCAAAATGGGAGAGCTTATGTTCTATCTTGCAGATTACGTTAAAATGTTCACTCACCTCGATATTGCCTTAAAGCAAGACCCTTACAATGCAAAAATCTACTTCATCAAAGGCATGGGATTTAAGGAAATGGGGGATACAAATCTGGCTATCTCAAGTTTTGCCACTACCATCGAACAAGATCCTGAATATTTTGACGCATATATGCAATTGGGAAATTTGCACGCTACACGTCACAATCCAATAGCCATTCAATACTACAATAATGCTATTCGTATTAATCCATTAATGATCGAAGCCCATTATGGATTGGCTTACTATCTCCAAGAAAATGGCAAACCCGATGATGCCATAAAAATATACAATGACCTGTTATCTATTGATCCATCTAATGCAGTAGCTAATCATAATATCGGATACATATTCCTTTTTTACAAAAACGATCCTGCTGCTTCTCTTCAATGGTTCAATCGCTCCGTATCCCTGAATCCAAAAGCAGCCAATACTTATTATCACCGCGGATATGCATACGAGCTCTTGCACGATTTTGAAAAAGCCAAAGAAAACTATAATCTTGCTATTGAAGCATCTCAGAACCAATTTCCGATGGCAACAGAGCGCTTAGCAAGAATTCAAAATAAATAATCATATTTTGACAAATCATATTTCCATAAAGCAATTATATCTTCCATCTGTCAATTACGGCACATTAGCCGGACTTATAAGTTTTGCTTTGTATATGTTGCTATACAAGCTGGGTTTTAGCCCTCTTCTCGACTGGAGATATGTAGGTGTTTGGATTCCATTCTTATTTATCTTCTTAGCAATTCGTCGTATCAAAAAAACATTATATCCAACCCCCCTTACATTTGCTCGTAGCTTTTATTCAGGCATTATTACTACTTTTTTCATGTCTTCGCTCAAGGCCATTTTGGTTTATATCACAATCTCTCTTACTGGCGAAGGAATTATTGATCAGTATTTCGAATCGCTTCAAAGAGTTATTAACGAAAGTAAGATGAGGGGTGATGAGATATTACCGATTTTGAACGACCTGCCAGCATTACGCAAACAATTTAATGCACGCATGTTGGGCATTATGGAATTTAACTTGCACTTCTTTGGAGGAGCTGTTGTGTCTCTTATTATTTCATTGTTTTTAAAGTCGAAAAAAAAAATTGCCCTATCCCAATAACCGGCCGCCCCATTGGGTATTATATTTTTCCCACAAACCTTTGGATAAAGGAAAATGCTCAATATGCATTTTTTGATTTGTTATAGGGTGAAGAAAACTCAGTTTGTAGGCATGTAACGTGATACCATTCGACACCCCTGATGGATATTTTGAGCCATACATCACATCTCCTGCAACGGGATGCCCAATTGAGCCAAGCTGCGCCCTGATTTGATGATATTTTCCTGTGATAAGATCTATCTCTAATAACGAAAACAATGAATCTGACTGCAATATTTTATAAGAAAGTGAAACCGGTTGAAATTGCCGTGATAATGAGCTTAATGCAATAACGGCTTTTTTATTTTCCTTGTCTTTTATATGGAATTGATTTAAAATTTGCTGTTCAACAGCCGGTATTCCTTCTACCAAAGCCAGATATTTCTTTTCAATTTGACGCTTCTCTATCATCTGCTGCAAAGGCACAGTTGCTGTTTTCTTCTTTGATACAATCAATATACCCGATGTGGGCCTATCGAGACGTTGCATCAATTTCGGACGAACAGATTGCTGGCATTTGTAATATTCAACCAGCCACGATTCTAAACAAGTTGAAACATACAAATTCTGATCACTTACTAATCCGCATGGCTTATAAACTATAGCAAACCAATTATCCTCATATATGATAGCAGGTACACTCAAAGCAAATTCACTTTGTACACATCAAAAGAATTACGTGGAATATCAGAAACAAAAATGGGAAACAATTCATCAGTTTCTTCAGCCAGATCAAATGAATTACAACCAATTGTCAATGGTTCAAAAACCAATGTAAATGAAAGGGTTAATCCTTTTTCAATCCATGTCCATTCAGGCATCATAGTCACGCCAAAAACATGCAACAATTTCGAACAACCTAATCCATCTTTTTCGCGTAAGTAAGTTTCTTGAAGTACTCTTACGCCAATATCTAGTGGAGCCGTTACAAAACAATGTACAATCACATATTTTTCTTCTAGCATGTGTAATGCCGGAACTTCGACAGTTAGATTGCTAATCTCGATATCTGTAAAATCTGAAGATTGCATAAATTGGATTAAACAAAATTAAAAAAATATTTTTTTTTATTCATCCAGCCTTGATAAGTTTCTCATCATGCCTGTATAGGTTGCACGTGATATGGGTGATCTTTTAAAAGTTTTATTAAATGACGCTTCATCCATTTGTTTCCATGTTAATTTATCTAACGTGAGGAGTAATGAATCCGGATAAAAACGCGGTTCGGAATGAGGAGATGAAAATCGGTTCCAAGGGCAAACATCCTGGCAGATATCACAACCAAATATCCAACCGTCAACCGGATAATCTGAGAGGTTAGGAGAATTATTTTTTAGCTCTATCGTCAAATATGAAATACATTTATTAGCATCAAGCACATAAGGTGCAACGATGGCCTGAGTAGGACATGCATCAATGCAACGAGTACATGTTCCGCAATATGAATGCATCGGCACATCTGCCTCACAATCTAAATTGCAAATAATTTCAGCTAAAAAAAAATAAGAACCTTTTTGGGGATGAATGAGCAATGTGTTCTTACCAATCCAACCCAATCCGGCCTTGGCTGCCCATGATTTTTCTAAAACAGGAGCGCTATCTACAAAAACACGATAAGAAAAATGCCCTGTTTTTTTCTGAATTTGATTTACCAATTCATACATTTTATCTTTTACAACAAAATGATAATCCTCTCCGTATGCATACTTGCTTATTTTGGGCACTCCTTTTTGTTGCTGATGTTTGGGATAATAATTATAGAGTAAAGAAATAACAGTTGTGGCGCCTTCAACCAGTATAGATGGATTCAATCTTTTTTCAAAATGATTTTCCATGTATGACATCTCGGCATGTTTGCCGTCTTTGAGCCATAATGCAAGACGTTGTCGGTCATCATCAAGATGGGCAGCTTTCGAAATACCACATCCAAGGAATCCTAATTCGGAGGATAATTCTTTAATGCATTGAGCATGATATGTTCGGAGTTGTTCTGTATTCAATGTCAACTTTCACTATCAAACAAAGAAAGATTGTCAGGGTTTTTTAACCGTCCTAAATGTTTGTATGCTTTTTCAAGAACAATTCTTCCTCTGGGTGTACGCACTAAGAATCCTTCCTGAATCAAGTATGGCTCATACACTTCTTCAATAGTGCCGGCATCTTCGCTTACAGCAGTAGCAATGGTGCCTAATCCAACAGGACCGCCTTTGAATTTATCTATGAGTGTTGTAAGTATTTTATTATCCATTTCATCCAACCCGTACTTATCCACATTAAGCGCCGTTAGAGCCATCTGTGAAATATCAAAAGTAATAACACCGTCTCCTTTAATTTGAGCAAAATCACGCACCCTTCGCAACAGCGCATTGGCAATTCGCGGAGTACCACGACTTCTACGGGCTATTTCATGAGCCGCTGTTTCTTCAATCGGAATTTTCAAAATTGAAGATGAGCGTTTAACAATGTTACTTAATGTGGCCTCATCATAATATTCTAATCTAGCATTGATGCCAAAACGCGCCCTGAGCGGTGAAGTAAGCAATCCTGAACGGGTTGTTGCTCCTACTAAAGTAAATGGATTAAGAGAAATCTGTACCGATCGTGCATTCGGACCAGAGTCAATCATGATATCAATTTTATAATCTTCCATGGCTGAATACAGATATTCTTCAACCACAGCACTCAGGCGATGAATTTCATCAATAAAAAGCACATCACTGGGCTCAAGATTGGTAAGTAATCCAGCCAAGTCACCCGGCTTCTCCAATACCGGACCTGAAGTAATTTTTATCCCCACGCCCATATCATTAGCAATAATATGTGCCAGTGTTGTTTTTCCTAAACCGGGAGGACCATGAAGCAAAACATGGTCGAGCGCTTCGCCACGCATCTTTGCAGCTTCTACAAAAACACGAAGATTGTCAACCACTTTTTGTTGACCGGTAAATTCTTCAAACTCAACAGGTCGTAAAACTTTTTCTAACTCACGTTCTGTTTTGGTAAGACGCTCATGTCCTGGATCCAAATGCTCATTCATGATTCAAAGGTATGATATTTTCAGGTTATATTTGGCTACATCAAAGGTTCATATCATAAAATATCCGAAAAAGGTTTAACGCTCAAAAACCTTTGTAATTTTGACCAATTATCAATTATGACGAATTTATTTATTTTTCCTTTTGGCGGAGGCAACGAAACTTCTTACGCTCGAATTACACAATTGCTCCATCCATCCATTCATATTATCTCGGGTGAAAGCCCGGGTAAAGGACGACGAAATAAAGAACCATTGCTAAAAAACCTCTACCGAATGGCTGATGTTTTTTTTGAGCAATATGCGCAACAAGTGGATGAAAACAGTATCTTTCTTGGACATTCGATGGGTGCATATTTGGCCTATCTAATGGCTATCCGACTTCGTGATGAAAAACATACACTTCCCAAGCATCTTGTGCTTTCAAGCAAAATTGCACCTTCGCGCCACTTCAATAAGAAAAGAATGTTACTCACAGATGAGAAGTTTATTAAACACTTGAAAGAACTAGAAGGTATGCCGGATGCTATTCTTAGTAATGCTGAATTATTAACATTATTTTTACCCATCATTCGTGCCGACTTTGATGCCTTAGATCAATTTAAATATATCCCTACTACCCCACTTCCAATTCCTATTACACTTTTTTGTGGCAATAGAGAAAATGTTCCCGACGAATGGCTTACCGACTGGAATAAAGAAACAACAGATTGCTTCGATTTTAAACGAATATCGGGCGGACACTTTTGGCTTTTCGACAACCCTGACCCACTCATTCAATGTATTCACCAAATTGCAGGTATAAAATAAAAATTATGGAAGCATTCGTTGCATACACGTTCATTGATAATCTCAATCAACCCTTGCCCGATGCTGCGCTTAAAAGCTTGCCATCCATAATGAAAGACGAGATTAATTTGTACAAAATGAATGATGACCAAATTCGTTTACTCGCCGGAAAACGACTCCTTTATTATGCCCTTCAAATAACAAATCATGAATCGGATATGATTCAGCAATATACCGTAGCACCAAATGGCAAACCATTCATACCCGGCTTTCATCCTTTCAATATCACTCATTCTGGAAACATTGTAGCTATTGCCGTATTATTAAGCAGAGGTGAAATTGGTATTGACTGCGAAATGATTCGACCTATTCAACCTTCATCATTCACTAAGCAATTCTCACCACCTGAAATGCAATGGATATTAAATGCGCAGCAACCACAACAACGATTTTTTGATGCCTGGACTATGAAAGAAGCCGTGATGAAAGCTGATGGACGTGGAATGCGTATCCCCTTGCATCATATTCGACTGAAAAAAGATTATGCAACGATAGATGACAATCCTAATATATGGTTCCTTTATCCTTTATCTCTACATCCAAATCACCCGGCACATCTTTGCTCTGATCAAGCCATTTCAAATATTAAAACTATACATATACTTACTAATGATCTATGGCTACTTTAGTATGAATATTGCCCTTATTTCATCCTTGTTTTGTAACTTGTGCAACCGTTCGACTTTATACATAATGTAGGCAAAAATCAACATGTTATGAAAATTTTCACATCTAAACAAATCAAAGAACACGACCAATACACTATACTGCATGAGCCCATCGCTTCTATTGATTTAATGGAACGTGCGGCAACGATTCTTACAGATGCTCTCATAAACCAATGGCCTGGAGAACTTACTTTCTGCATTGTATGCGGAGCTGGCAATAATGGTGGTGACGGATTGGCCATGGCACGCATGCTTCACAAACACAATTACAAGGTAATTGTATATCTGCTTGATGCTAGCAATAGAAGTGACGATAACCAAAAAAATCTGAAAAAACTCCCATCCGATATTACAAAGTTTGAAATAAAGGATACAGACGCATTGCTTGAAATTCCTTCTGATGCAGTAATTATTGACGCCATATTTGGTACAGGCCTTTCACGCGAACCCGAATCTCTGTTTGCTCAATGTATAAAAAGCATAAACCGCTTGTCTAATCCGGTTATTGCTATTGATGTTCCATCCGGTTTGGGATGCGAATATACACCCTGGATGTATAATAGTGAGCATATTGTTCGTGCTACACATACTTTTACTTTGCAGCATCCCAAACTCTCATTTTTTCTTCCTGAAAGTGCTGCTTATACAGGCACATGGGAAGTACTTCCTATTGGCTTACATCCCGAGTTTGAATCAATCACCTCAACCCCCTATCAATTAATTGAGAGCGAAATGGTTCTTGCTATGTTGCCTAAGCGAAAACGGAATGCTCACAAAGGACATATGGGACATACACTGATAGCTGCAGGAAGTAATGGAAAAATTGGTGCTGCAATGCTTTCGGCCAAAGCGGCTTTACGAGCCGGTGCCGGTCTAGTTACTGCATATATTCCGAAATGCGGTTACACAGCACTTCAAAGTGCATTACCTGAAATTATGGTTATCTCTTCTGATGATGAAAAGGAACTCGAAGGCACAATCTATCATCCCATGCGCTATCAAGCTATTGGAATTGGTCCTGGCATTGGAACAGGCAAAAGTGCAGCACTTGTTTTGAAAAATTTAATCCAACAATATGATAACCCTTTGGTGATTGACGCAGATGCAATCAATATTCTTGCTGAAAATCCTACCTGGATGTCATTTCTTCATAAGCACAGTATCCTCACTCCTCATCCCGGCGAATTTGAAAGGTTAGCTGGGAAGGGAAATGGATACGAACGATGGCAAAGACAAATCGAGCTCTCTACCCGATTCCAAATATTCATCGTTTTGAAGGGCCATCATACATCCATATCAACACCAAATGGGTCGCTTTATCTTAATTATACAGGCAATTCCGGAATGGCAACAGCCGGTTCGGGCGATGTACTTACCGGCCTAATTACAGGTCTGTTGTCGCAAATGAACAGTTCATTATTTGCTTGCATTGCAGGCGTATATCTGCATGGCTTAGCCGGTGATTTAGCACTCAACAAACAATCTGTAGAATCGCTAATTGCCTCCGACATAATTGATCATTTCGGAAAAGCATTTGATTTTATTCGAAATCATGATTAAAATTATTCGTTCCATCTATTCTCTCTCTATTTACCTAATATCAAAATTCTTTTATACTTTTGCTACAAATACTTTAATGCATGGAATTTGAGAAGTTGGTATCTATTAGTGGGCAATCATCGCTATATTTGGTAATCAGCAAGACAGCCAATGGCTTCATTGCCGAATCATTAGAAGATAAAAAACGCATCCCAGTTTTTCAGAATATGGATGTGAGCATGTTGGAAGACATTAGCATTTATACCGAATCAGGTGAAGTTACACTAAAATCAGTATTTCTGAAAGTGCTCGAAAAGTACAACGGAAAAGACACTCCCGATGCAAAAGCAGATAATGCTGAATTGTTTCGTTTTTTTGAAGAAGTACTCCCTGATTTTGACAAAGAAAAAGTATATGCCTCTCATATACGAAAAATTGTAAAATGGTACAGTCAACTTCTCAAACTAGGCATGATTGATTCGGAAAAACTGTCTCCTAAAGAAGAATCCAAAACTGAGGAATCAGAAACTAGCGAAGACAAGCCGAAAACTGATGAGAAAAAGAAAGAAGCTAAAACTGCCAAACCAAAAAGCGTAACTGTGGCAACTAAATCTACAGGTGCCGTAAAAAATGCCCCTGCCCGCAAAGTGCAAACCGTTAGAAAAGCAGGAGGCGCATAATCTTTTGTCTATTCTATGCCCAATAACATAGGCAAAAAATTCACACTAATAAACATATTTGATTATGGCCGTTTCTGTAATGGCCTTTTTTATATGATTAAAAAAAATTATAACTAGTAGGAAATTAAACGATAGCTATAATTGCGAAAAACCATCATACGAACAGATTGATTATACCATCCATCAGTTATTGATTTGCGATCGAAATGAAAATGTGAATCTTCCGAAACGGATTGGTGAATACATTCACATGTTTTCTCTCCATATGCTGCCAACATTTGCATCATGTACAGTGTAACATAATATCCTTTGAATGCATAGGTGCCGGGATCAATTTTCATTAGCTTTTGGTACTGCAATATAAAAGGTGCTGAAGCACTATCCGTATAACTGGAAAAATTTACGGTAGGTATATGTAGATTCATATTTTCGTAATAATCGGCTTCTATGTTATTGAATTCGAGCCATTCTTCTGTTCCAACAATACTCACATCTGTTTTCTCTGTTGCTTTATTTAGTTTGGTTAGATAGTCCTTAACTGTAATTTCACGTGAACATGGAAAAATCAGTACATTCTTTTTATCTTTTTGAATCCGCGATAAAGCGCCACCTGATTTTAATCGGGTAAAATGAAATCGTGTGGTGTCGTTACCCGACCACAATTTCAGAACTCTATGATAATGAAGATGCAGTAAAGAATCTTTCTTTGTTCCTGGATCAACTAATATGTAATTGGCTTCGGGATATAAGGTCTTAAAATATTTCACTGTTCTGATAGCTACTTGTTCTTCATCCGGAGTAATTTTGATAAGATATGGGCGCCCGGATAAAAGAGTTGTTGCCCTTGAGAATGGTGTAACTATGGGAATTTTTCGAGATGATGCAAAATCAGCAACAAGCCCCAGGTTTGCACTATACAAAGGCCCAATAATCAAATCCATATTACCCATTTCGGGTTTAAGCAAAATATCTGTAACCTGATCCGTATCATTTTTACTACGCGTATCATACACAAAAACTTCTATATGAATCCCATGATTACGTATAGAATCAAGTGCAACCCTTGCTCCGCCAAAAAATTCGGAAGCAATCCTGTTGTTTGATTTTCCGCTGGTAGTAAACGGAAGAAGGAATGCGATTTTGAAGGATTTTTTTTCAGTTCGATACGTTTGGCAATGATTAAATGTTTGCACAGATTTTATTTCCTGTTTATTCTCCATCATTTCCTTATTAGGACCATTATCCGGCTTTTGAGTAATCGGAAAATCCACTTTGATAGATGAAGAGGGTACTCTCAATTCTTGCCCCGATTTCAATCCGTTTTTTACAAAGGGATTTAATTCAGTCAACATCTCAACAGTCGTATTATATTTTTGAGCAATACCATACAATGTTTCTCCATTCACTACATTATGGATAGTGGTTTGCATGGGCAAAGCAGGTTCTGTTGCTGCACTAGGTTTCGGAAATCTAAGTATCTGGTCAATTTTGATACCATTTGCTGCCGACGGATTATAAAAATAGATAGTATCCTGATGCACATTATAGTGACGTGAAATACCATAGACCGTTTCTTTAGGTTTTACAGAATGCAGATAAAAAGTACGGTTACCTACAATTTCTGTTTGTTGTGAAAAGGAAAGACCTGAAAGGCAAAAGATCATCACAAAAAACAGAAAAAAAGAATGAAATAATTTGGCCATGCTGGTTTTCTTAATGAATGATATAGGATATATGCAATATAAATTCATGCCAAAATTAATTATTCCCATTCAATCGTAGCGGGAGGTTTGGAACTGATATCAAACACCACACGATTTACACCTTTCACTTTGTTTATAATTTCGTTGGAAACAAGCGAAAGAAACTCATGAGGCAGATGCGCCCAATCAGCCGTCATACCATCTGTAGAAGTTACAGCACGAAGACAAATGACATTTTCGTATGTTCGCTCATCTCCCATTACTCCAACAGATTGAACGGGTAAGAAAATAGTGCCTGCTTGCCAAACCTGGTGATAATAACCTTCAGATTTCAATCGGTTGATAAAAATATCGTCAGCATGCTGTAGGATAGAAACTTTTTCTAGCGTGATGTCGCCTAAGATACGGATTCCAAGCCCAGGTCCAGGGAAAGGATGACGATTGAGAAGAGAATCAGAAATCCCTAATTCAAGCCCGATTTTCCTCACCTCATCCTTAAATAACATCCTAAGTGGCTCAACAATAGATAACTTCATATGAGCCGGTAAGCCACCTACATTATGATGTGACTTAATTGTAACTGATGGTCCCTTAACAGAAACTGACTCAATCACATCAGGGTAAATGGTTCCCTGGCCTAACCAAGTTACATCTCCCAACTTGTGCGCTTCTGTATCAAACACTTCAATAAAGGTTTTTCCAATAATTTTTCGCTTTTTCTCAGGGTCCGATATGCCTTTTAACTCATGAAGAAATATCTGAGAGGCATCAACAGCTATGACATGTAAGCCCAACTGGTCATAGTTTACCTGCACATCTCTAAATTCATTTTTTCGCAGAAGTCCGTTGTCAACAAAAATACAATGTAATTGACTTCCAATAGCACGACTCAGCAAAACAGCTGCCACCGTAGAGTCCACACCACCCGACAAGCCCATTACAACATGATCGGTTCCAATCTTTTCACGAAGTTGCGTTACGGTCTCTTCTATAAATGATAATGGAGTCCAATCTCCTGAACATCCGCATATGCTTAAAAAGTTTGCAATAATCTGACTTCCTTCTGTGCTATGATAAACTTCAGGATGAAACTGAATACCAAAAATTTTATCTTGAAGATGAGAGAATGCTGCAACCGGAATGGTATCTGTGGAAGCTGTAATCTGGAATGATTCAGGTACTCGAATAATCGAATCACCATGCGACATCCATACTTGACTGCCCATACCAACACCCTGCATCAATGGGCAAGAACTTAATGTTGTCAAATTGGCTCTCCCATACTCACGATGAGTGCTGCGATGCACTTCTCCTCCTCCCTGCTGAGCAATGAGTTGTGCTCCATAACAAATCCCGAGTACAGGAACCGGCGACTCTTTCCAATTAAATTCGGGGAATAGTGCATTTTCTTCTTTAACCGAAAAAGGACTGCCGGAAAGAATTACGCCTTTAATGCTTTCGTCAAATGTGATGTTATGTGAAAAAGGATGTATCTCACAAAACACATGATGTTCCCTTACTCTACGGGCTATCAGTTGTGTATATTGAGAGCCAAAATCTAAAATAATAATCTTCTGATGCATGGCACAAACTTAGCTATTTTTTTTGGGTCATCCTATGTACTGTGCTTAGCTTTATCTGATAACTAATAGGCCGTAATTAGAAATTCTGTACGACGGTTAAGTGCTCTGCCTTTTTCGGTTTTGTTGCTTGCCACAGGTTGGGTTTCTCCAAACCCTTTATATGTCATTCTTTGCTCTGCTATGCCAAGAAAACTCAAATAATCAAAAACCGCTTTGGCACGATTGTCTGAGAGTATCAAGTTGTCGTTATCATTTCCCACATCATCGGTATGACCCTGAATCACAAATGAAATGGTAGGATTTGTTTTGAGAAATTCAGAAAATTCATCAATAATACGTTTGGCTTTCTCTGACAATTCATAAGAGTTAGTGGCAAAATTAATATCATTCAGACGATAAGATTGCCCAACTTTGATTTTATCTGTTACCAACTCTACTTTCTCTGGCTTTCCTGAAGCCATCTCGTCTTTGGTTATTAATTTTGATGTAAATGCTATGCCTTCTTCTTTGATTGTCATAATATGATCATCGGTAGCCGTCACAATGGCTACATATGTTCCATCATCTTGATTAATATCAATTTTTGTAACTTCATTTGTTCGGGTATTCTTGATTTCAATTTGCGATGCCATCACTTCTTCTTCCTTATTTTTTACTGTACCTTCAACATAAATAACCTCTGTAGGTCGTGCTGTTTCATACAGATCAAATGTATAGATATCTAATCCACCCGGACCATTGAGTTTGTCTGAAGAATAATATCCGGTTTTCCCATCCAAACTAACAAAGAAACTTACATCATCACCCTCTGTATTTATGGGCTTTCCTATATTTTTAGGTGAACTCCATTTTCCATTACTATCTTTTTTGGAATAAAAAATATCATAACCACCTAATCCCTTATGGCCTTTTGATGAGAAATATAGTGTCTGACTGTCGGAATGTAGAAAAGGAGTAAGCTCATTATCGGATGTATTGATTTCATGCCCCATATTGATTGCTTGCCCCCATTGCCCGTTTTCCTGCTTATAACAAACATATAAATCAACACCACCTAGCCCTCCGGGACGATTGGATGCAAAAATTAAAGTTTTTCCATCATACGAAATAGTTGGCTGAGAATCCCAACTATCTGAGTTGATTGCCGAACCTGCATTCACAAAAGGTTGCCAAAATCCATCTTTCAATTCTGATTTCCAAATATCGCAATATTCAACTTGATTATTAGCACATATAACAAAATACATTGTGCGATTATCTGCTGTTATGGTTGCTCCGCCATTATTATATTTATAATTAAAAGGTCGTGGCATTTCCTCTCCTTTATCAAATATCCCATTCTGCAATGAACTCCGGGTAAAAATCTCAACAAAATTAACGCCACTGTCATACGCTTTATCTAATGACTTCCCAGAAACCATTGTTTTTCGAATAAAGTAAAAGTGTCGGTTATCAGGAGAAATACTAGCCAAATATTCATCTTGAGGGGTACATACATTTGGCATGGGCTGAGGATTAAATGGTACAGGTTGGGAAAACAATGCTTCGTAATCTTTAATTTCTTTGAGCAACTGTTTTGCTATACCATAATCATTATCATCTTTGATATCGAAAGACAGAAATTTTTCAAAATATGAAATAGCCGTCTTATAGATGGAAGCATCATAGGCAATGAGTCCTAAGAAAAAATGTGTGTATGGTGAGAAATCAGGACATATATCGCGAACCGACTCTAAGCGGTCTTTCGCCATGTCTTTTTTGCCTGATTTAAAATAACTAACGCCGAGATCAAAGAGGGCTTCGTAAAAGGCATTGTCAACGGCTACTGCATCATTCAACAATTTGCGTCGTTCGGTAATATTAGATTCGTTTAGGGCTTTGTTGTATAATTTTAAGGCGGATTTTGTAGATGTGGGTTCGCACGCGGATTTATTAATCATAAAGTCCTGAGAGAACAATAGAGAAACGCTTCCAAATAAATACAACAGTAAAGTAAACAGTAATTTCATGCTCTTCTTTAATTCAATCATGATAAAAAACTCTCTGAAAGTAAATTTAGTATGCAGCATGAGAAAAAGTTACGATATCAATTTAAATTCAATGGTTTAAGGTAATTTATTTTCAAAACTATCAAGTGATTTCTGCCAATTCCATGCCGAAAGCAATGCATCATGTAATGCATACTTCGCCTCCCAACCCAACATTTTCTTGGCTTTATTGGGATTGGCCCAAACCTGCTCAACATCACCGTGTCTGCGAGGCGACAATCGTACCGGTATTTTCACACCGGTTGCTTCTTCAAATGCATGAAGCAGTTCAAAAACAGAAATCCCATTCCCTGTTCCAATATTAAAGACCTCTGGCGAATGTGTCGGCGTGAAACGCAATGCGCTCAAATGAGCATGCGCCAAATCATCCACATGAATAAAATCACGAATACATGAACCATCAGGCGTATCATAATCGTTGCCAAACACAGATAAAAATGGGCGTTGACCAGCTGCCGTTTGTGTTAGATATGGAACTAAATTGTTGGGTACGCCGGTTGGCAATTCGCCTATTTGGGCAGAAGGATGAGCGCCTATCGGATTGAAATAACGAAGTATGGTTGCATGTATTTGTGGGCTAACTCGACAAACATCAGCAATCATATCTTCGCATATTTTTTTGGTATTGGCATATGGCGATTGGGGTGAACCTAATGGCTCCAACTCAGTTACCGGCAAAATCTTGGGCTGTCCGTACACCGAACAAGAAGAAGAAAAAACCAAACGAGGAATGTCATATTCATTCATCATTTGCAGTACATTAATCATCCCCATCAGGTTATTATTATAATAATCCAAGGGCTTTTCTACTGATTCATTTACTGACTTATAAGCTGCAAAATGAATGACGCCATCAAAAGGTGCATGTTGCCGACAAAAAAGGTTGAATGAAGTATAATCACAAATATTTAATTTTGCAAAAACCGGTTTTTTACCTGTAATTATGTTGATTCCATTCAATAACTGACCATCTGAAGCTGACAAATCATCCACAATACACACATCATAACCGGCCTCAAGCAACACAACTACTGTATGTGAACCTATATAACCTGCACCTCCTGTTACTAAAATTTTACCCATGACAGCTGATATTTCTCTGCAAAGTTAGACATTCACGATAAAACAGTTACCGTATTTTTAATCCTTAATTTCTTCGTAATCTACATAATCACCATCGTTTTGATGGCTTCCCCCTGATTTTTTATGATTTGATGTTCTATTCGTATGAGGCGCTGACTTTGATTGCTGAGAAGATGAATATATTAAATTCATTATAAACCGTACAACTACATACAATCCAATAATAATAAGCAGGGTTCGAAAAACACCAATCATTACTTGCTGAGGTATAAATTACGTTCGTTATAAATTTTGATAAAAAACTTATCTTTCAATGATTCTATAAAATAAATTGCTTCGCCGGTTGATTTCATTTCTGGACCTAACTCTTTATTTACGCCCGGGAATTTATTAAAAGAAAATACAGGAATTTTAATGGCATAACCCTTTAAGTTCGGATTAAACGTAAAATCAGTAAGCTTGTGAGTCCCGAGCATCAATTTTGTTGCGTAATTTACATAGGGCTCTTGATATGCCTTGGCTATAAAAGGTACTGTACGTGATGCACGTGGATTGGCTTCAATCACATATACTTTATCGCCTTTAATAGCAAACTGTATATTAATCAGGCCTTTTACACTCATAGCTAGGGCAATGCGTTTGGAATATTCTTCCATTTGCTCTACAACCAAAGCGCCCAGGTTGTAGGGGGGCAACACAGCATACGAATCGCCGGAATGTATGCCTGCCGGTTCGATGTGTTGCATCATCCCAATAACGCGACAATCTTTCCCATCGCAAATGGAATCCGTTTCTGCTTCAATGGTTCTTTCCAAAAAATGATCTAGCAGAACTTTATTCCCCGGAAAATCGCGAAATAAATCTACAATATGGGCCTCTAATTCATCTTCGTTTATCACGATTTTCATTTTTTGCCCACCCAGCACATAGGATGGCCTCACCAACAATGGGAAACCAAGTTGTCGGGAAAGTAATATTGCTTCTTCAGCATTGGTTACCGTACCAAATTCGGGGTAAGGAATATCCAACTCTTTAAGAAGTGTTGAAAAACGTCCCCTGTCTTCAGCCAAATCAAGCGAATCAAAACTTGTACCCATAACTGGGATTCCGTAACGATGCAGCTTTTCTGCCAATTTCAATGCTGTTTGCCCTCCCAACTGTACAATAACGCCTTCGGGCTTTTCGTGTTGAATTATATCATAAATATGCTCCCAGAATACGGGCTCAAAATATAATTTATCAGCCGTATTGAAATCAGTAGAAACGGTTTCGGGATTACAATTTATCATAATCGTTTCAAAACCGGCCTCCTTAGCCGCCAAAACACCATGCACGCATGAATAATCAAATTCAATCCCTTGTCCGATACGGTTTGGACCCGATCCCAAAATAACTACCTTACGTTTGTCGGTTACTACTGATTCATTTTCTTCCTCAAATGTAGAGTAATAATAAGGTGTATAGGCCTCAAATTCAGCAGCACATGTATCCACCAATTTATAAACACGCTGAATCTTATCTTCTTTTCTTCTCGCATACACTTCACTTTCAAGACAATCTAACAGGTGTGCCAGTTGCCTGTCTCCATATCCTTTTTGTTTGGCTGTTAGCAATATTTCGCGTGGAAGGTTTTGAATGGTAAATTGTTGAATAGATTTTTCAAGTGAAACCAATTCTGCTATTTGATTCAAAAACCAGGGGTCAATTTGAGTGGCTTTATGAATGGTCGTAAATGGTATTCCAAGCTTAAATGCGTCATATACATGGAATAATCTGTTCCAGGAAGGATGCTCCAAGCTATGTAGAATCTCATCTCGATTTCGTAATTCACGACCATCAGCCCCCAGTCCATTTCGATTAATTTCCAACGATTGACATGCTTTTTGCAACGCTTCTTGAAAACTTCGTCCGATACCCATTACCTCTCCCACACTTTTCATCTGTAGGCCTAATCGTCGGTCTGATCCTTTAAACTTATCAAAGTTCCAGCGAGGAATCTTCACAATTACATAATCAAGTGTCGGTTCAAATAATGCACTGGTTTTGGTAATCGGATTTTCTAATTCATCTAAATGATACCCAATGGCAAGTTTGGCTGCAATACGTGCAATCGGATAGCCGGTTGCTTTTGAGGCCAAGGCAGACGAACGACTTACTCTAGGATTAATTTCAATGGCAATGATGTCTTCTGATTCTGGATTAACGGCAAATTGCACATTGCATCCGCCTGCAAAATTGCCGATAGATCGCATCATAAGAATAGCCATATTTCGCATACGCTGAAATACAGTATCAGGCAATGTTAGCGCAGGTGCTACTGTTATTGAATCACCTGTATGAATTCCCATGGGATCGAAGTTTTCGATAGAGCAAATGATTACAACATTATCATTTGCATCACGCAACAACTCCAACTCATATTCTTTCCACCCGAATATGGACTGTTCAATCAATACTTCATGTATGGGTGAAGCATGAAGGCCGCGATTCAGTAATTCATCAAATTCTTCCTTTTTATGTACAAATGCACCTCCCGTTCCACCTAATGTAAATGATGGCCGGATGACGAGTGGAAAACCAATTTCCTGAGCAATTTCTTTTCCTTCCAAAAACGATTGTGCTGTTTTTGATGGAGGTACGCCTACCCCAATATCTATCATCAATTGACGAAATAACTCTCTGTTTTCTGTTCGATCTATTGCATCAATATCAACGCCAATAATCCTTACTCCATACTTTTCCCAAACCCCTGCTTCTTCACATTCCTTGCAAAGATTAAGGGCTGTTTGTCCTCCCATTGTAGGCAATACTGCATCTATCTTTTTTTCTTCCAATATTCGAATGATGGAATCCATTTCAAGTGGCAACAAATACACATAATCTGCCGTCACCGGATCTGTCATGATAGTAGCTGGATTGGAATTAATCAATGTAACCTCTATGCCTTCTTCACGTAACGATCGGGATGCCTGAGAGCCGGAATAATCAAATTCGCAGGCCTGGCCAATAATGATAGGCCCACTACCAATAATCAGAACTGATGAAATGCTTTTGTCTTTTGGCATGATTTTCAGTATGTTAATGTTGGCCGGACACAAAAAAACCGAACCAACGGTTCGGGATGCAAAACTAATGATTTGCTAATGGTTATAGTAAATAGTTATAAACAATTATTCACAGCATCCATTTATTTTTTCTCATCCGGCTGCACTTCTGTCTTTCCGGTTTTAATAAAACGAAATACCGAAATCAAATCCATAGCCAATTTAGCATCATCAATAATTAGATCAAAGCGATTCAGGTAACTCTTTTGAACATTATTCTCAAAATACTTAACGGCTTTTGTATTGTTGGAGCAAACCATATTAACGCTTAATTGATTTTTTGCTACTACAACCCTAAATGACGCCACATTAAAATCAGCCATGTAAAACTCATAAGCCATAACCTTTTGTGCCCCTTTTGAATCCGTCTCACTAATAGAATAGGTAAGCTTGTTATTATTGCTTCTGTCAATGGTTAACATCATATTGTATTGCTTCCCATTGGCAGAATAACTTCTTTTAATGTTTGCTTCAATCCAATTATAAGCATCCGCTTCAGATGATGGTGCAACTTTTTCAACCGGCGATTCCTTCATGAGGTACAGTATGGCTTCACGAGCATCCCGCATCTTTTGCATGTCATCAAAATATATTGGAAAAAACTGCGAATATGAAGATTTATTACTAGCTGTTTGTTTCACTAACCTCTGATCGCCTTTAGCAAAGGCATGAATCTTTAACTCCTTGCTGGATGTAAGCTGCATGATTTTATTTGGCTCCAGATGCTCCAAAAAAAACTCAAAAGAAACCGTATTGCTTTTTCCTTTGGCATCAGCTTTTACAATGGTGAGGATGACTTGCCCTTTTCTTCCGGTTTCAAACTGAAAAGCATGCTGATACGTCAAACCGGGCTGTGTGGCTTGCGAACATTGTGAGGATAAAAATGTGCGGGCCTGATCAACTGATGTGAATTTGGCCTGAGACATTACATTTCCAAACATGATGAAAAATATTAACATTGTTATTGCAAGTGACTTTTTCATAATCAATACTCAAATTATTTATTTTACAAAGAAACAAAATTAATCTGTAATCCATACTCAACACCCCTATAAATTGTATTCCAGTTGAAAAATAACTAACATTGTTGTTTGCAATTAGTGTATGAACCTTTTTTTTAACAAACAGACATCAGGCATATATCATTTCAGGTCGTACATGGCTGTTATCCTCATTACGCTGGGTTTCTTCTTTTTGGCTCAGATTCCCTTAGCAAATGTTGTGGCTCAAGCCGGCCAATCAAATGTTCTTTATTCACCGGCTATTCAGCAGTTGATGCCCTATCCTTTGTTTTTTCTGCTAATCAATCTTCCATTTATTGCCGGTCTTGCTGCTTTATTGATTTTTTTCTGGTTATTTCATCGCTGCAATCCCAAAACGATAATCACCTCAGCCAATAGATTTCGTAAGGGAATGTTTGGTTGGGGATTATTCTCGGCTCTCATCGCTATTTTTATCACCGATTTGTATTATTATATCAAAGATCCATCAAATTTTATATGGCAATATTCCGCCGACCAATTTTGGACTTTCCTTCCTTTTGCCCTATTGATTTTCCCCCTCCAAATCGGATTTGAAGAAATTTTTTTTCGCGGTTATTTATTTCAAGGAATAAGCAGAAGCACACGTAGCATCATGATCGGATGGATATTAACATCAGCCCTATTTGGGTTGGCACATAGTTTCAATCTCGAAATCAGAGAATTTGGATTTTGGAAAATGCTGCTCGTTTATATTACACTAGGTATGGGGTTGGGGCTAATTACTATTTTAACAGAAGGCCTTGAATTAGCACTAGGATTTCATTTGATGAATAACCTCTATGTTGCATTAATCAAAACCTTTCCAGGTAGTTCATTAGATACTCCTGCACTTTTTATGAGCCCACCACCCGACACTCAGTTTATTATTATTGAAACCATTTTTGGCATTTTACTTTTTATAATTTTGGCTTTAGCCCCTTATTTAAAAAAAATACCTAAGCAACCCTTTTCAATAAATAACCGTTTATAGGCAAAATGAGATTGATGATAAACACTTTTCGATACCTAATTTTACTTGCTATGATATTTGTATTTTCCTTGCCGGGAAATGCTCAGGATGTTGAAACTGAAGATTTAAGCCCTCCACCCCGCAGAGGATACTTATTTGATGTAATGCTTGATATGGGTGTGCCTCACTATGTTTACAATCCTGCCAACGCAGGTGCTTTTGAAGCCATTGGCAATATTAGTGCAAGTTTTCATACACGGGTTTGGAAAAATCTTTCTATTGGCCCGATGTTACGATTTACCGGATTTAATATTTGGAATCCCCGCTTTAATCAATCTAATCCTTTAGCATTAACTTTTATGGCTACTGCCGATATCCGCTATGAAGTTCGGCTAAGCGATCGCTTCTCATACATTCCTGCCATCAATGCAGGGGTTGGTTTTATCTATTACAACAACTTATTATTACCCAAAAAAGGTGAATTTCATACACCACCAAAAACGCTTACTGATTGGGGCGCTATTGTGAACATTAACAATGGATTTTACTATTTCGTTAAACCAAACAAACAAATGGGAATTGGCCTGATATTAGGCGCAACCTACTTTTCTCATGAGTTTAGCAAAAAAGATACAGGTCTTCAAAGTGACGAAACGCTTTATAATAAAAGTGACGAGGGGCCTTCTATCAATCTTACTATCGGGTTTGGATTAATCACAAAATTTGGTCGTGCAGAATAGTTTTATTAAAACTAATCTGGCATATACTGAAAGTTAAGCGCTCCGCACTTATCCAAATCTGAAGCAATCGTTAATCTTCGCTTCGACCCATTCGGTTCAATAACAGCAATGGCAGCGGTATTCGGGTGAATACGTCCTAGATTATGAGCATATAATATCAGATAATTATTTGTATTCGGCAATACTTTAATCTTAACTCTCTTTTTCTCTTTTGTAACCTCATACTCTTCTAACACCCATACTCCATTGATGTTAAGTGAAATTGTATCACCATCATAAACTGAATTATCCCAAATTTCGATTTCAAACTCTTCTTGTTTAACAATAAAATCGCCTACTTTCTGCACTTTTCTATCTCCTACTTCTGTTGGAATATTATTTTCCGTATAAATAACATTGGGTTTATTTTCAATAACAACCTGAATCGTATCTTTCACCTCAACATCAAATACTTGCACAGTATCAGGATCTATAATTGTGATTAAGGTATCTTTCTCGGGTTGAGGAAATGACCATATCTTTATCGCTCGATCATATCCGGCAGTAATAATAATTGAGTCATTTTTCCAAAATAAAAAAGATCGAACAACATCCTTATGTCCCAATAATACCTGCTGCAACGACATATTGTCTGATTTGTAAATATTTACTCTTTCACTATCATCTCCAGAAATAAAGAGTGACTTATTGCTATTAAACACAATACGACTGTATCCTCTACCATCACTGCTGCCGGCGGAAATGGTTTTGTTAAACTTGTATTGAGAACCATTCCAATTCCATCGTATGACTTTTCCATCACACCAACCATACACCCAATCTTTTATAGAGGTAATATTATTCACATAAAACCCTGTCCATAGTGCATCTATCAACTTATCAGATTTATAATCCCAAATCATTACACCATACCCCATGCTGAACATGATATATTGGTTTGAGTAATCAAGAATTCCATCTGTGATACCATAATTAGTCGTAGAACTATTGGGTAAATAAACGGTTTGAACATTTGATGTATTTGTAAGAGATGCTTTAAGAAGGCCGGTAAACTGACCGCTGGTTTGTAAGGCATAGCCGCCGAAATATACATGTCGATCATCAGGAGTTAGAACTCCAAAATTAACACGATCGTAGGGAGCCGATATGGTATGTAGAAGATTTCGAGAAGAAAATTCAAATACTTTAACTTTTCCATCATCACCTGCCGTAACAAACTTGTCGCCACGTGTATTAAAAAGTATTGAATTGATGGATTTTTGATGAGCTCTGATTTTCTGAATTACTTGCATACTCTGTAAATCCCATATAAATAGATACCCTCCATAATCTCCACTAAGCATATGCTTGCCATCCGGAGCAAGCACAATAATTTCTACTTCGTGTTTGTGATCTGTTTTGGTGTCTAACAATACATAGGGCTGTTGAAGAAATGCAGGAATTGCCAAACACAATAATAGGAGCGTTGAAAGCAGTCGGTTTCTCATGATTTTTTTCACTTGTACAAATAATCAAACGCAAAGTTCATATAATCTGTGTAAATTTTATTTATTTTATCTTTTTTTTGTAAATCACTCTATGATGAAAAGGAAAGCACTATTGCTGATAATACTATTATTATTTGTTCAGCATCTGATATCGGCGCAGGTCAAAACCGCCGGAACTGGAGGTCGGGCATCATTGGTACAATACATGCAATCCATCAAAAACATGGATGGGTTGGGTGGCGCCAATATTGGGATTAGCGTTAAATATGCCGATACGGGAGAGCTGATTGCCGAGCAAAACAGCCAACAGGCCATTGTACCTGCATCTGTTACTAAGTTAATTACAACGGCTACTGCATTATTAACATTTGGTGATGGGTTTCGATTCACAACATCTTTGCAA
Source organism: Candidatus Competibacteraceae bacterium (assembly GCA_014879445.1). Taxonomy (GTDB): domain Bacteria; phylum Bacteroidota; class Bacteroidia; order CAIKAF01; family CAIKAF01; genus BA4. Next base: position 63,893 of record JACSSC010000058.1, read on the forward strand.
TATGATGGCGAATTGGATAATGGCATATTGAAAGGTAACCTAATTATTCGGGGAGGAGGTGACCCTACGCTGGGTTCGGAACGCTTTAGCGACATGCGTGTTGATAAAATTCTGCAAGCTATCCTAAATTTTCTCAACAAAAAAAGCATTCATACAATAGAAGGCGATATCATTGGCGACGATAGTGTTTTTGAACAGTCCTTGGCACCAGCAACATGGAATTGGGGAGATTTGGGTAATTATTACGGCGCAGGGGCCTGCGGACTCAGCATAATGGAAAATGCATATAGTATTTTTTTTAGCTCTGGGGCCATTCAGGGTGATTCAACTGTTATTACTTCTACCAAGCCGCCAATCAAAGAATTGCAAATGATTAACGAAGTGAGATGCGGAAAAAAATATTCCGGTGACAATGCCTACATTTTCGGGTCTGAATATACCTACCTGCGTTATGCTAGAGGCACAATTCCTCCTGGCGAAAAAGATTTCAGCATCAAGGGGGCTTTACCCGACCCGGCTTTGTTCACGGCACAATTATTAGAACAATTTTTGCGTTCAAATCAAATTATCATAAAGGGCACAGCCACTACTCCCAGAATATTAAAGATAGATGGAAAAAAAATGTCGGTAAATGAAAACAGAATTACCATTGGGGAAATCAAATCGCCAACTATTGGCAGCATAGTGTCTCAAACAAATATTCACAGCAACAATTTGTTTGCCGAGCATTTGCACAAAGCAATAGGTTATCGTTTATATGGTATGGGAAGCAATTATAATGGCAATGAGGGAATTCGTAGTTTTTGGGTTAAAAAAGGACTGAATCCCGATGCACTTTTTATTGCTGATGGTTCGGGGTTGTCAAGAAACAATGCCATAAGTGCAGATAATTTCACACGTCTTTTATCGTTAATGGTAAAAGAAAAAACATTTGAAAGTTTTTATGCTTCGCTACCTATTGCAGGCAAAACAGGTACATTAAAATCAGTTGGTGCCGGCACTTCGATTGAAAATAATCTAAGGGCAAAAAGTGGTTCAATGAATTTAGTAAGGTGCTATGCCGGATATGTAAAAAACACAAAAGGAAGAGAAATTTGTTTTGCAATCATGTTTAATAACTTTACATGCCCAACAAAAGAAATCAAATCTATTATTGAAACGCTGATGATAAGAATTGCTCAATCTGAATAATGAACCATATCTTTCTTTATTTTTATTCAATTTTTATACCCCATTCATTATGAAAACAACAGCAAAAAGTATCTTACCTTTCATATATTTTGCAACGGCTCTGATAGAAATTACAGGAGAGTTGATGCGAACTACTGACACAACACCGTGGCTTGTATATATCAGCAAACCGCTACTCATGCCAATGCTTATGATATGGTTTTTATTTCATGAGAATGCTTTATCTTCTGTTATTCGCAAATGTGTTTTTATTAGTTTAATTTTCTCAATGGGTGGTGATATTTTTCTTATGTTTCATGCTGACCATCTTTTTGTATTTGGTTTATCGTCATTCCTTCTGGCTCACGTTTTATACATTGTCGGATTTTGGCATCAGGCATCCGGCTCATTACCTTGGGGAGGTCGTTTCGTCCTTTCATTACCTTATATATTATTTATATTAGGGTTTCTCTATATACTTAAAGGACATATTTTGCGAAATGACGCAACAGCGCCTTTGTTTATACCTGTTGTAGTTTACGCATCAGTCATAGGGATCATGGGAATGGCAGCATCATGGCGTGTATCTAGTACAAATAGAAGAAGTTTTTATTTCATCTTATTCGGCGCTTTATTATTTATTCTTTCCGACTCCATGATTGCCATTAATAAATTTGTGAGCCCAATTCCGTATGTGGCTGTTTGGGTAATGAGCACCTATGTAACTGCACAATTTTTAATTGTAAAAGGCACATTAATACATTCAAAAATAAAATGACAAGAAAATCGCGATCATACATTTATTTGTCGCTGGGAGTACTTATACTTTTCACCGGATTTTATTTTTGGGGGCCTATTCGTTTTGCTAATGGCAGGGGCCCACTAAACTCATTCGACACGATGCCTGTTCAAACCGATTCAGCCATTATTACGATTGCATTCACCGGCGATATTATGGGACATACACCTCTTATTGAAGCCATGTATCAGCCACAAACCAAAACCTATGATTACACTCCGATTTTCAAACATGTTGCTCCGTATTTTAAGCGTTGCGACTGGGTTATAGGTAATCTAGAAGTTACGCTGGCGGGTGCGCCCTACACCGGCTATCCTACTTTTTCAAGCCCCGACGCACTTCTCAACGCTTTGCTTGATGCAGGATACACTACTCTGATAACAGCAAATAATCATTCATATGACAAAGGGAAAAATGGATTTACTAGAACATTGCATGTACTAGATTCAATGAAAATGCCACATACCGGAACATTTAGAGACGCATCTGAAAGAGATTCTCTTTACCCATTAATTTGGGAATCTCAGAATGGATTTCGCATTGCACTGCTCAACTATACTTATGGCACCAATGGCATCAAAGTATTACCACCCAATATTGTGAATATGATTGATACTTCGCATATCCGCAAAGACCTGCTTAAAGCAAAACAGCAAGAGGTTGATTTTATTATAACCACTTTTCATTGGGGGGTGGAATATCAAAGAATGGAAAGCACACAACAGGCATTAATAGCGCAATTTGCTGCTGATTATGGCGCCGACCTTATTATTGGCGCTCATCCACATGTTGTGCAACCAATACGCTGGATAACTCCAAAATCTGACAGCACTCATCATGTACCTGTATTTTACTCACTCGGTAATTTCATTTCAAACCAACGTGATGTATATCGAGACGGTGGCATTATTGCTGAAGTTGTATTAGTAAAGAAAAACAACAAAGTCAGAATACATTCTTATCAATACATCCCCACTTGGGTTTACAAAAAAGAAAGCGCTCCTCAAAACTATACCATCATTCCTGTAAGCATGGCTGAAATGTATCCTACATACTTTAATCTGTCATCTAAGGACTCGGTAAAACTACATCGTTTTGGATCAGATACCCGGATGTTGCTTCATCCAATTTCTGAAAAAATACCAAAATGGGAATTAATGTCGGAATAAAAACCGAATGTTATTCAATAACAGTAACATTAGGATATTTCGATTTATCAAACTCAAACAAAGTATCGTTGAGTTCCTTATCAGTTGTCATCTTTTCGATTTTGTAAATGTATAACGAGCCATTTTTAGCTAATACATTGGCACGAAGAACTTGATTTTTATCAGTATCTACAAAAAGGCGTACGATTGTAAAATCCTTCTCTTTGGGTTTTGTTGGATATAAGTCAATGACAGAAATATTTTTCCCATCCTCTTTTTTTGTTTCCTTAACACGCGACTTAAAATTGCTCTCGTAGATAGTAAACATATTTTTGGGTGTAATGGCATCGTCTTCCAGCTCATCTACCGAGATAACCTGCACCTCATTGGTTTCTTTTGAATAAGTATAAACCTTGGTGCCATTACAGAAAATTTCCTGGTCTTTCATGGTAACACGATATTTATCATCTTTCAGCTTAAGAACACCTTTGGTTGTTTCATTGATTTTTTGTTCTTTATTTTCAACCGTAAAAGAAAATTCCAATTCAACCGTTTTGTATGATTTATTTTTTTCGCTGAGTTTATCGAGTATTTTTTTTGCATCAGCATCTTGCGAAAAAAGATTAAACATAGTGGCTACAATCAAGGAAAAAGCAAGAATCGTTTTCATGATATTCAATTAATTTTTACAAAGTTATCTTTTATCTTTCAAAAACTGTTCCAAAGAAAATAAATCTGGAAGGAGTACCTCTCTTGCCTTACTGCCTTTATTGGGTCCAACAATACCCATCATTTCCATTTGATCTATCAAACGCCCTGCTCTATTATATCCTAGATTAAGGCGACGCTGCAATAAAGAAGCTGAACCCTGTTGATGTTGAACAATGATTCTAGCCGCTTCTTCAAACAATTCGTCCCTATCATTAATATCAAGGCGAGTTTTATCAGGGTCTCCTTCTTCTCCAATATATTCGGGTAATTTCATGGGTTCGGCATAGCCGGGCTGGCTTCCGATGAATTGAGCAATCCTTTCCACTTCAGGTGTATCAACAAAAGGGCATTGAAGACGGATCAAATCACTTCCGGAGCTAAATAGCATATCACCACGTCCTATTAACTGCTCAGCACCTCCAGAATCCAGTATGGTACGAGAATCAATTTTTGAAGTAACCTTAAAAGCAATGCGTGCCGGAAAATTGGCTTTAATGGTACCAGTAATGATATTAACCGATGGCCGTTGGGTTGCAATAATCAAATGAATCCCAACCGCACGAGCCAATTGTGCAATACGTGCAATAGGTGTTTCCACCTCTTTACCGGCTGTAATAATCAAATCGGCAAATTCGTCTATCAGCAAAATGATGTAGGGTAAAAAACGATGTCCGTCATTAGGATTCAATTTGCGGGCTACAAATTTTGCATTGTATTCTTTGATTGTTCGAACAGCGGCATTTTCGAGTAATGCGTATCGGTTATCCATTTCAATACACAATGAGTTGAGTGTATTCAGTGCTTTCTTTGTATCGGTTATAATAGCTTTTTCCTCACCCGGCAACTTGGCTAAGAAATGTTTTTCAATCAATCCATACAGTGTAAGCTCCACTTTTTTGGGATCCACCATAACGAATTTGATTTGAGAAGGATGTTTCTTATAAAGTAATGATACCAAAATCGCATTTAATCCAACAGATTTTCCCATTCCCGTAGCGCCGGCCATCAACAAATGTGGCATTTTAGATAGGTCGTAAATGAAATCTTCGTTGGATATTGTTTTCCCAAGAATAACTGGAAGCTCGAAACGCGTATCTCTAAACTTATCGCTTTTAATAACAGATAACATGGAAACAACCTGTGGATGTTGATTCGGAACTTCAATTCCGATCGTTCCTTTGCCAGGTATCGGTGCTATGATACGAATACCTAATGCAGCTAAACTTAGAGCAATATCATCTTCTAAGTTTTTTATTTTAGAGATACGAACACCAGGCGCGGGTATTATTTCATATAAAGTTACGGTGGGGCCTACCGTTGCTTTAATTTTTGAAATATCAATATTATAATTACGAAGTGTTTCAACAATTCGATTTTTGTTTTCCTCCAGTTCGTCTTTGTTTATCTGAATATCTGAAGCTCCGTAATCAGAGAGCAGATCAGGCATCGGAAATTTATAATGCGGCAAATCAATGGTTGGATCATATTCGCCGTATTGCCTAACAAGCTTTTCTGATAAAGATTCATTTTCGTTTGCAGAGGTTTCGATAGTTGGAGGTTCTAGTACAAGCAATGGTTCGGATTCATTTTCTGACTTTGGGGCATTGGTAATTTCCAAATCTTGGGCGTCTTCAGCATCTTTAATGATGAGCTCGTCTCGTATTTCAAAAGGTGGCAATTCGTCAATAGGACATTCTTCTATTGATTCATCCAGCTGCATTTCTTCAAATTCGTTTCGATGAGTGTAATTATTTGAAGGCAATGGTGTATCTGGAATTGCAGAAGTTTCGTCTGTTTGAATAGGTTTAGATTTTAGAAAATTTCCAAATCGAAGATTGGCATTAAATCGAATAACCAGAAAAACAAGAAAAGAAAAAACAAAAAGCAATGCAGAACCTACTCCCCCTATCGTATCAACAATAAGCGTGGCGAAATTGAGGCCAAACTTTCCGGATAAAATACCACCCCAAAAATTCGGAGCAATAAAACCCAAAATACCGGATACCCAAATAATCAAAAAAGTAAGCACAGCAATGGCTCGTCCTAACCTCAACATTTTTTTTTGATATAACCATTGCACACCCAACAGAAAGAATATAGGCACAAAAAGGAATGAAGCGATACCAAACCAGCGATAGATAAAGAAATGAGCCAATTTGGCACCGATAAATCCCATTGAATTTTGAACCGGCTGAATCCCTTCAGACGCAACGGCAATACTTTGATCAGCTTTCCATGTAAAGAAAAATGAGATAAAAGAAACCAGCAGCATCAATGAAAAGAAGATTAGGAAGAGCCCTGCGACTTTTCGATTTTTATCATTTTTAAAAAATGCTATAATCTTAGGTGTGGGATGACTTTCGGAAGTTTTTCCCTTACTCTTGCGTTTGGATTTACGGACAGATTTATCCTCTTCACTCGTCTTTTGAGTGTTTTTGATTGTATTTCTTGGAATCTCTTCGATCTGCTTCTTTGATGCCATAACAAGGCCTCGATTTAAGTAAACAAAAATAACATGCTAAAGCATGTTATTTGCCTTATCAAAAAAAGGATTTCAATATCCCATTGTTGATAATAGGCAAAGGGGGTAAAAGCAAACGAAAAAAAATCAAAAAATATTGCAACAAAACAAGATGAAGAAACGATAGCGTGTGATTTAAGGAAGAGTCAGTGCATGAAAAGTTTATACAAATTCTTCGATTTCGCCAATACCTTGGCGAATAAGAACCACCTCAGAACCAGAGCAATCAAGCACAGTAGATGGTTCATTATGACCAAAACCACCATCAATCACTAAATCTACAATTTTCTCATACTTGTCAGCGATGACATCAGGGTCTGTTGTATATTCCAAAATGCTATCATCGTCATATACAGATGTAGTCAAAATAGGCACGCCCAATTCTCGAACCAATTCTACCGGAATTTTATTATCAGGCAGCCTAATGCCTATCGTCTTTTTGCTAGGAATCATTTTAGTTACGGCCTGACCGGCATTCAAAATAAAAGTAAAAGGGCCTGGTAAAAGGCGCTTCATGAGTTTGAAAGCATCATTACTCACCAGTCGGGCATAATCACCCAACATACTTAAGTCAGAAAAAACGAATGAAAAGTTAGCTTTTTCAACGGAAATACCTTTGATTTCTGCCATTCTTTTAATGGCATTGGGATGAGTTGACATGCAAGCAAAAGCATAGACACTATCGGTGGGAATAATAATCACGCCACCCTCTTTCAACACATCAACGGCTTGCTGAACATGTCGTGGAGCCGGTGATTTAGGATACATTTTTATTTTCATGGCAGTATGAATTTTTAATGAATAATCAGATAAAGAACAAATACCTAGTACCCCATAAATATCCTTCTTTAGGATACTGATTTGCGATAGTCGGCTAAGAATTTTTCAAGCCCGATATCCGTGAGCGGATGATTGAGCAACGCTGTAATGGCATTGAGCGGGCAAGTAACCACATCGGCGCCCACTTCGGCACATTGAATAATGTGCATAGGATGACGCACTGAAGCAGCCAGTACTTGTGTTTCGTAGCCATAATTACCATAAATCTGAACAATTTGGCGAATAAGCAAAATGCCGTCGGTTGATACATCATCCAATCGTCCGATAAAAGGGGAAACATAAGTAGCACCGGCTTTAGCAGCCAGCAATGCCTGTCCGGCAGAAAAAACGAGTGTGCAATTCGTGCGAATTCCTTTTTCGGAGAAATACTTCAATGCCTTAACACCATCCTTAATCATTGGGATTTTGACCACGATACGTGGATGAAGTGCTGCAAGTTTTTCTCCTTCTTCTATCATTCCATTAAGATCCGTTGATATCACTTCAGCGCTCACGTCACCATCAGAAATTTCACAAATTTTTCGGTAATGATCAAGAATAGATGAACTATCTTTTATCCCTTCTTTGGCCATGAGAGAAGGATTGGTTGTAACGCCATCCAATACGCCTAATGATTGTGCCTCGGCAATCTGACTTAAATTAGCGGTATCAATAAAAAATTTCATAACAAATTGCTTTACGGCATCAGCTTTCAAAACACATCATAAAGGTATGAGAAATTGAAAAGAATGCCAAGAAAAATACTTAAAATTTAGTTAACGATAAAAAAAAACGAAAGTACATTCAAAGAATCAATAGGGCAGAAAAAGTTATGTACAAAATGTTAACAGAATATCTATAAAAATCAATAAAAAAAGGGGCAAGTTACTTACATCGCACCGCTACAACCTTCTGCCCTTGCTTTCTTCCGAACCTGGGGGATTCAAAGGGAGCTGGTCGTATAAGACTTACCCCGGCACAAAATTACAATTTGTTTTGCCTTTACCAAACATCCCATACATAAGCCGAATCAGTTTTCTATCTTTGCCACCTAATAACTACGAATATGTATCGCACACATACATGCGGCGAGCTGCGAATAGAGCACGTTGGCAAAATAGTACTGCTATCTGGATGGGTACAGCGCACACGCGATTTGGGAGGTATGACATTTGTTGACCTGCGCGACAGATATGGCATTACACAGCTCACCTTTTCGATGGATGAACAACCTGAATTATGCCGTCAGGCACGCGGGTTAGGGAGAGAGTATGTAATTCAGGTAGAAGGAGTCGTTAGTGAACGTAGTAACAAAAACAAACAAATATCAACCGGAGATATAGAAATCAATGTTTCAAAACTATCCATACTTAATGCATCCCAAACACCACCATTCACAATTGAAGAAGAATCCGACGGGGGCGATGAATTAAGAATGAAGTACCGCTATCTTGATTTACGCAGACCTCCATTGCGTGAAAACATGATATTGCGACACAAAACTGCATTGATTACACGCAATTACTTATCAGCTTTAGGGTTTATGGAAATTGAGACACCATTTCTGATTAAATCCACACCTGAAGGAGCTCGCGACTTTGTTGTACCCAGCCGCATGCATCCGAGCGAATTCTATGCACTTCCTCAATCTCCACAAACTTTCAAGCAACTTTTAATGGTAAGCGGTTACGACAGATATTTTCAGATTGTTCGTTGCTTCAGAGACGAAGACCTGAGAGCTGACCGTCAACCGGAATTCACACAAATTGACTGTGAGATGTCGTTTGTTACACGCGAAGATGTTTTAAATACCTTTGAAGGATTAGCCAAGCATATACTACGCGAAATCAAAGGCATTGAAATTGGGCAAATTCCACAAATGACCTATGATGATGCCATGCGATATTATGGAAGCGACAAGCCCGATATTCGTTTTGATATGAAATTTGTCACCCTTCAATCAACACAAGAATCCATACATCTTATTCGAGGCGGACATGGATTTAAGGTATTCGATGAAGCCGAATTAATTGTAGGCATCTGCGCCCAAGGTGCCGCTGATTATACACGCAAACAATTAGACGAACTAACCGAGTTTGTGAAAAGACCTCAAATAGGCGCTACCGGATTAATCTATGTAAGATGTACAGCAGACGGCACTTTCAAATCATCCGTTGATAAATTTTTTGATACTGAAGAATTAGGCAATTGGGCTCAACACTTCGATGCTAAGCCGGGTGATTTGCTGCTTATCATGGCCGGGAAACATGAAAAAACCAGAAAACAACTCAATGAGTTGCGTTTAGAAATGGGTACCCGTCTCGGACTTAGGAAAAAAGATGATTATCGATTTTTATGGGTATTGGATTTCCCTATGTTTGAATTTAACGAAGAAGACAAGCGATGGTATGCGATGCATCATCCCTTTACATCACCCAAGCAAACCGATATTAATGCCCTCTGTAAAAATCCCGAACATGTTAAAGCCAATGCCTATGACCTGGTTCTTAACGGAACAGAAATAGCCGGAGGTTCCATCCGTATTCACAACAAACCCTTACAAGAAGCCGTATTCAACATATTAGGATTTAGCCCTGAAGAAGCATCCGAAAAGTTTGGTTTTCTAATGACGGCATTTGAATATGGAGCCCCACCACACGGTGGAATAGCATTTGGATTCGACCGCTTATGTGCTCTATTGGGTGGAAGTGATTCTATTCGAGATTTTATTGCATTCCCCAAAAACAATGCAGGACGCGATACCATGATTAACAGTCCTTCGGGTATAGATAAACAACAATGGAACGAGTTGCATATTCAGCATCAAAAACATATTTCATCATGATAAGTTTAGGATGCATGCACTAAAACCACATTTTCGTCGTTATGGGATTTTCTTAACTTTGAACCCGTTTATGAAAAAAAGGATATCGGCAATCATACTTACACTTTTTACGGTTATTCCTGCATTCTCTCAATTAGGAGGAAGCAGCACATACAACTTTCTAAAACTCCCTAATTCAGCCCGGATAGAAGCGCTTGGCGGCGCCACCCCAGCCCTGTTTGATGCCGATTTGAGTTTAGGTCTGCAAAACCCTGCCACATACAACAAAGGGATGCACAATCAGATTCAACTCAGTTTCAACAATTACTTAGCCAACATCGGTTATGGATTTGCGGGATATTCAAGAACATGGGATAAAATCGGTTCTTTCATGGGTGGGATACAATACCTAAACTATGGTGATTTTATCAGAGCTGATGAGTCAGGAAACCAACTTGGTACATTCACAGCTCATGATGTAGCCATATATATTGGATATTCACGGTCATTTTTTGACTCGTTGCTTTTTGTTGGAGCCAACTTCAAAAATATCATTTCGCAATACGCCGAATACAATTCGTATGGTATGGCATTGGATCTAGGTGCCACGTATGTAAGTCGCAACAAACTCTTCACAGCCGGATTGGTTATAAAAAACATAGGCGGACAACTTGACCCATACACACCCGGAAATCGTGAGCCCATTCCCTTTGAAATACAAATTGGCGTATCGCAAGCATTCAAACACGTACCATTGCGATTCTTTCTTACAGCCACTAATCTCCAACGTCCGGATTTGAGTTATTATGATCGCGACAATCGTTTTGTACAAGATCCGCTTACAGGCGATTCGATTGATACCAAACTCAATGTTGGTCTCAATATCCTTCGGCATTTCATCATAGGCATGGAATTTTATCCTTTCAAAAAACGTGTATTTCTACGTTTGGCTTATAATTTTCAGCGAAGTGGAGAGATGTCTGTTGATGCGATGAATGGCGCTGTAGGATTGAGTTATGGAATTGGTGTACGCATTTCACATTTTACCATTAGTTACAGCCGGGCACATTACTTTATGACACAATCCCCAAATCATTTCACATTGAATATAAATCTTGATGGCTTTTTAAAGGCCAAAAAGAAAAAATCAGAAGCCCCCCCACCCCCACCGCTACAACCCTGATTGGTTGCATTATTGACATCTTGTCAGCGCCTATCTGACATAATAATCATCAAACTGAATTTTTAGCAATGATAGCTGACAAAATAGTCATAGAACCTATTTTGGCATAAAATCTGACAATAGGGCGAAGAATGTTAAACATTAAATAAAAAAAGTATGAGTAAGATAGATGTAAAACCTTTACACGACCGGGTAATCGTTGAACCGGCAGCCGCAGAAGAAAAAACAGCCAGTGGCATCATCATTCCTGATACCGCAAAGGAAAAACCCCAACGCGGCACCATCATTGCGGTAGGTAGTGGGAAGAAAGACGAACCCATGACCGTTAAAGTAGGAGACAGCGTACTTTACGGAAAATACTCAGGCACTGAAATTCAAATTGAAGGCAAGGATTACCTGATTATGCGTGAAAGCGACATCTTCGCTGTCATCTAATTTTATGATACAATTAATAACAAAAAACAAACAATAAATATGGCAAAGCAAATTTCATTTGATGTAGATGCACGCGACAAACTAAAAAAAGGCGTAGATGCATTGGCAAATGCCGTTAAGGTGACGTTAGGACCTAAAGGCAGAAATGTAATTATAGATAAAAAATTTGGCGCTCCGGCCATTACTAAAGATGGTGTTACCGTTGCCAAAGAAATTGAATTGGCAGAGCCCATTGAAAACATGGGAGCACAGATGGTAAAAGAAGTGGCCTCCAAAACTGCTGACATAGCCGGCGACGGAACCACTACTGCAACTGTTTTGGCTCAAGCTATTGTAACAGCAGGACTGAAGCACGTTGCTGCCGGCGCCAATCCAATGGATCTCAAACGTGGTATTGACAAAGCTGTAGAAACCGTTGTGGCTACACTTCAAAAAATGAGTAAAAAAGTAGGCGACGACAACAATAAAATTGAACAAGTAGCTACCATTTCAGCCAATAACGACCATTTTATCGGCAAACTGATTGCTGATGCCATGGCAAAGGTAGGACACGAAGGCGTTATCACAGTTGAAGAAGCCAAAGGAACAGAAACTGAAGTAAAAGTAGTAGAAGGTATGCAGTTCGACCGCGGCTATCTTTCTCCCTACTTTGTTACCAATCCCGACAAGATGGAAGCTGAGTTAGAGAATGCCTGGATTTTAATTTACGACAAAAAGATTTCATCCATGAAAGAATTGTTGCCGGTTCTTGAAAAGACAGCACAAACAGGCAAACCTCTTTTGATAATTTCCGAAGAAGTAGATGGTGAAGCATTGGCCACATTGGTTGTAAACAAACTCAGAGGGACGCTCAAAGTTGCAGCAGTTAAAGCTCCTGGATTTGGCGACCGTCGCAAAGCCATGCTCGAAGACATAGCCATCCTTACCGGTGGAACCATGATTTCGGAAGAAAGAGGGTACAAACTCGAAAATGCAGATTTAACGTACCTTGGCAAAGCTGAGAAAATTGTGATTGACAAAGATAACACAACAGTTATCAATGGTGGAGGCAATGCTGAAGACATCAAAGCACGTGTGGCTCAAATTAAAAGTCAGATTGAAACTACCACATCCGACTATGACAAAGAGAAGCTTCAGGAAAGATTGGCCAAACTGGCCGGAGGCGTTGCCGTATTATATGTTGGTGCTGCCACTGAGGTTGAAATGAAAGAAAAGAAAGACCGTGTTGATGATGCACTTCATGCAACCAGAGCTGCTGTAGAAGAAGGTATTGTGCCCGGAGGCGGTGTTTCATATATCCGTGCCATTTCTGATCTTGAGAAACTGAAAGGCGCTAACGAAGATGAAGGATTCGGAGTCACTATCGTGAAACGTGCCCTTGAAGAACCTCTTCGTCAGATTGTAGCCAATGCAGGGGTTGAAGGTTCTATTGTCGTGCAAAAAGTTCGCGAAGGCAAAAATGACTTTGGATTCAATGCCCGTACGGAAGTATATGAGAACATGTACGAAGCCGGTATCATTGACCCCACGAAAGTGGCACGTGTTGCGTTAGAAAATGCCTCATCGATTGCATCAATGTTACTCACCACCGAGTGTGTACTTAGTGAAATAAAAGAAGATAAACCTGCTATGCCAGCTGGAATGCCCGGTGGTATGGGTGGTATGGATTATTAATATTCCATTAATCTATCACAAAAAAGGTCGTTCTGTAAAAGAACGACCTTTTTTAATTTACACATGTTGACTATGCTTCTCATGCGTAAATGAATCACTATCATTTTCAACACAATCATTCCTTATTGTACTTAAAAATGGTTAAGATGGATAAGAAGATTTTTTTAGTTCATACAGTTTTGCAAAATTTGTAGATATTATTTGAATTATTGCATGAAACACTTGTACTTAGCAGCCACTATAGTTTCCATTATCAGCGTGAAATGTCAGCAAAACAAAGCCCATTATCCTGTTATTCGGGTAACCTATCCAGATACGTATCGAGACAGCAGTCAAGAACACAGCTATTTCGGCACAAAAATAGCCGACCCTTACCGATGGCTTGAAGACGACAGAAGCAAAGAAACAACCCAATGGGTTGATGCCCAAAATAACGTAACATATGGCTATCTGAAGCAGATACCATTTCGCGACTCCATTCGCAACCGGCTAACCAACATTTGGAATTATCCCAAATACTCCACACCGTTTCGTGAAGGTGGTTGGTATTTTTTCTTTAAGAATGATGGACTGCAAAACCAAAGCGTTTTGTATATTCAAAAAAATCTGGATGACGAGCCCCGAATTTTGATTGATCCCAACACATTATCCAAAGATGGTACAACATCGCTCAGCGCTTTCAGCGTATCAAAAAACGGGCAATATGCCGCTTATAGTATATCTGAAGGCGGGTCGGACTGGAATACCATTCGTGTAATTACACTCTCGGATGGAAAAGAAATGCCTGACGTCGTTTCATGGGTTAAATTTTCTGGTATTTCGTGGTACAAAGACGGTTTTTTTTACAGCAAATTCCCCACACCACTTAAAGGAGATGAACTCAAATCATCCAACCGATTTCAGAAAGTATATTACCACCAGTTGGGGCAGCCAACATCTGCCGACCGGCTGATATTTGAAGACCCAGAAAATCCGTTTCACGGCCATTATGCCAGTGTTACAGAAGATGAACAATATTTAATTTTATCCATTTCGAAAGGCACATATGGTAACAAGATTTATGTAAAAGACCTAAAAAAAGGCATTGATGCACCATTTATTAAAGTCATTGATGATTTTGAAAATGAAAGCAGTATCGCCGATGCTGACCAAGAATTTCTCTATGCATTTACCAATATTGGAGCAAAAAAATACAGATTGGTAAAAATCCCCATTGAACAAGCCCACGATCGCAATCGTTGGCAGGATGTAATACCTGAGTCAGAGGATGTGCTCACCGGCGTTTATAGCAACGGAGGCAAATGGGTAGCCAATTATATGAAAGACGCCAGTTCGGTGGTACGTATTCATGAAAAAGACGGCCAATTTGTTCGCAAACTCGATTTGCCGAGCATGGGAACCATTAGCGCATTCAGTGGACGCAAAGAAGATGATACCGCTTTTTACTCATTTACATCCTTTGCCTATCCTCCAACTATTTTTCAATACCGCATATCAGATGGCAAGACCAGCGAATTCAGAAAATCAGAAATCAAATTTAATCCCGAACATTTTGTTGTAAAACAAGTATTTTATAAAAGCAAAGACGGGACTAAAATCCCTATGTTTATCGTTCATAAAAAAGGGATTCGTAAAGATGGCAATAATCCATTGCTATTATATGGATATGGCGGGTTTGATATCAGCATTTTGCCCAGTTTCAGCATTTCAAACATCGTTTTCTTGGAGCAAGGAGGCATTTATGCTGTAGCCAATCTGCGTGGGGGCGGTGAATATGGCGAAGATTGGCACAAGGCCGGCATGCTGCTCAATAAACAAAATGTATTTGATGATTTTATTGCAGCCGCCGAGTATTTGATTGACGAGAAATACACACAACCCGCCAAATTAGCCGTTCATGGACGCTCCAATGGCGGACTTTTAGTAGGAGCCGTTATGACACAACGACCGGATTTATTTAAAGTTGCCGTGCCGGCTGTAGGCGTTTTAGATATGCTGCGTTATCACTTATTTACCATCGGACATGCATGGGGAGTAGAATATGGGACAAGCGACGACTCCCTACATTTCCGCAACCTGCTTACCTATTCGCCCCTGCACAACATTAAAGAAGGTATAAACTATCCGGCAACAATGGTGATGACAGCCGACCATGACGACAGGGTGGTACCTGCTCACAGTTTTAAATTTGCAGCTACGCTCCAGGCCAAGCATCAGGGCGATAATCCAGTGCTGATACGTGTTGATACCCAAGCCGGTCATGGTGCCGGAAAATCCACTTCCATGCTGATTGAAGAATCAACCGACTTTTGGTCGTTTATTATGTATAACCTGAATATGCATCCTCGCTTTCCCCAACCATAACCCGACTTTGTTGTTATACAAACAACAAAATTTGTTCATCTATGCAACATAAACTAACTATCGGTATGTCTGCACCCAAGTTTAGTGCACCCGACCAAGAAGGAAATACCATTTCACTATCAATGTTCAAAGGAAAAAAAGTGATTCTCTATTTCTATCCCAAAGACAACACCCCCGGATGCACTAACGAGGCCTGCGCTTTCAGGGATGGCTATGAAGAACTATTAACAAAGGGCTATGTAGTGATAGGCGTAAGTACCGATCACGAAGCATCACACCAGCGATTCATTTCACGACACCAACTCCCCTTTTCACTGATAGCCGATACCGAAAAAAAAGTACATGAGCTATACGGAACCTGGCAGGAAAAAAAGATGTACGGAAAAAGTTATATGGGCACCCTTCGGCACACATTTGTTATTGACGAGCTAGGGAATATAGAGAAAATCATTACCAAAGTAGATACGAAAAATCCCATAGCTCAGGTTTTGGTATAGAAGAAAACTCAGCATACTGACAATCTGAAAGATAATCCATTGTTAATATCTTTTTTTGATAAATTATTTGGCAATAATGGGTCAAATATGATATATTTACCCAACAGATAATGACAAATTTTATGGCAAAAGATGAAAATAAAGAACAGAGCAAACTAGCTAAGGAAAAAATGCAAGCGCTCAAGCTCACCTTAGATCGCATAGAAAAGACCTATGGAAAAGGAACCATCATGCGACTGGGCGACAACATTATTGAGGCCACAGAGGTAATACCAACGGGCTCGATTACTTTAGATCTAGCATTGGGGATAGGCGGTTATCCCAAAGGGCGAATCATTGAAATATATGGTCCCGAATCATCCGGAAAAACCACACTAACCCTGCATGCCATAGCAGAGGCGCAACGCAAAGGAGGCATTGCTGCATTTATTGATGCAGAGCATGCTTTCGACCGTCATTACGCGGAGAAGTTGGGTATTGACACGGAAAATCTACTGATATCGCAACCCGACAACGGAGAGCAAGCACTTGAGATTGCCGACAACCTGATTCGTTCGGGTGCCATAGATATCATCGTGATTGATTCGGTAGCTGCCTTGGTGCCAAAGGGCGAATTAGAGGGCGAAATGGGGGATTCGAAAATGGGGCTTCAAGCCCGATTGATGAGTCAGGCCCTGCGCAAACTTACAGCCAATATCAGCAAATCAGGTTGTTGTTGTATTTTTATTAATCAGTTGCGTGATAAAATAGGTGTTGTTTATGGTAATCCGGAAACAACAACCGGCGGAAATGCCCTCAAATTTTACGCATCTCTGCGTCTTGATATTCGGCGAACCGGCCAGATAAAAGATGGAGATAGCATTACAGGCAACCGGATTAAGGTGAAGGTAGTAAAAAACAAACTGGCGCCTCCATTCAAAACAGCCGAATTCGACATTATGTATGGAGAAGGAATCAGCAAACCCGGCGAAATTGTGGATTTGGGTGTTGACCTTGACATATTGAAGAAAAGTGGTTCTTGGTATGGATATGGCGAAACCAAACTCGGACAAGGTCGAGATGCGATCAAGCAACTCCTTCTTGACAACCCTGAACTCAGCGATGAACTGGAACATAAAATTAAAGCTGCGGTGGTTGAAAACAGTGCCGGATAGTTTTGCCACATACAGCTATATAAAAAGGTCTGCCATAAGGCAGGCCTTTTTTTTCAACTACTTGTCTTACCCACGATTGACAAAATTTATAAAAACAGATTAGGCCTGTGAGTATAGCCCATCTGTAGTTATTTTATACATACCGTTGTAGTATTATATGAATTTGGATTTGATGGATTAAACTAGCATCAGATTTAAAACAATGATTGAAAAATGTAAATAATAAACCGTATGAGAGGAATAGTAATAAGCTTACACTAGCGGTATGATGCAGAATAATTTTAATTTTCAGGATGGTTTGTCAAAAGGTAAATAGCTAATTAAAATGATTATCGTGTTTTCATGAGATGTACTTCAACTCGTACAACGAAAGCAGAGAAAGAGTTAAAAAAAAATCCCCGAACAAAGTCGGGGATTTTCTTAAAGATGATGCTATATAATTAATCAAATTGTACTTTGGAGAACCACATCAATTTACCTTTCCTATCAGCACCGATGAAGATAACTTTATTATCTTTAATGGGGTTAACGGGGAACTTGTCATCTAAGTAGTAATCGCCATTACCTATATCCAAGAAATCATTTGGTGCTTTGCCGTCATTAGAAATTTTGGCTACACGAGGGTAGTACAACATTCTGGCTGTTTCGCCCCATTTCTTGGCACCGGCCACTTCAAAAATCGTCCAATATACACCCGAACCGTCAGGAGCATTTAGCAATGCATGCTCAGTAGGTGTTGCCTTATTGTATTCATTTTTCTTACGCAATTTTGTGGAGTAGTTGCTGATGAGTTTTCCGCTTGAATTAAAGTTGAAGGCCACCACTTCCTGATAGCTGGATGTACTAATACCCATAACTACAGGGCCGGAAGTATATTTTTGACCTGTGATAAAGATATTTCCGGTTGGGCCTATATCCAGTCCACAAATCTTAAGAATTCCGCCTGTAAAGGGTTTGCCTTTTTCTGAGCCAACCTGAACAAATGTAGGTTTGAATTCTTTGATATCGGTGAATGTTACCCAATCAATTTTGCTAGGAGAAATTTTCATGATTTGATAACCATTTGGCTTCTCTCCATATGTATTGCGTGTTTGTAATGAGCTTTGAGGCAGATATGCTGCGTTGCCTAAATATTTGGGATTTACCTTTGTTTTGGATGTTACACCATGTATAAAAATGTCATCACCTACTTCGCTCATTTCATATACCACCCAAGTAAACATGTTAGGAACGGCAATTTCATTTCTTCTCACAATAGATCCATTAAATTCCACTTCAATGTATTCAAACTTATTATCGGCTCTCTGAAAAAGATAACCAACATTTCCGGTAGATAAGAATTTGTATTTTACAGGAGCAGCAGCTACCGGGAAATCAAGGGGTGTGGATTTTAATTTTTCCATTGACTTAACGCTGAACATTTCAAAAACCCAACGTTTGCCAGCTTCTGCTAAATTTTTTCTGTCATATACAGCAGCACAAATTACGACGTCGCCTTTTTCGGCATTCATTACCGGTCTGGCGGCATGGGCAGTTCTGTAGGTTGCTGTGTAACCGTAGCTGTACACGTTGCTGGTGGTAGTGCGGATATATTGTTGCAGGTCGTTGTTGGTCCAGAAGTTCAACAATTTTAGTTTTTCACCGTCTTCTCCTTTGGGTCTTACTCTTTCATCAACATTAAAACGGTTATCGCAATAACCGGTTAGCCAGTTGAAATAGTTCTCAATATATCCTTTTTTGAAAACGGTTTGTCCTGTAAGCCAGTTAGGTTCTACGGTTAAGAGAGGTTCTTTTGTTTCAGGGCAAAAATCAAACGAAAAATGAAGTTTGTATTTTTGTCGCACTTTTTCAATATCATCCTCCAAATTTTCTGTTTTGATGTAGTTGAAATCCAAATCAAAATACAGAATTTCAGCTTTTACTTTTCTGGCTGTCGATTTGGTCAGATAAAACAGAATCATTTGGTTATTGTCTTCATCAATCTGTACTTCCGTCAGATTAGTGATTTTTGCTTTTCCGTCCGGATCGAAAGTTGCTTCTTTAATAACTTTTTGCGAATAAACACCTGCTGATATGAAGAGTAGCAGCAGGATTGTAATGGGCTTTCTCATGGTTTTAATGTATTTTTTGTTAAAGATTAAAGGCAAATGTAAATGAAATCTGATTGATTTTATCATTTCAAATTAAAATACTGCATTCGCCTTACTTCATCCTATTCAGTTCTATTGATCCATTAAAAAAAAGAGCCGCTTCTATGAAGCGGCTCTTTTTACTCTGCAAGGAGGTTATTATTGAATCAGTGTCATTTCAACACGGCGGTTGCGTTGACGTCCGTCTTCAGTATCGTTGCTGTCAACAGGTTTATCAGGGCCAAACCAGTTTACAACAAAGCGACTTGCCGGTACGCCTTTCTTCACCAAGTAGTTCTTCACAGCATTGGCTCGATTCTTAGATAAGGTAATGTTGGCATCACGTTTACCTACATTATCGGTATGTCCTTCAATCATCAGCTTCCATTCCGGTTTGCTCTTCAGCATCAAAGCTAATTCATCTAATTCATCAAAACTACTGCTGCGTATGATAGATTTGCCGGTGGCAAACTCCAGATTGTCAAATGCCTTCTTCAATACTTCTTTCTCTTTCTCAGTAATTGGCGGACATCCGAAGTTTTCAATAACACCGGGCACAGTAGGACACTTGTCGTCAATGTCGCGAATTCCATCACCATCTGTATCGGCATAAGGGCAACCCTTAAGCTCTGCTATTCCGGGCACGGTTGGGCAAAGGTCTTCGTGGTCGAAAATACCATCGCCATCTGTATCTGGGCAGCCAAAGGTTTCTTTGGGTCCTGGTATGGTCGGACATTGGTCTATCTTATCAATCAGGCCATCGCCATCTGTATCGGGACAACCATTAAATTGTGGCAATCCTCTTTCATCCGGACAATCATCTTCACGGTCAATCACGCCATCAAAGTCGCGGTCTGGACATCCTTGTAATTCTTTGGGGCCTGCCTCAGTCGGACATTTATCCACTTTGTCGGGTAATCCGTCTCCATCTGTATCAGGGCAACCTTTAAATTCGGCAAGTCCTGGTTCGGTCGGGCAATCATCTTCAGTATCTTGGATGCCGTCGCCATCGGTATCAGGACAACCCAAGAAAGCCCAGGTTCCGGGAATATCTCGGCATTTATCTTTCTTGTCGGATACTTTATCATTATCGCGGTCGCGTGGCTTGCCATGAGGTATTGGTATTTTCAATCCGGCATGTACATCAATTCCTTTCCAGTCGCCGGCAATTAAATTAGAGAAGATATCGCCTGACCCGATATGTAAAGGTCCTAAGCGAAGTGCCAATCCCCAGTTGAAATCGGAGTATGTATTATAGGCAATAGGCATATAGGCGCCAAACCACGGATTCTCATATCGAACAGTAAATGCCAAATTAGTGGCAACGTGTGAGCGGCTGTCATCTGAACGGCCATTATTGAATGCAATAAAGGGTGTAAAGTTTAAATACAGCCCTTTCACCGGTTGATAATCAATGGATGCTACCAATGAAATGGGAAGTTCCATACCATAGGAGGTTTGCCCCATATCTACCACGGTCATACCAGGCATATTATTTAATTTGTCGGTTAAATCGTAAATGTTTTCTATGCCATCAAAATAACTGTTGTGCAGACCGGTTACATTTGCCGTATAGTCGCGACTGTTGGCAGCACGGGTATATTTTATGGAGCCGATATCAACCAATGCCAATGATGCTTTCAGCATGTATTTGTCAAGGTCTTTACGCCATAGGTTGGTTTTTCCATCCATGTCATATTTGTAATTCTGCCATTTCGGACGCCATTCATATACCACACCCAAGTCGGCGCCAAATCCAAACCCTTCTAATTTGAAGCTGTAGTTGCTGTTGGCAAAATCTAAGTTGTCGGAGTGCCCGTAGTTTACATTTCCATACATCTGACGTATGGTGTCATTACCCCATACAAAGCTAATGTTTTTACCATTGGCATAAGCTGAGCCCAATCCCTGTAGGAATTTTAGTGTAATACCGGCTTTTAAAAAATGTTCGTTTTTGTCTAAAATAATACGGCCATAGGTTAATCCATATTCTGCAAAGGCATTCACGTTTGCCGAAGCATAATCTTCTGTATAAACAATGCCATATTTCGAACTAGGGATTCCATTATAGATAAAATCTGCAAAAGGGTCGTCTAAGTCATCTAAGTTTGCTATTGCTCGAATATTGCTTGTAAATGCAATGGCATCTTT
The DNA here is from genome assembly GCA_014879445.1 of Candidatus Competibacteraceae bacterium. Classification (GTDB taxonomy): domain Bacteria; phylum Bacteroidota; class Bacteroidia; order CAIKAF01; family CAIKAF01; genus BA4. Next base: position 85,472 of record JACSSC010000058.1, read on the forward strand.
TTGGGTAATATTGAACATAAATGATGGCCCTTGTATTCTAAAATTAGCAAGGGCTTGTTTGGGATTGCCATCAAAATTGTACTTAATATACAAAGTGTCGGCTCCCGGCTCCTCAAGACGCGAAGGATCAAAAATGGCACGCTGATCTATACTGATAAAGTTATTACCCATTGATGCATTAATCATAAACAGGTTGATGTCTACCTTAAATCTGGAATCCACCACATTGGCCGGATTAACATGCAAGCTGTTGATACCAGCCCAACTGCCAATGCTATATCCTGCAAAATCTTGTGCTAAAACGGAACTTGATATACCCATGGTTAGGGATAAAATACAAGCCAATTGTGTAATTCTTTTCATAATTGCTTTAAGTATTTGGTTATAAATTCATATCAAAGGAATAAAAAAAATAAATACGCTTTCAATTTTTATTTTGTTTTTTTTCACAAATACAATACAAAGCAACAACTTAATAAACATACCTCTCAAAATTTGTTACGAACGGTAAGTTTTTGTTGTAAATAACATGAAAAGCGACATAATATTATAAAAGTATCGCTCAATGAAAGTTTCGAAAAATCTTAAATACGATTAAGGGATTGAAAAAAATAGGAGTTTATTTTGATGGGTTAAGATGATTGTGATGGGCATATCGGGAAGCCCGATAGCAAAAGGCAGTGCGCCATACAATGGTGATCCGGCCACCATTTCCCACCTATGATTGAATATCAATAGTCGCTCTTGCATTTGGTCGTATATGAGCCGGTAATGGAGGTCTTGATAGAGTAAACGATAGCTTCCTTTCTCAATATTAGGAATTGATGTAATGATTTTTTGGGTAGAAGATGTAATTTTTAGGGCATTTGATTCCCAAACCCAAAATATGATATTTCCTATTTCAGTGGAGTGTTCGGCGTGTATCAAAACGCTTGGTTTGTTTCGTTGCCATATCTCGGGCTTGCGTGATGAGTCAAAGTTCTGATATATGATTGATCCATTGGCATCTGAAAATACCATGCCATTCATCATCGCTTCGGCATGTTGAATCAGTATAACAGGGCTGGTTACAGGCGTTGTCCATGATGCTATTTGTTCTATTTGTCCATTGGTTTTGTAGCCGGTTGCGGCGCCGTCGTTATTTACAATCCAAAGCGAATAGAGCGATGATGTCGGCACAAAAAGTTGAACATCCTTGTCGGGATATGGATGTTTGAACAGCATTTTGCTCTGTCCGTTCTTGTCGGTACTCCAACAGGTGCCATCCTGATTCTCCCATATAATATGTGTTGGATGGCCATTCACCGGCATGATTTTTTTTATGGGTAGCTCAATCGGGAAACCGGGCAAATCTCTTCCTTCATGTTGTATGGCATATAGCTTTTTATGAGAAACATAAACCAATTGTGATGAGCCCGTTTCGGGATACCAATTGATCGTTTGAGGCGCCGAAGATATAGGATGTTCAAGTATTCTTTTCCACAATATTTGTCCTTGCAAATTGCAGCCAATCATTTGTTGTGATGTTACAATTACCAGTGTAGAATCTTTCCCTGTAAGAAGTGTAGGCGAAAAGAGAGGAATGGATGGTAACAACAATTCTGTTTGTAATGGAATTTGGGTTGCTATTCGATTTGCAATATTGATTTTGATGAAGCAGCGAGCTATCTCTTTTTTGTTACTCCATCGTATGCTAAGGGTTTCGAATATTCCTGATAAGGAAGCTGATTCTGCATTTTGCATTTTTGAATTGTTGAGTAGCGATGGCTGTAGCCAGAGTGTCCATGATACGCTGCGTTTATTTTCTGAGGCAAATGCTTTTTCATATAGTGGATATCCTTGCATGGAGCCCTTTTGTATTTCCTGATGATAAAACCTGATGGCATCTTCTGTAGCTGATATAATCAGATAATTATTGTGATGTGTGATATAGTATGATATTGATGAAAATAGTTTCCCCAGCGGAAAGTTTGCAAATAAAAGGGAGTCGTGTAATATGCTGCACAATGCGGAATCGTTTGTTGTCATATTTATCAGCGAGTCGCCAAGTTGTTCGGTTATCCTGCGACTTTCATCATTTGTACGGAATATCAGCCATGTATGTGTTTGTGATGAATAGTTATCATAGCGTGTAGTGATATAAGCCGGCCCATCCATAAATGGAACAAGCCGATTTTGAGGTAGCAGATGGGTTAATCCAGATGAATGAAATGCCAGCACCATGCCACTTCGCATTGGAATTTGCGATAGTCCACTTTGCAGGTTATCTTCCTTTTCGGGCAAGGCGTGCATCCATCCTTTATTTCTCACCAATGGAAAGAGCCCGTTGAGATGTATTGACATTGAGTCGGGCTCGATACTGAATTGACCTGATTGAAATGCGTCGGGCAATAACAATGTCTGAAAATCATTGTTTGAAAGAAACCCTGCAAGGCGAAACAATGAGGCGGGCGAACAGATTAGTCCGAATGGTGATGCAACGGGCTTAGTGGCCATGAGTAATTCAAAGTCATTTCGTGTAGGAAACCCATTTTTTTTATGCAATGTGAGTAATGCCGATTCCACCATATTGATATCGAATGATGCAATCCAAATATCTTCTTTGATGGCATAGTGTAAAAAGCGATTGCTGAGTGAAAGTTTCATGCGGCGTATGCTTCCGTGCTCATAAGTGATTTTCTCTAAAGGATGTGTTTTGTTGGATTTTACGACAAACTGGTCAATAAAATGTTCTTTAAACTTGCCATTCAGATTGCATGTATAGAGTATTCGATATCCTTTTGGTGTTAGGTGAAGCGATGCATAGAGTGTAGCGTTTGTAAAAAATTCTGCCGTGCTTTCATGTGTACGTATGATGGAATCGAGTGGCAAAAAATCGGCAATAAATTGTTTCACTTCAGGCAAAGTATCAAGCGACGACCAAAAGGACATCTTCAGCCATCTTTTTCCGATGCCGAATGGATCTTTTAGTTCGAAGATCATTTCAGCATCAGCCGGTATAGCTTCCGTTGCACTTGATTTTTTTCTAAAAACGGGCTGAAGCAGAAAAAAAGATACTACGATCAATATAAATATGGATACTGATATACCGATAATCCAATTTCTCTTCTTTTTATTCATAAAGCGTAAAAATATATTTATTTCAGCATTGAATTTTTAATCACAAAAAAAATAATCAACAACTTGTTATTAATGAAAAAAGAAACAGGATACATAACATACGATGACACAATTGAGTATTTTTGAGCCATGAAGAAACTGATACTTGTGAGGCATGCCAAATCTGATTGGGACAATCCTTTCCTCTCTGATTTTGATAGACCATTGAATCATCGCGGGTTGCACGATGCCCCTATGATGGCAGAACGGATTATCCAAAAGGGCCACCTCCCTGATGTTGTGGTAAGCTCTGATGCACGTCGTGCTCTTGATACAGCTGAGTTGATGATGGAGGCCTGGCATAACAATTCTCTTTCTTTGCACAAGGAGCACATCCTCTATCATGCGCCTGCCGAAACAATTTTTGATATTTTCAAACAACATACTTCTGATTTTGACAGCATCATGTTGGTGTCGCACAATCCGGGTATTACAGATTTTGTTCTGCTGTTTTCTAATCTCAAGATAGATAATGTGCCAACCTGTGGCGTGATGGTATTCTCATTTATGGACGGTGATAATGATTTACGGCCATTTCGGCTTATTGATTTTGATTTCCCTCGCAATCCTTCCTGATGAGTCGTTTTGTACATAAAAAGTCACTCGGACAACATTTTCTGAAAGATGTTTCTATCGCTGAGCGAATTGTGAATGCTATGCTCGAAAGCGGATATAAAGGGGATTTACTTGAAATTGGGCCTGGACAAGGTGCCCTCACACGCTTGTTACGCACATACGATCAGTTTGATTTGCACGTGAACGAGTTGGATTATACGCTCTATGATTCTTTATCGCTCGAATATGCCTTAGATGATAAACATCTGATAAAGGGTGATTTTTTGACACTAAACATGGCGCAACTTTTCCCTCAGGGATGTGCTATCATCGGCAATTTCCCTTACAATATTTCCACCCAAATTGTTTTTCATATTCTTTCATATCATGCTTATGTGCCGGTTGTGGTAGGCATGTTTCAAAAGGAGGTGGCGCAACGCATTGCTTCTTCTCATGGATCAAAAGTTTATGGCATTACTAGCGTGTTGACGCAAATAATTTATGATGTAGAGTATCTTTTCACCGTTCCGCCTCATGTTTTTGACCCGCCACCTAAAGTGGAATCAGGTGTAATACGAATGACTCGTAGATCGGTACCATTGGTTCAACAAACCGAATTATTCACTAAAGTAGTAAAGGCAGGTTTTGGCCAAAGAAGAAAAACTTTGAGAAACGCATTAAAAACATTACATTTGCCCGTTGGTTGGGAGCAGCTCCCCTGGCTTGATAAACGCGCTGAGCAATTGAGTTTGGATGATTTTGTTAAGCTAACCCAACAAATTAAACTTATAACAGGATAAATGGACATTCCGGTCAGATCGTGCAAATACAAATTACATCGCAGTTTATCGGGCGGCTTGTTTCTCTTATCGAAAGTCGCGATGAAGCCCAGATTTTGGAGCTTATAGGTGATTTGCATCCTGTTGATCTCGCTGAAATATTTGAAGAAATTTCTCCCATTAGGGCTAAGTATCTATATACTTTGTTGGATGAAGAAAAGGCAGCCGAAGTGGTTGCTTTCTTAGATGAGGATGTTCGTGAAAAGTTTTTAAGCCAGCTTACTTCCAAAGAAATTGCTGAAAATTTTGTTGAAAATCTGGATTCAGACGATGCGGCTGATATTATTGGTGAGCTCTCAGAAGAAAGGCAACGCGAAGTGCTTTCTGAAATTGATGATATTGAAATTGCAAGCGATATCGTTGATCTTCTTAAATATGACGAAGACACAGCCGGTGGTTTGATGGCTAAAGAATTGGTAAAGGTTAACGTAAACTGGTCGCGGGATAAGGTCATTGATGAAGTACGTTTGCAATCTCATGAAGTGGATAACGTATATACCGTTTATGTAGTGGATGATAATGATGTGTTGTTGGGTATTCTTCCTTTGAAAAAGCTTCTTATTGAACCCGAGATTGTGCGTATTGAGGATATGTATCACGATAAAATCCAGTTTGCTGTTGTTCACCAATCAGCCGAAGAAGCGGCTTCAATGATGAAAAAATACGACTTAGTAGTGTTACCTGTGGTTGATGAAATTGGCCGGCTCGTTGGGCGTATTACTATTGACGACGTGGTGGACGTGTTGCAGGAAGAGGCCGAAAAGGACTATCAACTTATGAGCGGTTTGAGTGGAAGCGTTGAATCTGATGATACGATATGGGTGCTTACACGAGCCCGTATGCCTTGGCTTCTGGTTGGTTTGATTGGAGGTATTGTGGGTTCTCAAATTATTAGTGTATATGAAGATCAGATAAAGATTCATCCTGAAATGGCCTACTTTATTCCTCTGATTGCGGCCATGGGCGGAAATGCCGGTGTACAGTCAAGCGCTATTATTGTGCAGGGTCTTGCTAATAATACCCTAAAAAAAGGGGATGCTCTACTAAAGTTTTTTAAAGAACTTTCTGTGGGCTTGCTCAATGGTATAGTTTGCGCTTCTGTTATCATGTTGTATAATATTGTATTCTCTAATCACATGGGAATTGCCATTACGGTTAGTGTAGCCATGCTTACAGTTATTGTCGTAGCTTCTATAATGGGCACTTTTATTCCGCTTACTTTGCATCGTTTTAAAATTGACCCGGCCCTTGCTACCGGACCATTCATCACTACCATGAATGATATAACCGGTATGTTTATTTATTTCCTCATAGGCCGTATGATGTACGAGATGTTTGTTTAATACGACCCATTTTCACTTTTTCGCTTGCATAATCTTGCATATACACAATATTGACAATGTTGCTCATGTGGCGTTTGATCAAATGGTACTTCGGGATTAAATATCTCCTCCAAACAATTTCTTAATCCTGCTTCAATCTGACTGAAATATTTTCGGCAGTCGTTGACGGGTGTTATTTCATTTCCCTCTGCATGCATAATTCGAATGTCAAAATTCTTTTGTTGAATATCTCTTACAAAAATCAACGCCGGCATGATAGATGATTCTGCATCGCCCTTTTGTGAATTCAAACGATCCAATATTCCAGTCATAAAACAATATAACATCACCTGTAATACATATCCCTGACGATTTTCGGCATGTATCGCAAATAATTCTTCTATATCTTTAAATATATTTTTTTTATTCGACCCACCACTTTTATAGTCCATCACGCGAAGGGTATTTCCAATCTTATCTAATCTGTCAATCTTCCCACCAATCCGAATATTCATTCCATTTACTTCAAATATGGCTACGTCTTTCTTCTCCATTTTCAAGAGCATGAAAGGCGCATTTTTTGAGTCATATTGCAGCATACGCGATGCATAATCCGTTAAAATTTGCATGGCTATTATTTGTGTGCCACTGAATATAAATGGATCTTTATTGTCTTTGCCTGTCAGTACCTGATGAAATGACCTACTGACAGCCATTTCAATATGTTTATGAAGATTCTCTATCTGTGAAGATGTGAAATGATTCGACTTGTTTGTTTTGATGGCTTCTTCATACACTATTTGCATGATCTGATGCAATAAATTTCCGAATGATGCCTGATCTATATCTTCTGACAATTCAGTTTCTTCATACATGCCGGCAATATATCTGAAATAAAATCTCAACCGACAATCGAGATACGTGTTGATTGCTGATGGTGTGATGTATGGGCCTTGTGGTTCATCTATTGTGTAACGATGAAGACGATGAAGGATATCATCTGTTTTATGCACAACAATTCTTTGTATTGATTCGATTTGAGCTTCTGGATTCTCCTTAAAGGTGTACATAACCCCCGCAGCTATGTCGGCGCTAAGCTGGTGTATGTATCGAGAGGGCTCGCCGGGTTGCATATCGGTTGATACGGTGTTGTAAAACAAATGCACACTTTTTGCCCTTCCCAGCACTCGGTAAAAATAGTAGCTGTACATCCGATGATGTGTTTCAGGCGTGGGCAATCCAAATGCTTTTCGAATATTGTATGGAATGTATGATTGGGATGATGCTGATGGGGGTAAAATGTCTTCGTTACAGTCGGTAATAAATACATGATCAAAATCCAGACACTGCGATTCTATCAACCCCATAATCTGTATGCGACCGGTTGATTCGGACTGAAATGCGATTCGGCTGTTGCGAAATATTTGTGTGATTAATCGTATGGCTGTTTCGCGTGAAAAACTGATTTGCTCTTCGATAGCCGAATATATCAGCTGCATTAACGAATCATAAAATGAAGTCAGCATTTCCCATTGCATATCTCCTGATTTATACTTGCTTTCCTGGGCATCAAGTGTCGAAATTAATTCCTTAAGATATGCATCCAGTTGTTTGAGGAATGCCAATCCCTCTCTTTCGGGTTGTAATAATTTTTGAATAGACGACCAGGTTGTCGGTAATTCCGATGTTGATATATACATTAATCCATTTTGCTCCCATTCATCAATGGTGTCTTGCAATTTATCAGCCGTTGCTCGAATAAATGGATGCCGAAGAAGGTTTAGTAAATGTTGTTTCCCATATTTATATCCATGCTCTTCATGAATGCTATGTCGAATAATCTCACACCATAACTCAAATAATGTAGCGATAAGTGAGTGTCGTAATTGTAGCCCCATGGTTATATTCAGCTTGTCTTCACTATTGTTTTTTATAATCGGACTTATCGAAGAGAGCAATGCTTGCAGTTTGCTTTCTTCAGGAAGGATTATGGCGATGCTGTCATGGGGTTGAATAACGGGTATTGATGTAGTTTGATTAGTGTAATTTATTCGAATGGGCATGCCTGCAAGCAATGAACCGATGCGTTGCAATTGCGATAAAGACCTGTTCATGTCATACAAGTATATGCGCTCACCGTTTTGGTTTAGATGTGCATGTGGCTTGATAACGGATGGAAACTTGCTGCCATATTTTCGGAAATAATATCCAGCTTCATACTCAACTCGTTCGGTATAGTAGGTGTCAACATCCCAAAAAAATACGCAGCTGTAATTTTTTTTCAGGTAAGAAAATAGCTTTGTTTCGGATGGTGTAAGTGTGTTGAATCCTGCAATGATAATATGTGATGTAGGGGGTAGAAGAGTGGGTAGGTATTTCTCAGGATGCTCGGACAGCATGCGATACATTTTTCCTTCATATGAAAGATGTTTTTGTTCAAGTTTTTCATGAAAACGGGTATATATTCCTTCAAGCTGTTGCCACAAATGAAGAAATGAGTGCTGCTCTTCGCTGATGCGCTCAGGATGAAAACTTTCCCAAAATTGACGTATGGCCTCAATCTGTTCGGGGTCTAAATAATAGAAAAGCTGTGTCAGCTCTTTTTCGTGTAGCAGCACCCTGAATAAATCATGCACTGGTACCAAATGTTTGTCAATAACCGAAAAATCCCGAATCAACATTTCTCCCCATGAATAAAAAAGATCATAATTCTCTTTTCCCATACCGTATTCCTGAAACGTACGATATAGCATGGAGATAAGTCGGAAGTTGTCAGCCGTTTCTAAAGGAATCGCTGATTGTACAAAATCGTCAATGGAATAAATTTGTGGGGCTCTCATCGCTGTTCGGCTGCTGCTCAATGCTTTCATCAAGTAATCTGCCGGACGACGATTGGGAAACAATACCCAAACCGAGTCGTTAGATGTACGATTCTGCTCTATGATATAGGCGGATATTTCTTTAATAAAACTCATGGCATATCGGGATTGATTTCTTCTATGCTATGATTGTGGATGTAATAAATATATCCCTTTGATTTTTTTTCATAAATTAGTGAGGCCAGCTTGCAATAGGTCTTCATCTGATGAATATACGCAGGGTCGGGCATTCCTGTTTTGAAATCTACTATCTGAATCTCGCTTTCAAAAATTACCATTTTGTCTGGTTTTAATATCCTGCCATCTGTATCTATCAGTGATTGTTCGTTCAGCGATACTACGTCCTCATCAAACCATCGTTTGCTTATCGGATGTTTTTGAAAATTTTCAAACAGCTTTTCAAAATAATCTTTCGTTATCGAATCTTCCTTAAATCGCTGTGCATACAATTGCAATACGCCATCCACTTCGCTCCATGTGTTAATGCGTGATAATATTTCATGTACTTCTATTCCTTTTTCCTGCCACGATTTTCTTTTTTCAGGCGATTTGCGCAATCGGGTATAATCCCATGGTGTGATAAAATGAAATGCTTGATCGCGAATAATCGCACATTCTATGTCCTTCATTTGTTCTCTCTCGATGTTATGTTTTTCACCCATCTCAAACACTTGTTTTTCTTTGTCGAGGAATTTCTCCAAATCAACGCAAATATCGTCAGGGTCGTTGAGTGTTGTATGTTGAAGCCCCATCCAAAGTAATGTAGATATGTTTTTTATCTCATCTGTTTTGTCTGCCGAATTCAGAAAAACATATAACTCATTTTCGGCTCGTGTCAGTGCCACATACAGCAAATTCAAATGGTCTAAATATACAGCACACTGCTCATCCAGATATTCTTTTGCAAACAGCGAATGTAACACGTCTTGCTTGTATTTAATGGGCGCCAATGGCGTGTCCCAGTTCAGTATGTCAGGCGGATGCACCCATAATGTATGGATGTTGTTGTTTTTGTGATCGAGAAACCAATCGCAAAACGGAATGATGACAACCGGAAATTCCAATCCTTTTGATTTGTGTATGGTGATGATGCGAATGGCATCTTGTGTGTCTGATATCTTTAATGTTTTGTATTGCCCTTTCTCTTCCCACCAAGAAAGGAAATGGGTAGTTTCGCCCTCGTGTTCTTGAAGATATTGAAGCAACTCATCACAGAGTGCCCGGAAAAATGATTGGTCAACCGGCCTGAATAAGCCCGCTTGGCTGAAAATTACATGCAGTACGGCGATCAAATCCTGTAAGGTGTGATGCGACAATTCCTGTTTTTTCTCAAGCACTTCTCGTACTGGAAATGGAGGATTTATAAGCATTTCGTGCAGGTTATTTGCTAGCTCAGGTTGCAGATAGAGCGCATACTGTGTAATCATATTACCGGTTTCAACAGCTGTATTGATACCCGCCACTACACGTATGGCAGATATCATAAGTTGTATATAACTGTTGTTGGAAATTTGCAACGACTGTTCGCTAAAAACGGATACACTCATTTCGCTTTCTTGCGTAAGCCGATGAAATAGTTTGCCCGATTCTTTACTGTTGCGACATAGCAATACGATATCACGCATTTGATAACCGCGACGCAACGCATCCTTCACAGCTTCTACCGTTTGATGCATGGCCAAATCTTCCCAGTTTGCTTCTTGCTCCTTCGCTTCCTTTTTTAAATTCTTTACCCAAACATATCCAGCTGATTCTTTCTTATGGATGTGTTGTTTGTGCCCCGCATATGCATCTACAAACCACTGGGGCGTTTGAGATGATATCTCATTTTCGTCAAATGCCTTTTTGAATTTTTGTGTGAGCAATGCCGGTAAATGTTCAAAAATTGTATTGTTGAATCGAACAATTTCTCTTGAACTGCGATAATTGGTATTTAATGAATGAACGATATGAATGGGGATTTCTTGTTCGACCTGATACATCAATAACCGCCAGTCGCCATTCCTGAATCGGTATATGGATTGCTTTACATCTCCAACCAACATACACATATATCCCTGCGAAATACTGTTACTGATTAAGGGCTTGAAATTATTCCATTGCAATGAGGATGTGTCTTGAAACTCATCTAATAAAAAATGGTGAAAATAGGTTCCTGCTTTTTCATAAATAAACGAATCCTCGTTATGCTCGATAATACGCGATATAAGAGCTGTGGTGTCAGGCATCAACATCACTTCATTTTCGTCGCGGTATTGGCGTATATATAGTTGTATTTCGGCAAGTATGCCCAGTTGGTATAGATTTTCTTTAGCTATGAGCGCACTGTAATATATCGGCGAATTTGCCTGATGATAATCACGAATCTTTTCTAATAATGGGTTGAGTGTCGAATATGCATTTTCTATCTTATCTTTTATCTCTGCTGGTGTGTCCTTGGCATACCAGGTATCTAATTCCCCAATTTTATTCAGAAATGTATCGGTCAGTTTATATTTCGGATTTTTGATGTTTTCAAATATTTTCATGAACGAGCGGCTTTTTCCTGAAAAATCAGTTGCTTGCAAATTGTACTTGTTCAGCAGCGCTTCCCCCTCAGTGGCCATCGTCTTTAGTTCATCAGCATATTCCTTGATTTGCATTCCAAGTTGTTTCGATAATGCATCCATGCGACGGTTGTCGGTAACAAATGAGATGATTTTACTCTCCACACTCAAAAACGATTCTCTAAATATCTCCTTCGAAAATTCAAAGAGCCGATCTCGTATATCCCAATTTTTGGCATCTTCTGTCTGCTCTTTCGAAAACTCAACCAACCATTCAGTTAGCGCCGTATCGGGTTGCAAATCATCCATAAGTCGTTTGATGCACGATTCCAATACATAGTCGGTGTCCATTTCTAACCGAAACCCTGCACTTAAACCAATATCTTTGGCAAATGCACGTATGATGCGCTGAAAAAAACTGTCAATCGTTTGTATGTGAAATTCGTGATATTGATGCAACAGTTGTTTGAATATAACTTGCCCCCGGTTTCTTACCCATGCTTCATTCCTGTTTAGCTCCGTTGCTATATGTGCAATATGTTTCGAATCCCCTCCTTGTACAATAATCTTTAGCTCCTCAATGATTCTTTGCTTCATCTCATTGGTGGCCTTGTTTGTAAATGTTACACCCAATGTGTGACGAAATTCTTCCGGATTCTGAAACAAAACCTTTAAATATGCCCTTACCAATGAGAATGTTTTTCCTGATCCTGCGGATGCTTTATATATGGAGAGCTGCGACAATGATTGACTTTTTATTGAATTTCAAATTAACAATAATTATATCATTCTTGGTTAAGGCCTAAGCTTAGAGTTATTCACATTTCGTCAACCTTATTTGTTTGCCTGACAAAGAATGGATAGTTGTATCAAGGCATAAATTCCGTTATTTTCGTAAAAAAATATGCAATGGAAATTTTTTTGCCTTATGTGGCTGGCCAGTTTGTCGAATCTTCTTTAGTACATTCCATCCGCAATCCTTTTTCTGGCAATGAAGTGGCTAAGGCCTGTTTTGCCGATAACGCCATGATGGAGGAAGCCATTGCTAAAGGCGCCGAAGCTCAAAAATTATTGGCCAAAATGCCCGCATGGAAACGTGCCGAAATACTCCATTTTATTGCCGACCAACTGCAAGAAAATGCACAATATCACGCATCTCTCCTCGCTACAGAAGCAGCCAAACCGCTTCGATATGCCTCTACCGAAATTGATAGGGCTATTCAAACTTTTCGTGTGGCCGCCGAAGAAACTAAACGCATAAATGGCGAATTGATTCGCATGGACTGGACAAAAGCTGGCCAGGGACACGAAGGCATCATCAAATTCATGCCCGTTGGATTGGTCGCCGGTATCAGTCCTTTCAATTTTCCGCTTAATCTCGCCGTGCATAAAATCGCTCCCGCTATAGCCGCCGGATGCCCCATTGTGCTCAAACCCGCCAGCTCAACTCCGCTTTCTACGATGGCATTGGCCCGCATCTTGCACATGGCCGGATTGCCAAACGGGGCCGTATCTGTTTTGCCTGCCGACCGACATGTGGGTAATATGCTGGTTACCGACCCACGTATCAAACTCCTCTCTTTTACCGGTTCTGATACTATCGGATGGAAAATGAAAGCCGAAGCAGGTAAGAAAAAAACAGTGCTCGAATTGGGAGGTAACGCAGGCGTAATTATTGCCCAATCTGCACATCCCGACCATCTGCTTGACTTATGCTTGCAAGGCGCTTTTGCTTATTCTGGTCAGGTCTGCATTCATGCTCAACGTTTCTTTGTACATGCTCAGCATTACGATTATTTTGTCGATAATATGCGCCGCCTTGCTCTTAACCTCACCTGTGGTGCTCCCGAACTTCAACAAACAGAATTCTCTTCCATGATTGATGAACCCAACGCAATCCGTGTGCATGATTGGATTCAAGAAGCTGTTAACCAAGGTGCCGAACTGGTATGCGGTGGTCAAAGAAATGGAGCTTTTGTTGATCCTACTATACTAACTCATACGCATCAACAGATGAAAGTGAATGCTGAAGAAATATTCGGCCCTGTTATCACTATTCAACCTTTTCATCATTTCGAACAGGCCGTGCAACTGCTTAATCATTCTCGATTCGGATTGCAAGCTGGTGTGTTCACCAACAATATTCACGAAATGGATTATAGCTTTGCCGAAATCGAAGCCGGTGGCATTATCCTTAATAATGTGCCAACGCTGCGTTTCGACCATATGCCATATGGCGGTATCAAAGATTCAGGACTAGGACGTGAAGGCGTTAAATATGCCATGCAGGATATGCTCGAAACAAAAATTCTTGTCAAATCTTTTTAATATATGACCGAGCACCCTTTCTTTCATAACCATAACTTCTACTCGCCGGCCCCCGACGAAAATTTCCTGTCGCCTCTCTATAACTCTGTTCAGGCATGGGGTATGAAAGATGTTTGCTGCATGAATCATCTTGATTTTGATACTCAATACATAAATGATTTTATTCGTCAACATAAAGACGAATGGATTTTCTTTTTTCTTTCTTACGATTGCCTTTCTGCTCTCACGCCCGTTTCTCCTCACCCACGAGCCGATGTTTCATCCCCTTGGATTGTCATGGCCACAGCTGATCAGGTACTCGTTAATCAACCGCCACCATTTTACCAACCTTTTGTTCTCAATGCTCAAATGCCCGTTCAGCATCTCTCGTGGGAGCAATATAAATCAGGATTCGATCATATCATGCACCATATTCGTCGTGGCGATATCTACGAGATCAATTATTGCATCCCTTTTTCTGCTCATGTTCAATCCATTAATACTTACGAATTTTGGTTGCATTTGTGCAATAGACAACCTATGCCTTTTAGCATGTTTTTCGATTATCTCGATTTTGCCTGGATGAGCGCTAGCCCCGAACGCTTTTTTATCAAATCAAACCATCTAATCCGATCTCAACCCATCAAAGGCACCCGAAAACATTCTCATCCGCTTGATAGGCATTTCGACAAAATGCAACTTCTCAACAGCATGAAAGACCGTACCGAAAATGTTATGACAGTTGATGTAACACGAAACGACCTCTCCAAAATTTCAATACCCGGCTCCGTGCATGTTGACGAACTCTTTGGCGTTTATTCCTTTCCCGATTGGTACCAACTCGTCTCTACCGTTTCGGCTCAACTGTTGCCAAATATTCAATTCATGGATATCATCAGGGCGATGTTCCCAATGGCCAGCATGACCGGCGCTCCCAAAATCAAAGCCATGGAACTTATTCATCAGTTCGAACCTCTGCCTCGTGGCCCATTCTCAGGATCTCTTGGCTATATTGACCCACATGGAAATATAGACGCCAATGTACTCATCCGTTCTGTTTTCTTCAATCACAACCTTCAACAACTCTCTTTCTGGGCCGGCGGTGCCATCACAGCTTCTTCTGTTGCCATTGACGAATACAATGAGTGTTTGCTCAAGTCATCAGCTATTCAATCACTTTTTAATCCATCTACCCATGACATTTGCCGATAAATTTCTTCTGAACTGGCAACAATCCTTCTATTTTGCAGCCCACCAAAAAATTCTCCTCGCCGTTAGCGGTGGTATGGATTCTGTTGCAATGGCGCATTTATTCCATCTGCATCAAATCCCTTTTGGAATTGCTCATGTCAATTACCGCCTTCGGAAAAAAGATGCCGACCAGGATGCAAAATTCGTCGAACAACTCGCCCTTACATTTGATGTGCCTTTCTATCTGCTCAAACCCTCTATGAAAAAAGCTTTGGTAAATAATCGCGACGGACTTCAGCAAACTGCCCGAAATATTCGCTATGCATGGTTTGATAAATTGGCTAAACAACATGGATATGCTTTCGTCGCTACGGCCCATCATGCCAACGACTCCATCGAAACATTTTTTGTTAATCTCCTTAGAGGAACCGGCATCGAAGGCCTCACCGGTATTCCCGAAAAAAACAACAACCGCATCCGGCCACTGCTCTTCGCCTTTCGAAACGAAATTGCCGATTTTGTTACCCAACACAACATCGCTTTCCGTACCGACTATACCAATCTCGAAACCCACTATACACGCAATCTGCTTCGCATCGAAGTTATCCCCAAACTTGCCGATATCAACCCCGGATTTTATCTCCGAATGCTCAAAAATATTGAAAACCTTCAGGCCGCCAAATCCCTTTATACCCAAGCACTGCATAGATTGAAATCCGAACTCGTTCACTTCGACCCGACGATTCCGGGCTACAAATTATCTATGCTCGAAATAGCAGGCCGTGGTATCCACTCTTCCACACTCTTCGAAATACTCAAAGAATTTGGCTTCCATATCTCTCAAACCGAAGATATGATACAGGCCATCGGTGGCAAAAATGGGCTCATCTTTTCTTCCCCCGATTACGACTGCATCACCGACCGCGGATTTTTTCTCATTCGACAAAAAAATATCATCCATCTTCCATCATTCTCACTCTCTTCTCCACGAAAAGGCCATTGGAATCAATTTTCATGGCACATCATTTCCAGTAAAAAACATACACCCATCCATCACCCATCTGTAGCCGAACTCGATTTACAGAAACTCCAGTTCCCACTCACCTGGCGACTCTGGCAATCCGGCGATTTTATTCAACCTCTCGGTTTGAAAGGCCGAAAAAAATTAAGCGACCTCACCACCGACCACAAACTCAATCGCTTCCAAAAAGAAAAATTATATGTACTCCAGCAAGCCGACGGCATCATCGTATGGGTTCCCGGCATCTGCATCTCTCATCAGCACAAAATCACCCCATCCTCCCAGCGCATTTTTGTTTGCACCCTCTCCAACATATAATGTTGAGCCAACCCCATTCATGAGTTTTATATGTTCACACCTCGCACTTAATAATATTAAGATAAGGGATAATTAATTTATACAACGAACATCATTGAACAAAAAAAAGGAGGGCATAAGCCCCCCTTTGCCAAGGTCGTTGAACAAATTATTGTTTGATAAAACGATGACGAGCCAATAAATGAAAGGCATCTTGCACCACAACTACATAAGTGCCGGCAGCAAGCATTGACACATCAATGGTGTGAAGAGAAGAAGGCATATTTTCATTGATAATCACCTTTCCGTTGATATCATATACCCTCACCTTCATATTGGGATTAGTAAGAGTAGTTTGTACGCTAAGAATATCAGACACAAGGGTAGGATAAACTTTAACCTGCTGATGTGTTAATTCATCCTCGTTGATACCGGCTGGATAATAAAAAGACATATCATCAGCCCACAAAGCAGAACCAGCTTGGCCGGTTGATGAAAGCAGATTCGTAAGGTTGTAACCGGCACTGGCAGTACAGAAGATAACAACTGTATCAGGAGTACCCGGATCCAAATAATTGATAGCAATATCAAACATGGTATAAGTGTTTACAGCTCCAAGAATTTTTTGAGAACCTTCGCCAACTAATACAGATTGCATACTCATGGCATCGTAGCGTGTAAGCCATACACGAAATTCGGCAGAATCGCCTGAAACCGGCGTATATTTATACCATCCTTGAAATTTTTCGGGACGGCCATCAAACTGACGGCCTAAATGAATCGTTTGGCCTACAATATCCAAATCGCCTGTTCCAACAAAACCGGGCAAAAAGAAAGTTGATAATACATTTGAAACCATTTTAGCCGCATATGTGCCGGCATATACATCGGATGCATTGGTTTCGCGAATGGTAGTTACCGGACCGGTAAGCGGAAAAGCTTCATCGGCTAATTGATTAAGGGTGCGCAGAAAATGGGTAGTGCGTGTAGCACCGGTTCCCGGCTCCCAATACGATTCGTTCGTACCGGTAAATTGAGTCCATGTTTCCATGTTGCCATTGGTTAATGCAGGTTGCTGGGCAAACAAGATGCCGGCCAAACCTGAGAGTAAAAGTGTAGATGTTACAGTTTTCATAAGCATTAAAAATTAAAAGTGTGAATTATAGCAAAAATCATTCCATTAAATACGATAAGAGACCTGCACGGTTGATAGTCGTGTGGGGGCTATACCAAGAGGCCTGACAGAGTATTCAGAATTGAGTATATTATCCATAATAAAGGCAATTCTGAACTTTCTAATCTGATAACTCACCCTTGCATCAAACACGACACTTCCATTCTTCTGCGACTCCATAAAATCTCTAATTCCATGGAACGCTAAACCTGCATCATCCAAAACCAGGAAAAACTTATCAATATTTTGCATCGGGCCATAATAGCGGCAAGTAAACCCTACATTGAGGTTTTTCCATTCGATATTAAGATCTGCTTTTGCTAAATGTTGGATGCGATATTTGAGTATATGACCTGAAGTGTCGGAAGATGAGTTGAGATAGGTAATCACATTAATACCAGGTGGGAGGGTGTCGATATAGTATTTGTAACTTGGTTCGAGTGTTTGGGGCAAGCTAAATGTATAACCGGCAGTTAAATCAATGGTAACTTTATTTAGAATTTTTGCCTGAAGGAAGACGGTAGCATCCACACCACGAATACGCGAATCGCCTGTATTAAAGAATTTGAAACCTATTCCTTCTTCATATTGTCCGGCAGCAAATTCACAAAAATTTTCATATTCCTGCCAAAATCCGGCCACGTCCACATATCCGAGGAACCATTTACCGCCTTTAAACAATTGTTTGATACCCACTTCTGCTGTCCAGCTGGTTTCCGGCTTTAATGAGTCGTTACTAAAGAAACCATAACCGCCGGATGATGTATTGATATATCGTTCGCCAATGGTTGGGAAACGAAATCCCTGCCCCCACGAAGCCCTGATGAATGTTCCATCTGTAGCTCTGAAGTTAATACCTGTACGAAATACCGGACGATTGGCCATTTCTTTATTAATCTGAAAATACTCCCAACGTGCGCCGGCAGAGATTGATAAACGAGCAAAAAATCGTTTTTCGAGTTGGGCATAAATGGCAAAGTTAGCCGCAGTGCTTGTGCTATCGGGCGTAGGTGCCGCATTGAAAACAGGTCCGGCGGAATATGTATATGTACCCATAGCGCCTGTAATCAGATTAAGATCTTTAGTCAGCCATTTGAGCGTTTTAGTGCCTGTAAAATTTTTGGTGTATTGCAATTCACCATAAAAAGTAGTAGATCTTGAAGTTTGAGAAGGAATATCGGCATTGCTATAACTCTGAAAAAAGCGAGTTTTGAGAGAAAATCTGTCGCCTTTTTTATTGAAATAGGTTAGATAAGGATCAATATAATACATCAAATTTTCGAAATTGGTGAGAGAAGCCGGCGACATGCGATAGATATTGGTATTGGCATCCTGCCAGAAATACGAAATGGCTTCACGAAAAACAATCACATTGGCATTCAGACCAAAAGCCAGCCCTTCCACTTTTTTGATTCTGAATCGAGTATTGAAATTCGTGCGAACACTATGCTCATACTCTCCACGATTCACACGGGTTGTATCAAAATAACCCAAAGCCGCTCCACCATATTTGGGTTCACCGCCTTTGTATCCATCATCCCACAAGGCCTGCCCTCCGATCACAAAATCAATATCAACCCCTTTGGTCTTAAAGATTCGGGAATGATAAAAATTTCCTCCTGTTTTAATGGGATTAAATCCGGTAAATGGCTTCTTAGCTGCATCGTTAGGTCCACTATAAATGCCGGTAAACAGGGTAAACATGGTTTCCGGTTTATTTTTGGGAAAAGCCGTTCGGATATTGATCACACCATTAGAAGCACCGGAGCCATATAGTACCGAACCAGATCCTTTGATAACCTCAATTTGGTCCATATTCTCCAAAGGCAAAAAACTCCAAATTGGGCGACCTGCATCGCCACGCAACATAGGCACATCATCAATCATGATAAGCACCTTGCTTCCCAATCCGGCTGTAAAACCACTAGACCCCCTAATTTGTGGTTCGGCATCTACCACGGCAATGCCAGGCACTTGCTCAATGGCCAAATCGCCACTTGTAGCATTGCGGTTTTGTACCAATGAGGGCTTAACCAATGCGATAGATACCGTTGACTCCTCTAATTTCGTTGCATTTTTGGTTTCTGAATAGATATATTCGTTGAGTTCGAGTACATTCTCTTCAATGGTAACATCAAAAAACTCAATCTTATTTTCGCTAATCGTAATGGTTTTTTCTAAGGTTTTGTATCCCACTGCCGAAAAGTGAATGGTATAATTGCCCGGTGCATTTTCGATGCGATAAAACCCATCAAAATCTGTGATGGTTCCTTTCATGGAACTCGGATCAAGCTTGTCGGTTTGTTTCAAACCCGGCTTTGTAAGATAAACCGTAACCAATGGAACAGGTTCTTTGTTTTTGTCAAAAACTTTTCCTTGAATTGAGCCACTTTGTTGTGCATACACCCCGAATATCCACCAGGGAAACAACAAAAAAAATACAGTGAGCAATGTATAATTCTTTCTCATGCTGTTACTTACGTTTATAAATCCTGATTAAGGAAACACAAACTTAACACAATCTATGCTAAATCAAAAAAAACCTTAAAATTGAGGAACTGTTCATCTAAGTTGAAAGATAGATGTTTTGAAATGTAGGAATTGGGATTGATACCAAACGGGCTGAGCTATCATCCTAGAAGCTGTATCGAAAACTGTATTTCGAGGCAATCTATACCTTGATTCAAGCATAGGTAAATTGGCATTGAATACTAAAAAATGTATTTGCAAGCATCTTTACAGCAGCTACAATTGAGGGCGTAGTTGAATAAAGCGCTGCTCGTTGTTTTTATTAAAAGTAAGTATGTTCAGCTTGCCCTCATGGGCAAAAGACAGCCGAAACACGCCAATATTATTAAATGCGTCTTGCGGAAATGCGCCGCTCCATGTTAATCCGCCTTGGGCATCAAATGCATAAAGAATGGTATTATCAATAAAATTTCTTGATTGAAGATTCTCATCCCATGCGTCTGTTTGTTGCACGAAGATAATTCCGTTGATCACAGCCAAACCATTTATCCTGTTAGCCAAATACTCCAACTCTCCCATTTGTTGATAATTTATAGGCGAAGCCATGGTAGTGGGCGAAGTTAAGGGAACCGGCAGCTGCAAAGTAATCGTTTCTATACTTCCGTCTGTTACATTATATTTATAAATAGTGGAAGATAAGGGATAGGCCGCATAAAAATAATTACCGTCGTGGGCAGTAATCGGAAACATTAAATTACCTAGATATTTATCGGAAGGATAAAGTTGGGGAAGGTGGATTGATATAAATTGTATGGATTCTGTGCTAAGATTATACAAGGCGAACTGAGGCATTTGATGTAATTCTACATCGTCGTATTCATCGGCACAGCTTATGGGCAAAATGATTACGTTTTGCGTGGGAAAATATTCGATATGTGTATGAGGGGTAGCCGAAATAAAATACAGCTTGCCCTGATGTTCTAACTGGAGTTGAATCGTATGTTGATATATGCCATTCAATGCACAAAAATGAATTAAACTTGAATCCGCATACCAAATAAATGTTTGGTTGTCTAATAATGCAGCTTTGGCAAAACTTTGGTTGGTAAGGGCTGAAACCTGTGGAAATGAAATAACACCATCAACATTTCCGGTTGAAACATTAACCGATTTGATGGTATAATCACTACCATTAAACCAATAAAGGATGTCGCCATTCATGGATTTTTCAAAATAAAACACCTCCTGATCGTCAGAAATGTTAGGCAAAGAGATATTATTATCCACTAGAAAAGGGAATCCTACTTTCGTTTGTGATTGTTTTAAATTGTTTAAGTATGCATGTACAGAAGAGTACCGCGTTTCAGTTTGGCATGACAAAAAAACAAACAAAAGCAAAAGATACACATATCGTTTATTTTTCATATTGATGGTTATTAATTATTAAATGTAAAATTATTTTTAAGAATTTAAGCAATTCCACGGAGGGCAATGACATTCTTCACCTGTTTGTGTTCCCTTTTTGCAAACATCTTGAGTAGAACGAAGATCGCATATATATTTCTGATAACAAGAAGTGGCCGCAACAACTCGCCATGTCCATGTTTTACGAGTAGCAGCATAAGTATTTAACACGGATACAAAAAGAAGAAACACAAACATACAAACACTTAAAATTAAATTCTTCATAGGATTAATGATTTAAGTTACACATTTTATAAAACATACTTTATAGAATAATCTTCCAATAAATTGCCGTAATAACCATCAAAAAAAATTCATGCTTTGCATTTATCATCTGCTCATTAACATTAATTTTTTACAAAGAAAGAAAG
>JACSSC010000016.1 GCA_014879445.1 Candidatus Competibacteraceae bacterium
AGATGTGTATAAGAGACAGGATTCGCACCATCCAATATGCTGATAAGAGCATTGGGGATTATCCTCAGATACTTACGATACAAGAGATCGAATCAATTTTCATATTTGCGGAGAGTAAGAGGTTAGAGAATGAACTTCGTTATATCAACATTTCTCCCCATCTACAGATCGTAATATATCCAAGAATCCTCATCCAATCAGGGGCCATTTCTTTAAATACAAACCTGTTTATAGAGTAAGCATTAAATCAAGAATTTTACACATATTTTTTGCCATCATACTGGTATTTATGCCATATATGATTTGGGCGCAACCCGCCAATGATAATTGTAGCGGTTTTGTTGAATTATTCGATTGCCCACCGGATGGTGCTACAGCCGGCACGACAGTGGGTGCTACGCAGAGTTTTGCCCCTTATGGTTGTTATGGTGGGGAGGGCGATGTTTGGTATATACATGTAACCGGTCCAACTGACAATACATTGAATTTGACTGTAACAGCAGGAACGCTGGGCGGGAATGTTCAAGTCGGGTTGTTGGTGGCCAATTGTGCTAGTTTAACCGGTGGTTTTTGTAATTGTCCGCGCCTGTTGGTTAATACATGGTGTGCTCCCGGCGCTGTAACGGTTTCGAATTATTCAGTTTCACCCAATACGATTTATTTTATTATGATTTCAGGTTCTGGCGCTCAGGGTACATTTACTGTTTGCGCCGAGTCGAGCTCGTTGCCTCCTCAGCCGGGGCAGGATTGTCCAACCGCTGAAATATTGTGTGACTATACAGGCCCTATTACCCTGCCTTTGATTGCTAATGGCTTAGGTGCTATTAATGAGGGTAGTTGGACAGGTGATTGTATTGGAGCAGAAAGGAATTCGCAATGGTATCAATTTACAGTAAGCCAGTCCGGCTCTTATGCCCTTTCTGTCAATCCTACTTATTATGTTCAAGCAGCAACTTCTGACTGGTGTGGTAGTCCGGCTAATGATCCATGCAGGGGCGATGATTATGATTTTGGTTTATACAATATTACTTCCACGGGATGCCCTGCTGCATCAACCAATGTTTCTGGCATTACATTAGAGTGTGATTACAGTGCATGTCGAGGTTCTACAGGGTTTGCCAATACACCGCTTTCAGAATTTGCTCAAGTTGCCGGTACGCATTATTGTAATGTAGATTTGGGAGGATCTTGCGGATTGAATTGTACTACCTCACCACAATGGAATATTAATACAGTTACGCTTACAGCCGGTAATCGCTATGCCTTATTGGTGCAAAATTACACAGGAAGCGCCAATGGCGTTACAATTTCTATGGGTGGCTCTGCTGTTATTGGGCCCCGTGCCGATTTTAATACCAATATTTCAGGATGTGATGTTACAATTAATAATTTGTACCCGTCTGTTCCCAATTATTTATATTCCTGGGATTTTGGTGACGCCACCAGTTCAACATCTTCGGCGGCTTCTTTTGTGAAATCCTATTCAACCGGTGGCTCATATACTATAGCACTAACAGTAGTTGATCAATTAGGTTGTGTAAAATCCTTTACACAAGATATTGTGGTATGCCCGTTGCCTATTGTTATGAAAAACTTTTCTGCACATCATATTTCCATGTCGGAATCCAACAAAGTTGAATGGATAACATCGTCCGAAATAAACAATGCATATTTTACGCTTGAATCCAGTCCTGACGCAATTTCGTGGAAAGAGATTGCCGTGATACCCGGCGCCGGCAACAGTAATGAGTTGTTAAGTTATTCGTTTGATGATAAGAATTATTATAATCTTACCTACTACCGTTTAAAGCAAACTGATTACGATGGGCAATATGAGTATTTCGGACCCATATCTGTGAATGTGCTTGGTAGTATGCCACTTGCCAACAACCAATTGGAAGTTGAAATATATCCTAATCCGGCCCGTGATGATGTATTTATCAATTTTCCGAATCAACAGGATGCATTTTTGATGATATATGATATGACAGGCAGGCAAATATATTCTCAGTTGCTTCTTAATCAAAAGAGCAATAGGATTCAGGTTTCATCTTTAGATAAGGGTACATATTTTTTCTATATTGAATCGAAGCAGCAAAATGTCATTAAGAAAGTGGTGATAAACTAATCACACATTTGTATTCTTATGCTAATTGATTTCTAAAAGAAGAGTTATTCTTATGTCAGTTATTCATTAACCTATTCTGTTATAGAAATCACTACCTTTGCGGTATATTAGCAGGCATGAGTGGTTCCAACTTTGTTGATTATGTAAAAATTTGTTGTCGGTCGGGAGACGGAGGAGCTGGCTATATGCATTTTCATCGAGATAAATTTACAGCCAAGGGCGGGCCTGATGGTGGTGATGGTGGACGTGGCGGACATATTATATTAAGAGGCAACAAGCAATTATGGACATTATTGCATCTTAAATATCGTAAGCATATTCATGCTGATGACGGAAAAAGGGGCGATGCTGCGTTGCGTCATGGGGCCAATGGCAAAGATGAAATACTCGATGTGCCTTTAGGAACAGTTGCCCGTGATGCTGAAACAGGAAAAGTATTGGGCGAGATTACTGATGAGGGCGAAGAGATGATATTGGTGCCAGGAGGGCGTGGTGGTTTGGGGAATGATCATTTTAAAACCCCAACAAGGCAGGCGCCCCGCTACGCACAGCCGGGCGAACAGGGCATTACACAATGGATTATTCTTGAATTAAAAGTGTTGGCTGACGTTGGTTTAGTTGGATTTCCTAATGCCGGTAAATCAACTTTGCTTTCCAAAATTACAGCAGCAAAACCCGAAATTGGCGATTATCCATTCACAACCATTGTGCCCAATCTAGGTATTGTGTCGTATTACGATCATCAATCGTTTATGGTGGCCGATATTCCCGGTATTATTGAAGGCGCACACGAAGGTAAAGGCCTTGGCCTTCGTTTTCTTCGACATATCGAACGCAATTCCGTTTTGTTGTTCTTAATTCCTGCCGACTCAAAAGATATTCGCGAAGAATACAACATCTTGAATAATGAGTTGAATACATATAATCCTGAGTTGGCACTTAAAGACCGGTTGATAGCCATCACGAAATCAGATATGCTGGATGAAGAATTAATACAAGCAATCAGTGCTGAATATCCCGAACTACCACTCATTTTTATATCATCGCATACTGGGTTTCAGCTTAACCAACTTAAAGATCAGCTTTGGAAACTCATCAATAAACCCATTGAAGGATGAAGCATATTGAGCAAATTGACCACAATTTACTTTTAATGCTCAATGGCTGGGGGCCTCTCGAAATGGATTTTGTTATGATTTGGGCCTCTGATAAATACATTTGGATTGTATTGTATATCCTAATTATAATTTTCTTATACTATAAATTGCGACAGCGTATATGGTTGGCTATGCTAGCAATCCTCATCACTTTTACGCTTACCGATTTGGTGAGTGTAAATGCATTTAAGGAGGTTTTTCAGCGCTATCGCCCTTGCCATCATCTCGAACTTAAAGAAAGCATACGTCTTGTTTCGGGTAGGTGTGGCGGATTATATGGATTTGTTTCGTCGCATGCAGCTAATACGATGGGCTTGTTTTCAGTGCTTGTTTTTTCAGGCATGGTTAGATTTGTAGGTAGAAAATTGTGGGAGCATTTGTTGGCATGGTTATTATTGTTTTATGTTTTGATGAATTGCTACAGCCGAATATATTTGGGTGTTCATTATCCATCGGATGTGATCGGAGGGGTAATGTTAGGTGCCTTGATTGGATGGATGGTAAGCAGAGGCCTTGTTTGGGGATTGCAATTTATCGAGAAGAGGCGAAGATAGCATTATACAATTTTCCCGTCAAGCATATGTATATTTCGGTCGGCCAGTGTTGCTAACTCCTGATTGTGCGTAACAATTACAAAAGTTTGGCCTCTTTCGTTTCGAAGTTTCAAAAACAATTCGTGAAGTTCTTGCGAATTTTGTGTGTCGAGATTGCCAGAGGGCTCATCGGCAAAGATGGCATCAGGCGAATTAATCAGGGCACGTGCTACAGCAACACGCTGCTGTTCTCCACCCGACAACTGTGCCGGTTTATGAGTAAAACGGTGTGATAATCCAAGATAATCAAGCAACTCTTTTGCTCTATGTTCGGCAACATTACTTCGTATTCCTTGAATAAATGCCGGAATACAGACATTTTCAAGTGCTGTAAACTCAGGTAGCAGATGGTGAAACTGAAAAACAAATCCAATATGCCGGTTTCGGAATGCTGAAAGTTTGCGGTCGGATAATTGTTCAATTCTTTGTCCGTCAAAACTAACAGTTCCAGAGGAGGGTTTGTCGAGTGTGCCCAAGATATGCAACAATGTTGATTTGCCTGCACCAGACCTTCCAACGATGGAAACTATTTCGCCACGATTGATGCTGATAGAAACGCCTTTTAGCACTTCCAGATCACCATATTTTTTATAAATGTTTTCGGCATGTATCATTGCAAGCATTGTTTGATTGCCATTTGGTCAAATATAGCACAAGATTTTGAATCCATTCAGTATGTGAGTTGCAATCGTCCGTATCCATCCAATAAAAGAGAATGGCCTTCGGTTCGGAATGTAAGTAGTTGATGTTTTATATGCCGTACATTGGTTTGTGAGTTTTCAGAATGTATAATCTGAATGTCGGCAGTAATTTGAAGCGTAATATGACCATTTGAGAAAATTTGCAATGGTTCCCAAAATCCGGTAATACGATAATGGTTTTCGGCTATACGAATTTGTTTGCCATATTGTTCAGAGATTTGATATCTGAGAATTTCAAAAGTTCCATTCGATCTAAAAACTGCCTCGTATTCGTTTGTTTCAGCACCTTGCAGCATACTAATCGGCAAATCGGAATAGTCGGTGCGGCGAACTGTATCGGAAAGCAATACGACTTTTCTATCCTTAACATAGATGCGATGGTTAAGAACAGGGCTGAGCATGCTGGTTTGCAAACTGTCAAACATTCTTTTTGACTTAACAGCAGCCGAGTCGGGATAAGGAATATAATAGCGAGCACCATCAAAAAGGCGTATTTCGGAAAAGGACATGTTTTTTGTTGAAAGCAGACGGAGCGTGTAAAGCCGGCTCACCATGGGTGATGATAGGATGTGCTCATTATATCCCGGTTTTAGGGTGAAGCTTGCTTCGGGCCTGCCGGCGATTGAGAGAATCACTTTTTGTACAAATCCCAACTCCGGTTTGTTTTCAATTCCATTCCATAAAGCAATGCGTGTTACCGGTGTAAATGCTTCAAATGCCAGATTGATTTTGTGTTCTATTCTATCTTTTACATTCCAGCCCGTATGGCTATTTCCATCCGTAATCAAACGGCTGTCAGTACTGCTCCACATATTGATTTTGGCTTTGCGAACAGGAATGGCTTTTACGGGTATTAATTGGTTATTGTTATCCATGAATTTAAGCTCGGCCAAGGCAAAACTACGTGAATTATAATGCGAGGCGTATGTCATGTAAGCAATACGAGTAGTGCTTGTTGTGTCCTGTTGAAATGGTGGTTTTACGCTGTTCAATCCATCTGCATCAATGGCTCTGATTTTGATTTTATAAATAGGGAAGGATAGCGGGATGTTAGCATTGGCAGGGTAAATGCCCGATATGGAGTCGTTGAGCGTAACTTCGAGTTGCGACACACGAGCCACAATAAAACTGTCAATAGGCAAAATTTGTAAACGAGCTGCTTGAAGTGCAGAGAAATGAAATTCAATCCATTCACCGGCATGAAGCCCTGATTCGGAAAACCATCCGGTATTGTCATTCCCATCGAAAAGTTGTTGTAGTCCGAATTCACTTACGGGTTCACGCTGTGAAGAAACGCGTTGGTGCATAGGGTATATCGAAGAATCAGGACCTTTTTCTATATAGGCCTTATAGTCCATAGAATCTAGCTCGGGTATAGAAATACGATTATTATTTTTCGTTCCGCAACGACTAATAATCAATCCGGATAGAATAAAAACCGATGTTAATAAAACCCGATGACGATAGTGTATTTTCCTCACAAAAAAATAATTATATTGTCGTTATTTTGTAAGAAACAAAAATGAGAACTAAAGTTGGATTAATAATCATGACGGGCTTTCTTTTTTTTCATTGTCATTCAGATGTGCCATCTCGACAGCCCATCATGCAATCACAAACATTGGATTCAGGCTTTCATGCTGAATTACCGAAAGCACATACCCGTGATTTCTCGTCAGATGAATTGTTAGGTCGATTTGAACCGGCCACACATCCTGATTTTGTAAAAATACAAACTACGCATACCAGCAAATCTGAAGCATATTTGCGTGCTGATGCCTATACCGCCTTTGTTAGCATGTATGATGCAGCTCGTAAGGACGGAATTACCTTAACTATTATTTCTGCAACGCGAAATTTCTCGGCACAAAAAGGTATTTGGGAGGCCAAATGGAATGGTGACCGACTGGTGGAGGGAAAGAATTTGAAAACAGATGTGAAAGACAGTGTGGAGCGGGCTCGGATGATATTACGTTTTAGCTCAATGCCCGGTACTTCACGTCATCATTGGGGCACCGATATTGATATCAATAATCTCGAAAATCAGTATTTCGCAAATGGTAAAGGAAAGTTGGAATACGAGTGGTTGGTGAAGCACGCCGGCAATTACGGATATTATCAGCCCTATACGGTCAAAGATAGTTTGCGTCCATATGGATACGAAGAAGAAAAATGGCATTGGAGTTATTTGCCTTTATCAAAGCAAATGACACAACAATATAAGGATAAAATTACTACAGATTCAATCAGCGGATTTAAAGGCAGTGGCACAGCCGGATTGATAGATGTCATCAATCGCTATGTATTAGGTATTCATCCTGAAGGATTGCCCTAGTTTTGTTTCTCTCTATATTTTGATAGTATTAGAAAGTACGTACGGCACGCACAAGCATATTTGTTGACTTAGTAGCAGCGCCTGTTTCAGAATTACTGAAATGCAAATACATTCCTGCTGATGAATCGTATTCAAAACTGCTCCAGTATGAGTTATTAAAAGATAATTGCGTAAATCCTCCCCAATGTAAGGCCTTATTAACATGCATCCTTGCATTAAATAGCAGAATCAGTTGATCAATTGATGGCAAAAACCATTCGCTTGTAAAATTAGTAGAAACCCAATCTCTAGCTGTACTGTTAAACATCAATACCATGTTATATGAGCCATCATAAGTTCGGTCAGCACCAACCAATCCTGAAGAGGAAGACCAGTTAGCAGTTGTCTCCGTTTTGGAAACGATGAGGCCGTGTTGTTCACCATTTGCATCAAGATAGATGTAATATACATAACCTCCTAGTGTATCTTGTCCCAAGTAAAATTTGGGTTTGCCAGCGCTGATGGTATATGGTGTAGCAGTAGTTCCATTGCCTGTTACAGTAATATTATTGCCTGCATTTACTTTGGTTTCGGAGCCATCCATAACTATTGGACTTCCATTTTTTCTAATTTCTCCGGTAAAGTTGATGTCGCCTGTTACATCAAGGTTGTATTGAGGATTATTTGTACCTAAACCAATTCGTGATGAAGAAAAATCACCATATATCAAAGGCGTGCTGGTAGAACTATTAGCAATGTATAATTTATTAGAACCCGTTTCGTTGTAGCCAGCTTGGTAACCTAAAAAAACATTGCCCGAACCTGTTGAATTGAGGTACCCAGCTTCATAACCCAGTGCTGCATTATTATTTCCCGTGGTAAGGCTTTTATTGGAATACATACCAAAACCTGAATTATGAATCCCACTGGTTAATGTCATCAGTGAGCCATAACCAGCTGCAGTATTTCCCCCTCCGGAAATGTTTGCATTTAAAGCTAACGCACCAAATGCAGAATTGTGGGTGCCAATTGTGTTTAAAACTAAAGCATTGTCACCAATTGACGTGTTCCAGTTCCCTGTGGTGTTGTTTTTCATACTTTCTGCGCCAATTGCAGTATTTCGACTTCCTAAAGAATTACTTGATAATGACAGGTACCCAACAGCAGTGTTACGGTCGCTTGATGTGTTATTGTTTAATGTGTTGGCTCCAATTGCAGTATTGGTAACTACATTTCCATTTCCTCTGCCTACTCTAACGCCATTAAATGATGCATCAGCAATTACTTCAAGTTTGAAGGTTGGGTTATTCGTGCCTATGCCTACATTTTCGGAGCCAAAATCCCCATATATTAAGGGTGTTGCTGTAGAGCTATTGGCAATGTACAGCTTGTTTGAACCTAACTCATTG
The DNA here is from genome assembly GCA_014879445.1 of Candidatus Competibacteraceae bacterium. Taxonomy (GTDB): domain Bacteria; phylum Bacteroidota; class Bacteroidia; order CAIKAF01; family CAIKAF01; genus BA4. The sequence goes on from JACSSC010000016.1 coordinate 8,303, forward strand.
TATCCGGCTTGATAACCAATGAAGATATTGCCTGAACCTTTACATTTCCAACCTGCTTCATAACCTAATGCTACATTTCCACTACCGGTATTATTTTCTTTCATAGAATGTAGTCCTACTGATGTATTGTTATGCCCACTAATATTATGTATCAAAGCGCCATACCCAAATGCAGCATTACCGCCACCTGTAGCATTATCAACCAAAGCGACACCTCCAACTGCTGTATTGTGTGTGCCTGTTGTATTTGTATATAAAGCTCCGTTTCCCATTGCAGTACACCATTCTCCTGTTGTATTATTTAGCATTGCATTACTTCCGACAGCAGTATTTCTACCCAATCCGGAATTGGCACGCAACGCTTTATATCCAATAGCGGTATTGCCATGAGATAAAAAATTACTTGTTGTTTGAAAGGCCTGGTATCCTATGGCTGTATTTTCAAGTGCTGTATTGTTCATTCCGGCTTGATAGCCCAAAAATACATCTCCGTTTGATCCGACCCTACCGGCAAATTGATTATTTACTCTGAAATTTAATGGAACATTATCCGTTGTTCCGATAAAATGAATTACATCAACCGTTCCGTTATTGCCATTGATTTTCCAAGCTTGGTTTATCTGGTTATTCCAATTTGTAATGTCTGTTGATGTAATTCCGGCAGATGGTGAGCTGCTATACAATGGATCGGTTTCGGTATATCCGGTCAGATATCCTGCGTCGTTGGTAAATGCACTCACATTCGTAGGCACAGTCGGTATCACTGGTGCATTGGAGAGGTCGTTGTAATCTCCAGAGAAGTGATTATTCCAATTTGCAGTATCCACGGCAGTAATTCCTGCAGCTATGGAAGCGTTGAAAACCGGATCAGTTTCAGAAGTCAAATACCCGGCATCGTTGGTGAAAGCACTGACGTTGGTTGGAACCGTTGGAATAACTGGCTGATTGGTCAGGTCGTTGTAATCTCCCGAAAAATGATTGTTCCAGTTAGCCGTATCTATGGCTGTAATACCTGCTGCTACAGAAGTGTTGAATATTGGATCGGTTTCGCTGATGCTTCCAGTTATGTTTTCGGCAGTTTTTGCATGTAAGGCATAAGGTACGCTTAATAATTGACTGGTGCCCGAAATGCTATAATTTACACCTCCGCTTGGGTCTGTTTCTGTTTTAATGAAATATGGGCCATTAGACCAGTCAATATTTCCAAACACGCCATTTATCACAGTACCATTGCCAATCTCAATACTGGCCAAACCGTTGGCGTTGGTAGTTGTTGTATGTGTTTCGGTGTAAATCGAACTGCCGGATGAGGAACCTTGCAGAATGCTGATTCGCATACCCACAGTTTGATTTGAAACCAATTGATTGGTGCTGTTTCGTATCACGGCTTGATAACTCATTTTATCAGGCGATTGAGCAAAAATTCCTGAAGCGAGGATAATGGCGGAATACAACGTAATGATTCGTTTCATACTGATTGTTTTATGTTTTTTTTTTGACTTAAAATTATTTTTCAGAATTATAGAATAATTCAAAAGATTTTTGAAAAGCGTTTGATTAATGATTTTTAATGATTTTGAATGTATGTATGATTGTGTTGTTTTGGGTGATATGTACAAAATAGGTGGCTGCTCTCAACTGATTCATGTCAATCAATGTATTGCTTGATACAATCTGTTCAACTTGAATGTGTTTTCCGTTTAAATCCATCAAATGAAATTGTAAATTTTCATGGTTAAATTGACTGATTTCTAACGTAAGAAAATCGGTAGTTGGATTAGGAAATATATTGAGGGAAAAAGGCAGTTGAATTTCGCTGATATGCACATTGTAAATTTCGTAGGCATGCTGCACGCCCTGTGCAACGGTTCCGGTGGAGCCACTTATTGTAGTGTATGCCGTTTGCCCAATCGAAAAAGCAGCTGACCCACCGGTGCCGGAAGCATCTCCACCCGACGTATGTACAGATTGTTGTGCATTCAAAGCACATGATACACATACCATGCCCCACATTAATATAAATCTTAAATGGGGTAACAAGATTTTTTTCATAAACTAGAATTATCTTATACAAAGGTACAGCGTGATTATGGGTTAAAATATGATGTAAATCATGAAATCAAGGTATATTCAAAGTATTTGACTTTTGCCATGCAATCAGAATGATACTAACTCAAATGGATAGAATACACAGATTACACGCTATGAATTATTTGTATCCTTACTTTTGTTCAAAATTCAATAGCAAGATGCGGGTTATTATTTTTTTATTCTACTCAATTTGTTTTTTCACGATTGCAACGGCTCAGATTTCAATTCGTCAACAGGAGATGACAGAGCATAACATGCCTGATGACTGGTATGCCAATACCAACATTCCAGCAAATCTCTCCACACAAAGGAGCAATTGTCAACTCAATCGTATGGTTTTTGGCTGGCATCCATACTGGCAAAATGGTTATGAGTCGAATTATCAGTGGAATTTGTTGAGTGATTTGTGTTTTTTTGGGTATGAAGTAAATCCATCTACCGGCAATGCGCTGAATACACATGGATGGGCCACGAATGCAGCCGTTACAGCAGCACTCAATCAAGGCACGCGTGTTCATTTGTGTGTGATACTTTTTAGCGACCATGCTACATTCTTTGGCAGTTCGACAGCCCAAAATACCTTGATAGCCAATCTGGTGTCTGCTGTACAATCAAGAGGCGCACATGGTATAAATATTGACTTTGAAGGATTGCCGTCATCTCAATCAGTTGCTTTTAGTAATTTTATTATCAATCTTAGCAATGCTTTGCATGCCGCCAATCCATCCTATCAGCTTAGTATTTGTTTGTATGCAGTTGATTGGAGCAATGTTTTTGACGAACCTCTGCTTACCAATTATGTTGACTTTTTTACGATAATGGGATATGATTATTATTGGACAGGAAGTTCGCAGGCAGGCCCCAACGATCCGCTCTATGGGTTTACGGCAAGTTACGACAGGTCGTTATCCCGAACGGTTACTTATTATCGCAATGCAGGCATTCCCAGTCAGAAATTAGTACTTGGTTTGCCATATTATGGCAGAGAATGGGAAACTACGTCATCGGCTGTGCCATCTTCTACTACTGGTAGTAATGTGTATAGTCGAACATTCCGTTATGTTAAAAACAATGCCACAGGTTATTATTCATCAGCTAATGCACAGTATAATGAGAAATCGGTGAGCACTGCTTATATATTTCAGAATGCAGGCACCTGGCGTCAGTGTTGGATTACTGAAGGGTATGCTATAAAAAAAAGGTTTGATTTTGTTAATCAACGCGATCTCAAAGGAATTGCTATCTGGGCATTGGGATATGATGACGGATATACCGATTTTTGGGATGCAATCGAGCAAAAATTTACGGATTGTTCAGTTGTTCCTTGTATTGATACAATTTATGACGGTGGTGGTCCTTTGACTGATTACTACGATAACGAAAATTACAGTTTTACCATAGCCCCAACACAAGCTGCTCAAGTATCGTTATCATTTCAATCTTTTGCTACAGAAGCTGGATATGATACGTTGTGGATTTATGATGGCCCCAGCACTTCTTCGCCACTCATAGGAGCGTATCAAGGAACAAATATGCCGGCCCCCATTCTCTCATCATCTTCTTTTCTTACTTTGCGATTCAAATCTGATGCATCTACACGTGCTGCCGGATGGAAAGCGATTTATCAATGCATCACTGATAATCAGCCGCCCACAACACAGTTGCTTATTCCACCTGGATGGATTACTTCGTCTTTTCATACCTCTTTTTCCGATAATGATAACCTCAATTTGGATGGCACATACTGGAACGTAGCAGGTTTTAATGGTATGGAATGGAGATCTTCACATACCAATGGTTTTTTTACCGATCACTTTGATTCTATTCTTCATTCTGAATGGCAAATGACAGACGGTAGCTGGAGTATCATGGCACATGCTTTACAACAATCCGACGAATCTGTTAACAACACTAATCTGTATGCCTTGCTGAATCAATCGTTGAGCAACGAATATGTTTATGAATGGAAAGGAACAACATCAGGCAGTGGAACGAATCGTAGGTCGGGCTTTCATTTTGCATCCGACAATGGCGCTTTGCCCAACAGAGGGAATTCATATTTCGTTTGGTTTAGGTTGGATAATCAAAACTTGCAGTTTTATAAAGTTACCAATGATGTTTTTTCGCTTGTTCACACGATACCTTTTGTTACCATCCCCAATCAGGAATATTTGTATCGCGTTATCTACAATCGCATTTCCGGCCAAATACGTGTTTACGTAAACAATCAATTAGTTGGACAATGGACGGATAGTAATCCTTATGCAAACGGACAATATGTATCATTCAGGTCAGGTCATTCCATATATCGGGTTGATGATTTTGTGGTGTATAGAAGTCGTGGCAATGTTGAATATGTTAGTGTAGGACAGGACTCTATGATGTCCTTTCAAAACCCTTCTCCACAAATTCCGGCGGGTCGCATATTTTCATTGGTTAAAGATCAGGTACATTTATTCGCTCAATCTGACACGTTATTGGATGTTGACTGGACGCCTCCTATTCATAATGGTTATGTTTGGGATGGTTCAGTAACTGACTGGGATACGCTGACAAATCCAATTTTTATTACGGCATCCTGGCAAGGATGGCATGATCCACATTCGGGTATAGCTGAGTATCATTTAGGAGTAGGAGATATACCATCCTCTGATAATATAATCCCTTTTACATCTGCAATGCTCAGTGATACGCTTCAATATGTACCATTCCCTTCATTGCAATATGATCAATTGTATTTTCATGCTGTAAAATCACTCAATCATGCCGGTTTGTGGAGCGACACGGTTTCAAGTAATGGATTTGTTCTTTTGTTAAATACGGCAACGAATTATATTTTGCCCAATACGGATATGGTAATGCTATACCCAAATCCTTCGCAATCCATCATCTATATTACATCGAATGATCTTATCAAAAGTTTGCGAATTACGGATATGCAGGGAAGAGAATTAGATAGTCAATCCATTCATTCTAATCAATGGCAATGTGATGTTTCGTCATATTTGCCTGGCGTGTATTTGTTTTGGATTGATGATGCTCCACCAAGAAAAGTGGTAGTGACTCCTTAATGTTCACGATTAATAATGCCTTAAACCTTGTATATTGCAGTCCTAAATAAGCAACTTGCATGAAGGTGAAAATAAAAAAATGGTATCAGTTTTTGTCAAATCGTTATCAAACGGCATTTCTAGATTATCCCGTTCATCCTGTTCCGCGTCTTTTGCCCGGTAATCATGCATTCGAAAAATTAAATGATCTGATAAGTAAAAACGACAAGAAGTATCAATTGTTTTTATCTCAAACCCTGCAATACAAAGAGCAATTTTGGGAGATTCAGCCCGCTGAGAAAATTCAACAAAACGATATACAGCCGGTTTGGAATAATGGTTTTTTGCCAGGCCTTGACATGATTGCTTTATATGGTATGTTGGCCCAACATCAGCCGCAAACCTATTTGGAAGTGGGCTCAGGCAATTCAACCCTCCTGGCTAGAAAAGCAATTAACGACCAACAGCTTTCTACAAAGCTTATCTCAATTGACCCATTCCCACGTCGAAACATTGAGGGCGTTGCCGATGAAATAATCCGTCAACCTCTTGAAAATATTAATGTGCAGCAACACATTCTTCAACGATTACAAGCCAATGATATTCTCTTTATTGATAATTCACATCGTTCATTTTCTAATTCCGATGTAACTGTTTTTTTTCTTGAGATTCTTCCATTTCTACGTTCCGGAGTAATTGTTCATATTCATGACATCTATCTACCATACGATTATCCGCAGGTAATGTGCGACCGATTATATAATGAGCAATACCTGCTTGCTTCTACAATCATTTCAAATCAGCAGTGTTTTGAAACGATATTTCCCGGATATTATGTTTTTATGAATCCCTCAATGAATGAACTTATTGCACCGGTATGGAATCATCCTAATTTGGAAAACGTAGAAAAGCATGGCGGATCTTTTTGGGTACAAGTTTTATAGGCCGGCTTTATGGCTGCTGATGCTGTTGGCAATGATGCAGCATGCATGCCAATCAACGCAATATCACGAATCTCAAATGCAGTATGAGCGTATTGTTACCGGCCCTGGCCCTGAAGACATGACACTAGACACATCACATACACCCCGATTTATTATTTCATGTTCTCAACGCAGAAAAGACAGTTTGCCTCATCAAGAAATATGGCAATTAGATTTGCAAACGCAACAATCATCCATTCTGCCACGCCAAGGACATCCCGATAGTATTCTTTTTTCTCCACATGGATTAGATATGGGATATCATAACGGATTACCTTATTTGCTGGTTGTTAATCATGAAGAGAAGATAAACCGTCACACCATATTGCGTTATCATATTTGGCCAGATCGATTGATTTATGATACTGTATTTGTATCATCGCTTATTCGTTCACCTAATGATGTATCTACCGGTCATTATCCAGCTTTTTGGGTAACCAATGATGCCTCATCACGCCATAGTGCTCTCGAAACATTGCTCAAAATAAAAGGAGGAAATGTTGTGTATTATGATGGAAGAGTATTTCGAAAAGCTATACCACGACTGGCTTATCCTAATAGTGTAATGATGGCAGATAGCTTATTGTTTGTATCTACTACTCGTCAGAATCGCTTATTTGTATATACAAAAAAATCGGATGGACCCGTTAATCCTGCATCCCGAAAAATGATAGCCAAAGCGCCCGGTTGGGATAATATTAGTCGTGTTACCGACAGCACGTTTTTGTGTACGGCACATGTAAATCCGACTCGCTTTTATAAGCATTACAAGAATAGCAAAAATCAGTCGCCGATAGCTGTTTATCAATGCAATATTCTTACACTAGAATGCAACTGTTTGTTTTATACAGATGGGCGTGCTATCAGTGCCGGATCTACGGCCTGGATTTATCAAGACCAGTTGTATATTTGTCAGGTATTTGACTCCTTTATTTTAAAAGTATCTCTGCAAAGATGAAACCAGGTATTCGCGTATTTTTTTTACATGAGAAGGGTGGTGGTGTTTTAAAGCGCATTGAAGGACAAACAGGATATGTGGAAACGGACGAGGGCTGGGAGTTGCCATATCCGCTTTCTTCATTGTCTCCCATGCCTGAAAATGATTCTGTACCGAAAGAAAATAATGAAAAATCCAAACCACTACCTAAAGAAGCTTTACAACAAAAGGTCGGCAATTTGAACCCTGAAAAAATGGAATGGGATATTCCGAAGAAAATTATTCCACGCAAAAAAGACCCTGCATTTCGAATTGATAAAAATCAAATTGGAGAAACGGCTCGTCATGAGAAGAAAAAAGTTTCGACCAACAAGGAGGAAGTTTGGGAGGTTGATTTGCACATTCATGAGTTACTCGACGATTATAGGCATTTGAGCAATGGGGAGATTGTGCAAAAACAACTTATGGCATTTCATGCATTCATGGAGAAAGCCATTCGGCAACACATCCGTAGAGTAATAATAATTCATGGAGTGGGCACAGGTAAATTAAAAGAAGAAGTATACCAGGCAACATCACGTTATCATGTTATCAGCATACATGACGCTTCCTATCAAAAATATGGAAGAGGAGCCACAGAGATTATTCTATCAATGCAATAGACCTAAAGGTACTCGATGCGAAAAACAACATCGCTAAACTGTCGAAACATAAAACTCACTCCACAATACTTTTCCTGTGAAAGCTTAACGGCCTTTTCCATTTTCTCACGATCTTCATTAGCAATGCGAATGGAGTAAATGATTTCGGCTTGTCGATATGTTTGTGGTTCTTCGTCTGATAAACTACCATTAACATCAACAGAGAGATGTGAAAAATCAATTCGCATTTTTTGTAGTAATGATGCAACGTCCATGGCTGTACAACCTGCTAATGCAGCCAGCATCAATGGCTTCGGTTTTAATCCAATATCTTGGTTTTCTTTTGTCGGATTGCCGTCTAACCATATTTTATTTCCCATTATATCGGCCTCAAATCGAATCCCTTTTTCCCATCGTAACGCTACATGATGTTTCTTCATAAGTATAATAATTAACTGTATTGCTTAATGATATGCTCCAACTGATGAGCCGGCACCACGCCACTTTGTCTCCATAAAATGGAACCATTCTTAAACAAAATCAAAGTGGGCACACCCTGAATGCTATAATGAGCTGCAGCTTGCGGATTTTTATCCACATCAATTTTGATAATTGAAACAACATCGCCTACTTTTTCAGCTACTTCTTTTAATATGGGGCTCATCATTTTGCATGGGCCACACCATTCAGCCGAAAAATCAACCAAAACGGGTCTGTCTCCTGAAATTAGTTCTTGAAATGACTTCATGTTTTTTTTCTGCAAATTTACAACAGCAAATACATTATGTTCTGTGACTTTAGTCATATAACTTTCCGGCTACTCTGTCAGCTATGCTCTCCAAAGGAGATAATATTATCTTTGCTTCTTATTATTCCCAAAAATGTGGTTTAAACCTTATACAATAGAAGAAATTAACTCCATCAGGGGTGGAAATATGATTGGTCATTTGGGTATTCAATTTACTAAAATGACGGAGCAATCGCTAACAGCCACTATGCCAGTTGATGAACGAACGTGTCAGGCAGCCGGAATTTTACATGGTGGCGCTTCAGCTACCTTGGCCGAAACTGTTGGCAGCGTCGCTTCTTATATGATTATTAATCCGTCAGTTCAGATTTCTCTCGGGTTAGAACTGAATATTAATCATATTCGATCAGTTACTTCGGGTATGGTTATAGCCACAGCAGTTCCTGTTCATATTGGTCGATCAACCCATGTTTGGAACATACGCATTGAGGACGAACATGATAAATTAGTGGCTTATAGCCGGCTTACAATTGTGATTATGGATAAGCCCTCATCAAACTAATCATTCATTTTTTATCTTTACGCTGAAAAAGAAATCATGAAATACATCAGTTACATATTTTCTTTTTTTCTATTGTATATGCCTTTGCATGCTCAGGATGTATGGGTGGCAGATGCATCCATTGGTATTGCCATACCGATAGGTAATGCAGCGGCTGACGATATGTCTTCACCCAAATCAGGGTTTGCAGGAATCGGAGGAGCTATTCGATTTTATACAGCACTCAAACCTTCTAAACATCTTGGCTTCTTAGTGCAGCTTGATGCAGCAATGTTTCAACCCAAAACCGGAGCGTTGTCTGAGTATGTAATGCAACAATATGGATTAAACATACAACCCACAACAACCTATTATCGGTATGGTGCAGTACATGGCGGAATGTTTATGAGTGGAATTATTCGCGGTGATTATTGGGCATTGGATGGTCGTGTTACTGCAGGATATATGTGGGCTCAATCACCAATGATTGAATATCGAATGGGGCAAGATATCTACTACAAACTTTATGAATCAAATGGTGGTGGCGTTTCCTTTAATGCCGGATTTGGCGCCAGATACAAATTCTGGAAATTTATGTTTACTTCCATGGCTTTCGATTTTGTAGGCGCTTTTCCTCGTTTCGAAAATGTTATAACCGAAACACGTGTAGGACCCGAAACGCAAACATCCATGAATAGCTATTTTCAATTTATTGGCAATTTTATTATAACCGGAGGTATCGGAATATCTTTTTAATCATGACATCCATTCAACTTTTTTCACCGGCACACTGGACAGATTACGAATTAATAGATTGCGGTGGCTTTGAAAAACTCGAAAGATTTGGCTCATTTATAACTGTTCGCCCCGAGCCACAAGCTATTTGGGATAAACAGCTCACAGAAAATGAATGGCGCCATCAAGCACATGTGAAATTTATTGGTACATCTAGCAATAGCGGCCGATGGGAAAAATGGAAAAATATACCAGATAACTGGTTGATGGAATATCGGTATAAAAAAATGAAATTGCAGTTTAATTTGGCACTGACAGGATTTAAACATGTTGGTATTTTTCCTGAGCAGGCCATCAATTGGGATTATATTTTTGATACCATCAAAAAAATTCAATCGCCACAACCTCGATTCCTTAATTTATTTGCCTATACGGGCGGTGCTTCTTTGGCAGCTAAAGCAGCAGGCGCTGATGTAGTGCATGTGGATGCCATCAAACAAGTTGTAAGCTGGGCAAACAGAAATATGGAAAGCAGCCGACTGCATGACATCCGCTGGGTAGTAGAGGACGCCATGAAGTTTGTAAAACGTGAAATCAAACGCGGAAAATCATATCATGGCATTATCCTCGATCCACCGGCCTTTGGACACGGCCCTCAGGGCGAAAGTTGGAAACTCGAAAAACAAATCAATGAACTTGTTAAAGATGTTTTGCAACTCCTAGACAAAGAACAGTTCTTTATTATTCTAAATACATATTCGCTCGGCTTTTCAAGTTTGATTATTCAAAACATGATTCAACCTCTGTTGCCTAAATATGATTTAATCCCTACACGTTTTGAAACAGGCGAACTTTTTCTCTCTTCAAACACCCAATTGCTCCTGCCTCTTGGTGTGATGGCACGCATTGATTCACTTAACTGATACATGCCTTTCGTGTACGCATATCGTTTCTTCCTCTTTTTTATTGTAGTTATACAATCTCTCAGCCATAATGTATTTGCACAATATAGTTATACTGAACCAAGAAGTTTGCATATACGAAAAGCAAATTCACCCATTCTTATAGATGGGTTGCCCGATGATGAGCCCTGGCAATTTTGCACTCCTGTGGGCCAATTTATTCAACAGTTCCCGTTTGATACGGCTCAGGCATCCTCACAAACATCAGTTCGCATTACATACGATGATAAAGCAATTTATATTCTGGCTGAATGTTATAATGCCAAACCCGGAAAATATGTAGTTGAATCAATGAAGCGTGATTTCTCTCCCAAAAATAATGATTGTTTTTTGGTATTGATAGACCCCTTTGATGATAAAATCAATGGTTTTACTTTTGGCGTAAATGCCTATGGTGCGCAACGTGAAGGATTAATTGAATATGGGGGAAACTTTGACGCCAACCTGCGTTGGGATAATAAATGGTTCTCGGCTGTAAAACGCTTGCCTGAAAAATGGATTGTCGAAATGAAAATTCCTTTTAAAACCATTCGATATAAATATGGACTGAGTAATTGGTCTATCAATTTTGTGAGAAGTGATGTGGCAACCAACGAACTATCTGTATGGAATCGCGTCCCCCTTAACTTTAATTATGCATCATTGGCCTATACCGGTCGTCTGATTTGGGATATGCCTCCAAGAAAACCAGGTGTCAACATTTCATTGATACCTTATGCCATAGGCGGATTAAATCATGATTACATAAAAGATGAAACCAGATGGATATATAATGGAGGTGGCGATGCTAAAATTGCCATAACCCCTTCACTTAATCTTGATATTACCGGAAATCCTGATTTTTCTCAGGTGGATGTGGACCAGCAGGTTACTAATCTCACTCGCTTTAGCTTATTCTTCCCTGAGCAGCGTCAGTTCTTTTTAGAAAATAGTGATCTGTTTGCCCGTTTCGGCTTCTCTAAAATCAGACCTTTCTTTTCGCGTCGTATTGGCTTGCACAATGGCGAACCTGTACCTATTTTTGCTGGACTGCGACTTAGCGGAAAAATTCATAAAAAAATACGTATTGGAGCCATGAATGTACAAACAGGTGCTAGCTCTATAGTCAATGTGGAAGCTCAAAACTATTCCGTTGCTGCACTACAATGGCAAGCATTCGGACGCTCAAATATTGGATTCATTTTCGTTAATAGACAGGGATTTGAGGGATGGAGAATCTCATCTGCTGATTATAATCGTGTTGTCGGTATTGATTATGATTTGCAAAGCAAAAACAATAAATGGATTGGCAAATTTTTCTTTCATCATTCTATATCGCCTCAAAATAATTTTAATGCATTGGCGCATGCTTCTTTTGTGAGATACAGCGATAGAAAATGGAGTATAATGTGGAATCATGAATATGTTGGAAAAAATTATAATGCCGAAACCGGTTTTGTGCCACGCCAAACTATTTATGACGGCCAACAAAATATATGGGTTAAGCAAAGTTATTGGCGTATAGAACCTATGATTGAATATTCATTCTTCCCCAAATCAAAATCGGTCTATCGGATTACTCCCGGTGTTTACAATAGTTTATATGCTGACTCTGTGTTCTATCCAACTGATGCAATTACCAGCTTATATGTCGGTATCCAGTTGTATAATACCATGTATTTTAGCTTTGGATACAACGAACTGTTTACACGTTTGCAATTTCCAATTGACCCATCAGGTACCGGATCTAAAGTTTTGCCTGTAGGTAATTATGATTATCGCGAAGCTGTCTTCTCTTTTAAATCAGATCTGAGAAAAAGATTTACCTTTAATGTGAGTGGTGCAGTTGGATCTTTTTTTAATGGATTAAAACTTTCTTATGGGCTTACATTGAATTATCGCATTCAGCCATGGGGAAACTTGGGAATAACTTTTAGTAGAGACGAAATATGGAATCCCGAACCCTACGATGATATTCACCTCATGTTGCTAAGCCCTCGAATGGAATTTACATTCCGCAAAAATATTTTTTGGACAACATTTGTTCAATATAATGAGCAAATTCAAAATTTAAATATTAATAGCCGCTTTCAATGGCGGTTTTTACCCATGTCCGACCTGTTTGTTGTTTATACTGATAACTTTAATACAGTAGATTTCTCCTCTAAAAGTCGTGGAGTGATTATTAAAATAGTGTATTGGCTTACTATCTAATATCTTTTACTTTTAAATGAAATAAACATTGTTTATACGACAAAATGTCATCATTGTCAGTTGTTTGTATGTTTTGTCATGCTTGCCTTAACTTATAAGTTAATTTTTTTAGTATTGATAATCAGCTTGTTGAATAAAAAACGGGAGGCGTTTGCTCTCCAAATGTAAATAATGCACGGCTTTTGCAAGTGGCAGTTCATCACAATTAAAAAAAACAAATTAAAACACAAACATCATGGAACAGTCATTGAAAAACTTTTTGTATGCCGGCGTTGAATTGGCGGCTAGTATGTCTGAAAAATTTGAGGCCAGCGTAAATGATTTGGTAAAAAAAGGAAAAATTTCTGCCGATGAAGGTAAGAAAATAGTTGACGAATTTTTGTCAAAAAGCGAAACCAAAGCCAATGAATTTGAAACTAAAGTAAAAGAGTTTACCGGAAAATTCAAGAAGAAAACCGAAGAAGAAGAATTAGAAGAACTAAAAAAGCAGGTAGCTGATTTGGAAGCCAAACTTGGCAAAGCCAAACCTGCACCCAAAGCTGCTGCTACCGCTAAATAAAGCAACTTGAAATACTTTTCAGTATGGCCGGAGCAATCCGGCCTTTTTTGTTTTGCAGCGTTAAATTTTTATAATCAACTCAAAAATACTTAGCATATTTAAAAAACATCCATCAATTTTGGTAGTTTTGCAGCACCAAAGCCAACCTTGCTAAGAGCCCATGATTTTCAAACAAACATTTAAGAGCATTGGTCGCATTCGCGAAATCATCGCCATATTGATTAAGTATGGTTTTGAAGATATGGTGACCAATACAACACTTCGCTCTTTTGTTACCGAAAAACGTCGCGTATCATGGATGAGGCAGGAGAAACCTGTATTCTCATACACACGATGGGAGCGTCTTCGCATGGTGGTTGAAGAGCTGGGGCCTACCTTTGTAAAATTAGCTCAGGTGCTTAGCAACAGACCTGACATGCTGCCCGAGCCGCTGATTGTCGAATTCGAAAAGCTTCAAGACAGAGTTCCCCCATTTGCTTATGATGAAGTAAAAAAAATCATTCGTGAAGAATCCGGCTTTGACATTGAGGATTTGTTTGATGAATTTACAGTCACTCCTATCGCTTCTGCATCCATTGGCCAGGTTCATAAAGCTCGTCTCAAAACCGGCCAGCAGGTTGTCGTAAAAGTGCAACGTCCTGACGTGGCCGAAACCATTGAACGAGATATGAGCATAGTTCACGAATTGGTGCGACGTACCGATAGATACCTTCGAAAACAAGGCATCCTCAATGCATCTGATATCGTTACGGTATTTGAACGTACCATGTCGCGTGAACTCGATTATACTAATGAAGCACGAAACCTCAATAAATTCAGAAAACTCTATTCACATAACGCAACTTTATATATCCCAAGGGCATATAAAGATTTGACCACTCGTCGCATGTTGGTGATTGAATATGTTGAAGGATGCAAAATAACCAATGTTGCTCAGATTAATGAATGGGGCCTCAATCCGCATAAAATCGTTGAGCAGGGGATGGGTATTTACCTCGAAATGATTTTCGAAAAAGGTATTTTTCATGCCGATCCTCATCCAGGCAACGTCTTAGTTAGAAAAGACGGTGTGATTATTCTACTTGACTTTGGAATGACCGGCCATCTTATGCGTAAAGATAAGTACGCATTTGCAAATGTCTTTATTTCCATTGCCAAAGGTGATGCCCGTCAGGCAGCTGAATATATGCGTAAATTAGCTATTGAAGATCAGGTTGAAGATTTTAGAGCGCTGGAGTATGACATGCACGAATTAATAGAAGATTTTAGCAATCTCGACGTTAGTGAAGGTAGCATTGCTGATATTACTAAGCGCCTTCAGCAGATTATGCTCATTTATCAAATGCAGGTTCCTGCTGATATCTTTATGATATTCCGAACCCTCGCCATTCTTGAAGGTATCGGTAAAATCATGCATCCCACGTTTAAAACCTTCGAGTTTATCAAACCATGGGGAGCAAAGGTAGTTGGCGACCAACTCAAACCTGAAAACCTGATTAAAGAATTAGAAAATCGCTATTTTAACCTTACAGCTTTCCTTTCTTCTGTGCCTGTAGAAATTCGTTCAATCCTTCAGGCCACTCGTAAAGGGAAACTTCATTTCGAAGTTGAACTTCAGGGGTATGGATATCTGCTCAAAAAGCTTGACCAAATCACCAACCGTATTTCACTAACATTTATTATTGTTGCTGTTGTAATTGCCTCTTCCTTGATGGCTTCCGTTACATTTTCACCTGTTCTTATGACGCCTTATGGCCTGAATTATTTGAGTTTAATAGGTTTTATCATTGCTGGTGGACTGTTTTTAATTTTGCTCTATCTCATCTTAAGGGTACGTAAATACAAGTAATCTTATTCCCTTCTTATCCGATATTTTATTTTCAAATTGCGCAGTTGCCAAAATTATTTGAAATTCGCAGCATAATTCATATCGTATGAATCGAATCTCAATGCTCGAATCACTCAATGCACATACAGGAAAACCCTGGGATGTGATTGTTATTGGTGGTGGTGCCACAGGGCTGGGATGCGCCGTGGATGCTGTTACCCGTGGCTATCATACTTTATTGCTCGAAAGTGCTGATTTTGCTAAATCAACTTCCGGTAAAAGCACCAAACTCCTGCATGGTGGTGTGCGATACTTGGCTAAAGGCGAGATGGGACTCGTACGCGAAGCACTTCAAGAAAGAGGTTTGCTGGCGCAGAATGCCCGTCATTTGGTTCGTAATACTTCATTTATTATCCCGGTTTATCATGCATTCGATAAGTATTTTTATGCAACTGGATTAAAAACCTACGATTGGCTTTCGGGTACTTTGAGTTTTGGTCCTTCTCTTATCTTATCTCCGGAAGAAGTTTTGGCTAAAATGCCTGGCATTTGTACAGATGGGCTTAAGGGAGGTGTGTTATATCATGATGGACAGTTTGACGATGCCCGCTTAGCGATTAATCTTTTACAAACCATCGGCGACAACCAGGGAATTGCTATCAATTATATGAAAGTATCAAACTTGCTTAAATCAAAAGCCGGTATGGTACATGGTGTTATGGCCGTTGATAGGTTTACTGGAAAGGAGTATGAGATTGAAGCCAAAGTTGTGGTAAATGCAACTGGCGTATTTGCCGACGCCATTCAACAAATGGATACTCCGGAAAAAGAAAATATGATTCAGGCCAGCATGGGTGTGCATATTGTTCTCGATGCTTCATTTTTGCCTTCTCATTCAGCGTTGATGGTGCCTAAAACCAAAGATGGCAGGGTACTCTTTGCCGTGCCTTGGCATAATCGTATTGTGGTTGGTACTACAGATACCCCTACTGAAAACATCACTGATGAACCTATTGCAACGTCTGAGGATATCAGATTTATTCTTGATCATATTGCCCCGTATCTAAAACGCAAGCCCGTAATTGATGATATCTGCTCGGTATTTGCCGGACTTAGACCATTGCCAGTCTCTACAGGAAAGAATGGCCGAACGCGTGATATGTCACGTCGTCACCAGGTATTGTATTCTGCCAATGGCTTGGTGTCAGTTATTGGTGGTAAATGGACTACTTATCGAAAGATGGCCGAAGATGCAATCAATATGGCACGAAAAATTGGCAATTTACCTGATTGCTCTTCACAAACCAAACATCTCTCAATACATGGTAATTGTTTTCAATTCGATGTGAATGACCCTTTACATATTTATGGATCAGATGCTGATGAAATCAGAGCATTAGCTGCATCAAATCCTGAATGGAAAGCATTGCTTCATCCTGCATTTTCTTATACTTTGGCTGAACTCGTTTGGTGTATTCGTTTTGAAATGCCACAAACGCTGGAAGATTTATTATCCAGACGCACTCGTTGTCTTTTATTGAATGCAACTGCTGCCATGGAGTCGGCTCCAATCGCAGCTCAGCTTATGGCAAAAGAACAAGGTCAAAATGATGATTGGGTCGAAAATCAGATTACATTATTCAATCAAATAGCTCGTTATTATAAACCTTCAGAAATTCTGGCATGAAACATAATAATCCCTGCTGCTACTGCCACATTGAGCGATTCAGGCGAAGTGTTCCCAAATGAAGGTATTGAAAGTGTTTGAATAGCAGAATGCTCCCAAACCGAACTGATGCCGTGCGATTCACTGCCAAGAATAATGATTCCCGGCTTCAATTTTTTTTCAGTTGATAACGGCTCACCTTTCATATCTGTAGCGTAGAGGGTATGCCCTTTTTCAATTGCATGATGTAAAAATGCTGTAGTTGAAGAAATATTTTTGATTTGTAATGCAGCCAGCGAACCCATGCTGGCCTGTACCACCTTGGGGTTGAAAATGTTTACACAAGAGTTGCATAAATATATATGCATACATCCAAACCAGTGAGCTGCACGAAGTAATGTACCCATATTGCCCGGATCGCGAATCCCATCTAATATCAAACTCCATTCTAATGTGTCGGGTTGGTCGGTACTTGAAATCTCAGGCAAATGAAAAATGCCTAATATTCCAGGAGGGGTCTGTAATTGTGAGATGCGTTCCATCTCTTTTGAATCGATTGAAACAACAGAAGAACTGATAGATTGTGCTTTTTCTAACATGCCATTTTCTTCAATAGCATACAACTCTACCAGCTTATAACCAAAGCGACATAGGTCCGAAATGGTCTTGCTGCCTTCTGCTATAAAGAGTTGGTGTTGCTCCCGAAATTTGTTTTGTGCCAGTTGGCGCAATTGTTTCAACTTGGCAAGTGATATCGACATCTTTAAAATTATGAAAACAAATCTACAAATTATTTACACAGCTCTCGAATCACTAATGACGAACACACTCCACCAAATGCAGCCGGCAAATATGAGATTGTCCCATATGCCGATTTTTTATAATTTTTCCCGTCGGTGAGCATCAAAGATTCTTTGATAACTTTTTCGTCAGAGAAAACTACTTGTAGCCCTTCATATATCCCTTTCTCACGTAATCTTTTTCTTACATATTGTGCAAAAGGACAGGTATGAGTTTGCGAAATGTCTGCTATTTTTAGTTTGAGTGGGTCCATTTTGCCTCCGGCGCCCATCGAACTGATAACACGCATTCCGCCTTGCAATGCCGAAACCAAAAATGAAATTTTAGGACTAATACTATCAATGGCATCCAGCACAAAATCATACGAACATGCCTGAATAATGGTATGCGCCATTTCTGGTGTCATGAATTCTCGATAAATCTTAACCTCTATCTCAGGATTAATATGCAATACACGATCCCTCATTAATTCGGCCTTCAGCTTTCCGTGTGTGCTGGATAGTGCAATCAATTGGCGATTGCGGTTGCTGGGATCTACTATATCTCCATCAATAAGGGTTAATTTGCCAATTCCTGCACGTGCTAAAAACTCTGTTGCATAAGAACCAACACCACCCAAGCCGGCTACTAGTACGTGCGATTTTTGCAGTTTTTCTATACCCTCCTCACCAATCAATAAAGTAGTGCGCTGCATCCAAAGGTTATTCATGGGCTTAATATTCAAATGTTATTTTTTTTGTTTTGAAATAATTACTTGCCGATGATGACATGATGGAATAATTTGAGTTTAAAATGGCTTTAATATTCTGTTTTTTGTAAAATGGAGCGTATTTAGATTTTATCAATATGGTATGAATGCGCAGTCGGGATGACAGGATGCTAAGTAGAAACTGCCGGATACTAAAAACAACAACGAGGGAAGTTAAACTCATCTTACATTTGAATTATAGTCGTGTTTGTTTTTGGCGAATCATAACATTGACAAAGTTAAACTAACCTCTAATGAAATCGGGAACTTAAGTTCCCGATTTGTTTTTTAGCATAGGCACAAAACGATAATTGCCTTCGTCACTAATATTAATTTCACCTTCGTTATTCTTTCGAATTACTTTCATGATTTGTACATCTCCTTCACCAACCGGAATCACCATGATTCCTCCGGGCTTGAGTTGTTTAACCAATGCATCAGGTATTTCGGGGGCACCACAAGTAACTAAAATTCTGTCGAACGGGGCAAATGCCGGCAGACCTGCATATCCATCACCAAAGAAAAATTTGGGATGGTATTTCATCTGTGTGAGCTGCACTTTGGCCTTTTCGTAAAGGATACGTTGGCGTTCAATGGTATAAACCCTAGCGCCCAACTCAAGTAAAATGCATGTTTGATAGCCCGATCCAGTACCGATTTCCAATACTTTCATACCTCTTTCCAATTCAAGGAGTTCGGTTTGTCGGGCTACCGTATAAGGTTGTGAAATGGTTTGCCCTGCGTCAATCTTAAATGCCATATCCTGATAGGCAAACTTATCGAATTGACTATCCATAAAAAAATGCCGGGGCACTTTGCCTATGGCCTGAAGTATATGGATGTTGCGAATTCCTTTTTCGGTTAGCAACGCCACTAATTGCTTACGCATTCCCTGATGTTTGAACGAATCTATCATGCTTTTTTCAAGATTGCTGCAAAGTTAGGGTAAAATCATTGCTGTTTTTTTTAGGGAATTGCATTTTTTTAACGAATATTTGTCTGAAAATTTTTTCGAAATAACTGGCATGATTAAAATTGGATTACTGGGTACAGGTCATTTAGGTAAGATTCATCTCAAACTTCTGAAAGAAATTCCCTCTTTTGAAGTGGTGGGTTTCTATGATTCAAACCCGGAGTGTGCGCAATCTGTTGCAAAGGATTTTAAGGTCAAAGCTTTTAATGATGTTGAATCCCTTTTGGCCGTTGTGGATGCGGTTGATATTGTTACACCTACAGTTTCTCATTTTGAATTGGCTTCTTTGTCTATCCGTCAAAATAAACACGTGTTTGTTGAAAAACCTTTAGTTACCAACAGAGAGCATACAATATTATTGAGCCGACTGGCTTCTGAGCATGACGTGAAAATTCAAGTAGGATATGTTGAAAGATTTAATCCTGCCTTTACTACTGCATTGCCATACATTCGCAAGCCATTGTTTATCGAATCACATCGCATTTCAGAATTTCATCTACGTGGCACTGATGTCCCGGTGGTATTAGACATGATGATTCATGATATTGATATTATACTGCATATTGTTCAATCTCCTGTTAAGCGAGTATATGCCGGAGGTGTCGCAGTTGTTAGTGATTGGCCTGATATTGCCAATGCTAGAATTGAATTTGAGAATGGTTGTGTGGCTAATATTACTGCCAGTCGAGTGGCCTTAAATAAGGTACGCAAAACAAGAATTTTTCAGCGCGATTCCTATGTATCTATTGACTATCTGAACAAAAAAGTGGAGGTGTATAATTTAGCAGAACCCGAACCGGCTCTCGACCCAATGGCTGTTGTTATAGGCAAACCAGGCGGCAAACAAAAGCAAATTCATATCGAACGACCTCGTGTGCCTGAAATTAATGCCATCCGAAATGAACTTGAAGAATTTGCTCGATCTATAAACGAAAATACTACCCCAACCGTTAGCTTGCTTGATGGCATTTCCTCAATGGAGGTGGCTTTCCAAATCTTAGAACAACTTGATAAAAATGCTAAATTGTATGCTTAATTCGTCTCACGTCAGATTATTAAACCTCGGATCAGTAACCATACTGCTGATCGTTCTCCTGTCTTTTATGCCCATTATGAATGGATGTATAGACAAAGCCGAAATACCTGCTTTTCTTCGTATTGATTCGATTGTTTTAGATTCGACCAGCTATGACTCTACCGGATCGGTTTCAAGTAAAATCAAATCCGCATGGGTGTACGTAGATGATAATTTGCAGGGAGTGTATCAGTTACCTTTTCGTGTTCCAATCATAAAAAATGGAACATCTAATCTGAAAATATATGCAGGAGTTAATGAGAACGGGCTCTCTGAGCAGTTTCTCCGATATCCTTTTTATCAGCGCGACGAAATGATAGTGGATTTTGTTCCAGGTGATACCCTCACGGTTGTGCCACATGTGCGATATAACAAAGGTCTGAAAATTCCATATATCGAAGATTTTAATGTGGATTTTACACAATCTATTTATAAAGATCAGGGAGGAGGGTATTTCGATTTTTTATTGGATGCTTCTAAAGCTTTTGAAGGCAACGGTTGCGGCTATTTTTATCTGGGATCCAACGAGCCAGCTCTAATCTGCACTACCAAGGTTATTTATACACCTAAAAACCAGTTTGCTTATACCGTCGAGTTTAATTATAAAAACAATTGCGACTTTTTAGTGGGCCTGCGAACAGCCCAATCCGGTGAAACTATTTTGGGCATTAGGCCAAGAACTGAATGGAATAAAATGTATATGAATATTACACCTGTAGTTGATGTATTACCTGGTACAGACCTGCAAATTTTCTTTATTATTCCTCAAGATACTTTGGTACCTATACAGGAGGTCTTCATCGATAACCTGAAATTGATTTATTGATGAAGAATAAGCCCTTACAGGTTCTCAAATACGTTTTTCTTGATTTTTTGGCTGCCGAAATGGCCTGGGTACTCTTTTATCTTTTTCGAAAAAAAGTAATTGAGCCGAGAGTAATAGGTATGGAAATTCCATTTGTACCTGACCTCAATTTTTGGCTCGGTACTTTTTTTATTCCTTTGTTTTGGATTATTCTTTCTTGGATGTCGGGATATTATCGTGATATCTACCGCCGTTCACGTATCGTAGAATTGGGACAGACGCTTCTTACTACATTAGTGGGTACGCTCATTTTATTCTTTCTTCTTTTTCTGGATGATGTGGTTGATACCTACAAAAGTTATTATCAAAGTGTATTGGTGTATTTTGGTATGCAGTTTATTTTTACGTATTCGTTTCGCCTATTTCTTACTTCGCAAACTATACGAAAAATCAGAAGAGGAAACATTGGATTTCAAACGATTATTATCGGTAGCAAAAATAAAGCAATATCTCTTTATCATTCTATCAAAAATCAAAAACAACCTTCAGGCAACATGTTTGCCGGTTTTGTCAGTATTGATACTGATCACCATTCAGATTTGGCAAATCACATTCCTTATCTCGGCAACATAAGTAAAATCAAATCTATTATATTATATCATCGTATCGAAGAAGTGATGGTTGCAGTGGAGCCCGATGAGCAAAATGTACTTCAACGACTCATTACTCAATTGGATGAAAAGAATGTAATGATTAAAGTTACTCCTGATATGTATGATATATTATCAGGATCGGTGCGTTTCAATTCCATTTTTGGCACTCCTTTGATTGAAGTGAATGCTGTAGTAATGCCTCAATGGCAACAATCGCTAAAACGCCTACTGGATGTTTCTGTTTCATTGTTGATGTTGATTATATTGTCGCCTTTGTTTGCTATATTAGCCATTCTCATTAAATCCGATAGCCCTGGTTATATTATTTATCGTCAACAACGTATTGGTCGTTATGGTAAACCTTTTACTATTTTTAAGTTTCGTTCCATGAGAGTGGATGCTGAAAAAAACGGGCCTGCTCTTTCTTCAGAAAATGATAACCGCATGACTCCTATTGGGCGTTTTCTTCGAAAATTCCGCCTTGATGAATTGCCTCAGTTTTATAATGTACTGAAAGGCGATATGTCATTGGTTGGTCCTAGGCCTGAACGCCAGTATTATATTGACTTGATAGTGGAAAAAGCGCCTCAATATCGCTTATTGCAACGTGTGAGGCCTGGTATTACCTCTTGGGGGCAAGTTAAATTCGGATACGCAGAAAATGTCAATCAAATGATTGAAAGGTTAAAATTTGATTTACTGTATATCGAAAATATGTCACTTTTGCTCGATTTTAAAATATTGATATACACAATTTTAACAATTATTAAAGCAGAGGGTAAATAAAAACTAGGCAAAATATTTGGTAGAAATAAAAATGCATTTTACATTTGTATTGTAAAATTGATTATAGTTTATTTCACTATATAAAATTTAATTAGGGTTGGTTTACGAAAGGCGTCTCCAAAAAGGGGCGCTTTTCGTTTTTAGTCATTTCAAATTCTTATATCTTTGTTCCTCCTAAAATTATCGTATGAATAAAATTGCTGTTATTGGAGCCGGAACCATGGGAAATGGAATTGCTCATGTATTTGCTATGCATGGATATAAAGTATCATTGATTGATGTTTCGCAGCCAGCATTAGATAAAGCGCTATCAACCATCCAAAAAAATACAGACAGAATGATAGCTAAGGGCTCTTTTACGGAAGAAGCAAAAGCATCCATGCTGCAGAATCTAACCCTGTTTACCCATATCGCAGAGGGCGTATATGGAGCAGAATTAGTGGTTGAAGCTGCTACAGAAAATATTGATTTGAAGCTCAAGATTTTTAAAGAATTAGATCAGGTAGCGCCTGAAGGTGCGATTTTGGCCTCCAATACTTCTTCTATATCCATAACCCGAATTGCTGCTGTTACAAGTCGCCCTCAGCTCGTTATTGGTATGCATTTTATGAATCCGGTCCCTGTGATGAAATTGGTAGAAATCATCAATGGATACAGTACCCACACAGAGATAACAAATCAGATTGTAAATGTTTCAAAGGCGTTGGGTAAAATTCCGGTAGTAGTTAATGACTATCCAGGTTTTGTCGCTAATCGCATTCTCATGCCCATGATTAATGAAGCTGTTTATGCCTTGTTTGAAGGAGTAGCCGGCGTTGAAGAGATTGATACTGTGATGAAATTAGGTATGGCTCATCCTATGGGTCCATTACAATTAGCAGATTTTATTGGATTAGATGTTTGCTATTCTATTTTGCAGGTACTATATGATGGGTTTGGTAATCCCAAATATGCGCCTTGTCCGTTATTGACCAATATGGTAACAGCTGGAAAACTGGGTGTGAAATCGGGCGAAGGATTCTATATGCATACTCCCGGATCCAAAGAACTGATTGCTTCTCCTCAATTTAAATAACCTTTTTGGAGCAAATAATCGAGCTTATCCAATTAGCAAAATCAACTAAAAATGCTACAGTAGAAATTCAAAAAATACAAGTATAATCTATTACATTTTTTGAATTAAAAATTAAGCGTGTCTGGCAATTCAGGACTTGGCGAAATTGGCAAATTGACCTTGTCCATAAGCAACTGTGCCTGTTGTGCGATGTACTCAAACCTTCTTTCGTCTTCCTGTATTGATTTTGACTTGGTTTTAAGTTGTGCATAGTAAGCCAACCACTGGTTGCTGCGCTCTTTTAATCTAGTGAGAATATGATTTGCTTTTTTAGTTTCACCAAGTGTTACATACAAATCACCCATCAATAAGCTAAAATAGTTATAAGGTACTTTATTATCGGGAAGAAGCTCTTCAGCTTTATCGAGTACTTGGATGGCTTTTTCATTTTGTTTTTCAACCATGAGTTTGCTTGCCAATCGAATGAAATTATTTCTAAAATTCATGGTCATACGCATATTGGTTTCATCAAGATACACATCTGGATGGTTGATATTTCCCCAACGAAATGTTTCAACAAAATTTCGATACATGGTTTCAGTATTGATTTCACCTTCTTGCCCGTCGTGGCTTTGCGTTTCAAATGGCACAAAGCGATATGCCATGCCATCAAGCATGAAGAATTTTTCAAGACCAAAGTAGTTGCGACTGCCAACTGTTATGGCAAAATAAATAGGGCGATCCCAATTAAAATTGGCTAACAAATCCACAATCATGACTTCAGCTTTGAGAATATATGGTTTATTGACTTCCCAACGCAGTTCTCTTTGAACCTTTGATTCGTATCCTGAAGGTACAATTCCGTTTGTAACTACTTTGGCTGAATCAACCGGCAAGATGAACTTATTTGAGCGCAAATAGTAAAGCTTGTCATTTCTGTTTACCTGAAGTTGATTGCTTCCATCTGTTGCAAGCAGAAATTTCATATGCTCTGCCATGCTGAAATACTGTTTATTTTCTCTATCCATTAGCACCTGATCGCGTGTGCCTTGCCTGTATTCAGTTTCTTTCATGCCAAAAGGTACGGGCAACCCATCATATGCCTTTCGTTTCATTTGATTAACGTACCAATCTGTATTGAGCAAACTCAGATTGACAATTCGTACATCTGTTCTTACGCCTTCCACTTCTTGAAGATACCAAAGCGGGAAAGTGTCGTTATCTCCATTGGTAAACAGAATCGCATTGGGGGCACACGAATTAAGATAATTGTATGCAAAGTCGCGAGCTGAATATCTTTTGGCACGTGAATGATCGTCCCAGTTTTCGCGTGCTAAGAGCGCTGGTCCAACCAGCATGGTAATGGTAAGCATTAATCCACCAATGGCCATTTGGTTTTTGACCGACTTAAACAACAAATTAGGAATAAAAATAAAGGCGGTATATATGATTGATATAATAATTATCATTAATCCCATACCTTCACTATTTGATGCTGTGCCTATGAGATATGCTGCCACGCCAAATCCAGTTCCAACAGCAGGTATGAGTAGGTCATTCTTTTTGATTTCTTTCATGTAATGCATAATAGCCATGAACGCTAATCCTATCCAAATAGCAAATGCATAAAACGATCCGGCAAAAGTATAGTCGCGTTCGCGGGGCTCAATAGGCGGTTGGTTCAGATAAAAAACAGTAGCCAAACCGGTCATCAAGAAAAATAGTGCTACTACAATAAATGCTTGTCGGTCGCGGGTTAGTTGGAATATTAGGCCGATCAATCCTAAAACCAAAGGTAAAAAATAGTATTTGTTACGTCCTCTATTATCTGTCAACTCATCCGGAAGTTGTGTTTGTGGCATTCCCGTGCTCCAGGCATCAACAGCAGAAATTCCACTCAGCCAATGGCCTTTATTGGCATCGCCATATCCTTGATTGTCGTTTTCTCGTCCGGCAAAATTCCACATAAAATATCGCCAATACATCCAGCCAAATTGATAGCGAAATAAGAATGTAAGATTATTGCCAAATTCAGGTTTACCACCTTTTTTTACATTACCCCAAAATTCATATTCACTTCGGTGATTAGGGTCAGCACTATGCATACGTGGAATAAAAGTTTGTCTGTTAGGGTCATATACCATTTTCGGTTTGAACCCATTTTGTACATATTGATTTACAATCTTCAAATTATCTTTTTCAGGATGATTCTGAATAAAATCTTCAGCTTCGCGCTTGATAGCAAATACACCCAGATTCTTGTTCTTTTTGTTTTTAACAACAAATGCTTGAATGTATATTGGCGTACTGTTTTTTGATTCAATAATTTCAGCATCATAATAAGGCCCTTTCAAAAGAGGTCGGTCGCCATATTGTTCACGATTGAGGTACGAAATAAATGCATACACATTTTCAGGATTATTTTCATCCATCGGCGGATTGGCTGCTGAACGAATAATTATCATTCCGTATGATGAATACCCAAGAATAATGACAGCCGCGCTCCATAAGCTTAAGTTTAATATGGGTTTGTTTTGTTTAATAGAGTATAGAATTCCGGCAGCAAACAGCGCAGTAAGCAGAATCATATAGAAAATGATACCGTATCCAAAAGGTGTTCCTAAAGAATTCACAAAAAATTTATCGAAAAATCCACCCAAGCCCACGGCTCTTTGAATAATGCCGTATTGAACAAAGAGCAAAATGGCAGCCGAAGCAGCCAATGTGATAAGCATTCCTTTAGTGGACGGTTTGAATTTTCGGAAGTAATAAATGAAAGCCAAAGCAGGAATAGTAAGTAAATTCAAAAGGTGAACACCAATGGATAATCCCATCATATAGGCAATCAAAATAATCCAACGATTGGCTTGCGGCTCATCTGCTACCTGCTCCCATTTAAGCATAGCCCAAAACACTACGGCTGTAAAGAACGATGAAAGTGCATAAACCTCGCCTTCAACAGCCGAAAACCAAAATGTATCGGTAAACGTATAGGCCAATGCTCCTAAAAGTCCGCTGCCAATGGCTGTAAATACTTTGTGGTTGTCCCATTGAAAGGTTTTGTCTTTCGACATGTCGCGATATATTTTGAATACCAACGCAGTAATAGACCAAAACAAAAAGGCAACAGTAAGCGCGCTTACAAAAGCGGAAAATAAATTTACCATCAGCGCAACCTTCGTTACATCACCACCTGCAAAAAGGGTAAATACGCGTCCCATCATCGCAAATAAAGGAGCACCGGGCGGATGTCCTACTTGAAGCTTATAGGCCGTGCTGATAAATTCACCACAATCCCAAAAACTCGTTGTGGGTTCTACAGTTAGTCCGTAGGTTATCATGGCTACCGCAAAACTAACCCAACCAAAAATAATGTTCAGTCGCTTAAAATTATTCATATTACTTTTTGTTCTCAGATTGCGAAAATAAGAATATTCCTTAATAACCTTACAATAGTTGCCTTTTTAACTATACAACAGAATGAATCTTAAGTAATCAAAAAAATAATAAGTTAATCTAATGCTAAATCATTATGATTGCTGACAATTATCATATTTTTATGGTGCTAAATTTGTTTAATTTGTGAAAAATATACGATATGAAAAAGATATTAGTGCCAACCGATTTGTCTGAAAATGCCAATCACGCTTTGCGTTATGCCATGAAATTGGGTAAACAAACCGGTTTTGATGAAATATTTTTACTGAATGCTACTACTGTTCCCGTTAATCCGGGTGATACCCTTCTTCCAGTTACTAAATTGCTGCTCGAAGATTCACAAAAGCAGATGGCTGAATTTCTAACAGAAGTAAAATCGTGGGAGGATGCCGAAGCTTTTGATATTCATATTCAGTCATCTGTAGATGATGCCGTATCTGCCATACGCGATTATGCCAATAAAATACAACCCGACTTGATTGTAATGGGAACAAAAGGCACCTCCGGTATTGGTGAATTTCTGTTCGGAACTGTTTCAGCCGCCGTATTAGAGCAATCAGATGTTCCGGTTTTGGTTATTCCAGGCGATGTGCCATTCCATAAAATCACATCTATTGCTTTTGCTGCCGATCTTAAGAATATTGAGAACATGGATTCGCTTCGAATTTTGAAAAATCTGTGTATTGCTCTACAGGCACGATTACATATTGTACACGTTGCCAGCGACTCTTCACTCAATATCGAAGAAAGTAAAGAAAAATCCGATTTGCTCAGTTATTTTCATGGATTGCAATTACAGTTTCATTCCATAACAAGCGAAAGCATATACACAGGAATTGAGATTTTTATGCAGGATTTTGATCTGGATGCCATTGCTGTATTGTCAAGACGACGCAATTTTTTTGAGAAAATTTTTCATACCAGTATGAGCAAACGCATTGCTTATCGCACATTCTTGCCCTTGCTAAGCATGAAAGAACTTAGTGCATAGATTCTTGCCTTTCGCCATATAATTGACTTAAAATACGTATGTTTGTTTTTCTAAAAAACAAATCTTATGCGGATTCGATTATTACTTACTCTTGTAGGCGCTTTATTTTTTAATTTTACACTACATGCCGTTGAAGGTATGTGGCTTCCATTATTGCTTAAAGAACTGAATGAAAAAGAAATGAAAGCCATGGGAATGCGCATTAGTGCAGATGACCTATATGCGATAAACCAAACAAGTTTAAAAGATGCCGTATTTATTTTTGGTGGAGGTTGTACCTCTGAAATGATTTCAGATCAGGGATTAATTCTAACTAATCATCACTGTGGTTATGGTCAGATTCAATCTCACAGCTCACTTCAAAACGACTATCTTAAGTATGGATTTTGGGCCAAAACAAAAGAAGATGAATTGCCCAATAAGGGCCTTACAGCCACTCGAATTGTACGTATGGAGAATGTTACAGAGATGGTATTAGATGGAGCAATTCGACAAGATGGAAGTGTGAATCAACAAGTATTAGACGCCAATATCAAACGAGTAGTTGCTCAAAGTGTTTCTGGTACACATTATGAAGCTAGTGTTAAACCCTTTTATTATGGTAATGAATATTATCTTTTTGTAACCGAAACTTTTAAAGATGTTCGATTGGTGGGTACTCCTCCTTCATTTATCGGCAAATTTGGGGGAGATACCGACAACTGGATGTGGCCACGTCACACAGGCGATTTCGCTTTATTTCGTATCTATGCCGATGCCAATAACAAACCCGCCGAATATGCTTCCTCCAATCGTCCATACAAACCGCTTCATCATTTTCCGGTATCTATTAAAGGCGTGCAGGAAAATGACTTTACTTTGGTTTATGGATTCCCCGGTCGTACCCAGCAATATCTTCCATCGCCTATGGTTTCATTAACCATGAATGATTTGAATCCGATTCGTATCAAAATTCGCAGCAAAGCATTACAGGTAATTGATGAGGCCATGGCATCTGCTGATGAGTTAAGAATTAAGTATGCTGCCAAGCAATCACGTATTAGCAATGCCTATAAAAAATGGATTGGAGAAAATCGCGGATTGAAAAAATTAGATGCTCTTACGGTTAAAAAATTGATTGAAGACCAATTCTCTCAAAAAGTAAAAGGCAGCAGTTATGAGCCCCTTTTATCACAATTTGATGAATGGGTGGCCACTTTTCGATATTATGCTTTAGCGAATGACTATTACAACGAACTCATCTTCTCAGGCCCTGAAATTATTCGATATGCATACAATTATGTAAAGTTTATGAAGAATTACGACGATTTGAAAGCTAAAGGTGAACTTGATAAAACCATTGAATCGTTGCGAACCGGAGCTGAAGGATATTTTAAGAACTATGATATGATAACAGATAAAAAAATTATGATGGCTGTCTTACCTTTATTTATTGAAGGTATTGACAAATCCATGGGACCCGATTATATGTTTGATGAGATAATCCGTTTTAAAAACAACTATGACGCTTTTGTAAATAATCTATTTAGTATTTCAATTTTCAGTTCCAAAGAAAAAGTACTATCTTTTTTAAATACGATTAATGATAAATCTGCTCTGAAAATAAAATCCGATCCGGCGTATCGTATGGCTGAATCTATATACACAAGCTATTTCAACAAGGTGAGCGATAAGTACGACGAAACAAATCAGCGAATTCAGAATGGCATGTTTCATTATATGAA
The DNA here is from genome assembly GCA_014879445.1 of Candidatus Competibacteraceae bacterium. Taxonomy (GTDB): domain Bacteria; phylum Bacteroidota; class Bacteroidia; order CAIKAF01; family CAIKAF01; genus BA4. The sequence continues at coordinate 38,285 of JACSSC010000016.1, forward strand.
AGCCCTACGTCAATTTTTACCCGATATTCGAAAATACTATCCCGATGCCAACAGCACATTGCGAGTATCTTATGGTCGGGTTGAAGGATATTCGCCTCAGGATGGTACATGGTATCACTGGCAAACTACAATTGATGGTATTATGGCTAAATATGTGCCAGATGATACAGAGTTTGATTTAGACCAGCGATATATCAGTTTGTATCAACAGCGACAGTTTGGTCGCTATGCATCCGGTCAATCATTGCCTGTTGCATTTATAGCATCGAATCATACTACCGGTGGAAATTCAGGAAGCCCTGTATTGAATGCCCATGGTCATCTGATTGGGATTAATTTTGACCGTACCTGGGAAAGCACAATGAGCGATATCATGTATGATCCTGAAAGATGTAGAAATATTTCTTGTGATATGCGCTACGTGCTTTGGGTGATTGATGTTTATGCCGGAGCTTCGCACTTGGTTAACGAAATGACCATCGTTCAATAATTACATAGTGTGATGTATCCTCGCAATAACGAGTGATGAATTGATAAAGTCGTTGAACCCAATCTTCGTTTATTATTTTAAATGAATGAGAGCAAACACCGCATAGTTAATCATGTCGTAATAATTGGCTTCAACACCTTCTGACGCAAGGGTTTTTCCTTGATTGTTCTCTATTTGTCTAATGCGTAGCACACGCATCAGCATCATGTCTGTGAAAGTGCTTACACGCATATCGCGCCATGCTTCGCCATAATCATGGTTTTTCATTTCCATTAACGCTTTGGCCTTTTGTGCATGTTTGTCATATAATGATTCGATATTTTCGACCTCGATAGATTCGGCACCTGTGGCAGAAGGCAGCTCAAGCTGAATAAGTGTTATGATACAGTAGTTTACAATGCCAATAAATTCTTGGGTAATGTCTTCTTCAATTCGTGATTCACCTTTTTGCTCAATCGTTCGTATGCGTTGCGCCTTGATGAATATCTGATCAGTAAGCGAGGATGGGCGAAGCACCCTCCACGAAGGGCCATAATCGGCATTTTTTTTCAAAAAGATATCTTTGCATATCTTTATCACTGCATTGTATTGTTCAGATGTATTGTTCATCAGCTTTGCAAAAATTAATTTCAATGCCCAAAAATACACAAACAAATTATAACCGACAGCTTCATACACCACATGGACTTCTTGACCTGAGCAGGCCAATAGTCATGGGCATTATCAATCTTACGCCTGATTCGTTTTATAGCCCAAGCCGAGCACAGGATGAAAATAGAATTCTTGAATTGGCTGCTGAAATGATTGAGCATGGAGCTGAAGTTCTTGATTTGGGTGCTATGAGTTCGCGACCGGGTTCTTTGCCTGTGGATGAAAATACAGAACGAAATCGCCTGGTATTCGCTCTAAAATCTATTCGGTATCATTTTCCTCATATTATTATTTCGGTGGATACCTGGCGTGAACAAATTGCTGAAGAGGCAGTAGCAGAAGGCGCTGATATGATTAATGATATTTCTGCCGGAAAATTTGATCAGGGAATTATTCGTGTGGCAGCAGCAAACCAATTGCCATATATCCTTATGCATATGCAGGGCGAACCCCAAACCATGCAAGATAACCCTAGCTACGATAATGTTGTTGATTGTGTCGCAGATTTTTTTTCGTTTCATATTGCTAGGTTACATGATATGGGTATAAAACAGATTATTCTTGACCCTGGATTTGGCTTTGGCAAAACAACAAATCAAAATTATCAATTGCTACACGCATTACCCTCCTTTATTTCAATGTTTGATTTGCCTTTACTGGTGGGTGTTTCACGCAAGAGAATGGTGCAAGAACCCTCATCTTGTAATGCCGATATGGCGCTGCATACTACTTCAGCAGCCCACTCGCTGGCTGTATTGAATGGCGCATCAATTCTGAGAGTTCATGATGTTCAACCTGCTGTTGATGTTATTAATATAGTAGATTATTATAAGAATGTAAATGATTTATAGCAAATTCACATATTATATTTGAGCATGCAATCATTATTATTTATACATATAGGTTGGATGGATATACTGGATGTGCTCTTGGTTGGCATCCTTATTTATCAATTATATCAGTTAGTTAAAGGGACGGCAGCAATCAATATATTTTTTGGTATTCTATCCGTGTATGTCGTGTATTTGATTGTTGATGCGATGGGAATGAAGTTGTTGAGTCAAATTCTAGGACAATTTATTGGCGTTGGAATGATAGCTCTCATTATTGTTTTTCAACAAGAAATTCGTCGATTCCTCTTGTTTATTGGTACTACAGGTTTGCAAAAACGCTTTAGATTTTTGAGAAAAGTTTTCCCGAACCTGTTTCGTCGAAGAGCTGCATCATCCCTGCATATTGAAGAATTAAGACAAATTATTTCAGAACTTTCGGATTCTCGAACCGGCGCTATTTTGATTCTACTTAGAAAGTCAGAACTCAAATTATACGTCAACACGGGTGTACTTCTGAATGCCCGTGTCAGTCCACAACTTATTTCCAGTATTTTTTATAGAAATAGCCCGTTACACGATGGTGCTGTGATTATTCGAAACCATACGATTATCGCAGCTCGTTGTGTGTTGCCAATTAGTGAAAAAGCAGATTTTCCGGAAAATCTTGGCTTGCGTCATCGAGCAGCTGTTGGGGTTACTGAACATTCAGATGCTTTGGCCCTTATTGTATCAGAGCAAACCGGACAAATGAGCTTGGCCTATCAGGGTAAAATGCATCTGAATCTTGATGTGCATCAAATGATGAACTTAACCCAACGATTTATGCAGGATGATTAACCCTTCGAGTTGTCTTTTCGATTTGGTTAGAATATTTTTAATCAAATCCATCCATGCTCTAATCATTATACACTTACAAATACTAACTTCATTCCGGTTAGAACAGATCATTAACTAACTTTGAATTTAGAAATCATAAAAATAAACCCATTTTTTTATTTCATGAACAATAATTCTAATCAAAATAAAGTAGAGCGTATCAATATTAAGCAATGGGCTATTGACGATCGTCCGCGTGAAAAAATGATTCAAAAAGGTCCATCGGCATTGTCTGATGCTGAACTGATTGCCATACTCATTGGCTCTGGCAATCGCAACGAAACAGCCGTTGATTTGGCCAAGCGGATTCTCCTTTCTGCTCATCATAATCTTTCTGAACTGGCTAAACTAACGCTTTCAGAATTGCAGGCATTCAATGGAATGGGCGAAGCAAAATCTATTCATATATTGGCAGCTCTTGAACTTGGTAAACGCCGAAAAGAATCAGACCGGCGATCTATGCCTATTATTCGATCCAGTCGCGATGTCTTTGAACATATTGCTTCGCGCCTGATTGATTTATCCCATGAAGAGTTTTGGGTTTTGCATCTTAATCGATCTAACAAAATTATTCGAGATGTTTGTATCAGCCGTGGCGGTATTACTGGTACGGTTGCCGATTTACGCTTGATTTTTAAATCAGCCCTTGAATCCCTCGCTACATCTATCGTCGTTTGCCATAACCACCCCTCTGGCAATCCTCAGCCCAGCCCAGCGGATCTCGATTTAACCTTGAAAATTAAAAATGCCGGCGAATTGCTCGACATACATTTGGTTGACCATATCATCGTTACTGAAAAAAAATATTTCAGCTTTGCTGACGAAGGAAAATGCTGATTTTCTTTTTTTCTTATACAAAATAATTTCCCTACCGAAGATGAAATATTAAAAGCTCTTCGAATGAAACAAGAAAATGGTGATTGGGGTGGAGAATTGATGTATTGCACAGAATCTGATGGAGTGACACCGTGTAAAAGCTATGGAAAGGACTTACTATCATTGGCAGAAATAGTTAAGAAGAACTTCATAAAATATCTTACTGCATAAATGCAGTGTTACCAAAATGAGATTGAATGTTTAATTAAACTTAGGGAAGGATATCTGCAAAATCCAATTTCACCTAACATGTGGGTTCCATATTCATCCCAAATACAGCAACTGGAAAATGAAATTAATGAAATGCAAAAACTACAAAACACCATAAATAATCTATGAAATGTTTATTGAGAATAATTTTATTGGTATGCTGTTCTTGTAATAATAATAGCAAAAGCAATACGGTTAATGCTAACAATTCTGACAGCGATTCTTCCTTTATCCAGAAGGATAGCCTTAAGAAAGTGTTTTTAGATCATAGCCAGTAAATTACCATTATGGATACCATTTTCTCAAATAATTCCAATTTGATTTTTTCATCTTATTGGATTCAGGGAGAATATTCTCAGTTCATGGATTCAATAATTGTAAAAGTAATTAACAGGAGTGATACTTGCTTGCTTATATATGATGGTGTTGCGATTGCAGATGCGGTAGTTAAGAAATTGGGAATAAAAAAGGATAAACGAGAGAATATTTTTGTTTTATAAAATTTTATAGTGTTGCAACTCCTGGTTCTGAGCTATGATTGCGTATAGGCAAGATGGAGACAAATTCCGTCAAATAACATTTGATGGTGATAACTGTATTAGATATGGTCCGGATTGTGGATTAGATTCTGTTGATGTAACTGGATTTACAATGACTTGTTCCGTATTACCTCGCCTGGGACGAAAAAACGATGAAACAAAGCTCTACGTTAAAAATTCCGATACATCATTTGCCTTGTCTAAGATAAAAAATTAAAGCAGCCCCTAACTCCGTATTTTTCATATGGACTATACTGTACACTAACAAAGTTAGTTGCAACTCACCCGCTTGGGCGTAATGAGAAAAATATACGCCCTGCTTACAGACCAGAGTAAAATAAAGTTACAGAAAATAAACCCGGTATGTTTGTAATTAGCAGTTAGGGGCGACTTTATTTTCGGATTGATTTCAGATAAATGATTGACTTTGTATTCATTAAAAACTGTCTCTTATACACATCT
>JACSSC010000042.1 GCA_014879445.1 Candidatus Competibacteraceae bacterium
GCTTCTTTTTTCAGTCGTGCTTCTTCCTCTTCTTTGAGTCGTTTGTCTTCGGCTTCTTTTTTCAGTCGTGCTTCTTCTGCCTTTCGTTTCTTTTCTTCTTCCAGAAGAGCCAACTTTTCATCATTCCCTGACTTGATGGATTCAACTTTTTTTTGTTGTGCTTTAAGCGTCCTCAAGTGCTCTTGTTCGAGAATAAAAGCATATTCACGATCATCAAATTTAATTTTTCCGGTTTCGTTTGGCATTTGATCGAATGGCTTGTAAATCAGCACATCGAGAAATACCGGCATCACACCTTCTTCAAATATTTCCTTAGGGACTTTAGTATCAATGCTGAATTTTCTTATAACATATCCATCGAGGTCGAACTCCAAATCGAAAACAGCTTGGAAGTCGAGCTCAAGCTTATATTTTCCATCAGGTTTTGAAGTGTACGTTTTTTTATTTTTACCAGATTTAGAAACATGAATTTTCACAACGGTAGGGTTAGTATCATCCGGTTTAACAAATCCTTCTACAGTAACAAACTTATCCTGTGCAGCAAGATGAATAAAAGAGAAAAATGATAAAGCAAAAAGCCAAGCGGATATTTTCATGGGCAACATAACGTCAATCTGAACAAATTATTTCATATTAGCCCATTCCAGCATTTTCTGCATGTGGTGAGACAAGGTTATTTTTTTATCGAATGCAAAAGTAGGAGAAATTGCAAAATTATGGGGGTTGAATTCACGAATAGTTTCTTCCCATTTATCGGCAGATTGAGGAGGTAAAATGATTCCCTCCATTTCATTTACTAACTCGGAGGCGCCTACTTGATCAGAAATAATAACAGGCGTATGGGACGCAAGCGATTCAGCTACAATTTGTCCGTAGGGCTCATACACTGAAGGATGAAGCAGGGCATCCGCTGCAAGGTAATATGGGCGTGGATTTGATTGATATCCAGCATAATGTACATTGGGCAGTGAGGAATGAACTTCGGGTAGGCCCATAATGATTAAGTGATTGTTAGTATCAGTAAGTTTTTCAAATATACTGAGTAATAGTGGAAGGCCTTTTCGTTCATGACCCGTTGATACAAAAAGGAAAAATCTATGATTAGTATCCCAGTTGAGTGCAAGTCGTGCTGATCTTTTTTCTTCTCGTGTCGGAGTAGTATAGTTGGTTGTATTCAATGGAGGATAAAGTATTTTTACTTTGTCGGGATGAACATGGTAAAGTGAAATGAGTTCGTTTCTAATCATTTCAGAGGCGGCGAAAATAATCTGTGAATGATGAAATCCTCTTCTGTCCATGCGAATTTGCTCCAAATCGTTTATCGAAGCAGGTTTATTATTCATCTTATGAAGGTATCCAAGATGATTTCCGGGGCAGAGAATAAACTGTTGATGACTTGTACGACCGAGAGATAGAGAGAAGTCGTATCTGTGTCGTTTCATGTATCTTCCAAGTCGGGCATCAAAACGGCCTTGTCGAAATGGTTTAGGCAAAAGACCGGCGCCAAGTTGTACAACTTTAACATCCTTTGGCAGCTCAATAATGGGATTGTATTTGGCACATAGTACATGCACCACATCTCCACGTTCGTGAAAAAAGCGAATATAATTCTTCAGTCGGGTTTCCAAACCTCCAAACTGTATAAGGCGATAATGTATTAAAGCGACTTTCAATGCGACAAAGATTAAAAAACTTAATGTTAATACATACAATAGAATGTTGTATTAACATCAGATACAAAGATAATCAAAATGCTCGGGTGTTTGACAAAAGCCAGTTGTAATTAGGCAATGTGTCATGAGTTGTGAAGGGTGAAGTGTGACTATGACGAAAGAGAAAGTAATGCGATAGTCCATTTGAAATGAGCAGGCAAGGTACTTGTAGTGAGCGGTTATAATGAGCTATTTGCATGATGGTATCGTCAGTAATGTGTATATGGGGCGCTTTGCATTCAACAATCATTTGCGGCTTTAGATATTGATTATACACAATGGCATCACAACGTCGCACTAGTGAGTGAATACGAATAGTTGCTTCTACATGGATACGGCCAATGGGGTAACCGAGTTGATGAACGAGATATAGCAGTAATTGTTGTCGCACCCATTCTTCAGGAGTGAGTATGACATATTTTTTTCGAAAGGAATCCCATATTTGCAGTTGATGTTCTTGTTCCCTTGTTTTTATGGGTTGTAAGGGGATGTTGAGAAGGGGCGTTTCGTTCATTCTGATTTGCCGTTAAGAATATCAAAGAATTCCTGCATGTTGGGAGATAAAATGATTTCAGTTCGGCGATTACGGGATCTTCCTTCCTCAGATTCATTATCAGCTATGGGCATAAATGGACCTCTGCCTGCTGCAATAATGCGGTTTGGGGTAACATTTTTATCGGTTAATATTCTAATGATGGATGTTGCTCTCATTACACTCAAATCCCAATTTGAGAAATCTGTTCCTACATTGTCTGTATGTCCTTCTATGGTAATATTGATTTCTGGCTGTTGATTCAGTACCAAAGCCAGTTTGTTGAGCGCATCAACACCCATTGGGTCAACTTTGTAGCTTCCTGATTTAAATAACAACTTTTCTGAAAGGGAGATATATACTTTTCCGTCTTTGATAAATACAGAAATATCTTCAGTTTTGAAGTTCTCCATTGCTTTGGTGATGGTGCTGCGTAGTTTTTCAACTTTTTGATGAAGCGTTTGAATAATTTCTTGCAGCTCATTTAATTTGATTTCTTTTGCTTTCAGTTCCTCTTCCTTTTGCCTGAGGGCATCACCCATATTTTTGCGCAGGTTTTCTATTTCATCTGATAGAGAAACTTGAACAGATTCTAAGTCGGTAATTCGACTGAGCGCTTCGTTTTTTTCGTTACTAAGCCATTCTGCTTGTTCACGACATTTCAACAACTCAGATTCTTTAGCAGTAAATTTTTTTTTGGATACACATCCTAAAGAAAATGATATGATAATCAGAAATGGTAGCAGATAATGAGAAGCGTATTTAATCATTTATTACTTAGTATTATGATTTCACTTTTACAATCCAAAAGTCAAGCCCCCCATTACACAAAATTGCTGTGTGGGATATCCATACCAGCGTTGATATCGAAACGCAGCCATATTATTCATGTTAACCCAAAACGAGAGCATTTTTGTAAGCCGATATTCGCCACCGATAGAAATATCAAACAAAGGGCCGATATCCTGTATATATTCGTTTTTAATGAGGGGATTTGCGGCATCATAAATAAATCTTTGGGCTTTTTGAGGGCCGATAAAGAAGAAGTCGGCACGGATGATAATTTTATCGCGAAGATTATAATATCCGCTGATTGTAGCATCCACTGAAGGTCTGTGCCAAGGCGTATGAAGTTTGTCGGTAAAGAAAAAATAATAATTGGCTTTAGCTGAGATCCAAAGTTTATCGCTAAGGTTGTACGACAGTTCACCATGTATTCTTACACGATTGGTTCGATCATAAACGGTTTGAAAGCCACGTTGGTGTGATGATATTGTATCGTTAACGAAGTATGCAAAATTATCTATCAAAGAATATGATGCTCCTAAGTTGTATGAGAAGTTTTTAGTAAATGAACCGGTTACCCCTACGGATGCGTGAATCCATTCATTGAAGTTAGAAAGACCTGTAGTGCTCATCATATAAGGATTTTGACGGCTGAGTGCATAAAAGCTATTTCGTCTGTATTGTCCTGATAGGGTGCTGTAAATCATGATATAATTGCGATAGATATTGAATCGCATTTGAACATCAGGATACACATTAAACTTAGTGGAATCATCAACACCTAAAGCAAGGTCAACACCCAGGTGAATATTCCACCACTTACCACCCAGTTTCATATAAGGGGTAAAATTAGCAAAGAAGCCATGAGTAGATGGCATGGAGTCGTTCTGGTACTGTATGTATTCGAGACGGGTTTTCCCGCCAAAAAATTCGCGTGCAAATTTATCTGTAAATTTATTTAAATCAGCGCTAACTATCACACTGTTTTCCATTGCACCCCATTTGTCGGTGATATTATAAAAATTAATATCAATGCGATGATTGAGGTGTATTGAATCGTTGCGGTAATTGCTGAATAAGGCGCCATGGAAACCGAATTTGGAGTATCGTTGGCGAGCAGTATCTTCATTTACCAAGCTGTCAAGTGCCGGGAAGTAATTATAATATCTAACTACATTTCGGATATAATCGGCATTGAGTTGAAGGGTATGTGTTTTGAAATAGTGTGAATATGCAGCATATCCTTCATTATCGCTCATAGCCGGATTGCCTCGATTGCTTATTGACCCTTGCGAAGAAAGATGCTTGTATCTAAAAGTGTAATAATTGTTTTTGGCACGAAGGTTTGATACATATGCATCTACAAATGGAGTAACATAGTTGCCAAATCCTGCTTTTATGTATAGTCGATGCAGTTTGGTAAGTGGTTCGGCTTTCATCCGTGCCGGTGCAATTGTATCAGGAGTAAATGTAGTTTTGGCACTGACCGATCGAATGGGATATTCCAATTGCGCTACAACTCGAAAGGTATCTTGAATACCCGGCTGAAAGGTGAGTTTTTCTACTTCAGCCAAACGGGGCTCAAATCCGGTGAATACATTTACTTCATCAGTTGGTGGCTGTGTCTGTGCCATGCCATGCTGAAAAAAACCAATGATCAGTAAGGCAATGACAAATGATATGATTGACTTATTCATTATGGCTGACTTTTCGGTTTTTTATCGTTTTCAAATTCAAATTCATTATCTTGTTCCAAACGGGGTTGCAGTTGTTGATTTTCTGCTTGAATAATGGCCTCTAATTTGGCTTTTGCTATGTTAATCAAATCCTGTCCGTCGTGTCGAGAAATAACAGTATTGAGCATGCTTTTAGCTTGTGGATAATCTTTCATGGCAACATATACATCAGAAAGAAGGATGAAGCACTGTGCCAGCATGTGTTTATCTCCTCCCATATTTTTTATCGCTGCTCGTAGATGTTTTTCCGATTCGGAATATTTATTTTGTTTGTAGAGAATTTCACCAATGCGATATTGCGATTCTATATCAAATTCAGAAGGAATACGGGCGATTACTTTTTTGTATTCTGATAGTGCTTCTTCCCATTGTGCTGATTTATAGAAGCAGGTTGCTTGAATATAATGCGCCTGTTCTTCTGTGTATTCATTGAGTTTTTCAAAAGCCAATACAAGTTTGGCGTATTCAACAGATAAGTCGCATCGTTGTGTTTTGAAATAGTTTTGCATTAATCCAATTCGGGCTTTTTTCATCAAGTCGGGGGTTTCGGCTTGTTGCTCCATGATGGTGTAAACTTCGATAAGCCCTAGCGAGTCGCCTGATTTTTCTAAAATTGTTGCAGCTCGATTAAGGGCATTTTCGCTATACATATTTTTTCGTTGGAGATAAATAAAGTGATAATGTGGCAAGGCCTCTGTATTTTGATTTTGTTTTACATGACATTCGGCTTTGTGATGGTGTGCCTCCAGCAGGAAAATGCCTTTTGGAAAATTGCCGATGTATTTGGATAATGCGTCAATGGCTTTAGAACAAAGGTTTTGATTTAATAAGATTTCAGCAGCTTCATAACTGGCAGAATCAAGCGAACCCATGGATAATTCAACATTCTGAAGTCCTTTTACATATTGGGTGTAGGCATCAATATCGCCCAATTCGATATATATATTGCGAATGTATTTGAGGGCTTCTGCGGCTTGCGGGGTATTGGGAAATTCATCAACCACTCTTTTGTACCAGCCCAAAGATTCTCGATTGTTGTCGGCATTAAAATAAATAAGACCGAGTTGCAGATAGGCCTTACTAAGGAATGCAGATTGTTGACCTGAATTTACGATTGCTTCAAAATTTGTAACGGCATCGTTGGTTTTGCCAAGGCGAATGTTTGCCAACCCAAGTTCATATTGCATCTCGTCGCGATATACGGATTGAGGATAAGATGTAAGAGCTTGTTTCAAACTGGCTGCTTTACCTGCTTGATTTCCGTTTAACCCCTGGATTAATCCTTTTTGATACAACGCATAGTCGTTAACATATTGCCCGGTTTGCAACGCCTGGTCGTAATAATTGATGGCTTTGTTATAATCGCGAAGCATAAAATAACAATCGCCGATGCGTAAATAGGCATCATGCAATTTACGGGTATCAGAAATCGGAGATGCTGTATAGTTTCTAAATTCTGTGGCAGCATTTGAATAATTTTTCTTTTTCAAGTGTACGTATGCCAAGCCATAGTAAGCATCGTAATAGTAAGGTACTGATTTAGCAGCAGCGGATGTAAGAAAATCTTCAAATGCTGCTCCGGCACCCTGATAGTTTTTCATTCGATATTTGGCTTCTGCCAACCAAAATTTGCTTTCTGCAGTAATGCGGTTGTCATAGTTTAGCAGTATGGCTTCATGCAAATGACTGATAGATTCTTCGTATTCCAAATTGGTAAATAGCTCAATGGCTCGGAAATAATAGATGCGTTGTTCTGCAATTTTGAGTTTGGTGTTTTTATTTTTTATTTTGGAAAGTGAAGTAAGTGCATCTCTATAATTTTGTGTATTCAGATAAATGTTTACCATTATTTCATAGGCCTCTTCTATATTATTGGCTTGTGGATATGTATTTATATATTGATTGATGGCTTCAATGGCTTCATTGTAAGGATTGTATCCAAGCTCATATGATAGTTTTGCGAAGTTAAACAGTGCTTCTTGTGCAATGCGTGCATCGTGTTGCATGGCAGCAGATAACTTCAGCATATCAAGTGCAGACCTCTTTTGATTGGTTTTGATATAACTGTCGGCCATGTAATAATATGATGTTTGCGAAATCAAATCATCTTCTGATGTGCAGTTTTTAAGCGCTGAGATTGCGTCATCAAAACGAAGAATACGGTGGCAGGATATTCCCATCTGATAATATCCATTGCGATCGAGAGTTGTGCCTGTAGCTAAATATGCTTCATAATTGTAGATGGCTCTTTGATCATTCTTCAGTTCAAAATATGATTCCGCCAGCAGACGTCTGACTAATGGAAGGTTTTTGCCCTTCAATGTGTCAGCAATCGGCTCTGCGTAAGTAACCGCATCTTCATATTTGCCTTGTAAATAATAAATCTGTGCTACATAAAAAGGAATCAGACGTGCAAAAGCTTTTTCTTTTTGAATGCTCAGAAAATGCTGAAGAGCTACTTCATAATTTTTTTTTAGATAGGCGATATGGGCAAAATAGTATGTGGCAGCTGTTTGATATATGTTTTTTTGATCTTTGATGGCGGCAAAATCAAGTTGTGCTTTATCATATTCTTCTATCTGAAAGCGACTATAACCCAACTTGTAATAATACTCAAATGCTTCATTTTTAGTGAGCTGATTTACATCGGTTTTTTGCATATATGCTATGCAAGTTTTATAATCTTTTTTTCTAAAATAGAGTTTCCCTAATTGAAAGTATGCTTGTACAACTTTATTGCTATGAGGGTATTTTTCTATGAAATGCTTCATCAGGTATTCTGCATTCTCATGAAAAAGCTCGACTGCGCAGGTTGCATGATAATATGTAGCGGCACTGATGGCATAGTCGGTTTTTTCTCCAGGAGAGCGCAGAAATTCATCAAATCTCAGCTGTGCTGCACCAAATTTTTGTTTTTGAAATAGATCAACGGCGTCTTTATAACTTCTTTCTGAATCAAGATAATATTGAGTGCGCTGTGCCTGCATGGATGCATAACACATGCATGTTATGCAAATCATGAAAATGATTTTTATTGCTTGATTTTTTGATGCAATCATGTATTAAGACGCTTTCAGCATTGTATGTTTGAACAAAAGTACGTGGATTGATTTTCGTTTATAGGATAAGGGGGCATTGATTTATTAACGACCTTATATTGATAATTATTTTATTCTCTCAGAATGAAAGTGCTGAAAAACATGAACTTTGCAGGGGTATGGAACAAAATATCGTCATCCGTTTCTCTGATGTCTCAGTACTTCAAGCCAAAAATCTTGTGCTTCGTAAAGTTAGTTTTCAGGTTTGTAAGGGCGAATTTGTTTATCTGATTGGTCGAACAGGTAGCGGCAAAAGCAGTTTGATGAAAACTATGTATGCTGAGCTACCTTTGGCCGAAGGGCAGGCAGATATTGTTGGTTTTGATTTGGATGCCATCAAATCGAAAGAAGTACCATTTCTAAGAAGAAAACTGGGCGTTGTGTTTCAGGATTTTCAGCTTCTCACAGATCGGAGCATTTCTGATAATTTGCTTTTTGTGCTGCGTGCTACAGGTTGGAATGATAAGGATGCTATGGAAGAGAGGATGAGTGAAGTTTTGAATATGGTTGGGCTGGGGACTAAAGGATTTAAGTTTCCTCATGAATTGTCGGGAGGGGAACAACAACGGATTGTTATTGCCCGCGCTTTGCTAAATCATCCCGAACTGATATTGGCTGATGAACCTACCGGCAATCTTGATCCGGAAACATCAGTTGAAATTATGCAACTACTCCATGACATTAATCAAAAAGGCACAACAATTCTGATGGCTACACATGATAAATATATCACGGACATGTTCCCTCACCGCACACTAAAGTGCGATAATAATACCATTATTGATTTGGCCACAACAGCTGTATGAGTTGTTCGGCAGCGCATTTGTTGTCGTATGCTCTTAATCCTTCGACACGTTTTTGCTTTTCCTGTTCATCGAATATTGCATTTCTATAATGTGAAATTTGATGTATCCACGACTGAGGTTCGTTTGCTATCACACACAAATTGTCAAGTCCTGTACCTTCAATCATGGTTGGATTAACAATACAAAATCGGCCTTTATATAAGCTATGTAACAATTTGAGTTTAATACCTGTTGACTGAAATGAGGGCAAAACGTGCAGTTGAGCATCATTAATTAATGCATTCATTTGGCTCTGGCTCTCAGGTGCTATCCATCTAATATGTTTGTGCTTTGCTATTGCTTTTCGCAGTATTAATGATGGATTTTGACCTGCTATTACAAGCGGAAAATCTGTTTTTGAAAAGATTTGTTCAACTAAATAGAGAGCCGCACGATTGTTTTCTTCAATCTTCAAATTTCCATGATACAAGGCATAATCACCGGTTCCATTTGATGATATCACATGGTCTTCGGGATGAAAGGGAGGAATCCATTTAGTTTTTCCATACAAATGATTAAAGTAAGTTGTATCGTTTGGAGAAATGGCAGCAATGCCTGTGGCGTCTTGTAAAATTTTTTCAAATGAAGCCAGTTTGTGGGCTTCTTTTTTATAGTACCATCGCTTAATCGAAGTTGTATGGTGTGTTGCCAGTGCATGATAATATTGATGTTCGATATTGTGAGTGCGTACAATGCATTGTTTGCTTCGAATATTTGGATTAAGTAATGAGCCACAAGTGTGTAATCCTTCAAATAAAATAGGATAATCATCCTTTTCTAAATTGCCTTCAAGGTCAGCATGTATGCGTGTTGCTACAATAAATGGGAGTGAATGAAATAATAATCTTATCGGTTTTTTTCGCGGATAATAATAAACTTCTTTGCAGTATGCTGCCAGCTCGGGTGCTTGTATCCGATTATATTCGAAAGCATGTAAATAAATTTGTATGCCTTGTTTGTGAAGGTGACGAATCTTGTGAAAAATATCTATTACACCCCCATATGTGGGGGGAAAAGGAATGTCAAATGCAACTATATGAAGATTTTTGGCTTTCATAGCATTGTTTCATGTTGAAACCTGCATAACTTCCTGAACCCATTTCATAGCCAAGGCCAACTGCGCTTCGGTGGTTAATAATGAATTGTCGAGAATTCGGGCTTTGGGATGTTGAACCAACGGATCCTCGGTTCGATGTGTGTCTTGATAATCGCGTAACGCCTGCTCCTGTTTTACTTCTTCTAAGGTAATATTTTTACCTGCCCCCAAAAGCTCATTATACCTTCTCATTGCTCTAATTTCTGCATTAGCGGTCATAAAGATTTTCAACTCGGCATCAGGCATAACAACGGTTGCAATGTCGCGACCATCCATAACTACACCCTTTTTTTGCGCAATTTTTTTTTGCCACTGTTGCAGCTTGTCACGCACTTGCCTGATTTGGCTTATTTGGCTCGCAATGGCTGCAATTTTTGGATCTCGGATGAATGATTCTACGGACTCACCATTTAAATATACTTCACGCTTGTTGCTTTGTGTATTATTTCTGAAATCAATAACGATATCATTTAGTGCATTTATAAGCGCCGATAAGTCAGGGTTGTTTTCGATGTGAATATTGTTTCGAGTTACGTATAATGCAACGGCTCTGTACATTGCGCCTGTATCAATATAGGTGTAATGTAATTCTTGAGCCAGTTGCTTGGCCAATGTGCTTTTTCCGCACGAAGAATAGCCGTCTATTGCAATATTAATCACTTTCCAGTTTGAGACGTAAAGAAAAAACAAAATAGGGAATTATCAAACCGTCGTAGGGCGTTAGAATAATCCTTTGCTTACAAAAGAATAGGCCGGACTTTCTGTATTGAGCATATATTCAATGTCGCAGTATGGAATATACACACTCGGTAGTTCGGGAAGAGTAATTGAAATCTCATGGGCATTATACTGGAATAGCAACCCATGTGGCATAATTGCAAAGTTAGATGATAAAGAAAATCCACCTTTAATATATTCTATGCCATGATTGGCATATTTATTTTCAATAGCATATTGAACATGCTGGCTTAAATCATTCATACTGTCAGTATGAATGATATCTTCGAGTAAAATGCGTTTGCCATTATCTGTGCGATAATGATGGTAAAATAATGAAAGGGCAGACCCGGGTGAATTATATTCGGCTTCTGAATGATAAAATAAAACGCTAATCAAACCGCCTGCATTCATTTCAACAGACGCGACCAGTTCCGAACGAATTCCCTCAACAGGCGAAATCACTGATTGAAAATCAGTATATAGGGTGTTGGCAGTCATGTTTTTTACATGGCTTTGGCAAAGGCGCACAATTTCTTCTTCAATTTGATGATTAATATGTGTGGCTCCTTCCACCCCTTCAATGATAGGGTAAACAATGTCAAAAACTGATGAGTTTTCAATATTGGAATGGTCCTCGCGGTTGGAAGCAAATATATGCTTGGTTTGAATTTGGGCTATACCTCCAGGTTTGTATTCCTCAAGTAATATGTCGTGACATGATTGTGTTTTGGCGCCTGTCCATTTGCCTTTAAATTGGTTCTCTATGAGAAATCCTGTTAAGTAACCGGTGGTGTGACCTTGCACAATTTCTTTCAAAGAAACTGATCCGTCTGGAAATTGCCAACCCTCAAGTTGAATGTTCATAGGGAATTGTTCGTAGGTATAGGAGCCATAAAGCATAACCGTTTTTCCGGGCTCCCAAATGGTAACACATACTAATTCAAGTGTAATGGTATGATGCTTCCCAATGTTGCCCTTGAAGTAGGTGCGGTTATGTTCGGCTGTAAATGATGGCGCATGCAATGTGGAAATTTCATTATATCGTGTTTCATCAAAACTTAATTGAGCACAAACGGTGAATCCCGATGCGAACAGTAAAAATGTAGAAATGATATGTGAAATGCGAATGACCATTTTTTATAATCTCAAAATTACTTAAGCATTCATCATTCATAAATGAAATTTAGTATTTGGCAGTTTTGAATGAGAATTCGGAGAATGAAGCCCCCACCATCATCTAAAAAAACACAAAATTAAGTATTGTAGAGGCGAGAATACTACAATAATTAATCAATAATTAGTACTTATTTTTCAAAGGATTCCAGAAAATCTTGTAGTGAGTTTTTTCCGAACTCCATAGAGAAATGTTGTTGAATACACATAATGCCGTTGGTTGAAAGCTTATTATACAGAGATTCTTCAGAGTGTAGACGGCGAATAGCATCACAAAAAGAGTCAACGGTTTCAGCCAGCAATATATCTATACCCGGCATACACGGAATGCCCTGTGCTGCTTTGGTTGTGCATATAACAGGAATGCCCATTGCCATTGCTTCTAAAATCTTAATTCGCAATCCGCTTGCATGATGAAGAGGTACAATGAGTATATCATAGTTGTTCATGAACGACTTCGCATCAGGAACTTCGCCATAACAGAATATCCCATTGGATTGATATTGTTGATATGAATCAGGCATGCTTTTGCCGGCAAAGTGAAATGTTATATCTGGAAACAAAGTGTGTACAGTTGGAAAAACATCTGCCAAAAACCAGTTGATACCTTCAATATTTGGTAGCCAATCCATTGCGCCTAAATGAAAAAGTCGAAAGGGATGAGCCGGTTTGCTTCTTGGTGTTTCCGTATGTTCAATCAATAGCGGGATGGTTGTGATTTTTTGTGTGGCAGCAGTTTTTCGTATGATCTGAGCGTCATCAGGTGTGATGGAGATTATACCATCTACGCTTGAATATATGCCTTGTTCCCATCGTTTCAGTTTTTCGGTTTCGCGTAGTAGGAGGTGTTTTTTTAATGAACTTTTGATTTTAAGTCGAAGTGCTTCCCATATCATATATTCTACATTGTGTGCACGAAGAATAATAGTAGCTGAAGTGATTTTGCGAATATCATTTAAAAAAACGCCTGAAAACAATCCATCGAGTACGATGTATTTGTATGTGTTTTGTCGGATAATTTTTTTTAGTTCTTGAACCGCATTTTTAGAATAAAATCTTGATGCCTGATAGGATTGAGATGAAAATAGAATTGTAAAAATATGTAGAGGCGAAAAATTAGTATCAACAAATTGAGGGAAGATATTTTCGTTTTTTTTCCATGTTGAAGGAAATGTAGATGGGATATAAGGGTGCTTAGGTGTATAAAGAAAAAATGTATGAATATTGAAACCGGATTTTTGCCATAATGCAAGGTGATTATTCATAGCCACAACGCCTCCGTCAACCATTGGGAATGGTGGCTTTGGCATAATGATTAGCACATTGGTATGATTATTTTTTCCCGGCAATTCTTTTTAATAATCGTATATATGTTTCAGCCATAAATATAGGCGAATCAGTAGATGCTTTGAGCGTTAGGAACAATCCGAACGGGAATAGTATAAAAGTAGATAACCACATACCCCAAAAGGGCGAAAGTGCTAATTGTTTTACAGATTTTTCGCCGATGGTACTAATTACATAATAAACAATAAAAATAACAATACAGAAAATAAGCGGAAGACCCAATCCCCCTTTTCGAATGATAGCACCAAGTGGAGCACCTACAAAAAATAATATCAAGCAAGCAATAGATAAAGAATACTTACGATGAAACTCTACACGATTTTTGGCTATTTGTGATTGTTTTCCCTTTACAACCGACTTGTGTTCTTCGATTTTGGAACGAATTTCTTCTGCAGATTGTCGGGCGCTGGTTTTGATAAGATGTGTCTGCTCTTCATTATAGGATGATAAAAATTGATTTTTTGAAAAAGAAACATGGGTTGGTGTCGAATCTTTAGATTGATTAGTTTGTGCGTCTGGCATTAATTCGAGCATGCCAATATCTCTGATGTCTGGGGCTGCACCAATCTGTTCTTCTTGTGTTTGATGTTGTGTTGAAATGGAAGAAAGATATTGCATTAGTATCGTGGCCTGAGTATGTGTTTGATTTAGGTCGTTGAGCAATTCTCGATTAACCTGATTTAGTTGGCTAACATTCATCATAGAGTATTGGTTTTTTACCAATCCTTCGTTGTCGCGATTGAATTTAGACCCACTCAAATCAAAAAACACTTGCTGTTCAGCAAAAACTTCTCGATACAATGGCAATCCTTCACGCTCTTTAGTAAAAAAATTACGGTCATCAATGCGCATACCTTGATGCAGTCGCAAAACCAAAAACCTGCCATCATCGCTCATACTTAAAGCCCCACGTCGGGCCATCGTTACTGAAGACGCGCCATACATGTCTTTGGAGTGGTCATATATCAACACATCCTGGAATGTTTTTCCGTCATCTTCTTTTTTGCGTATATATATTTCTAATCCTTTAATCCCATCATAAAATGCACTTTCTGGTATATCAATGGCCGGGCGGGTTCGTTGTATGGAGAAAAGCAGAGATTTGAGTTTATAATTGGCAATAGGCATTCCGTAGTTAGCAAAAAGAAATGCCGTAAAACTTATCAGTGAGGAAAGTATGATAAGCGGTTTCATTAACCCAAGTAAAGATATACCTGATGCTTTTGCTGCCACTAGTTCAAGGTTTTCTGCAAGGGCACCCATTGTCATGATAGAGGATAGTAATATGGCTAATGGTAATGCCATAGGCACCAATGTGGCCGACGCATAAAAAAGCAATTCTAAAATAATGGTAATTTCTAACCCTTTTCCTACCAATTGGTCAATATACTTCCACAAAAACTGCATAACCAGCACAAAGAGTGAAATAAAAAAAGTTAGAATAAATGGTCCGAAATATGAACGGACAACCATTATGGTTAACTTTTTCATGTTTGTGGCTTGTAATTTTATTACAAACTTACAGATTATTTTGTAGGCGATCTTAAATATCAAAGAGCTCGGCAAATGCTTTAGGCACTTCTTTCATTGTTCTTGATACATAATCAAAGCATACCATGTTTGTTTTGGCCATTGCAATAAGCTTCTTATCTGATTCACGAATAATACAATAAAACAGGTCGAAAGAGGTTGCCATAAAATCATAAGCTGTCATTTCAAAAATCAATTCATCACCACAAAAGGCCTCATTCTTAAATTGTATGGCAACATCTGACATGATTAATCCAACACCTTCCACATCTAATTCTGTATAGCCATAATGCTGCAAAAAATCTATCCTTGCCTGATGTATCAGCGCCAACAACGAATCATTGCCAAGATGATTCCCATAGTTTAAATCTGTGATGCGAACCTTCATTTTGGTGCTTATATGAAAGCTTTGTGGAGCTACTAATTTTATTCTTGCCATTTTGTATTTGTTATGATAATCATCCAGCAATGAGAAAATGTACGTAAAAATAAAGATTTCATTATCATTGCATATCTAAACAGATGTTTTTGACATGAGAAAACAAATTATTGCCGGCAACTGGAAAATGCACACAACCATAGATGAAGCAATCATACTGGCATCTGAAATTATGGAAAAAATTAAGCCCGATACCGAGCAACAAATTTTATTTTTTCCACCTTTCCCATACTTACCAGAAATTGCTAAACTTACAACTACAAAATCCGGATTTGATACAGGCGCCCAAAATTGCTCTTCTGAACATTCAGGCGCATATACCGGCGAAGTAGCCGCTTTCATGATTCGTTCAACCGGCGCCGGGTGGGTTATCATTGGGCATTCTGAAAGAAGACAACTTATGAATGAAACCCATGATGTGCTGAAGAAAAAGACAGAACAAGCGCTTTCTGAAAATCTTCGTGTCGTTTTTTGTTGTGGAGAATCGCTTGCACAACGCAATGAAAATTTGCAAAACAGAATGATTGCAAATCAACTTTATGATTCAATTTTTCATCTTTCGCCTGATATGATGAAAAACATTGTGATTGCCTATGAGCCGGTATGGGCAATTGGTACAGGCCAAACTGCCAGTCCTCAACAGGCACAGGACATGCATCAATTTATTCGAAATGAAATTGCGAAACAATTTAACGAATATCTTGCAAGCGAAATTCCAATAATTTATGGTGGCAGCGTTAAATCATCCAATGCATCGTCACTTTTTTCACAACCTGATATTGATGGCGCTTTAGTGGGTGGAGCTTCTCTCTTTGTTGATGAATTTGTTTCTATTATTCATGCTCGATGATGAACTGGACAGCTGTTACACTAATATTGCAATCAGCAGACGGCATCACTGAGGAAGAGATTTCTGAAATCATTACTGCTGAAGTGATGCATCTTCCTATTGATGGCATTTGGCAACAAGAAGGTAGATTGACATTGTATTTCCCGCCAGGCATACTTTTACCCGATCATATTGCGCTTATGCATTCCATACCTTTCATAAAAGAAATATCATTAGAAGATATCGCTCAGCAAAACTGGAATAAATTATGGGAGGCCTCTTATCAACCGGTCGAAATTCCATTTTTGCTTCGCATACGTGCCGTTTTTCATTCGCCCAATCCGCTATATCAACACGAATTGATTATTCAACCCAATATGTCGTTTGGTACCGGCCATCACGCCACTACACGTATGATGCTAGAAACCTTGATAGAACATCCCCCTGTTGCATTAAAAGTGCTGGATATGGGTTGTGGCACATCTATTCTAGCCATTTTGGCCGAAAAACTTGGAGCACAATCAGTGCATGCCGTTGATAACGACCCTTTGTGTATTGAAAATAGTAAAGAAAATTTGTCGCTTAATCAATGCCGTGCTATTACCGTATCAACACTTTCCAGTTTTCAACCTAACCTGCCATATAATCTGATTTTGGCCAATATTCAGCGGCAGATACTTATTGAACAATTGCCCTTTTACGAAAGTATCACACTACCTGGCTCACAATTATGGTTGAGCGGAATTGAACTTGCCGATAAAGACCTGTTGGTAAATACGGCAAAAGCATGTAACTTTAAGCTCGTAAAAGAGACGTCGTTGTCATCATGGCTACTATTATTGTTCGAAAAATATTAATTCCGCTTTCCTTTTTTTTATTGCTTGGTATAGGCCTGGCACCCAAATTATATGCCCAGGATTTTCCCACCGACCCAACACAATTTTTCCCTGTATTCAACAAATTCATGAATGACGGGCAAAATAGTAAAGAAATGAAAGATTTTATGAAGTCGTTTGAAGTTGTTTGGAATGACGGCCCTTTTGAAATATACAAAAAACAACTGATTGATTTTTGTAATGAAATTAAACGAAAAAAACTTTTGGTTGATCCGCATTTTAAAACTTACATTCAAGCTGTTATGGATTTCTATGCTTCTCAAAAACCCAAGTCGGAGTTTGATCAATGGGAGAAGGGCATACAGTGGATGATTAAAAAGAAAAGTGGTACTTATTTACTGAATTATTTACAGTTTTCATCTGACCTTTTTCGCTATAATGCCGTTTATCGCTCATCGGGTCATACTTGGTTTAGTGAAAGCAATGTTTGGAAATTGGGATTTGAAAATGATAGGGTTTTTGTGCAATTTGATGACATCAAACTTCGGTGCATTGGCAAAGATGATTCTACAACCATTCATGGCACATCCGGTGCTTTTTATCCTCACGACGAGATTTTTTTTGGTAAAGGCGGACGGATTTTTTGGGAGCGTCATAAGTTTCCACCCAATGATGTTTATGCCGACTTGAATAATTATTCATTCTCGGTAAAGCGATCTACATTCATTGCCGATTCTGTAACTTTTGTTAATACCAATTTCCCTACTGGTCCCATGTTAGGTCGTTTGGAAGAAAAACTTACAAACCGCGGAGAAGGCGACGATTCACGTTATCCCAAATTTGATTCTTATCAAAACCGTTATTCTATTCCTGATATTTTTCCCGACGTTTCATATGAAGGCGGATTTTCTTTTTATGGTAATCGTTTTGTAGCTAAAGGCGATAGCATATCGCCTGCAATACTACGTTTTAATTACAATTCCAAGCCGTTTCTTAAGGTCTCTTCTAAATTGTTTTCTATTCAGGATGATAAATTTATTTCAACCCGTGCTTCTGTAAGTATGTATGTGGGTGAAAACGATAGCATTTTTCATCCGGGATTGGAATTCAAATTCCTGAAAGAAAATAAAGAAGTGGTGTTAACACGTTCCAATGAAGGAATTTCACAAACACCATATTATGACTCATATCATCTGCTGCAACTTTTTGTTGAAGCAATGTACTGGAAATTAGGAGAACCTTTTGTGAGTTTTGGAATGACAA
Source organism: Candidatus Competibacteraceae bacterium (assembly GCA_014879445.1). Lineage (GTDB taxonomy): Bacteria > Bacteroidota > Bacteroidia > CAIKAF01 > CAIKAF01 > BA4. The sequence goes on from JACSSC010000042.1 coordinate 17,943, forward strand.
AGAGCGCATCTAAAGGTGAGGCCAGGTTTCGTTCGGATAAGTTTTATAATGAATTGGAGTATGATCGCATGCAAGGCATGGATGAAGTGCATCCGCTTGTATCACTAAATCTATTTTTGCGTGACCGAAATAAAAATGAGAAAACTTTTAAAGCAGCCGACTTTGCCAAATACTTGAAAATTGACATAGCCCAAGTTCGTCAAATGTTGATGCGTTTTTCAATCTCAGGTTTGATAAGTTACAACATTGATACAGAAACAGGAACAGTAAAAGATAGATTCTATCATATCATCAACTCAAAAGCACGCCGCACCGATTATGATGTAATAGAAATGAATTCATTGGTAGGAAGAGGTGTTGATAATGCCAAGTTGAGTTTAATGGATTTTAGATTAGATATTAAAGGCGTGAACAATGTTATTATTAGCGACTCTCAAAAGGTTGAAATTATGCCATATCAACGAGAGATTACAATTCTTAAAGACCTGGATTTTAAATTTCATGGTGTTATAACAGCTGGAAAATCTGCTATTCATGGCTCCAACTTTAGATTCTTCTATAAAGATTTTAAGTTTACCATGAAAGACATCGAAAAGGTTGAGTTTGTAGTTTATTCATTCAAAAAAAATGAATATGGATTACATGATACTGTAAATGTAAAAAGCATCATTGAACATCTTACCGGTGAATTATTGGTTGATCACCCCAACAACAAATCCGGGCTAAAAGCAAAAGATTTTCAAGAATATCCTTCTTTAATCAGTCATAAAATATCTTACGTTTTTTACGAATATCCTTCGGTTCAGAAATCGGTTTATAAAAAAGATAGATTTTATTTTGCATTAGACCCTTTCCGAACCGATACTTTAGATAATTTTCAAACCCAATCGCTCCGATATAAAGGCACATTCGTGTCAGATGGAATTTTTGAGGATTTGCGTGAAGAACTCAAAGTTATGGAGGATTATTCTTTCGGGTTTTTCAAAAAAATTGATAAAGGAGGGCTTGACATATATGGCGGAAAGGGAGTGTACAATGATACGCTTACCATGTCTCATAAGGGATTGCGGGGCTCTGGACGACTGGATTATCTTACCTCCCAGGCCTGGTCGAAAGAATTCAAATTTTATCCCGATTCTACCAGAACGCATGCCTATAAATTTGGAATTAAAAAAACCAAAGGAGGGATTGAAACTCCAGATGTAAAAGCTAAAGATGTGAATATTCTTTGGTTGCCTAAAAAAGATTTGTTTGTAGCTAAAGAAACCAGCGATGCATTTGAAATGTATGATGGAGAAAGTGTTATGAAAGGTAAACTAACGCTTACACCCAATGGATTAAAAGGGGATGGTATCTTAAGCCAACGTGGCGCCGATTTTAATTCCAAAATGTTTAATTTCAGAAGTGAAGAGTTTAAAGCCGACACGATGAAATTTACACTGAAGAATACCATTAAAGATGATGTAAGTGATACTACTCAGGTTGCCATGAGAACCGATAATGTGCGTGGTGATGTTACCTACGCCGGGCGAAAGGCAACTATGAAAACAAATACCAAAGAATCTTATGTGGATTTTCCAATCAATAAGTTTAAAGCATACATGGAAGAAATTGAATGGTATATGGATCAGGACAAGGTGGATATGAAAAGTGGTATGGTTGACGAACTTGGGCTAAAAGGTGCATTGTTTGTGTCAACCGACCCTCGCCTTGACTCCTTAGCATTTGTTGCGCCTAATGCCAAGTTTACTACTGCCGGGAAAATTATTAATTGTGATGGGGTGCAATATATTGATGTTGCTGATAGCCGACTTATTCCACCCGATAATAAGATTGTTATTCGCAAGGCCGGTCGTCTCGACCCACTTGTGAATGCAGAAATTTGGGTTGGAAAAACAGATAAAATTCATGTGCTTAAAAATGCGAATGTGTCTATATTTACCAGTAAAAAATACTCCGGCACTGCCGATTATACATATGTAGATGAAATAGGAACTGCACAGGTTATACATTTTACGCAAGTGGATGTAGACGAAAGTTACATTACAATTGCACAGGGAGCTGTTGAGCAAACGGCTGATTTTCAAATGAGCCCACATTTCGGATTTAAAGGAACAATTAACCTGTATGGCGCAAGTAGATTCCTTACTTTTACCGGATACACTCGTGTAAATCACGCTTGTAAAGGAATGAAAAATGAATGGATTCGATTCAGTACCGAAATTGATCCCAATAATATTCTTATACCCATCGAAGAAGGAGCCGAAAATGACCAACAAAACAAAACATTCAACGGATTTCTTTTTGCATCCGACTCTACCGGGTTATATCCTGTAATTCTTGCAGCCAAACAAAAATATAGCGATTACGATGTGCTGAAAGTACACGGCTTCTTGAAATTTGATAAACCTACTCAGGAATTTCGCATTGCTAGAAAAGAAAAGTTAACAGACCTCGACTTGCCCGGAAGTTATATTGCGTTTAATACCAATAAATGTACTTCATATGGTGAAGGAAGCATGGAGTTGGGGGCAAAGCTGGGACAGGTTTCACTAAAATGTGCAGGAACAATTATTCATGAGCCAAAAGAAGACAATGTAACCCTAGATATTATGTTGGCCATGAACTTTAAAATGGAGGCGTCCATGTTTAAGTTTATGGAAGAGAAAATTAAGCTGGCCAACTATGATGAGGGTAGCTTGCAAGATGATAAAGTGCGAAAACAAATTGTTGAACTTCTTGATTCTGTTAAAGCCGAAAAACTATTTAGCACATTAGTTGGAGATAAGTTTAAACGTATCCCAACAGAGCTAAACAAAACATTAGTACTTACGGGGCTTAATCTCAAATGGGATAAATCACAGCGATCTTTATTATATAGCGGCGAAGCTGGATTGCTTATCTTTAATGGCACACAGGTTAATAAAAATGTGAATGTAAAGATTGAATTAAACCGTAAAACTGGTGGTGATATTATAACGCTGTATCTTGAACTGGATGAATCCACTTGGTTCTATTTCTATTATAGAAATAACGTAATGCAGATTTATTCCAGTTTAAAAGAATTTAATGACATTTTTGCTGCTCTCGAAAGCAATAAACGACAGTTTCAGCAAGAAGGCCAACCCGTTTATCAAATCACCCCTGGCACACAACGACGCGTGGATAAGTTTAAAGAAAAGTTTGAGCAAACGGATTAATGGCCTATGAAGATGGATTATTTGTTTTTGATTTATATGCTAGTGGCTTATTTGCTCGGCTCTATACCAACTGCAATTTGGGCAGGAAAAATATTCTTCGGGAAAGATATAAGAACACTAGGCAGTGGTAATGCAGGGGCTACCAATACATACAGAGCATTTGGTAAATTAACAGCAATCGCCGTTTTGATAATTGATTTAGGCAAGGGCTGGTTATCTGTCTCACTTCCTTTTTTGTTAAAATCATATACCCCAATGCCCGATCTTCAACTTTCTTACATTGAATACCCTGGTTGCTTTTTGGGGCTGATGGCAGCTCTGGGTCATATTTATCCAGTTTATGAGAGGTTCAAAGGTGGAAAGGGTGTGGCTACACTCTTTGGCGCTATTATCGCTATGGACTATAGGGTTGCTGCTATTTGTATGGGCGTTTTTATCTTTGTTTTTCTGCTTTCAAAAAAAGTATCCCTTTCATCAATGATATCGGCCATTGGCTTTACTATTGCATTCCTCATTTTGCATGCCCCTTATCGAATTGCCGATACTTTAGCTATTTATACCTTACCGCTACTCGTTTTATATACACACCGAAGTAATATCAAGAGATTGCTTAAGAACGAAGAACCTGATTTCAGATTTAAAAAATCATGATTTAGATGGTTTTGTAAAAAAAATGTTAAAAATTTTGTGATTTTCCTGCATAACATCTTGCACGTTTCAAAAAATATTGATTACTTTGCCTCGCATTAACAAAATTTTAACTAAATTGACAATTATGAAAAAACTGTTTGTAGGCGTATTAGCCGTAGCTTTTTTCGCTTCATGTGGAGGCAAAGTAGGTGGTCCTGAAAAAGTGGCTACTGATTATTTAAATGCTTTGAAAAACAAAGAATGGGACAAAGCTAAAGCTTTAGGTAACGAAGATACCAAAGCTAAAGTTGATGGTATTAAGAGTTTCGGTGGCGACGCTGGTATCACTGAAGTAAAAGATGTAAAATGTGATGTAAAAGAAACTGAAGCCGTTTGTACTTTCTGCTGTATGAAAGAGGGTGCCAATCAAATTAAGCTTGTTAAAGATGGCGAAAAATGGATCGTTAACGACAAGAAAGAAACGGGCACTGACCTAGGTACTGAGTTGGAAGAATCATTGGATGGCGCATTAGACACTCTGTCTAATGAAATGGACGCCGCTTTGGAATCTGTTCAATAATCTTTCACAATTTCAATCTTATGATAAGGGTTAAGATACTCATCGGGTTCTTAACCCTTTCTTTTTTGTTCTCTGCATATCAACTCTATTCATTAATATTACATCGCACCGTACCTCTTGAGATAAAAGCGAATCCCAATTATCGCTTAAATTCAGAAGAGAAATTTATGCTTGAAGATGGTGACATCATTCTTAGAAGAGGAGAGGGGTTTGTAAGTAGTGTAATCAGTAATTTAAACGAAGCAGATTATCAGATTTCGCACTGCGCCATTCTTGTACAAAAAGATTCTGCTAATTGGTTTGTAGTACACACGGTTTCTAGTGAATTAAGTAATGTTGATGGTGTTCAATCTGAAAGGCTGGATCGCTTTACTGCCGAAAGTGTAGATAGCACTATCGTTGTGCTTAGATATAAAGCGGATAAAGAAATAAGAAATCAGATAGCATACCGCGCCCGATACTATCTCGATCAAAAAATCCCTTTCGATAATGCTTTTAATCTAGCCGATACTACTGAATTTTATTGCACCGAATTGATATATAAAGTTTTTCTTGATGTATTGGGATATGATGTTTTTGCTGAACGTCATCAAACGAATCATCCCGACTTTCTCACTTTTGATGTATTTCTCGATCGAACGAAATTCGATGTTATTCTAAATCATCAGGGCGACAAGGTAACCCGATATCTCAAAAACTAAGTTTTTTGTTACTTTTAGCCCATGATTAGGGCTATTTTTCTTTTCTCTGTTTATATATATATTACTTTTAACTCTTCTCCTTTTTTACATGCACAGTCGTTTTCAGAGGCCGAAAAACATTATCAGAACGGCGTATCTCTTTATCAGGAAAAAAAAGATCAGGATGCTTTAGCTGCTTTTAATAGAGCTATTGCAATTAATCCCAATCATGAAAAAGCATTATACAACAGGGGCTTGATCTTAATAAAAAGAAAGCAATTTGAGTTGGCAATCGAAAATTATGTTCGCCTTACTCAAATTCAACCTACTTTTCCCAAAGTTTGGTTTTATCTTGGATATTCACGTTTGCAATATGGCGATATGCATGAGGCCTTCCTTGATTTTGAAAAGGATATTGCACAAAATTCCGGTTATTTTGAATCGTACTATTATGCCGGACTTATCAAAGCTATATTGGATGAATATGAAGCGGCTGTTTTATACCTCAAAAATAGTATTCACAACAATCCCGATTTTTCTTCTTCATGGCATGATTTGGGTGTTTGTTACTGGAAGATTAACCAACCAGATAGTGCGTTGTTTTTTGTTCGTAATGCGATTAAGATTTCTCCATCACAACCCCTCTTCTCATATACTTTAGCTAAAATTTTTGAAAGTCAGCTTGCCTTTGAGAAAGCTGCTCAGGAATATGATAGGGCATTGCTGCTCTCTGCTTCTGATCCCTTTATCAAAAATAGTTATGGCGCCATGGAGTTTGGTACTGGAAATTATCATAAAGCCCTTGAGCTTTTTTCTGAAGCTGTCAGTGATTCGGCAACATATTATCCGGCGATTGTTAATAAAGGTGCAGCGCTGATTCGTTTGCGAAGATACGAAGAGGCCCTAGTTGAAATTGATAAGGCCATTGCTATTCAACCCAATGAAGGAGTCCTATATATGAATAAAGGAATTGCATTAGAAAATCTTTTCATGTGGGAAGATGCATGCATTTCTTGGCAGAAAGCTCTTACGCTTGGGATTAAAAAAGTGGCTCCATATCTTGAAAAACTATGCAAAAATTAGCACATCTCATAATACCCATTATGCTCTTGTTGAATCCTGTTTTTGCCCAGGATAATATTGACTTTACCACAGATTTTTTTCCTCACAAAAAGAAGGAGCTGCGTTATCATAAATCCCGGATAAAATCCGGATACAAACTTTTTGAAAAAAAAATTCAGGCAGGAGATTATAATTTTACACCGGTTCTTGCATATCTATTACCTGCTCAGCTTTTCAATCCATTCAACGAACAACTTAATTTTCGTATCGGATATTGTTATTTTAAAATGGACATGAAGGAACAAGCTTTGCCATATTTTTCAAATGCATTTTACATTGAAGAGCTGCATGACCCACGATTGCCCCTTTGGCTTGGCATTTGCGAATATCATGAGATGTTGTGGGAGAATGCATACGACCATATTTCAGATTATTTAAAAAACAATCAGGGTGTAAAAAAAAATGATTCTTTGGCTAAATATTATCTTGAAAAAAGCAGATACGGGAAAATCATGGCCTCTAATCCTGTTAATACTCGTATCGAAAAACTTCCTGAACACATCAATACAGATGCCAACAAGTCATTCCCGTTTCTTTCACCTGACGAATCCGTGTTGTACTTCAATCAGCACATAACCGACTCCACAGGAAAAAATATGGTTCAGATTTTATTCTCTCAGACAGCAGAGAGAGGTTGGGGTACGCCTCAACTTCTTCCCATAAACAATTATTTGTCTATCCCTTTTGAAGCACTCAATATTTCTAATGATGGTAATAAAATTTTGCTTAGAGCTAAGGCTAAGTCAGGCAACTGGGACTTGTATGAAAGTATTAATTTAGCCGGGCAATGGTCAAATCCTGTTTTACTTTCATCTATTATCAATACTATGCATGATGAAATATACGCATGCTATGGACCTGGCGATTCCAGTTTGTTTTACATTTCAAACAAGCCGGGCGGAATCGGCGGATTTGATATATGGCGAGTACGCAGAGATGCATCCGGATGGTTTAATAGCCCCATACATATAGGTAAAAATTTGAACAGCTCAGCTAATGAATATACTATACATTTTACAAGTGATTATCAGATGGCTTTTATAACTTCTGATGGTCATACATCATTAGGGAAAGCTGATATCTTTAGGGTAAAATTTGAAAATGAAACTTTTAGCAATCCGGTATCCATCGGCTATCCCATCAATACAACAAGGGATGAAAATAATTTTTTTGTTTTGCCTAATGGCACGAAAGGAATTATTGCAGGAAAGAGATCATTGGATGATTTGCATGACTTGCTCTATTTAATACAAATTCCGCCCAAAATCAAAATGCCCGGACTTGTTCGCGAAGAGCCGATATTCTCCGGATATCCAATTTTAGATAAGTTTTCGTGGGTAGTTGAAGATGAATAAACAAAGAATGCCTGCACCCATTCGAACACATGATGGTAGTCATACCCTCTTACATCCGCAGTTATTGGAGCATTATCACTCTATTCATGGAGCTATTGCCGAATCTATGCATGTGTTCATTGAGTATGGCGTGATGGAGGTTTCGGCTATTCCTATTCATATTCTTGAAATTGGCATGGGCACAGCTCTCAATGCCTTACTTACACGAATAGAAGCCGATAAAAATTGTCGGCAGACCTATTATACAACCCTCGAACCATTTCCAATTTCCAATCAAACAGCCAGTACGCTTAATTATGCAAGCCAGTTGAATGTGAGTCATCATGATTTTATGATACTGCATCATTCTTCATGGGAAACTATGCATACATTCAGCCCGTTTTTTCATTTCATAAAAATTAAATCTACCATTCAGCAATATAATGCCGACAGTAAATTCAACTTGATTTATTTTGATGCATTTTCGCCGGATAAAATGCCGGAGATGTGGACTGAAGATGTTTTTGAAAAAATCTTACAGATGCTTCATCCTGGAGGTATTATGGTTACATATTGCGCTAAAGGCAGTGTGCGGCGATTATTGATGCGTGTTGGATTTGAAGTCATTAAAAAGCCCGGCCCGCCAGGTAAGCGAGAAATGACTTTAGCTATCAAAAAAAATTCAAATTAATATGTAATTTTGCTTAAAATTTACGAATATGAAATATTCAATTATGTTCCTTTTATCTGCACTTTTGTTGCTTGCTTCTTGTGGAGGTAAAGCCGAAAAGCCGGTTGATAAATCACTTGAAGGTCTTTCTTTCTTTGGAGATAGCATTAGTCCTGATGGTGCTATAAATGTTGAAGAAATGATTGCTATGATGAACGAAAAGGACTCTGCTGAAGTGAAGGTTTCATCAACAATTGTGGATGTTTGCCAAAAGAAAGGTTGTTGGATGGATTTGGCATTGCCCAATGATGATTACATGACGGTTAAGTTTAAAGATTATGAGTTCTTTGTGCCTAAAGATGCTGAGGGCAAGACAGCCATTATCGAAGGGATTGTGCGGAAAGAGGTAGAAACGGTGGAATGGCTTAAGCATAAAGCTGAAGATGCCGGTCAATCACAAGAAGAAATTGATGCTATTACGGAGCCCAAAACTTCGTTCACTTTTGAAGCATCGGGCGTAATCATTAAGTAATCCAATAAATGGAATTGCCTCGCTTTATGGTGAGGGTGTATGCTTTGATTGTACATGAGCGTCATCTCTTATTGAGTGATGAGTGCTATCAAGCGCAGCATTTCACCAAATTCCCTGGCGGTGGGTTAGAGTTTGGAGAGTCGCCACCACAATGCTTAGCTCGTGAAATTCGTGAAGAATTGAATGTTGCACTTGCAGGGTATGAACATTTTTACACTACTGATTTTCTACAATATTCTGCTTTTCATAATAAAACTCAACTCATTAATATCTATTATTTAGCACGTGTAAATAATCCAGAGATAATTAAAGCAACTTACACCGTTGAGCCAAATTATCCGAAGTCACAAAATGAATATTATTTTAGATGGGTGAATACCGATTATTTGCAGAAAGAAATGTTGACATTCCCAATGGATAAGCATGTTGCAGGTTTATTTCTTTCATCGCTGTCATTGAATAAAGTTTTCATATAGTCAGAATTAGGGATTCAGACCGTATTGATCGAATAAATAAACCAATGCAGTAATCGTAGCGCTTCCCATTTCAAGTTCGCGTCGGTTCACATTTACAAAATTATCTGTGGAGGCATGATGGTAATCAAAATATCGCTGCGAGTCGGGTATAAAGCCCAACAGTGCTACTCCCTGTCCTTTCAGTTTTGAAACATCTACGCCACTGCCGCCATATTCAAACAAATGCACCAGATAGGGCTTGAACAGATGGCGCCATTTTTGCAGCGTTTTTAAACATGCTTTTCTTTCTTCATCATCACCATCAACAGTAAAACCATGTGGAGAAAATCCCCCCCTGTCTGATTCAATTCCTACCAAATGTTTTTCCCCTTTACGTTTTGCCTCATCGGCATAAAGCCGAGCACCTTTGCTGCCATTTTCTTCATTCATAAATAACACGCAGCGTATAGTTCGTCGTGGCTTGTAATCCAATTTTTTGAATAGTGATAATACCTCTATACTGTGCACACACCCTGCTCCATCATCATGCGCTCCTTCGCTATTATCCCAGCTATCTAAATGCCCACCCACCAAAATAATTTCATCTGGATATTCACTTCCTTTTATTTCAGCGATTACATTATATGATTGCTTATCGGGTAGTGAGCGACAATCCATCTCCATGTCCAGCATTACTTTGTTTTTTTTCAGTAATGCAGAAAGTGTATTAGCATCCCGTGCGCTAATGGCAGCCGAAGGTATGCGTTGTTCGGTTTTATATATCAGCATGCCGGTGTGTGGATGTTCATCTTCGTGTAACGTGAGTGAGCGTACAAGCACGCCTACTGCGCCATATTTCGATGCCTCATCTGCACCGTATAATCTTTGATCAGCACACCCTCCATATGATTCAAATGTGTCAATGATGCGTTTATCAAGTGCTCGGTTAAAAAATACAATTTTCCCCTTTATTCTACTTTCACCTAAGGCGTCTAATTCTTTAATCGAATTGATCTCAATCACTTCGGACTTAATCCCTCCGCTAGGAGTAGGAACCGATCCACCTAAAGCAAGTATGTTGAATTGGTGAGGCGTGGCAGTGTTAATAGTATTACACGTTGCCTTAGTACCTCTAACCCAGTGTGGAACCATTACAGGTTGCAACCATACCGTATCGGGTTCAATATTGCGAAGCATATCGAAAGTAAGTTCAACAGCTTTGTCGGCATTTGCTGAGCCGCTGAGGCGTGCAGGGGCTTCTTTACACAAACGCTCAAGATGATGATAACACTTCCCATTGGTTAATGCCATATTGTATATGCGACGAATCATCACCGAATCTGATGTTTGCTTTTGTGCCGAACATATAGAAATATTTAAAATTGATAATACTATAAATACTTGCCATTTCTCTTTCAACCACAAAAAATACTTTAACTTAGTCATTGCATTATATCATTGTAAACGACAAAGTAAATAAAATACACGACGCATGGAAACAAAAGAAGAAATTGTAAAAAACTGGTTGCCCCGTTATACGGGCACACCGATAAATAATTTGGGACAGTATATACTACTTACAAATTTTGCCCACTATATTACTTTGTTTGCAAAAAAATATGATGTACCCGTAATGGGAGAGAAAAACCCTATGCAAACAGCAACCTATGGAAACATTACCATCATAAATTTTGGAATGGGCAGTGCCATGGCGGCTACCATCATGGATTTATTGAGTGCTGTTATGCCCAATGCCGTTTTGTTTTTGGGCAAATGCGGGGGGCTGAAAAAAAAAACACAACTCGGCGATTTGATATTGCCTATTGCTGCAATTAGAGGTGAAGGAACAAGCAATGATTATTTACCTCCCGAAGTGCCGGCTCTGCCTTCATTTAGATTACAAATGGCTGTTTCAACCGTGATTCGGAAATATGCATGTGATTATTGGACGGGCACAGTTTATACTACCAATCGTCGGGTATGGGAGCACGACGATTCTTTCAAGCAATATTTGAGAAAAATTAGATCAATGGCTATTGACATGGAAACAGCCACTATCTTTACTACCGGCTTTGCTAATGGAATACCTCGAGGCGCACTCCTTCTCGTTTCGGATAATCCTATGGTGCCTGAAGGAATTAAAACTTCCGAGAGCGATAAAAACATCACCGACCAATATGTTCATCAACATCTTGATATTGGGATCGATGCATTGATTGAACTACGCGATTCGGGCGAATCCGTAAAACATCTTAGATTTGATGACCCGTTTCAATTGTAATTAAATTTTTACTATGAAATTCATTGTTGCTACAATTTTTCTTTGTTTCTCTATCGTTAGCCACTATGCTCAAAACTGTGGTCCAAGATATCTGGATAGTGTTTTTACTACTGTAAATATGCAAACGGTAGTTTTTGGCCAGAATTATGACTATCAAGGGAATCTTATTACACTCGAAGCTGATATTTATTATCCGGCTGGCGATACAGCGTCACATCGAGCTGCCATTATTTACATGCACGGTGGCGGGTTTGTACAAGGCATTCGAAACACACCCAAAATCATTCGCCTATGCCGAAAACTGGCTAAAAAGGGATATGTGGTTGCTTCTATTGATTACAGATTAGGTGTTGCCGATAACTCAAATGAAGAGATGGGAAGAGCTCAAGTTCGTGCCCAACAAGACCTAAATGCATTTATCAGATATGCTAAAGCGAATGCGGCTACAGCCAAAATAGACACAAATCATATTTTTCTCTCAGGGGGCTCCGCAGGAGGTGCATCTATTCTTGTTAAAGCATTTATGGATATATCAGAGCTTCCTGCATATGTTGATACTACAGGGCTGGGTGATTTGGAGGGAACATCAAATCTGCTCCACAACTCATCCGATGTTTTTGCCGTATATGCGCTTTGGGGAGCTGTTTTTGATACACTTTGGATACAATCAGGTGATATCCCTGTTGGCTGTGTGCAGTCCATTTATGACCCCTGCATACCATGGAATAGCGGGCTGAGTTGCAATGTTTCAGGATATACTATTTATGGTGCTAATGCCATTTATCAAAGGGCTAAAAATATTGGCATTCCAACAACAATTCATGGATATATTTCTAGCCAGCATGATCTTGGGCTGGATTCAATTCCTTTTCAGGATTCTACAATCATGTTTATGAGTAGTTTTTTTTATGATTTGATGTGTTCGGAAGCATTGAGTCAATCTGATTTAGAATCTGACTTTCAGGTCTTGTCATTGTATCCCAATCCTTCAACAGGTTATATAAAGGTAGAATGGCCATATGCCCAAAATGAAAATGTTCAGCTTTCGATTTTTACTTTATCCGGCCAAAAAGTGTATGCATCATTACTTCCAATAAGCAGTATGGCTGTTGAAATTAATACACATATGTTGAGACCGGGTATTTACATTCTTTCATTTTTATCAAACACAGGACGTATGTATTATGCCAGATTAAATAAGATGGAAGCAAATTAATTCTTGGAAAAATATCGTGAATATTATATCAGTTCAGCAATTGCAGTGTAATATAATCACACATCAGCATGCCTGATGGTGTAAGCCGCAGCACATCTGCATCGGCATTAAACCAATGAGAAGACATTTGCGTTGCGTTGTTTATGAATTTATCAAATTGTCCAGGTCCAAACTTGTCCGCACTTTCTCTTCTTATACCCTCAGCACACCTTAATGAGGTCATCACCCATTCAAGCAGTTTATTTTCTTTGCTGAGATATTCGGTTTCAAACCATTCACTCTCACCTTGCAGCCCTTTGATGTAGCGAATATTGTTAGACACATTCCATCGTCGTGTATTTTTCCCATCGAACGAATGAGCTGAAGGCCCTATTCCAACATATGCTTTGCCTTGCCAGTAGGATGAATTGTGGCGTGATCTGAATCCAGTTTTTGCAAAGTTTGATATCTCATAATGTTCGTATCCTGCAGATGGTAGAATTTGTGCTATGTTGTTAAATTGACGAATGATGCTTGCGTCAAGCGGAGCATTTAATTTTTTTCTTTTTATCAGATGAAAAAGAGGAGTGTGTTGTTCAACTGTAAGCGCATAAGCAGAAATATGAGGGACATCAAATGATATAAGTTTTTGAATATTGTTTATCCAGCCCTCGTGGGTAAGTGTAGGGATTCCGTAAATCAGATCTACGGATATGTTATCAAATCCGTTGTCTTGCGCCCCCTTTATAGCATATTCAGCATCTCGAGCCGAATGAATGCGGTGCATATATTTCAGGTCGTCATCGTGGAATGATTGCACCCCAATGCTGAAACGATTAACCGGACTGTTGCGAACCTGTTTTAGTTTGTCACGATTTAAGTCATCAGGATTTACTTCTATAGTAATTTCTGCATCTTGAAGAACATTTTGCAGGAGAAAAATCTGGTCAAATATCATCATTAGCTCATTATACTCAAGCAATGAAGGGGTGCCACCGCCCAAATAAATCGATTGTATCGGACTTGTAATTTCATGGCTACGCATGATTAATTCTTGCAACATGGCGCGAAGAACATCTTGACGCGTTTGCTGTGAAGTTGAAAAATGAAAATCGCAATAATAGCAAGCACGGCGGCAAAATGGAATATGCAGATATAGTGCACTCATGATTATGACTGCAAGATAATATCATTTATCGAAGAATGTAGAAATACAAGAGTTGTTGGGGTGGATGAATTAAGAATCGCACGTGCGTACGTATTAATAAGAAAAAATTAAGATGTTTGAAATGATGGGTTCAGGTTTTTTCAACAAAATATTTACAATATCATCGAATGTTAAAAACATAGGCAGATAGTTAATAAAATTAAAACTAAAATCTCATTCAGGTTATTTTAATTTGTAGGGTTGAATTTAAAACCCCAATAATATACATGATAAAGGATATGGAACCAATCACAATCAACGAGAAAAAAGTGGAAAAGAAAACTACACGAACACATTCGTACGATGAGGTGTTTGCAGCAAGTTTAGCATATTTTGAAGGCGACGATTTGGCTGCAACAACATGGATGAATAAATATGCCATGAAGGACCATGATGGTAAGTTTGTCGAGTTGTCGCCTGCTGACATGCAGAAACGTATGGCACATGAATTTGCACGCATTGAAGCTAAATACAAGGAAATGCATACTCTGAATGGTAATGCTAAGTATCTTTCAGAGTATGGTCAAACCCGTTCATTTTTAGATGAGAAAAAAATTGCCGGCTACATGCAGGGCTTCAAGTATGTGATACCACAAGGTAGTGTAATGTCATCACTTGGAAACCCTTATGTGATTGCCTCCTTATCAAACTGTATTGTATTGCCTGAAATTTATGATTCTTATGGAGGTATTTTTTATACAGACCAGCAGATGGCTCAGCTTTTTAAGCGCCGTTGTGGTGTAGGTATTGACATTTCCTCTATCCGCCCTTCAGGTATGCATGTTTCTAATGCTGCCGGAACAACCACAGGAGCTATATCATTTATGGATCGTTTCTCAAATACTACCCGAGAGGTTGCTCAAAACGGTCGCCGTGGGGCCTTGATGATTACCATTGATATAGCCCATCCTGATGTGGAAAATTTTGTAACCAGCAAGCAGGATTTATCTCGCGTTACAGGCGCTAATATCTCTGTTCGTATCAGCGATGAGTTTATGCAAGCAGTTGCTAACGATGGCGAATACACCCACCGTTGGCCAATTGAGGCAGCTCAGCCCAAATTTACAAAAACAGTTAGAGCCCGTGAACTTTGGAATACAATCATTCGCTGTGCTCACAATACTGCCGAGCCCGGCTTGATTTTTTGGGACAGGCAACATTATTATTCTACATCATCTGTTTATCCAGGATTTAAAAATGTCTCTACCAATCCATGCTCCGAAATCGCTATGCAAGGAGGAGATAGTTGTCGTCTAATAGCAGTAAACTTATATAGTTTTGTGGAGCATCCCTTTACCAATAAGGCCAAGTTCAACTTCAAAAAATTCTACGAAGTAACTTATGAGGCACAACGATTGATGGATGACCTCGTAGATCTTGAGTTGGAAGCTATTGAGCGTATCATGAAAAAAATTGATAGTGACCCCGAACCCGACTTTATTAAAGAAGTAGAACGTAATACATGGAAATTGCTTTATGATGCTGGAAAAAAAGGACGCCGTACAGGTCTTGGATTTACAGCTCTTGGAGACACCCTCGCTGCCATGAACCTTACTTTCGACTCAGCCAATGCGCTTACCACCATAGAGGAATTGATGAAAACAAAGTGTCGTGCTGAATTTGACAGCTCTATAGATATGTCCATAGAACGTGGTCGCTTTGAAGCATTCGACCCTGATATTGAAAACACTTCCGAGTTTGTTCAAATGATGAAGAATGAAATGCCTGATGTCTATCAACGTATGATGCAACACGGACGTCGTAACATTTCGATCAGCACCGTTGCCCCAACCGGAACAATTAGTTTGCTCACACAAACATCCTCAGGTATTGAGCCCGTATTCATGCTTTCATACAAACGCAGACGTAAAGTAAATCATCAGGACAAACAAGCCCGTGTTGACTTTATTGACGATATGGGAGATAAGTGGCAGGAGTTTATCGTTTACCATCCTAAACTCAAGAAATGGATGGAAATTACCGGTGAAAAAGACATAGCCCAAAGTCCTTATGCGGGCTCTACAGCCCCAGAAATTGATTGGCTTAAGCGTGTCGAAATTCAGTCAATCGTGCAAAAATATACTACACACTCTATTAGTTCTACCATCAATCTTCCAGGTGAAACGCCTCCTGAAATGGTGAGCCAGATTTATCTTGAAGCATGGCAAAAAGGACTAAAAGGTATTACGGTTTATCGTGACGGCTCACGCTCTGGCGTATTGGTGGCTGCCGAAACCAAACCCAAATCCAACGAAATTATTGAAACCAAAGCACCCAAACGACCCAAAACCCTCGAAGCAAAAATCGTCAGATTTATGAATCACGATGAACGATGGATTGCCGTTGTGGGTACATTGTATGGAAAACCATATGAAATATTTACAGGTAAGGCCAAGGATTCTTTCAGCTTGCCTGAATGGGTTGAAAAAGGTTGGGTTATAAAAAATAATACTGATGACGGCAAAAAGCGATACGATTTCCAATATATGGATGAAGATGGATATCGCATCACAATAGAGGGCCTTTCTCGTTCGTTCAACAAAGAATTTTGGAATTATGCGAAGTTGATTTCAGGCGTTTTGCGTCATGGTATGCCACTACCTCATGTTGTAAACTTGATTCAAAACCTGCATTTATACAACGAAAGTATCAACACATGGAAATCTGGTGTTGAACGCGCTCTCAAAATGTTTATCCCTGATGGCACCATTGCTGTTGACCACCGTTGCAACGAGTGTGGATGCACCGATAGCTTAGTGTATGAAGAGGGTTGTGTGAAATGCAAAAACTGCGGAAATTCTAAGTGCGGATAATATTCTGCTTTCTTCTTTAACTTATATGCCACCTTCCCGAGAGATTAGTTCGCTCAGGAAGGTGGCGCTTTTAAGAAAAGACGTACTTTTGCATATTGATGAATCAATATAATGTATTAACTATGACAGCTGAATCGTACGAAGAACTGCTTAGGCAAACAGCACTAAATGATGAACGATATGTTGTGATGACAGCCGAAAATCGTGCTTTGATTCGCAACTTGCCCGCTGTTCTGGGTCCGCGCTTTGTGGATACAGGCATTACCGAACAATGTCTTGTGGGGGCAGCTGCAGGTTTAGCTCTTCGAGGTCGTATCCCAGTTGTACATGCATTGGCCGCTTTTCTAACCATGCGTGCTTTTGAATTTGTTCGTACTGACGTCGGAATATCAGGTCTGCCTGTTAAACTTACAGGATTTGTTCCTGGTTTCTTATCAGATGGGAATGGACCTACCCATCAAGCGATTGAAGACGTTTCCTTGATGCGTGGTATCCCAGGTATGCAAGTGTATTGCCCTGCCGATAATGATGATATGCTAAAAATGTTGCCCTACATTTGGTCAAATTCATCACCGGCATATATCCGTGCCAATACGCGCCCGGCCCTTATCCAGCATACACCATTTGAACCCGGTAAAGCAGAAGTGATTACCGAAGGAGAGGATGTTACTTTGCTCGTGTATGGAATGTTATTTGAACAAGCTTATGAAGCTAAATCTTTGCTCGAACAAAATGGATTGCGTGTAGGTCTTGTAAATATGCGGTGTCTTGCGCCGATTGATGAATCGTGTTTAATACAAGCTGTTCAAAAGGGAGGATTGATTGTTACGATCGAAGATCATTTTGTAACAGGTGGGCTTTATTCCATATTGGCTGAAACATTGTTAATCCATCAACTAACAGCACAAGTTTTACCCATTGCTTTGCATCATCGTTGGTTCAAGCCCGGACTATTATCAGAAGTACTCACATTCGAAGGGTTCACAGCTTCACAAATTGCGGCTAAAATTCTTTCTGCCTTGGGTCGTCAATCCAATAACGATTTCAAACCCGGCATGATTGCCGAGAATGCTTTTGATGAATAAAGGTTGATCTGATTTATTTATGGCTTTACGGCCTTTTCAATACGATAATTTGCATCCTCAGCATAATCATAATTCCATTTGTAGTAAATACCACCATAGAATACAGGAGTATTAGGCATATTGTTACCCAAAAAATATCCTGTTATGCCCGCTTGGATACCAAATCCAATTTTGTGTTGATATTCTATTCGTGCATTGAGAGATAGCCACTCCTGATTATTTAGAAATAACCCTGTTTGAAGATTATTTGCTTTTTCATAACTTCCATTATAAAATGAACGACGTGAATGAATCGCTGCTCTTACCCATACCATATTGAAAAATTTAGCCCCACCCTCAACTTGTATTCGCCAGTCACCGCTATAATCATCAGTTCGGTAACATCCGCCTATATCAGAAAAGAAATAATATTTTTCTTTCCACGAACGGCCAATATGAAACATGGGTACAATGCCCCAGGCATCATTGGCTGTTCGTAAACCGGTCGCATTGTCGTATGTTCCGGTTTTCATCTCACCATGTAATGAGCCAGCCATCACCCATTTCTTATGATAAAATTTATATTTAACACCGGCCTCCAAATTGCCCAATCCAGTTAGTGTTCCGGTTTTGAGAGTATCTAAAAAATCTGATTCGGTATTATATACTTTTTGTGTAGAAACGATATGGATGGGCAACATAACAAACAATGTGAGTTTATCTAGCGGCCCATATTCTGCATGAAATCTGAAAGACATGTGATTGATAGGTCTAAGTAATCGGCTTTTTTCCATTGAATCGTTCTGCAATTGCAGTTCGCTGAATGATTGATAATGAAATGTGCCACTAAGAAATCCACCACCACCATGTGGTGTAAATGGGCCTCCATGTTGAGCATGCAAAATATGAGAAAGTATAAAAAACTGTATTAAGAATAATATAGATGCTATACCTTTTATAAAATGTTCGGCCTTTATCATAATTCTACATCTTGTTACAAAGGTATGAGAAAATACAAGTATCAGCCATTCATACATCCGACAGTTTGACTAACTTATCGGGGCGCAATCACAATTTTTTTCTGTATCACTGGATTATTTCCGACTTGCAGAATATAAAGACCTGATGCAAATTCTGTAATATCGATGGTCGTTGTGCCGGATGGATAGGTTGCTACTAATTTTCCTGATGAGTCAAGTAAGAATAATATATCTTGTTGCGACGAACCGTAATCAATAAATAGGTGTGAATGTGCCGGTAAAGGATAAACATTCATAAATTGATTAGACGAATGATAATCTGTAGAAGCAAAGCAGAGCTGTTGCTCAAGCTCAGCAACTAAAAAATCTACACGAGCTTGAATAAATGATTTGAGTCCGGGAATAACGGGTGCCCCTGGATTCATGGGTACTGATATGTCTTGATGGATGTTGTCTTCAAATTGTTGGTTCGTAAAGAATTTTTTGGTGTCGGATTGAACAGAAGGTCTTATGACGTCGGCCAAACTGTCAATTTGGGCAAACAATTTAGTCAAATCAAGCTTATGATGTATTAAGTCGCACATGACTAAGGTATATTCTGATTTATATGTAGTATTAGAAAGAAGTTTTTGATTTAGTGGTCTGTTGGAACTGGGCGAAGGAATATAATACATGCTTAGTTGTTCAAGTTGAGGTACGGTCATGCCCATTTGGAATCCTCCAAATGCCTCATTTACATCCCATGTTATCCATTCAAATCTATCATGAGAGGCATCGTGGTAAATAAAATAATTGTGCCCACTACCCATATACGAATCTAAGTTTACAAAAAGATTATGTGCGGCCCAGGCAGAAAAATAGGTATTGGCATGAAAATGTTGTAGAATGGAATCGTATAATCCTTGGCTAGTTGCATTATTTAATGCATTTATGAATGCAACTAAATCACTCCAATCATTTTGGCTCTCATTGGTCTTCAATTCATATTTGGGATAATACAGAGATGGAGAGGGGCCTAACCATTTTAGATCGCCTTGCGGATCGCCTTTAAATAGATTGCCAGTATCATTCCCAAATCGCAAATCAAGAAATTTTTTATTCACTTCTTCTACCAGCATATAAAGGCCCCAGTAGGTTCCATTAATATGCACACGGGCGTAAGTGCAGCGAGGAGCTGGAATACCGTTGTTTTGTAAAAAATCAAGAAATACTTTTTCCCTCATGAATGTAGGATCCTTAAAGCCATTGTTCAGATTAAGTTTCTTTAATCCATCAATTTTTTGTCCGCTGATGTATTCATTCATATCAATCTTAAATGATTTTTTATCACTAGGATTGTTGTATGATGAATTTCCTTTGAATTTGATGCCGATTGAATCAAACGGAACACCATTAACTGTCATATGGCAGGGAATATACGTGTCTGTTAAATAATGCTGAGTTAAAGTATCCCAATAATTCGTTTGCCAAAAACTTAATTCAATGTCATGAATAGAAGAGCCGCCAAATAAAACATCCCCTTCATTTTGTGCTTTGCCGACTACTGAGAATAGAAAACATAACGAAAAGATTAGAATTCTTACCATGTTATTATTCATAATTGAGTATGAATATAAGGATAAATATGAAAAAGGAGTAATAGAATGTATAAAAAAGAAAACTGCCAGGGGTTGATTTCGGCCCGGCAGTTATTTCTTTGATGATTAGCCCTTTTGATCGATGTAAAATTACATCAAGGCCTACGAATAGACGCCTTCGTAAATTACCTAATTTTGTACGTACAAATACGTAACGCATACGTATTTATACGTAATTGAAAAAACTTGATAGGAAACTGAGTTTATAGTTTTGTTTTAAATAGCAGACGGAATAGTGCCCAACTGGAAAACACAACAGAAACGCCAAACAGAAATCGGCCAAACAATGATTCTTCATCAAACACAATCAGAATGGTGGCACAAACAATCATAAAGCCAAGAATCATTACCAGAGATATGCGTTGACTAAAGTCGCGGGCAGGGCCTGAAAGGGCGGATTTGTCTCTGATATTGATTTCGTGTATCAGCTTGCCCTCTTTAATACGATATAATATTTCATTGATTTCTGATGGGAATTCGCGAATTAGTTTGCCATAATCTTGTATGGTTTCGAAAAGTTCATTGGCAATTTGTTTAACTGAATATTTTTGTTTTATCAGTTCTTCGGCATAGGGTTTAATAATAATACTTAGGGAGATATCAGGGTCTAATCGGTTCCCAAATTTCTCAATACTGGCAAGTGTTTTAAGTAGCAGATATATGCTTGATGGGATTTGAAGTTCGTGTCGGATAACGATTTGTACACATTCGTTTAGGATGATTGAAAAGTTTAGCTTTTCATACGGAACGGGCTCGTATTTGTTAAGCATATCCTGAATATTGAATTGAAGGTTCTCGGATTGAGGATAGTATTTTTTTCCACAAAGCAAGATGAGTGATTCAGTAATCATTTTGGCATTTTGAGTGGCCATACCAAGGGTGAATCCGGCCAAAAAATTCATTTCTTTTGGTTTGAGAATGCCTACCATGCCAAAATCAATCAGTGCGATAACATTTCCTGGTTGAATAAAAATATTCCCGGCATGTGGATCGCCATGAAAAAAGCCGTGTTTCAAAATCATTTTTAAGATGATATGTGTGCCGTTCTCCGCAATGATTTTAGTGTCCAATCCATTTGCTTTCAACTCGTCGGTTTGGTCTGGATTGACTCCTTCAAGATATTCCAGCACCAAGAGGCGTTTGGTGGTCAGCTCCATATACACTTTTGGAATCCGGCAACGCGGATAATCTCTAAACATGTCATAAAACCGTTGGGCGTTAGATGCTTCTGAAAAATAGTCCATTTCAGACATGATGATTTGGCCGAACTCTTCCACAAACCCCTCTATATCAATAGCGGCCAATCCAGGATAGGCCTTTACTAATTTACGAGCTATGTAGCGCATCAGATAAAGGTCGGATTTGATTTTGGTTTCGATATTTGGTCTTTGAATTTTTATAATAACTTCTTGCCCGCCTTTGAGGGTTGCTTTATATACCTGTCCGATTGAGGCCGATCCAATACAAATGGGGTCAAAATGTTCAAAATAATTACTTACCGGACCTCGGAGTTCTTTTTCTATTAGCCCGATGGCAATTTCGTCGCTTAGGGGTTGGGCCTTACTTTGCAATTTCTTAAATTCCTGACGCAACGGTTCATTTATCATGTCAGGCCTATCAGCCAATATCTGACCGAACTTAACAAAAGTTGGACCTAGATCTTCAAGAATTATGCGGATTCGTTCGGGTGTGCTGCGCATTACGCCTTGATGAAAATACTTAGCCGGAACAAACCTTCGCAGCCATCGTTTACCACCCATCCATTCTATCAATCCATTTTTGATTAATATGGATATGATTTGCAGCGCTCTGATTATTTGCAAATAATACAACCGATATTCCCAAATGCGCCAAATCATGAGGTAGCGTTATTTTTTTTTATTTCTGCGGTCAGTTTTTCTATGGCTTCTTTTAGTGAGTCAATATCTTTTTTGGTTGGAATCTGCTGATTAGAGAGGGCGCCACTAATTACTTCTTTCATGTCCATTCGATGTTTCATATCTTCTAAATATTGAAACAATTTCTGCGCTACTGATTCCATCATGACTGGGTCGTTGCGGTATTGTTCCAAAAAACTGGAAACTTCTTTTACAAAAATCTCCCGATCCATTAAACTGAGTGTTAGCCCAAACTGAATCAAGTGTTGGAATATGCCCGACATAGAAAATATTTTTCTCAAAAATAAGTACTTTATTCCAATTCAACTTGATTTTGCTTCATACGAGGGGGTTGAAGTGATAAATTGTGGAAAAGATAATTTTTTTGGATTGAATGAAAAAATGCCTAAATTTGCCGACCTCATTAGAGATGGTCTGGTAGTTCAGCTGGTTAGAATACGTGCCTGTCACGCACGGGGTCGCGGGTTCGAGTCCCGTCCAGACCGCAAGGTTAGTCCTTAATACGGGCATGTAAGTTTTACTTATATGCCCGTATTTTTTTACTCATCATAGCCGTTCTGGAGTTATATTGACTAGGTTATTGGGATGTTTTATTCATCAGAACCGTTAAAAGGATTGCGTCGAACTATTTAAGCAAGAGTGTTTCCAATCGTTTGATAGATTGTTGAATAACTGGGTGATGAATGGCTTCCATAATTTGTATCTTTTCTTGCGTGGTTAGGTGCAAACTCATTGAGATTTCTTTGCCGGTAATTACTTCACCTAAGCGATAATCTACAACATCAATAGGCACGGATAGCCATGCACTGGCAAACTGAATCAGCTGATCATTTTCCTGCAAATGAATTTTAGTAATGTTATTTAATAATCCACCTAAGGGTGATAACAGATTTTCGGCTAAACTACGAACATAATGCGTATTGTATTTGGGCCTTCTGCTGTCATGTGTTCGAATAATAATGACGCCTCCGGTATGCTCATTAATCCACTCTTTGAGATGAAACAGGTATGATATTGTTGTTCGTGTGCCATAGTTGTCGCGTAATCCGGCATCCATCACTTCAAGAGATGGACGAGTGGGCAGAGATACCGTAGGTAATATAAATGGGAATGTGGCATTCATTCGAATAGCGGATGTAAACCGTAAATTGGAAGCATGATTATCTTTAAACAACCTATTGAATTCAATATTCTCCAATATTGGATTGTTTGTATTCCCTGGTTCTGGTGCATTATAACTCATGAACGACATGGGGAGCGGAGAGATGAGCAGGCGCTTGCCATCGTTGATAATGGCAGGTGAAAAGATCATGAGAGGTATCAAGGCATTTTCTTCATAAGCATAATAATCAGACATCCGTTTGTCCAGTACATAGTCAGTGTTTTCATTAAGTTGCCTTTCAAATGCATATCCACGGTCTTTAGGATACCGATAGGTACCTTCGGTAAATGATTGAATTCGAATAAAAAAATCATTTAGAGCTATACTGGCAGCAATCGGATTCAGCAAATCAGTACTAATTTTATTCGCCAATGAATCGTCGTACATATCATCAATGATATGAAGTTGTTTCATCAAGTATAATTCTCTCAGATAGCTTGCTCCAATCATTCCTCCCGATGAGCCCGTAATCATATAAGTATGTTTAAGGAGTTCGCCTTTCAGCGCTTTATCAGTTTGCTGAATGGAATAAAATGTCCATAGTGCCGATTTTAGTCCACCTCCACTGCAATTAATAAATACGATGGGGGGCTTTTTATATTTTCGAGTTGTTTGTGTTTTTTCTTTCCATTTGCTTAGTATGTTTTTATGAAACAATTTATCTTTTTCAAATGGGTTTTCTTCCATTAGTTGTTTTTGTATCGTATCAGGATTGTAGATAACGGGATTGGCATAGTTGATTCCATAGGCAAAGTTTGTAATGTTTAGAGCAGGGTATCTTGAGAAATAGTTTACGGTAAGGAAAGTTAGTATAAAAACCACAAGAGACCACCGGCGAAGGATAAAGTGCATGGCGCCGGCCAACATCAATAACATGGTAGAAAGTAGTAGAATGCTCGCTCCTGCAGGTATTTTAAACATTGGCACTTCGCGAAACAGGCCCAAAATCAACAATGAAACAAAAACAAATATTTCGAAGATAGTTGCATTGATATGATTCTTTTGAAAAACTTTCATCAGTTTAGATCTCTCATAATGGTCAGAACTCCTGCTTCGTCTAATCTTGAAAGGGTTGATGAGGTATGTTTCTACCGTCCATTCATCTGCATTACGTTCGCGTTGTTGGATATTGCGTAGATTGATTTTTTCAACCAAACCAATCCGTATGGGTTTAATTTTTCTTTTCTGAGAGCCATCGGCTTCGTGCATTTCGGGATGCATGCCAAATACAGTGATATAATCGCGGTTGAAAGAGAGAAAATATCCTAGAGATATGAGCATGAACAAGGTCATTCCGCCTAAAAAGGAGCCCATGAAGAAGTAAATGGTTGTCCATGGAACAAATTCGCTGAATCGTAAAAATAGAATGGTTTGATAAAGGTAAATGATCGTAAATACACCTGGAATGATGAAATTATTCAGTGTATATTTCATAAAAGGTCTTGATAATGTGGCCAAAAATGGAAAGCGATGGCTATTGATGATAAAGCTGGAAATATTGTATGCCATGATAAATCCACCCCATGCAAATCCTATAATGGCATAACTCCATATACTGACATCTCCCAGATATTCTGGATATAAAAATAGATATGGCATGCCATAATCGGCTCCAATGCGTTGGGTAATATATCCGGCAATGAGTAGCCAAAATAGCAGCAGTCCTTGATTACGCTGTAAGTGAAGAAAAAATAGCTGAAAGGGAAAAAAATATATTATGCCCCTTAAAACAGGGTGCTTCATCCATTTTTTCCATTTCTTCACAACCATTTAATTTGTGCTGTGAAAGATAAAAAAGAAATTTGAGAATTCCTAAGATAAAATTTTTGATTCAGCTAATGCTAACAGTTCATGGGTTTGAATATCCATTTTCGTTACCAACAGTTTGGCCTTATCCAGTATTTGATTAACATAATCTTTATCGTGTAAAGAGCCGGCATTGATTTTGACATTTAGATAAGCTCCTCGCATGGCGGCCTGTAAACACAAAACTCCTACAGCACCATCTGATACCGAACTTGGTAATCCTTTTTGTATCATTGCCTCGGCAATGGGTAAGGCCTCATACACGGTTTGCATGACCTGAAATGGAATCTCAGTAGCATATTTTGTGGCATGTTGAATGGCCTGTTTGCGAAACTCTTTTTCTTCTGCGGTTTCGTTTGGCATACGAAAGGCCTCAAGGATCTGATTAAAAGCGTTCGTATCTTCATCAACCAAATACAAGAGTTGAGATTTTAATGCTTGTCCTTTTGTAGCCCATCTGGAGAAATATTCCCATTGATCATCCCAGCCACGCTTATGCGAAGATAAATTGGCAACCATAGTTGCCAGCGATACGCCTAATGCCCCTACAACAGCAGACACAGAACCTCCGCCTGGTGCAGGAGATTCGGCAGATGTGAGGTTACAAAACGCTTCAACAGATAAAGTTATCAGATTTGATCCATCCCCTTCATCCAACATATATTCAATGATTTTCTTCTTTGGGTCAAATGGTTTTAAATCATCCAGCCCTAACGATCTGACTGCAATTTTAATAAGTTCGGCATCAGAAACGCCAATTGAACGCTGTTGCTTTTCCAAAAAATATCTTCCCGCATCCAGCATACATTGCAATGGTACTAAGCCCACTAGTTCGGAACCTGTTACACGAATTCCTCGTATTCGCGCTTTTTCACAAACCTCGTCAAATGCTTGATGCACGGATGTTACAGTAATATCTGTTAAATTCATGGATATCTGTGCAATGCCATATTCTTCGATATACCAACCTATAGCTTTAACGGCTTTTAGTGTACCCGGAATCCGTATGGGGTTATTATCCTCATCGAGGATGGTTTTTCCCTTCTCGTCTGTTTTTACTCGTCCGGCTTCTCTTACATCAAAAGCTATGGCATTGGCTCTACGGGTGCTGGTTGTATTGAGATTGATATTGTAAGCTATCAAAAAATTCCGTGCACCAATGGCTATTGCACCAAAACGTGGATTAAAATCAGTAGGCCCAAAATCAGGTTTCCATTCAGGAGTGATTATTTTTTTTTCTAAACCCTCGTATTCTCCGGATCTTACATCTGCTAAATTTTTTCGTGACGGAGAACTGGCAGCCATTTCGTAATAATAGCCACTAATACCCAATTCTTCTCCTACTCTTTTCCCCAATTTATGCGCCCATTGCACCACTTCTTCCATGCTGATATTGCGAATTGGAATGAGCGGACAAACATCTGTAGCGCCCATGCGCGGATGCTCACCTTTGTGTTTGCGCATATCAATTAGTTCAGAAGCCGTTTGTATGGCTCTGAATGCTGCTTCTATAACGGGTTCTGGCTCTCCAACAAATGTAAATACAGTACGGTTCGTTGCTCGCCCTGGATCAATGTCTAAAAGTTTTACGCCTTCTACCGAACGAATGGCGTCTGAAATCTTTTCTAATATCTGTTGATCTCTTCCCTCTGAAAAGTTTGGAACGCACTCGATAAGCTGTTTCATGCAAAAATGAATTTGTAACAAAAGTAAATTTATTTATCTTCATACTTGTTATTAAATAATACTATGCGAAAAATTTACTTAACATTCATCCTTGCCGGTTGGCTTTTACAGGGCTTTTATGCACAACAGGAAATTATTTTACCCAAAGGTTTTGCACCGGGCGAAGAGTTGTTGATGGATGATTATTTGCAACAAGCTCAGCAATCTTATGGCCGTTCAAGTATTACCACTCCTCCTGGATTGCCTGTTCGAACAGCTGCTCAATGGGAAGAAGCTCAGGCGTTGGTTATTACCTGGACCAGCTATCCGGCCATTCTTCGCGAAATAGTTAGAGCAGCTCAAACTGAATGTAAGGTAATAATTCATTGTTCTGATTCAAATGCAGTAAAATCCAATCTATCCAATTATGGCATCCCTCACTTCAACTTGATGTTTTTGCAAGTGCCTTATAATTCAATTTGGATACGCGATTATGCTGCTAATACATGCTATTTGAATGATGTTGATTCATTGGTTTTAGTTGACTGGATGTATAATCGGCCTCGTCCGCTTGACGACCAAATTCCTGCGGCATATTCTAATCTGTTGGGTATTCCTCTTTTCGAAACTAATACTTATCCCAATAATTTGATGAACACAGGTGGTAATTGGATGAGTGATGGCATGGGTACTGCATTTGCTTCTAAACTCATCATTGATGAGAATGATGGAAATGGGCCATACAGCTTGTCATATCCTAATCATAGTGAGTCGGAAATAAATCAGATTATACAGGCATTTCATGGAGTAACGCGCTACATCAAAATGGATGTTTTACCATATGATGGCATTCATCATATTGATATGCACATGAAATTATTAGATGAAGAAACAATCCTTGTGGGTCAATTCCCGGATGGCATTTCTGATGGGCCTCAGATTGAAGCAAATATTCAATATGTATTAAGCAATTTTCAAACTTCCTTCGGAACACCATATAAGATTGTTCGTGTGCCCATGCCTCCAAGCACAGGTGGAAGTTATCCGGGAGCGCCATTTGGTGATGCTTATTATCGCAATTATTCCAATTTCGTGATTGTAAACAAAACGGTGATTATGCCCGTTTATAGAGAGCAGTACGACACGACAGCCATTCGTGTTATTCGAGAAAACATGCCCGGATACCGTATTGTAACAATTGATGCAGATAATTCTAATGCCAATGCCGATTTGAATCAGAATATTATTTCTCAAGGTGGGGTAATTCATTGTATTACTCATTTGGTAGGTGTAAAAGAACCCTTACGAATTGTTCATAACGACTTAGATGATACCTGGGACGATTCCAATCCTTATTCTGTTGATGCTATTATTCAGCACAAATCAGGTGTAGTATCAGCTGAAGTATTTTGGAGAACTGATACCACTCAGCCCTATATTTCTGTATCTATGTCGTTAACAAATGCCACTACTGATACCTGGACTGGATACATTCCGGCACAGCCTGCCGGGAGTCAAATATATTATTACATTCATGCAACGGCAACAAATGGCAAGCAACAGGTAAGGCCCATGCCCGCGCCTGAGGGATATTGGAGGTTTAATGTGCTTGGAAGCGCAAGTATTAATGAAGATTTGTTGTCATCAGTTTTTAACAAGCCACTTTATCCTAATCCTTCAAAAGGAATCACTTGTGTTCCTGTGAATCAGTTTCAGCAAGATGAGGTTCACGTTTTTGTAAGCGATATTCACGGTCGATATATTGAAACGATATTTATGGGAACGGTTGCTTCAGGAGAGCATAATTTCTTTATAAATACTTTACATTATAAGCCCGGTATTTACAAGATAACTTATCAAAGCAACAAACATGTTGCGACACAAAAGCTGATAATCAGATAAATGAAGAGTCGTAGTTTGATTTGATTCGGCCTATCTCATTTAATGATAGATTAAGAAGGTGACATCATTTTCAGGAGTGCTTCCATTTGAATGATATAATCACGTTTGTCGAAGCGAGGGGCAAAAATAAATCCATCGAGCATAATGATGCGATTATTGGGCTCATCAAGTGTGATGTAATTGATGAAAGGCCCACCCATAAAATAATTTTCCATTCGCCAGAGTCCACGTGTTTCTAGAGCATATTTGTTTTGAATGGCTGTTGATGCTGAGTCGGGTGAATAGAGTTGCTCGATAATCATGTATGAATTTTCGGCGCTTCCTTCCACATAGCGTTGTGTAAGCGAATCGCGAAGATGGTTTACAAAACGAGTAGTAAAAGTGGATGGGTCGGTATATGGGAATGAATAAATCATGATGCCCCGTGTAATTTGGTGTTGTAGCCCACCAATTTTTTTCATGGCATCGTGAGATAAATAAACGAAGTTGGAATCTTCACGACTTACATAAAACCCGTCAGGAATAGGCAGTGAAATATTCATTTTTTCTCGAACATGTTTACTGAGTTCGACAGAAGAAGTTTGTTTGAATTTTTTTTGATATCGTTCCAAATCTTTTTGTCGAAAGAGTTCAATGATACGCTGTCTTTTTTGTCGAAAGGCATCAAAGAATTCATCCGGATTATGGCAAGTAAGTTTGATGGCGAGTTGGTCTTTTGCCCAGTTGTCGTATCCAATTTCGAGCAAGGGGTCATTAATGGGACGGGTAGGATCAATATGTATAATTAGGATGTTTTTGTTGGTTTTGAATGACCTTGTAAAATTTTTTGGGAATATCTTATACAGTCGAAATAGCGGCTCTGATTGTGGCAAAGCTGGATAATCTTGCAATAAGTATTGGCGAAGTGTATCACCTATTGAGTGATGCCAATATTTTTCATCAACGATAAGTAATAACTCTCCCTCTTTGCCTGTCGAACTTGGTAAGATTCCCTTGTCGCCGTTGCAGGCAATTAGATTCAGCATGATGAATGCTGCCAAAGCAAATGCAAAGCGTTTGTTTTTCATCAACTTTTTGAAACAATAATTTTCATACCAACCTGAATGGTTTTACCATCATAAAGATTATTCCATTTGCGAAGATTTTCAACGCTTGTATTATATTTTTGTGAAATAGACCAAAGGGTGTCGCCGCTTTTCACAGTATAGTATTGGGTTTCGATACCGGCTTGTGTAATGGGCTCTGATGTACCGGTGCCTTGTATGATTTTGATTTTTTGACCAACATACACTACTTCTGAACTAAGATGATTCCAATCTTTGATTTGTTGCACTGTAACATTGTATTTACGGGCTATAGTTGACAACCATTCGCCTTTTAAAACGGTGTGATATATCTCTTTAGTATTGGTTGCCAGAGGAGGTGTAATAGATTTTTGTGTTGTATCTACAACAGGTATTTGAATTCGCTCTTCGGCCAATAGATACTGGTAGATATTTTTTTCGTTAGCAATGAAATCTCCAATGAGTGTTTTAGGAAGAAAAAGTGGATATCCATTTTCGCTTTCGGGTATTGCATCTTTAATATAAGCCGGATTTAAGATTCGAAGTTCTTCAACTGGAATTTTTAAGTATTCGGATATTTGTTTAAATGTTACGTGTCGTTTGATATAAATGCTGTCGAGTTCGTAATGAAAATAACGAGGTTTCACAGGATAAATGTTATGTTCTTTGTGATAAGCCATAATATAATTAACGGCTATAAATGCGGGTACATAACCTCCGGTTTCTTTGGGTAAAAATTCGCGAAGCTCCCAGTACGATTTTTGCCCACCTGCACGTCGTATGGCTTTGTTAACATTCCCAGGCCCTGCATTATATGAGGCAAGAGCCAATTGCCAGTCGTTGTTATAATATTTGTATAGATATTTAAGATATCGCGCTGCTGTTTCGGTTGATTTGACAGGGTCACATCGCTCGTCAATGTATGAGTTGATTTGCAAGCCGTACATCTTTCCTGTGCCATACATAAATTGCCATAATCCCATTGCACCGGCTTTGCTTTTGGCAGTTGGATTTAAAGCCGATTCTACTATAGCCAGATATTTTAATTCGAGGGGCATATTGTGTCGCGACAGCACCTCTTCAAACAATGGGAAATACAACTCGGCTAACCCAAGCATGCGTGCAGCCGTACCTCTACGCTTAACTGCATACAGCTCGATATACTTGCGTACATCATCGTTGTAATCGAGAGAAAATGGCGACATCCTATCAAGTTTTTGTAAGCGTTGACGATAAATCTCATCAGAAAAAACGGGTACAGAATCTTTAGGATAGTTATAGATGTTCAGCTTATTAACATCGGAAGTGAAGGTATGTCTTTTGAAAAAATTTACCACATCCAAGCTATCCATCTGTGCCAAAATGGGATCGTCTTTCTGAAATTTAAATCGATCTGTATCGTTAGGTGATGGCAAAACATCAGAGGCATATTCGATTTGAGAAATTAGTAATAAAAGTAAAATTATCGGAAAGTGTGGCCGGCAAAGTAGAAGCCGTGTAAATGGGTAGTTGAAGGGGGCGTGTGTCAATAATACCTTCATGATATATTTTGTTTTCGTGTTCATGTTTTTTAATCAGGTTGGATTGTGTATCCTGGTTGATGTTAAGCCAAATAATAGGCCTCTAAAATAATCGTGAAGATAGAGAAAAAAGCGGTATAAAAGCAGATGTTATAACGAAGTCAGTGTTAAAAACGTATAGAAGGTTTGTTTTAAACATTGAAAGATTCGAGCAAGGATGCTGCTTGCAGGAGGGAAGCTTCGGTAAAATCGTTCGACATTACTTGTATGCCGATAGGAAGGTTTTGCGTATCCATACCGTAAGGAACTGATATGGCAGGCACACCGGCCAAGTTGGCTTGCACAGTGAAGATATCTTCGAGGTACATACGAACAGGGTCGTCGGAGCGTTGGCCAAAGCGAAATGCCGTACCGGGCGTAGTGGGTTGTAGTATGAAATCAACTTGTTGAAAAATGTCGAGTGTGGCATTGCGAATAAGGCGACGAACACGTTGGGCTTTGGTGTAGTATGCATCATAATATCCCGAACTGAGTACAAAGGTGCCTAGCATAATTCTACGTTTCACCTCTTTACCAAATCCTTCGCTGCGGCTTTTTTTATAAACTTCATCTAGGGTTTGTGCATGTGGGCTGCGGTAGCCGTAATGGATTCCGTCGTAACGTGATAGGTTGGATGATGCTTCGGCAGTAGAAAGTATGTAGTAAGTAGGAACGAGATAATCAAGATAAGGGAATGATACCGTTTGAACGGTATGCCCTTGAGATTTGAGATGTTCAATGACATCATCGAGTGCTTTTTTTACATCGGGTTGAAGGTTGGGATTATTCAGCACGTCAAGAGGAACACCAAATTTCGAATGTGGCAAGGGTTGTGAGGCAAGTGTGGATGAGGGAACAGGGCGAGAAGATGATGTGGCGTCCTTTGCATCTTTTCCTGCCATGATTTCGAGTAAGAGGGCTGCGTCTTCAACGGTATGTGTAAGAGGGCCGATTTGGTCGAAGGATGAACCATAAGCCAGTAGTCCATATCGCGATATGCGACCATAAGTTGGTTTGAGTCCCACCACTCCACAAAATGCAGCAGGTTGACGAATAGAGCCACCTGTGTCGGAGCCCAGCGCAGCAAGGCAGAGGTTGGCAGCTACTGCCGCTGCTGAGCCACCAGAAGATCCACCGGGCACACAGCGTTCGTCAATAGGATTGAGTGTAGGGCCGAGTGAAGAATTTTCGTTTGAGCTGCCCATTGCAAATTCGTCGCAGTTGAGGCGACCGACTATAATGGCATCTTCTGCCAGCAATCGCTCGATGGCTGTGGCATGATATATTGATTGATAACCCTGCAAAATGCGCGACGAAGCTGTTACAGCTTTGTTTTTGATAGAAATGTTGTCTTTGATGCCGATAACCATGCCGGCAAGGCGGCCTGTATTCTCTCCGTTGTGTATGCGCCGGTCCAATTGGCGTGCCTGTTCTATGGCATCATGTTCAAATACTTCAAGAAATGCATGCAAATGAGCTTGAGATTGAATACGTAGCAGATAGTCGGCAACCAACTGCTCCATAGTGATATTGCCCGCAAACAAATCGTTGCGAACCTGTTGCAAACAACGGTATTGCATGATGAATTGCGGAAAAAAATTATTCCTTGATTTGCTTTTCCCCTTTTTCTTTAGCTTCTTCTTCGCCTTTGATGCCGTCTTTAAATTCTTTCACACCACGGCCTAATCCCTTCATCAGTTCAGGAATTTTGCGTCCGCCAAATAACAAAAGGACTACTGCAATAACCAGTACCACTTGCCATGGGCCAAACTGACCCATCAAAAATGAAATTAACATATTATGCATTTAAATTTTGAACAAAGGTAAGAAATATATCAACCAAATTTCCGTTCTTTGCCTAAGAATACCTAAATATGGCTTTGATGAGAAACCGATTTTTTCCTGTAATGCTGCTTATTAGTATTACAATGGGTTTGGCTTTGGCTGCTACCGGCTGCAATACAACTAGAAAATGTACAGGCAAGCGAGGAGTAAGGGTGCCAATGGGTATTATGTAATTAAAAAAAAATGCATATACCTTTGCAAATTTTGCTTAGGTTTGCACCCAATCCACAGATGACAATACAAAAACAGCCATGAAGAAATTTGTTATTAGCTCGTTGATTCTTTTTATGCCTTTGGCATGGGCATCTGCCCAAAATGAACCCAATAACGGTGACAAGACCACGCCGCCGCCAGTTGAACTGAAAAAGAAAAAGCCCAAGCCAAAAAAACAGGACTTAATCATAATGAACTTGAACTGGAACGGTATGTTGAATCAGCCCGACAGCATGCAAGTGAGCCCGTATTCTAGAGGATTCGACATAGCATTGGTTTGGGACATTCCCTTTGGTCGCAGCCCTTTTAGTTTTGCAGCCGGACTTGGTTTTTCTTCGGAGAATATTTTTATGAACTCTTTGGTGCGTGATTCGGCTGGGGGAGATTATTTATATTTTAGAGATATTAAGACATTGATAAATGCTGATAACCCAACTACTGAACGTGATTGGAATCGCTACAAGATAAGTTTGGCCATTATTGAATTGCCAGTTGAGTTTAGATATCGAATGAAGCCACATAAGCGCAATACATTCAAATTTGCCGCTGGATTTAAAGTTGGATATGTGATATCCAACTGGGAAAAATATGTGGGCCCTGATTATCGCTTAGGTGGAGATTTGAATAAAGAAGTGAAAATTAAAGAATATGAGCTGGATGGAATTAGCAGATTGCGCTATTCGGCTTTTTTCAGGATTGGGTACAGCCGTTTTCATTTAACCGGCAAGTATGATATAGCACCGTTCTTTGAGCCCGGCAAAGGAATTAATACAGGGAGTATTGTAACCTTAGGGTTTAGTTTTACGCCGTTTTAATTAACGCCCCGGCGGAGGGCGGTAGCCCGGCGCAGATAGTGGCTACCTGAACTTGGCGTGAAGGGCTGACGGAAGAAAGCCCCTGAATGCCAATTGTGAAATGAGGCACTAGAGAGCCGGCTTTAGCCCGCAGACGGATTAGGCGCCCATAATAATAATAACATATCGGGCTTATGCCTGAAACAAAATTGTAATTACCGATACAACGACAGATGGATTATAATTCGCAAAGAGAAAAACTGATGCTTCCGGAATACGGACGCAATATACAAAACATGATAAGGCATGCCATACGCATTGAGGACAGGGAAGAGCGTAACCGTGCTGCACGTACCATTATTAGTGTGATGGCTTCGACCAATCCAAACTACAAAGACATTGAAGATTTTAATCATAAGCTTTGGGATCATTTGTTTGCTATATCAGATTATGAATTGGATGTAGATAGTCCGTTTCCGAAGCCCGAACGGCCTGAAAAGAAAAGACCGCCTCGTGTGTTTTATCCGCAAAAGCCCATTCGATACCGCCATTATGGAAAAAATGTAGAGTACTTCATAGAAAAAGCACGAAGTGTAGAAGACACAGAAGTGAAAGAAAAATTTGTGGAGGCCTTGGCCAACCTGATGAAAAAGTCGTATTTAACATGGAATAGAGATTCGGTGAATGATGAGTTAATCATAAATCACTTACGAGAAATGTCGGAGGGGAATTTGGTATTTAATGAGGCCCATTCGAAAATGACTAGCACGCAGGATATATTGGGATTTAACAAAAAGAAGCCCCAACACCAGCAGCAGCCACAGGGAAAGAATTTTAAAAAAGGTGGAAAGAAATTTAAAAAGCACTATAACAACAATAATCAAAACCAACAAGCCGGCCAATATTCAAACCAGCACCGACCGCACAATCCACCTCCTAGAAATGCACCTGATAACCCCAAAACAGAATAATACGTGAATACCTTTGTGATAGAAGGCGGGCATCCGCTGAAAGGTGAAATTACACCACAAGGTGCCAAAAACGAAGCACTGCAAACGCTTTGTGCCGTGTTGCTTACCGATGAGCCCGTTACCATAACCAATGTGCCTGAAATACAGGATGTGATGCGACTTATAGACATTCTCAAGGACATGGGGGTGAAGGTGACTAGAAAAGAAAAAGGCAACTATGAATTTGTAGCTAGCCATATTCAGCTTGAATATTTACAAAGTAAGGCATTTAAGGAATCGGCAGCCAAATTGCGTGGCTCTATCATGTTATTAGGACCTATGCTAGCACGCTTTGGGCAGGGATTTATTCCGCGCCCGGGAGGCGACAAAATAGGTCGCAGGCGTTTGGATACACATTTTGCCGGATTATTTAAACTCGGTGTTACGCTTGATCAGGAGCAAGGTGGCACTTTTTACAAAGCCCAAACCAAGGGGCTAAAAGGCACATACATTCATTTAGACGAAATATCAGTAACCGGTACTGCTAATATCGTGATGGCTGCAGTACTTGCAAAGGGAACAACCACCCTATATAACGCAGCATGCGAGCCCTATTTGCAGCAATTGTGTACCATGTTGAATAACATGGGTGCAAAAATATCGGGTATTGGTTCGAACCTTCTCACCATTGAAGGGGTGAGCCAGCTGGGCGGTTGCGTACATCACACCTTGCCTGATATGATTGAAGTGGGTTCGTTTATTGGCCTTGCTGCCATTACCCAATCGGAAATAACCATAAAAAATTGTGGCATTCAACATTTGGGTATCATCCCCGAAATTTTTGAACGATTGGGTATTATTCTGGTTCGAAACGGAGATGATATCATCATCCCTCAGCAAAAGAGCTATGAAATTGATACCTTTATGGACGGCTCAATATTAACCGTATATGATGCTCCGTGGCCGGGCTTTACACCCGATTTGATTAGCATAGTACTGGTAACAGCCATACAGGCCAAAGGATGTGTGCTTATACACCAGAAAATGTTTGAGAGTAGATTGTTTTTTGTTGACAAACTTATTGATATGGGTGCTCAAATCATATTATGTGACCCACATCGTGCCACAGTAATTGGTTTAGATCGTAAATATCCGTTGAAAGGCATTGAGATGACATCGCCTGATATTCGTGCGGGTATGGCATTACTGAATGCTGCCCTTAGTGCTGAAGGCACAAGTCGCATACATAATATAGAACAAATTAATCGAGGATACGAACAGATTGATGTAAGGTTGAATCAACTTGGAGCCAGAATAACAAGAGTTTAACAGCTGACTTGATGCACAACGGCATGTTTTTTATGTAGCTTTGTAAGTATAATTTTAAACTAAGTATGAAAAAGCAAAATTTCATTTTATTTGTGATGGCTCTTGTAATTACCGGTGGGTTTTTATTATCGGGTTCAGTATGTAGGGCAACGGCACAAAATGTAGGGCTTAACATCGGAGATAAAGCACCAGATATTGACTTGAAGGACCCTGACGGGAATACCATCAAATTATCTTCACTGAAAGGATACATGGTACTGATTGATTTTTGGGCTGCCTGGTGCGGACCTTGTCGTCGAGAAAATCCAAATGTGGTGAAAGCTTATCAGGATTTCAAGGATAAAAAGATGAAAGGTGGCAAAAAGGGATTTAAGGTATATTCAGTATCACTTGACCGCAATATGTCTGATTGGAAAAATGCCATTGAGCAGGATGGATTGATATGGAAAGAGCATGTTAGCGATTTGAAATGGTGGAGTAGCGCAGCTGCACAAACCTATAAGATTAATTCAATTCCAAGTAATTATTTGATTGATGGAGATGGAATTATCATTGCAAAGAACCTGAGAGGAGAAGATTTACAGACCCAGCTAAGGGCATTAGCAAACTAATTGAAATGCAGATTTACTTTCGGGGTCTTGTAAAACAAGCTGAGATAACGAAAGATTTGTATAAAGATTAGTTTTTTACAGATAAAACAGTGAAAAGCAAAAGAGGCCGCCGGGATCCGGCCGCCTCTTTTTTTTACCCCCTATGAAAACTTTTTCAGTTCATTCCCAAAAATTGTGCCGAACAGGTTTCAAGATTTACTAAATATCTCCATTCATCGTATCCCATACAACCTGCAAAGCAATCGCCGTAGCCATAGTAGAAGTGAAAAAGAACCTCATTGTTTGAAATATTCCCTGTTAGCTTTGTAAAAAATGAATAATAAGTATTTGGGAAACCCTCTTCGATGCCTGGCAATTCTACCAACACCTGAATAAGACGTCGCATATTGAGTGGGCGGTTGGATGAAACCAGCATACTTTCATTAATTGCACTGTGTTGGGCATTCAGATGATATAGCAGAATTAAGCTGTCTGCTGTTGTATTTCCTGTTGGAAGGTTGCCTGCAAGCCAGTTCTGCACCCATGCTTCAGAAGGATGATATCGTAGCACTGCGCTGTGCGTGAAGTTGGTCTGGCAATGAATCTGTATTATAGTATCGTAGTAAGGTATATTAGGCAAATCATAGAGTATGGCTAATGCTTGAAGATATTGCTGATAGCTTATCGAATTAATTTCAACGAGCGAAGTATCGGCTCCTTGTTGGTTGTATAAGTCGTTGAGAAAAAGCATGGCTGCTTCGTGTTTGAAGTGGTCAATGGCATCATTTGAGACAATGCAAGGAGCCGGAGGGTCGTTTGTGCAGGAGTAATTCAGCGTGGCAAGAAGTGAAATGAGGATGATGGAATGTCTCATATAATCTGTTTTTTTTGAGTTTATACACAATGAATGACTGACATCTTATGAATAAGTTGCATGGAAAATACAAGAAAAATACCGAATTTTGAGAGTGCAATTTACCATTTCGAACATACAAGAGTTAGGCACGATAGCCCGGATTATACTGCAGGAGATGCAAAGATTTCCTTTGGTTTTGGTACAAGGAGGTATGGGTGTTGGCAAAACCACCTTGATAGCTCAAGTGCTGAAAGAAATGGGGTGTAAAGATGCCGTGTCGAGTCCAACATATTCAATCGTGGCCGAATATCATACAGAGGCAGGTCGGGTATATCATATGGACTGGTACAGAATAGAACATTCTTCGGAGTTGGATGAAATAGGCATAGATGAATATTTGCATGCGAGTAGCCCATGCTTGATTGAGTGGCCAGAGCGTGATATGCCAAGGTTGTCAGGAATGCCTGTATTGAGTGTAAAAATTGAGCAAAACGAAGAAATAAGAAGAGTAGAAATAAAAGCAATATCATGATACACAAATCCAGTATAACACTTAAAGAATTACAGCGTGCTGGCATGCTGTTGCCTCAAGAAGAGATGCTAGAAGTGGGTCGTCGTGCCACACAAGTAAGCATAGGGTTGCCCAAAGAAAGCTCTTTTCAGGAGAACCGTATTGCATTGGTCCCTTCGGCAGTAGGTTTGCTTACAGCATATGGACATCAGGTATTGATTGAATCAGATGCGGGAAAGA
Source organism: Candidatus Competibacteraceae bacterium (assembly GCA_014879445.1). GTDB lineage: Bacteria > Bacteroidota > Bacteroidia > CAIKAF01 > CAIKAF01 > BA4. Next base: position 56,707 of record JACSSC010000042.1, read on the forward strand.
ATGCATATTTTCAAGACAAAGATTATGCAGAGGCAGGTGCACGAATTGTATATTCCAAAGAAGAAATATACAAGGCAGATATTGTGCTTAAGATTTCACCACCAACGGAGGAGGAGATTGAGTTGATAAGAGCCAAGCAAATCTTGTTTTCGGCTGTTCAACTGGGAACACAATATAGCAATGTATTGCGCAAACTCATTTCCAAAAAAGCCACTGCATTAGCATTTAATTATTTAAAGGATGAGTCGGGCGTTTATCCTGTGGTGAAAAGTATGGGCGAGATTGCTGGAAGTACAGCATTGTTAATTGCAGCTGAATATTTAAGCAACGAGAATGAGGGCATTGGTATAATGCTGGGAGGCGTAACCGGTATTCCGCCTGTAGAGGTAGTAATTATTGGAGCCGGAATAGTTGGCGAAAATGCTGCCCGAACGGCTTTAGGTTTAGGTGCAGAGGTACGGATATTCGATAATTCATTATCGCGCCTTTCAAGATTGAAAAACTATTTAGGCAATAGACAAGTTTTTACTTCGCTTATTCAGCAGGAAGAATTGGCAAAGCGTTTATCTTCTGCAGATGTGGCTATTGGCGCACTAAGAGCACCTGAAGGCAGAACGCCTTGTGTTGTTACCGAACAAATGGTTAGTGATATGAAATATGGGTCCGTTATTGTAGATGTTAGCATTGACCAAGGAGGATGTTTTGAAACATCTGAAATTACGTCGCACAATCATCCGGTATATAAAAAATTTGGTGTTACACATTATTGTGTACCCAATATTCCTTCGAGGGTTGCACATACAGCTTCAATTGCGCTTAGCAACATTATTACGCCGGTGTTGGTAACATTGGGAGAAGAGGGGGGATTGGAAAAAATGCTACATCGTCATATGTATCTTCGCAGTTCGGTTTATCTATATCAGGGTATTTTGACGAATCGTACTTTTGGTGAGATGTATGCATTGCCTTATAAAGACATTGAATTATTGATGGCTGCGCTGTAAAATATAAATATGAATAAAAAACGCATCATTCGAGGTTTTCTTTTTTATATGTTGGGTTTGGCTATCGGCACACTCGGCGTATATTTTTTGTGGCTTCGCAACCGACCTGATTTGCTCAGCTGGTGGCCCGGTGGGCGTGTAAAAGATAAATTATTACGTAGTGAGTGGGTGTATGACGATACTTATCATTGTTACCGTCAGTGCTATGCCTTATCAGACGAAATTTTACACCAAATGATACGAGATGGAAAGGTGAGATTTGGCATCAGCAAACCACGACGCTCTCCTTGTCCAATTTATGTGATTGATACCCGCGCCAATCATTCTCCTCCATTGCGTTTGCATGTTGAGTTGTGTGACTCATTAGCTACCTTATATAGCATTGAAAATTTGCCTGGCGAACATCAACCGGCTCAATGCAGTTGTGTGGACAAAAGTTATTGATTGAAGATTTCTGTTTGCTTTTATTTTTTTCCGGGTTATTTTATTTAAAATATGCACAAATACAGTTATACTTTCTATTTTAATTAGATAAGGAGATTTTAAATACAGGTATAGCACATACAAGCAAACTTATATCTTTGTGGCATGTACAAAATGGTTAGGATTTTTCTGTTTATGCTGCCGGCCGAATCAGCGCATCGTTTGGTTTTTGGCATGTTGGGTTTTGCATCTGCCATACCCATTCTTAAGCGATGGATGCATAAATGCTATAATAAGACATTACCTGCAGACGGTATAACACTTTGGGGGCTTCGATTCTCCAACAGAGTGGGGTTGGCAGCGGGGCTTGACAAAGATGCCAGACGTGTAGATGCATTGGCCTGCATGGGTTTTGGGTTTGTGGAAGTAGGAACGCTTACCCCATTACCACAGTCCGGAAATCCTTTGCCACGCCTTTTTCGTTTGCCAGCTGATGGTGCTTTAATCAATCGCATGGGATTTAATAATGGAGGAGGAGAGGTGGCGGCTGTTCGTTTAAAAAAGAGAAAAAATAAGGAAATAATTGTGGGTGTGAATTTGGGAAAAAATAAGAATACACCCAATGATGACGCTGTGAATGATTATTTAAAAGGATATGAACAGCTTTATGAAGCGGGCGATTATTTTGTAGTGAATGTTAGTTCACCCAATACACCCGGATTGAGAGATTTGCAGGAGAAAGGACCATTGATGGAAATAATGCAAAGATTACAACAAAAAAATCATGCCATGCCACTACCTAAGCCCTTACTGCTCAAAATTGCTCCCGACCTTTCCGACGGACAGCTGGATGATATTGTGGACATTTGCATTCAAAGTAAGTTGGATGGAATTATTGCCACAAATACCACTCTGAGCCGTCAACAGCTGAAGTCGCCGACAAGCAGGATTGAAGCAATTGGTGCTGGTGGTTTAAGTGGAAAACCTTTAAGGGCGCGTTCTACAGATGTAATAAGATATCTAAGTCATCGATTGCCGGCACATATTCCTATAATAGGTGTAGGTGGAATATTTTCGGCTGAAGATGCGCTAGAAAAAATAGAAGCTGGCGCAACACTGGTGCAAGTGTACACAGGATTCATTTATGAAGGACCTGGATTGATTGGCCGAATTGTGAAAGCCATTCGCCAGAGATAGTGCCATTTACCAAGCTGTTTTTTTATATTTTTGTGTTGTGAAAGTTGAACCATTCATGTCGTGTGATTGTTTCCTTATCACCTTTTATAAGTATGTCAGATCAAGATAAATCTCAAAATAAGTCCGATTCAGGCAGGTTGCGTAAGCCCGACTGGCTTCGTGTGAAATTACCAACCGGTGATTCATTCCGCAATGTACGCGAAGTAGTTAGTGGGCATAAATTGCATACTATTTGTGAAAGTGGCAATTGTCCTAATATGGGCGAATGTTGGGGAGCAGGAACGGCCACATTTATGATATTAGGTAATATTTGCACCAGGTCATGTGGATTTTGTGCGGTTGCTACCGGCCGACCTGATGCTCCCGACACAATGGAGCCATTGCGTGTAGCAAGGTCTATTCAATTGATGAAACTGCGGCATGCCGTTATTACCTCCGTTGATCGTGACGATTTGAAGGATGGAGGCAGCGAAATATGGGTACAAACCATTCGGCAAATTCGACGGCTCAATCCTGGTATTACTTTGGAAACACTTATTCCTGATTTTCAGGGTAATTGGGAAAATTTGCAAAAAATCATTGTAGAAAGACCTGAAATTGTTTCACACAATTTGGAAACAGTCAGGCGTCTTACTCGATTGGTGCGCATTCAGGCCAAATACGACAGGAGTTTGGAAGTATTGCAGCGCTTGAGCAGTCAAGGCATTACTACTAAGTCGGGCATCATGGTTGGATTAGGCGAAACGCAGGAGGAGGTTTTAGAAACGCTGGATGACATGGTGCAATCCGGGGCCAGTATATGCACAATTGGCCAGTATCTGCAACCATCACATAAGCATTTAGCGGTTAAAGAATATATTACACCGGCACAATTTGCCCGGTATAAAGACGCGGCCTTACAAAAGGGGTTCAAGCATGTAGAAAGTGCGCCATTGGTGCGATCATCCTACCATGCCGAACGACACATCTGACAATTTTTTTTCTGTTTTCGGTTCTCATAAAATTTTCGAAACCGTTTTACCCGATCTACATTAATCCAGTCAACACCACTATCTAATAGCGTATTCCATACTTTCCTTTTGTTGGGGGCAGCATAAAATCTGATTTGTTTTTGTTGACGGTGTGCCTGAGCTACCAAAGAATCTAGCCGCATTTTTTCATCCATGGGTTGCACACCCATTCCTCTCCATTTAAAATATTTGCGATAGGGACTGCTCACACGTTTAACCAATATATGACTGAGTGTGCTGTCTAAACCCTTTTCAATTGAAAGGTCGGCAGTAGCCCACCTTTCTTTATCCTGTTTTAACAAAGCTAATGGGCAGTTTCCGCTTAAGTTAATTTCGATTGGGCCTTGAATAATACTGTCATTTCGGTATGTAGTAAGCATGCTATTGTATGGTTGCAGTGCTTTTTTGAGTGCAACATAGGTTTGTTCTCCATCCCTTTTTATGTCAATCATCAGTACGACGGGTTCAGAAAAATCGGGATATACACTGCCTTTATTTTCAGAAATGATGTTATGAAGGGGAGTAAGGTATAAATCCTGTAATGTTGGTTTCATAAAGAGCATGAATGGAATATGAGAGACAATAAGCTTTTGTTGATGCAGAAACACATCAACTTCCAAACTGATAAACCCATTTCTCAAAGCGCGAAATAGCGGTTCATCTTTTTCATAATCATTATGGGCATGGCTGTTGGGAAGAGGTTGACACCAAGTGATGCCATGAAATAGCATAGTTGTGATCGTCATCAGCCATTTGATCATATGGATGATTCTTTGGCTTTTTTCTTGTTGAGGGTGTAGTATGTTGCTGCTTTGTGTGCAACATTTTGTTGTCTTTGGCGGGTAGGATTTATCCAACCAGATGAAATGATTTTTTTTCGAAAATTTCTTTTATCCAATGTTACATCAAACAAAGTTTCCATACACAATTGCAATTCGCTGAGCGTAAAGCGTTCGGGCATGAGATATAGCAATGGCGCATGATTGGTCAATGATTGCAGAAATTGTTTGCTTTTTTTAATGATTTGTTTGTGATCCATGATAAGCGATGAGGGAAGTTTATCAATAGGATGCCACGCATGATCAGGTTGACTTTTTTCTAAAGCATCAGGGCTAGAAAAAAACATGTAAGTAGCCGCCACAACCCGTGATTTTGGATGACGGGCAGGGTCTGAATATAAGCCAGCAAAAACGGGAGCTGACAATGAGAGTGAAGGATATGATTTTGCGAGCAAACGAAGTGTTTTTTCTATTGTATGTATGGATTTAACTTCAAGCATAGGCAATCCCCATTTTCCTTTAAAAGGTTTTTGGTTATGAATCTGCAATAAGACAAACAATTGTTTGTTGAGGTAAGTTATACATACTCCTTCAGTAGTAAGTTGCATAGCAGATGACGACATAGACAGTTTGATTTGAAAACCAATATCAGAATAAAAAATCAAACTACCAAAACCTAATATCGAAGAAGGATGCGGAATGTAGTTCCTTTTCCGGGCTCGCTTAACTTAACAAAGATTTTTCCTTTGTGATAATTTTCAATAATTCGCTTGGTCAGTGACAGGCCCAGTCCCCATCCACGTTTTTTGGTTGTGTAGCCGGGTCTGAAAACGGCTCTTGTCATGCCTTTTGAAATCCCTTTACCCGAGTCGCATATATCAACAGCTACATATTTTCCTGCATCAGATACTTGTATGCTAATTGTTCCTGGACCTTGGATGGCATCAATGGCATTGCGAATCAGGTTTTCCATTACCCATTCAAACAGTGGACGGTTCAGAGGAATAGTTTCGTCGGTAGGTCGCGTGTTTTGATAGATGTATTCAATTTTAGAACTGCTTCTTTTGCGCATATAATCAATGATGGAGCGCAACGTGTCATCTAGGTTTTCTTCCTGAAGTTCGGGCGTAGATCCGATTTTTGAAAATCGTTCAGCTACTACCTGCAATCGTTCAATATCTTTCTCAATTTCTTTTGTTATTTCAACATCAATTCCTTTTTCTCTTAAAATCTCCGACCACCCCATCAACGAAGTTAAGGGTGTACCTAATTGATGCGCTGTTTCTTTACTCATACCTACCCAAACCTGATTTTGTTCATTGCGACGTGCAGTGCTGAATAAAAGATATGATACAAGTAAAAATCCGGCAATAATGGATAAAAATACAAGCGGAAAATATTTAAGCAGTCGGATAATGTTTGAGTCGCGGTAGTAGATATAGTTTTTATGTCCTTTAGTCAGTTCAATTTCTATCACGTTGTAACCCTTCATGGTACTGATAATGCGTTCATGACTATCGGAGATATCTAAATCCATCTCTTCCAGATTGCCAAAGCTGACGATGCTGTCTTGTGTATGATTGGTAATAATTACCGGTACGGATGCAGAGTTGATAACGGTTTCAGAAATAAAACTCTGTACTAAGTTGTCAATGGTGTTTTTCAGTTCACGAAAAATATATGAATCATCATAATACAGGTATTGACGAATGGTTTTCCCCAATACTTTATATGAAACATCAATGGGTCGGTTTTGCTGTTTAAATATAGTAAGCTGTTCGCTAAGCCATACGGTGTCTTCTTCGCGTTCGACCGGAAAGTTATTAAAAAAGAGAATCTCATCTTTTTCGTTGGTAATGATAACCGGAATGGTGGTATTATTTGATAGAATACGTGTAGGAAAATAAATATCGCCATCCCCTTCATATTCGGCTATAAACTTATTTGCTTCAGCCCATAAGCTTATATTTTTGCGGTCTTCAGCTTCAAAAATTCTGAATATACTATCCGTTTTATTAACCAAGATGGCTCGGTTTTGTACAGCTTGTGCCCACAATTCCATCTTATCTTTTTCCTCATTGGCAATACGTTGTACCAGCCATTGCGAATATACTAGCATGGATGCCACTATTACTGCGGCAGAAATACCCAACCACAGTTTCCATTTTTTTTTATCCTGATAAATGTTCAATGCAGAAAAATACGGGCTAAATATACATGATTTCGACCATACATGATTTTATTTGAGTCATTGTGAAAAAAACTGTGTATAGTTTTTCCAAACAAACGCTTTTGCTGCCCAATATTTATCATCAAATTTGTGCTATGGGAAAACGAGCAGACATCTATATGCGTCAACGACTACGTATGGCATATATCATTTCGGTGGCCAGTATTGCAATGGTTCTTTTTGTGCTGGGATTGATTGGCTTAGTTGTGCTGTCTTCACACCAAATTTCGGATTATGTAAAAGAAAACCTGAAACTTCAGATAGGTTTAATAACTGAAATTTCAGAAGAAGATGCTGAAGATTTGAGGGCGCAGTTACAGGCGCAGCCCTATGTAAAGCAAGTAGTACTTATTACTCCGGATCAGGCACTTGAAGAGTTTAAACAAACATGGAATGAGGACCCGATTGAAGTATTAGGGTTTAATCCGCTTGGCTACACACTTGAACTGTCGCTAAAAGCAGATTTTACATCCGTAGATAGCATCCGAATTATTGAAGCCCGTATGATGAATGACTATGCTGATTATATCAGAGGGATTAGTAAAGATGAAACCTTGATACACGAGGTGAATACCAATACACGTAAAATTCAAATTATTTTGGCCATTGTTTGTTTGGTGTTGGCGCTTATGATGGTTGCACTTATTAATAATACGATTCGATTGGCCATATACTCTAAGCGTTTTATCATTAAAACTATGCAATTGGTGGGCGCTACGCCAGGATTTATTCGTCGGCCGTTCTTAATCAACGGCTTGTTGCAAGGGCTTGTGGCCGGCTTTATTTCTGTCATTTCACTTCTCTTTTTGGTTTTTGTGGTAGCCAAAAAATTCTTACAGGGTGAGGCCGTTTTTGATTCTACTATTCTTGCAGTCCTCCTTTCGGCTATTGTGTTGGCGGGTATTACGATTAGCTATATAAGTACATTTTTTGCTGTTCGCAAATTTTTACGCATTCGTATTGATGAATTGTATTAGATTTCACTCATCGAATAATCGTATTTTTGCTGAGTAATATGCAGTAAAGCACGAAAATTTCTTATAAAGCGTTATTTATATCATGAATAGTATTGAGCTTCAGGAAATCAACAGATTTGCCAATTTTGAACTATTAGCGAAACAGGTAGTGGAGGGTTTCATTACCGGGCTTCACCGAAGCCCTTTCCATGGTTTTTCTGTTGAATTTGCCGAGCATCGTCAGTACAACACAGGAGAGTCAACTCGATATATTGACTGGAAATTATATGCTCGAACCGAGAAACTTTTTATCAAACGGTTTGAAGAAGAAACCAATCTTCGTTGTCATATTTTGATTGACAGTTCCTCATCCATGTATTTCCCAACAGATAGCGATCGTCCGCCCGGATTGCGCAATAAGATTTCATTTTCTGCTTTGGCTTCTGCTGCACTTATTGAGTTAATGCGCCGTCAACGTGACGCTTTTGGGCTATCTGCTTTTTCTGATATAATTGATTTTCATACGCCTGATAAATCTAGCGTAGTGCATCAAAAATATCTTTATCACCATCTTGAATTATTATCAGACGACAAGTTATCTATAAAGAAAAAAAAGTCAGACACAGCGCATCTTCTGCATCAGATTGCCGAGATGATTCATCGCCGATCGTTGGTCGTAATTTTTAGCGATATGTTTCAGCCATCTGCTGAAGAATCCTCATCATTGGATGATATTTTCTCTGCTTTGCAACACATGCTTCACAACCGACACGAAATCCTACTTTTTCATGTCACTGATAAAAAGCATGAAATTCAGTTCGATTTTGATGATCGCCCACATCGATTTATTGATCTCGAATCAGGAGAAGAAATCAAACTGCATCCTGCCGAAATCAGACAATCTTATCGAAAGGCCATTTCTCAGTTCGAAAATGAGTTGCGGCTCAAATGTGCCCAACATCGCATTGGGTTTGTGGAGGCCGATATCAATGAAGGTTTTGATAACGTACTTTGGAATTTCCTAGTAAAAAGAAGCAAACAATTTTAGCAGATTTTCAACTTTTTCTTACTTCCTTTGTTTTTATAATGTTGTTAATTATTCAAAATCTTCAAAAGCAAACTTCAAATGATTGAAATTGGAAAACCTGCACCTGACTTTGCGCTTTACAACACCGAAAAGCAGCTTGTTTCTTTAGAATCGCTTCGCGGAAAAAATGTATTGATTCACTTTTTCCCTATGGCATTTACCAGTGTCTGCACAGCACAGCTTTGTAATGCACGCGACAATATGGAGGTTTATACTCGCCTTAATTGTACTGTTTTAGGGATATCGGTAGATTCGCTTTTCACGCTTGGCCAATTCAAAAAGCAAGAAAATTACAGTTTTGATTTACTTAGCGATTTCAATAAAACCACAATAACTGATTATGGGCTCTTTAATCCTGATTTTGTTTTTAACATGAAAGGGGTGAGCCACCGCGCTGCAATTCTTATGGATAAGCAGGGTATTGTAAGGTATTTTGAAGTTACGCCTACTGCCGGCGACCAGCCCAATTACTTGGCTATTCGCGAAGCATTAGAATCGCTATAATCTCTTTATAGATAGTTGTACACTTGGGAGCAACCCTTTAATTGATACTATATCATTAGCAATATTGGGTTTTTGCCATGAGTAATATTACAATTTTCAAAAGAATGATTTTTAAATAAAAAAAGGTTTCAAACATTGATTGTCTGAAACCCTTGTTAATAATGTGCTCCCCGGGCTGGGCTTGAACCAGCGACCCCCTGATTAACAGTCAGGTGCTCTAACCAACTGAGCTACCGAGGATTTTGATGTACAGGGGCACAAATGTAAGATTTTTTATTAAATTGAAAAAAAATCTTTAATTGATTAGGCATGCTATTCTGTAGGTATCAGAATTTCTACCTGAGTGCCGGCGGGTTGGCCACTATCATTATACAAGTCAGTAATGCTTATTTCTGCAGGTTTATTCCTTATTTGGTTAAGTAGCTCAAGGCGATTTTTGGTGATCTTGATACCTTTTGATACATGCCCCATTTGCGATTTCTCTTTGAGCTTTTCTCTTTGAATTCGGCCAATGCCATTATCTCTGACCAAACAATATAGTGTTCCGTTAGCTTCTTTACGAAATTGAATTAGTAAGAGGGCATCTGCTTTTTTTGGCAAAAGCCCATGCTTGATGGCATTTTCCAAAAAGGGCTGTAGAATCATAGGGGGAATTTTTGTTTCAAAAAGGTCAATGGTTGAATCGGGCTCGATTCGATATTCAAACTTATTGCTGAAACGGAGCGCTTCTAAGCTTAGGTAAAGTTCGAGCATGGCTATTTCGTCGGCCAGCGATATTTCTTTTTTATCGGAGTGATCCAAAGTCATACGTAATAGGCGTGCAAACTTTGATAGATATACATTAGCTTCTGTTTTTTTGTCGCGGTTAATCAGGTTTTGAATACTGCCTAAAGAATTAAAAATAAAATGTGGATTCATCTGAGCTTTCAAGGCAGTGAGCTCTAATTCACTAAGCAATCTAGTAAGGCGAGTTTTTTCTTCTTCCCGCTTTTTAATAAAACGAATACGAAACATGATGCTCGACAGGCCAACTATCAATAACACAAATCCAATAAATATTTTGAACCACATGGTTTGCCAATAAGCAAAGCCAACGGTAAGAAAAAATTCTGCCGGCACTTCACTTTCAATACCTTCTTTGCTGACAGCTTTGGCTATAAATCTGTATGTGCCGGAAGGTATGGAATGATATTGTATGATTGGAGAATAAGTGTATTTCCATGTTGAATCAAGTCCCTGCATTTTGAATTTAAACCAAAGTTTGTCGTAGCTCTGGTAAGCTAGACCTTCTAAATGAATGTTTATTTGATTGCCGGCATAGCTCAGCGAATATTTTGATTGAATGGGTTGTAATTCATGGTTGAACTGTACACTTTTTACATAGACCTTGGGCGGAGTAGTATGAAAGTCAATATGCTTTTGCTGCAAAACAGTCAGGCCATCAGTGGTTAGAACGTACAATAGTGAATCAGTTACAATTAAATCGTTTACCTCGTTAGATTTGAGCCCATTGGTGGTTGTAAGGTGAATGAGGTGCGGAATAGATGTTTTGAACTGAATATGTAGAATTCCTCTGCGGGAAGTTATCCAAATATTATTTTTTTTGTCGGATATGATGTTGCCTAACATGGATGTGGGCAGTCCGTTGTTTTGATTGAAATGATAAAGTAGTTGTTGTTTCTTGATCAGAAAAAGGCCATTGTTAAAAGTAGTTACCCATACGATGTCACGCATGTTGTCTGCGTAAATATCGCTAATCCACTGATGATTAAATACGGAGCTTTGAAGTATGATTTTGTTTTGGAGTGTGGCGGTAATGGCTCCAATACCATTTTCGTTTCCATACCAAATCAAATCGCGTGGATGAGAGCCAACAGCGGTTACACGCCCCATTTCTATATGTAAGAGTTCATCTCCGTCGGGCGAAAATTGATATAAACCATTTGCGGCACCAATCCAAACATCGCCATTGCGATCTTCGGTTATGCATTTAGCAAAAATGAATTTTTCAATGATTTGAAAGCGTCCATTGCGATATAGGATGATGCCATCGTCTTTTACAAACCACAAGCTGCCGTTGGAGTGTTTGAGATTGGAAGTAGCACGACCGATGTAAGATTTTGGCTCACGTATAATGCGTGGTAGCAAATCTTGGTTTTTGAGAACATACAGATTGGCTTCATCGCTAGCAATTATTACTTCGCCACTTGATGAAAGGTTGCCTGTTGTAAAATTATTTGACCGATTAGGAATGGTAGTTGAATAAACATTAACAGGATTAAACGGGATAAAGAGCAGGCCTTTGCCGAGAGTAGTTACCCAATAGTTACCTTCAAAGTCGGATGCCATACTTGAAATACGGAATTCGGTTAGAATATTTCTATAATATGCATATTCGCCCTTGTTATGTTTGAATAGAAGTATTCCTTTGTTGGTGCCAAGCCAAATGTTATCTTCATGATCTTGAAAAAATGAAATTATCAAATGGTCTTTAAAGAAAGGATTATCAAAAAGAATTCGGGGGGTTTTTGTTTTTTTGTCAATGATACCCCAAAAATTGTGTCCGTAGAATGCAATGTCTCCGTTATGAAGAATGACAGGACGTCGGGAGAAATGATATCTGCCACGGTTACTTGCAACCTCAATTTTATGCAATGAAGAACCGGAAACAAAATAAACAAAGTTTGAATTGTGTGTAGTAAACCAAATTCCATTTACATCTTCATTAATACCAGAAACACGAGAATCAAAAGGTCCAAAAGTGTCAACAATGGTATGATTGTATGTTCTATAAAGTTTGTTATTATGAGTGCTAAACCATATTTCACCATTTTTCCTCGGAAAAACGGACATCACCTTATCATCAATTATTTTCTGAATTTGATTATAGGCAAATGCTTGATTATTGTATATGTATCCCGGAATACCTCTAAGTGTGGAGAACCATATCCTACCTTCACTGTCGCTGTATATGTCAAATACTTCATGATCCGGCATGCCGGATTCAATGCCGAAATGTGTGAATTGATGGCCATTAAATCTAGCTATTCCGGCATTGCTACTTATCCAAAGATATCCTTGCTCATCAGAAAACACACGATAGAGAAGAGAAGAGGGTAGCCCATCCTCTACAACAAATTGCTTGGAATAGTCAGTTGATGCATACAGTATAACCGGATAAGAATAGCAAATAATTAATAGGCATCGTAATATGATGCGACTCATATGTTTTATTACAGGGAGCGTTTCCATGTATTATTTATCACCAACGAGGGTTTAATGCATAAAGGTAGGTAAATCGTTGGAATTATCACATGGGCTGAATACAGATTAAGATTCGGGCTGATTTACCAAAAGTTTGAATCCTTTTCCATGCACATTCAAAATCTCTATACTGGGGTCTTCACGCAAGTATTTTCGCAGCTTAGTGATATACACATCCATGCTTCGGGCATTGAAGTATGAATCATCATGCCAAATGGTTTTAAGCGCAAAGTTTCGGTCGAGTGTTTTGTTCATATTCTGACTTAGTAGTCGTAAAAGTTCTGATTCTTTTGATGTGAGTTTGCGTTCGGCATCACCTATCTTGAGTAATTGTTTGGTTACATCAAATGTATATTTGCCGATAATGAAATTACCTTCTTCATCATTGATGCCAGGCACGGTTGATGATCTTTTCAGAATGGCTTTGATGCGGAATAGTAATTCTTCCATATTGAATGGCTTGGTCATGTAATCATCGGCACCTGATTTAAAACCTTCAATTTTGTCGTCGGGTAATGATTTAGCTGTAAGAAAAATTATGGGAACAAACGGATCGGCTTGCCTGATTTCTTTTGCTAACGCAAATCCATCCTTTACAGGTAGCATGATATCCAGAATACAGAGGTCAAACTTGCCCTTGGTAAAGGTATCGAAACCTTGCTGTCCGTCAGTACACAAAACGGGATCAAACCCTTTTACGCTTAGATAATCGTTAAGTAGATTTCCGAGATTGGCCTCGTCTTCTACCAATAAAATTTTGGGCTTTACTTCTTCCATGGCTTTTGATTTATGATTTCAAATGTAATGAATTGTTATGATGTTGTTGCAAGGGAAGCTTAACAATGAAAGTACTCCCTTCGCCAAGTTGACTTTTTACTTCAATGTTTCCGTGATGACGCTCGATGATAGATTTAACATAGCTTAGGCCTAAGCCAAATCCTTTTACGTTGTGAATATTGCCTGTTGGTACCCGATACAGTTTTTCAAAAATTCGTTTTTGGTCATCTTTCCCAATCCCTATCCCATTGTCTGAAATTTGAATAATAATGTTTGTATCTTCGTTATAGGTTTTGATTTCAATAAGTGGGGCAGGGCCTTTGGAGTATTTGATGCCGTTATCAATCAGGTTAAAGATTAGATTCGTTATCATCACCTCATCTGCCTCGATATTGTAATCATTGGCACTAAGATGACGGGTAATTGAAATGCCTTTTGATTTAGATTGCATACTTAAACTCGAAATGGCCTTCTCTATTCGAGCATGTATATCTACATTCTTTATCTTGAGTTTGAATCCTTCTTTTTCGAAAACGGCAGATTGGAGTACGTTTTCTACAAGCAGGGCCAGTCGGTTATTCTCTTCGCGTATCATGTTCAGGTAATTGTCACGCATGGGCGAATTCATCAGGTCGGGATCAGCCATGGCCTGACAGGCCAGCGATATGGTGGAAATAGGTGTTTTTAGTTCGTGGGTGATGTTGTTTACTAAGTCGTTCTTGATTTCTGATATCTTTTTTTGTTTGTAAATAATCGTAATGGTATAGGCAAATGAGAAGATGATAATGACGATGAGAAAGGCGGAGGCGATGAGAAGGAAGATTAGATTTTTGAGAAGAAATCTAGTTTTGTGAGGAAAGAATAAGACCAAATATTCTTTATTATTAAAAGGATTGATGGAAAGTGGAATTCGATACTCCGAAAGTGATAGCTTTTTGAGTTGGTCAGAGCTGGTATAGGTTAATCTATCTTGAAATATATCGTAAATTCCAAAATTATACCCTGTATTTATGCCCTGCTCTAATAGCTTTTGATTGATAATGGAGTCGAGCATATTGGTATCAAGCCCACTTGATGAGAGGGATAGATAGCCACTAATCATTTCTTTGAAAATCTCACCAAATAAATTTCCATTAGATGAAAAAATCTCGTATGCCTGGTCCATGTTTTCCCAAAAATCGCTTGTGTCTTGGTTGATATCAGGCAGAAAGTAATCAAACTTGTCAGCTCTGTCAACACCATGCGGGTCAACAAGTGAATGTGGATTTTGCATGGAAATATCTCCTTGATTAAACCATATTTTACCTTCACTTATGCCAGGTCTTTTTACATTAATAATGATATCCTGATTATTCTTTTTTTTGACTATTTTGTTGAGAGAATCAATCTGCTGTTGCATTTGCTCTTCCATGGTTTTCCAGTCAAACAACTGGTTCATCTCTTTTTCAATCCGTTTTTTTTCGTATTCATACACGGCGTTGGCCATGGCTTCGTAAACATTTTGCTCAAATTGTAATTCGCGTTGTTCAACGGCTTGCCTTATCCAATAAAGCTGAATGCCGACTAGGCCTGTCATGGCCACAAACATCAGCACAATGATTAATCGTATTAACTTTGGATTCATGTATTACAGGCAAATGTAGTAAGCCAATGTATAGTATGTTGAAGGACTTAACATAATTTAACCGCGACACGAATGAAAGGATGTCGGCAAGTTGAGTATAAGTTGAGATTAAAGTCCAAGTAAAATTTCATTGGTCGATTTGCCGGCAAAGAGCATATTAACAGGATTTTCGAGCAACTCTTTTACTTTTACTAAAAAACCAACGGATTCCTTCCCGTCTATAACACGATGATCATAGCTTAATGCTACATACATCATAGGACGAATTTTTATTTCTCCATTTATCACCATTGCCCTGTCTTGAATTTTGTGCATACCCAAAATAGCTACCTGAGGTGGATTGATGATAGGGGTGCTCATGAGTGAGCCAAATACACCGCCATTGGTAATTGTGAACGTGCCACCGGTCATTTCTTCTATAGTGATTTTTCCATCACGTGCTTTGATGGCCAACTCTTTTATACCCTTTTCGATATCAGCAAGTGACATCCCTTCTGCATTGCGCAATACCGGCACCATTAAACCTTTAGGAGTGCTTACGGCAATACCAATATCCGCATAATCGTGATACACGATTTCATCTCCATCAATCATAGCGTTTACTGCCGGATACTGTGCCAATGCTTCTGTAACAGCTTTGGTAAAAAAACTCATATATCCTAACCCGATACCATGTTTTTTTTCGAAGATATCTTTATAGGTTTTTCGCAATTCCATCATAGCCGTCATGTCCACTTCATTAAATGTAGTGAGCATTGCGGTTTCGTTTTTAACGGATACCAAACGTTCGGCTACCTTTTTGCGTAGCATAGTCATTTTCTGCCTACGTACGTTTCTTGTTGTGCTTGAATGGCTTCCAAATCCCCCGGCCAAAAGCGACAACACATCAGCTTTAGTAATTCTTCCACGCGATCCAGTGCCCTGTACTTGCGATGGATGAATATTGTGCTCAGTCATCATACTCATAGCTGTAGGAGTGGCTATCCCTGGTGTTGTAGTTGGTGTTTGAGTTGCTGTTGTATTCGCATCAGGTTTTGTTTGAACCGCTTCATCTTTAATGGTAGGTTTCTTACTTTCTTTAGGTGATGTCGGGGCAATCGCTTTATTGTCAATCTGGCAGATTATTGAACCTACTGCTACAGTTTCACCTTCGTTCACCAATATTTTTAATTTTCCAGATACTTCAGCCGGAATAGCCAAGGTGGCTTTGTCTGAATCGATTTCTACTATTTCTTCATCTTTTTGCACATATGCACCGTCTTCTTTTAGCCAGCGTGCAATTTGCACCTCCGAAATGGATTCACCTGGGCTAGGCACTTTCATATCTATCATGACTGAACAATTTTATTTTTTTTACCTGATTTTATGGGATGATTGAAATTAAATACTTCGTTTATAACGGACTGATGGCGTTGTGCTGCCATTTTCGAAGATCCGGTTGCAGGGCTGGCGCTGGCGGGTTGTGCAATCACATCCATTCGCTTGTCAAATCCTTTGCTTAGTATTCGTAATACATACCCCCACGCACCCATATTTTCGGGTTCTTCCTGTGCCCAAATAATACTTTCAGCCCGATTATATTTGACGAAGATTTCGGCTACCTGCTCTTTCGGAAATGGAAACAGTTGCTCTAACCTTATTAATGCAACTTCTTGGATGTTTGTCTTCCGACGCTGCTCAAGCAAATCGTAATAAAACTTACCGCTACAAAATACCAGTCGTTTTACTTGCTCTGGCTTTATAACATCATCATCTATCAATTCTTTGAATCCTCCCTGGCTGAATGATTCTATTGGGCTCACACATTCGGGATGGCGTAATAAACTTTTTGGGGTCATTACTACCAGGGGTTTTCGAAATGGCCGAGCCAACTGTCGGCGTAAGGCATGGAAGAAATTTGCAGGGGTAGTGCAATTAACTACTTGAATATTTTGTTCTGCCGAAATATTTAAAAATCTTTCCAAGCGTGCACTCGAATGTTCGGCTCCTTGCCCTTCGTATCCGTGAGGTAGTAGTAGCACCAATCCATTTTGCATTTTCCATTTATCCTCGGCGCTGCTGATGTATTGATCTATGATAATTTGAGCCCCGTTATTGAAATCGCCGAATTGGGCTTCCCAAAGGGTAAGACCGTATGGTGTTCCAAGTGCGTAGCCATAGTCAAAACCTAATACAGCATATTCCGATAATGGTGAATTGAATACAGAGAAGCGGGCTTGGTTTTCGGAAATATGGCTAAGTGGCATATACTCTTCTTCTGTATCATCCAATTTCAAAATGGCATGTCGATGCGAAAATGTTCCTCGTACACTATCTTGTCCGCTCAATCGAACAGAGATGCCTTCATCAAGCAAAGTGGCATACGCCAATTGTTCGCCAAGTGCCCAGTCGAGCCGGTTTTGTTTTACCATTTCAGCCCTATCTGCAAAAATTTTTTCAATCTTGCGGTTGAAGTGCATGCCGGGTGGCAGATAATTGATGCGGATAAGCAAATCCTGCAATTTTTCTTTTTTTATTGAAGTGTCTGGACTTTTTATAAAGTCATCATGGGTACTGCTTCGGAAGGGCTTGTATAAATCATAAAGAAATGGTGTCATTTCGCCTTTGGTTGATTGCTTGGCTTGGTCCAAGTTTTCATCCAAATCACGATTTAGGGCGTCATCCAACGCTTTAATCTCTTCCGAAGAAAAAGTATCCGATTGAATGAGTTTTTCAACATATAGCTGATAAGGGTTCGGATGCTTATCAATAATTTTATACAATCGGGGTTGTGTAAATCGGGGCTCATCACCCTCATTGTGTCCGTGTTTGCGATAACCTAATAAGTCAATAAACACATCATCGCGATAGCGCTGCCTGTATTCCATAGCTAACTCAACCACCTTTACAACCGCTTCTACATCATCGGCGTTCACATGAAAAACCGGCGAAAGCACAACTTTGGCTACATCCGTACAGTAAGTACTGCTTCGTCCTTCCAAATAATTGGTTGTAAATCCCACTTGATTGTTTACTACCATGTGTATGGTGCCTCCCGTGCGATAACCTTCTAGTTTCGACATTTGCAGCAATTCGTAAACCACGCCTTGCCCGGCTATGGCAGCATCTCCATGTATAAGAATAGTAGCGGTTTTGCTAAAATCTGATTTGAATTTGTTTTCAGCAAAAGCACGACACAAACCCGAGCTTACCGGCCCTACAGTTTCAAGATGAGAAGGGTTGGGAAGGAGATTGAGCATAACACTTTTTCCGGTTGCTGTGGTAATATGGTTGTTGTATCCTAAATGATATTTTACGTCACCATCAAATTTTACATCTTCATAGGAGAATCCTTCAAATTCTTTAAAGATTTGTCGGTAAGGTTTGTGAAAAATATTGGCCAATACATTTAGTCGCCCTCGATGGGCCATGCCAATCACAAATTCTTCAACCGAAAGTTCTGCGCCTCTGCAAATAGCCATTTCTAAGGCAGGTAGAAGTGATTCACCACCTTCAAGCGAAAATCGTTTTTGTCCTACAAATTTCTTGTGTAAATATTTTTCAAATCCAACGGCTTGTTGAAGTTTAGTAAGAATACGTTTTCTTTTTTCCTTATCAAATGCCGGCTGGTCGGGTAGTGATTCAAATTTTTTTCGTAACCATTCGGTTTTTTCAGGATCCCGAACATATAAATATTCAATTCCTATATGTTGGCAATATATCTCTTGAAGTCGTTCAATAATTTGTTGCAGGGTAGCTGCTCCGATTCCAATTTCATTACCGGCCTGAAATACGGTATGCAAATCGGCAAGCTCCAGTCCAAAATGTGAAATGTCAAGGTTGGGCGAATATTTTCGACGTTCCCTAACAGGATTGGTGGCGGTGAAAAGGTGCCCGCGTTGACGATATGCATGTATCAATGCCATAACCCTGAATTCTTTTAAAAATTCTTTGGGTGCTTGTGTTGTGGGTAAGAAATCGTAATGGGATCTGGCAAAGCCAAATCCTTCGAAAAATCGCTGCCAACTCAAATCTACAGAAGCCGGATCTTGTAAGTATTGATGATATAGCGACTCAACAGATTCGGGGGATAGGTTGCTCAGGTATGAATAGTTATCCATGATGTTTTTGCCTGAAAATTGCGTACAAAGGTAATATTATTTCTATGGCAGTTTAACACAGAATTTACTGCTTTGTTTACATCATACCGGCAAAAATGCGTTAAATGTCAAACATATAACCTACATGAAATCCGATTCCTGCATTCCAATCACGTGGTGCAAATCGTGATACATCTATAAAACCTTGCGTATATCTAAATCCAATCAGCAGCGATTGGCCGTTTAATACCGGAATCTCTACCCCCAATCCTCCTTTTAGTCCGGCATCTACTACATAATAGTTATCTGCTAAATTATATAACGGATAAATGGTTTGTGTTGAAAAATCAGGATCAATGCCGCCTTTTGCTGCTACCATAAATCCAACATAAGGCCCTATTTCACCATAAAATCTAACCTTTTTGCCAAACTTAAATTTCAACAAAACTGGTATCTGCAGATAGTGCAGATTGTATTTAAATTTTCCTGTACCTAAAGTGTCGCCGTTATAATCTGTGATGTGTATGCGTTGCATAGTGCCCATCGCTGAATAGTTAAATTCAGTATGCAGAAACAGAAAATTTTGCTTCAAACGGATATCCTGAAATATGCCGCCATAAAACTGAAATCGCCATTGATACAAGTCATTATAAAAGGGCTCACTGGCTAATAAGTTGCAAATATTTGCCCCTGCATTAATGCCGATACGAACGGTTTTTCGCTGATACAAGCTGTCGTTTGTTTGTGCTCCCAAAGTCAATACCCAAAACATGATGACAACAATGATTATCCCCCACTTTTTCATTTCACACACCATTTTACTTCCATAAAGGTAGTAAAAAATCATTCATTAACACTTTTGTAGGGCAATGATTATGAATTCAAATGAGATGCGAAGGCAAGTATATGCCCGTCGGGATCAGCAACATAGCCGGCTATATCTCCCCAATTTCGTTGCATCACGTCACTTACAGCAATAGCTCCGCAAGATATAGCTCTTTCAAAATATGTTTGAGGATGTTCTACATACAGGTAAAGTTCACATCTCGGAATACCCTGCGCCATAGTCGGATGTGGCATGGATGGATGAATAATTCGGGCAATGTTCTGCTCAGGCATTAATCCCAATCTTACGCCGGGCGATATATCAAATGCTGTCATGCCAGGCACATCCAAACAGGGATCTTGTAGCAATATCTCTTTATAAAAATTTCGACTTGCCTCCTGATTAGATACATAGAGAATAAATTCAGCAACGGATGACATCGTCATATGCACAAATCTGCCCTATACAAAACAAACTTTTTCCACTCATTATTAATGAGCGGATATGATAGGAAAGAAGATTGAGAATTAAGCTGATTTTGCTTTAATGGCAGTATGCTGCTTTCCATATGCAGGGCAATCGCCATGAGCTTTACATGAACTTAAACTTAGCGCTCCTACGAACAACACCAAACCGACATAAACCAGGGTTTTTTTCATAAAATTGAGTATAAAAAGATTTAAGAATGTGCTTTCATTGCAGGTGAATGTTGGCCGTATGCAGGGCAATTCTCACGTGTCTTGCAGGATGAAATCATAGCCATCCCAACCAAAGCCAACGAAACGATAATAAGCATTTTTTTCATGGTGCTTAAAAAACTTTTTTGTTACGGTGCAAAATTACAATTTTTATTGGATGCTCCATTGTATCTTTGCATTAATTTTAAACATTGATAACTTATAGCTAAACGGGAGCATTAAACACATATTGTTAATTGTTTGGAAAATAATAGTATAACACCAACGGTTCGCATCCATCCTTCATGGCTAGATGTGTTGAAAACAGAGTTTTCTCAACCCTATTTTCAGCAACTTAGGCAGTTTTTGATTGCCGAACGTCAACATCAAATGGTTTATCCACCCGGCTCCCTCATCTTTCATGCTTTTGATGCTACGCCTTTTAATCAGGTTAAGGTTGTACTCATTGGCCAAGATCCCTATCATGGCCCGGGTCAGGCCGAAGGTCTCTCTTTTTCCGTGCCACGAGGTGTCAAACCCCCGCCATCATTAAAAAATATTTTCAAAGAGCTTTATCAAGATTTGGGAATTATGCCTCCATTGCATGGAAATTTGCATGCATGGGCTGAGCAAGGGGTGCTTCTGCTTAATGCAGTACTTACTGTACGTGCCGGTCAGCCGGGATCTCATCGTAACATGGGTTGGGAAACATTTACTGATCAGGTTATTCGTATTTTATCCGAAAGGCGACAAAATCTTGTATTTCTGCTTTGGGGCCGATATGCCGCACAAAAGGAAATCTTGATTGAGTCCGACAAACATTTTATTCTTAAAGCCGCTCATCCTTCGCCTTTTTCAGCAGCCACCGGTTTCTTTGGCTGCCGTCATTTCTCTCAAACTAATCACTATTTGGCTCATCACGCCATTCAACCTATCAATTGGTCGCTATAATGCTTCTTTTTCTTAGCTTTCTTTTCTTATTTATACCTTTATGAACAATTATTCGTTTTATCATTCTTAGTTTGTATGTACATGATGCGGCATGGGTTGGTTTTTGTTTTTTTATTATCCTTTTTGCTCCAGCCACTAATGGCTCAAACCATTCAAGAGCAAAATTTGGCTTC
This sequence comes from Candidatus Competibacteraceae bacterium, assembly GCA_014879445.1. Classification (GTDB taxonomy): domain Bacteria; phylum Bacteroidota; class Bacteroidia; order CAIKAF01; family CAIKAF01; genus BA4. The sequence goes on from JACSSC010000042.1 coordinate 78,268, forward strand.
CGAATACCTCCACAATGGGGAGTTCGAAAAAGCACTTAGCTTCTACCAAAAATTTCATCGCTACGAACCCAATAATGTTTCATTCTACAAAAATTACATCATTTGCCTTACCCAACTTAAGGATTTTAAATCAGCTGAAAAGGTGATGCGAAACCAAATGCGCTCTTTCCCTAACAACGCTCAGTTTCCTATCGATTTAGGTCAACTGTATAGGCAAACAGGCGATGATAAAAAAGCAAGCCAAATATTTGATCAAACACTTCGTGATGTGCTTCCTTTTGAAGCTAATATTATTGAGTTGGCTAATCTCTTTACATTAATTGGCGAAAACGATTATGCATTATCTACCTATCAAAAAGGACTCAAATTGCTTGGCAACCCATCAACGCTGCGCCTGCGGTTAGCCGACTTATACTATATCAAAGGGCAAAACGACCTTATGCTAAAAGAGCTGATGGCCGTGCTTGCTCAGGATGAATTGCAAATCATTCCAATCCAAAATTTGCTGACTACTATACTCGACGATAATCCTGAAAGCGACCTCAATCAAATGGTCAAAAATGCACTTCTTCGCGAAGCTCAAAAAAATAACGCAAATCTATCTTATACCCAATTGCTGATATGGCTCTTTATTCAACATGCAAATTTCGAAGCTGCTTTTACTCAGGTCAAGGCACTCGATAAACGTACCAATGGGCAGGGCGACGAAATCATGGAACTGGGTCGCATATGTCTAGAAAATCGAAAGTATGATGTGGCTGTACGTTGCTTCGAATACGTTGTGGCCAAAGGCGCCCAATCATATAATTATCTAGCCGCTCGTATTGATTTGCTTAAAGTAATGCATTTGCGCCTCATGCAAGATGGCTCGCTTTCAACCAACGAACTTACACGCCTCGAATCGCATTATCTATCTACATTAGATGAAATAGGCCTTGCGCCTCAGGCAGCACCCCTCAAAATCGAATTGGCCGACCTGCGTGCTTTCTATCTCGGCAACTCGAAGTCAGCCAAAATGATTCTTAACGAATTGCTAACCCAAAAAAATGCATCTCAGGCCGACTTGGCAAACGCCAAAATGAAATTGGCCGATATCCTCATCCTCGAAGGCGATCTTTGGGAGCCGGCTTTGTTATATGGCCAAGTCGAAAAGGAATTTAAAAATGATATTCCGGGCCAGGAAGCTAAGTTTCGAAATGCTCGCCTTTCTTATTTTAGAGGCGAATTCCTTTGGGCAGAAACCCAAATGAAAGTGCTTAAAGCTTCTACCTCCAAACTGATTGCCAACGATGCCCTTGCCCTTTCTCTGCTTATCCTGGATAATACAGGTCTTGATACCAGCTTTCATGCCTTGCAAATGTTTGCTCGTGCCGATCTGCTGCTTTATCAGCGGAAGCTAAATCTGGCTTCTGCTGTGTTTGATTCATTGCTGCAAACTTTCGCTTATCATCCCATCCGCGATGAGGTCTATTTCAAAAAAGCTGATATCGCTCGTCAACAGGCCAATATTCCCCTGGCACTCGAATTTTATAATAAAATCCTTCAAGAGTTTCCCGATGAGATTCTCGCTGATGATGCATTATTTCGTATGGCCGAAATTCACGAACATAAACTGAACGACTTCACTAAGGCCATGGAGCTATATCAACAGCTTTTTCTTAATTATCCGGGCAGCTTGTTCGTCGTGGAGGCACGAAAGCGTTATCGCATGCTGCGAGGCGATAAAATTAATTAAGGCATCATTTTAATTCATTTGTTTTTGGCCGCCATTTCCCGTCTTCCGCTGCATCTGCTTCCGGCATCAGCTGCATACCGGTCGCAGCGGGGCTTTCTGCCGGCAGCCGCGCTACTCCGCGCTATGCATCACTGTTGCCGTTCAGCATCTGCACGCTTCACCCGGGGGCGGAATTTCCATTCGCCTATGTTTTTTTAAATAGGAGCTCAACATGGGCACTATTTCCTTCTTAGCCCGGCTCTGATTTTTTTGATTGAAACACTACGCCCCGACATGATCATGCCAAACAAAGCTGTCGTAAAAAATGAAAATAATGCATATATCGCTGCCGGTATGGCTATAAAAGGACTTTTTAAAAAACTAAGCGCAATGACAATCGCCAAGGTGGTGTTTTGAAGCCCCACTTCTATCCCTATGGTCATTTGGGTTTTTTTATCTTGATTGCCCAAACGGGATATCCAAACCCCACTCATCATGCCACCCACATTTAGCAACAATGCCATCGGAAAAACCAACAGCCCATCCTGCCATGTCATCGGTATGGGCTCCTTCTTTTCCAAAAATATGGCACCGGCCAAAGCTACCCCCATTAATGCCGGTAAGATATACTTGAATGGAATGCGCATTTTTTCAGCCCATTGCTCTCTACGATTTCTGAATAGTATGCCTAACGTCACAGGGAGTGCTGTTATCAGCACAATATGAATCACCGATTCCCAAAAATCAAGATGAATATCTGCCGATCTACCCATAAAAAATACCAAGCTGAGATTCATTAAAACGGGTATGGTAAACTGGGTTAAAAAACTATTGATGGAGGTGAGCGAAACACAGAGCGCCAGATTGCCATTTAACAAATAGTTCAATAGATTTGATGTGGCGCCGCCAGGGCAAATAGCTACTAGTATAATGCCTACTTTCAATTCATTTGATACCGGAAATGGCAATACAATCAATAATCCTAAAATAGGTAACCAAATCATCTGTGCGATCAATCCCAGCAGAAGCGCTTTGGGATGACGAAAAACACGCCGAAAATCATCCACTGTCAAATTCATGCCCATACCAAACATGATGAGAGCAATGGATATTCGCAATAAATACGTCGAAAAAAAATCGGTTTCTATCATCCGTTCTTTATATGTAACATTGCATCCGCAATGATAGGAACAAATTATCAACTGCAGGGTTCAACTTGTGTTTTTTTATGAAAATCGAATCCGAACGATTGGGGCCTCACATGGCATTGTTTATAGTAAACCTGATATATGGGTTGAATTTTGTTATTGCCAAGGATGTTATGCCTTTGTATATTCTACCAGGCGGATTTATACTCTTGAGGGTTTTGGGGGCCAATATTCTGTTCTGGTCTTCTCATGCCTTCTTCCCGTCTCAGCGAATTCAAAAAAATCATTGGTGGCGTTTTGTTTTGGGGGGATTTTTTGGCGTTGCCGCTAATCAGCTCCTTTTTTTTAAAGGACTTAATTTAACGACCCCTATTCAGGCATCAATTATCATGGTGGCAACTCCTGTTATTGTTCTTCTTATAGGTGCACTTTTTGCCAAAGAACGTCTAACCTGGCTCAAATCTTTAGGAATCATCATCGGTGCATCTGGCGCTGTTTATCTTATCGCTCCTCACAAAATCGGAAGCGAATCTTTTGCCTTAACCGGTTTCGGAAATTTGCTTGTTGCCCTCAATGCAGCAGCATATGCAATTTATATGATAATTGCCAAACCGCTGATGCAAATTTATAAACCCTTGTTTGTAATTAAATGGATGTTTCTTTTTGGCCTGATTTTCGTGTTGCCTTTCGGCCTATCTGAATTTCTGTTGATACAATGGGATACTTTCCCGCCGCATATCATCTTCAAAACGCTTTATATTGTGATTGGGGTAACCTATATTACTTATCTATTCAATATTTATGCCCTTCGTTATCTCAATGCGTCTGCTGTTAGTATTTATATCTATTTCCAACCTGCTGTAGCTGCAGCTCATGCTATTCTTGCCGGCAAAGATGTGCTTACTGCAACCATGCTCGTTAGCTGTTTGCTTATTTGCGTTGGCGTGTTTATGGTAAGTCGGAATAAGTCATAAATCTTAGCCCAATGTTTTTCATATTTTTGCAAATCATTCATGCAAATTTCATCGCACGATATTATTTACGAAGACAACCATCTGATTGCCCTAAACAAAAGGCCGGGGCAAATTGTGCAAGGAGATAAAACCGGCGATCAACCACTTAGCGATGCTTTGAAAGATTATCTCAAACAAAAGTACACCAAGCCGGGGAATGTTTTTTGCGGTGTCATTCATCGACTCGACAGGCCGGTGAGTGGGGTTGTGCTTTTTGCCAAAACTGGCAAAGCGCTTAGCCGTATGAATACTTTATTTCGAAATCGTGAAACTGAAAAAATTTATTGGGCTATCATTCGGAATAAGCCGCCACAGATCGAAGCCGAGTTGCATCATTATTTGGTAAAAAATGAAAATCTGAATAAATCTTTTTTGTCACATCCCGGAAAACCCGGTGCTTTGTCCTGCTCTCTCCGTTATAAATTGTTAAAATCAGCCGAACGTTATAGCTTGCTGGAGGTTTATCCGTTAACAGGTAGACATCATCAGATTCGTGTTCAGTTGGCAGCAGCCGGAATGCCTATCACAGGTGATGTAAAATACGGAGATAAACGTGCCAATGAAGATGCATCTATTTGCCTGCATGCCCGCAAATTGCTTTTTAAACACCCTGTTTCGGGTATTCAAATTCTTATTCAAGCACCTGTTCCTGACCAAAAGTACTGGAACTTGTTTGAGTAATTCAGAAATAATGTCGTACATTCGCATTCCATTTTTATCCATTAATAGATATATCAAATGAAAAACAATGTTTTGATTGCTCTGGCGATTGCCGGTTTGGTTCTTATTGCAGCATCGCGTATCGATACCGATTCGAAAAAGTTCGGTTATGTGAATTCTATGGAAATTCTTTATCTCATGCCCGAAATGAAAACTGTAGAAGCGGACTTGGAAACATATAGCAAAGAGTTAGATGCGGATTACCAAGTTATGATTGATGAATACAAGAAAAAAGCTACCGAATATCAAAAGAAAGAAAAAGAATGGAGCGACGCGGTTCGTACTGTTAAGCAGGAAGAGTTGATTGAGATGGAACAACGCCTTCAAAAAACGCAACAGGCATTCGAAGAAGAATTGATGGAAAAACAGCAAAAACTACTTACCCCTCTTATTACCAAAATTGAAGGTTCTATCAATGATGTGGCTAAGGAAAAAGGTCTAAGCTATGTGTTTGATACTAGCAAAGGCATGTTGCTTTATGCTGATAAAGCCGATGATATTAGTAAGGAAGTTAAAGTGAAACTTAAAATTCCTGAAACAACGGATAACAAAAATCCTAAATAATAAATCAAATTTATAATGGAAAGCAGATGTCAGCATCTGCTTTTTTTTTTAAATCAGACAGCTTATGAAAAAAATTATTATTGCCTTTTTAGTTTTTTCGTCTTTATCTAAAGTAATTGCACAAAAAAATATTACCCTTGAGGATATTTGGCTTAAGTATGCATACTCTTCCAAAGGGGTATATGGATGGAGCAGTATGTCTGATGGCTATCACTATACCGTGCATAAAGAAAATAAAATCATTAAATATGATTATAATTCAAACTCGGTACAACATGAGTGGTCGTTCAAGGTCGGAGATCAAACCCTCGATTTTGATGATTACCGTTTTAGCTCCGACGAAAAAAAAATTATGCTTTCTACTGAGTCCGAATCCATATACCGTCATTCAACACTGGATAAAAATTATATTTATGAGATTGAGCATGATAGATTGTTTGAATTGGACGAAGGCGGAAAGCAACAGTATGCCACATTTTCGCCTGACGCAAAAAGGGTCGCATATCTGAAATACAATAATATCTTCATTAAGAATATTGAAAATTCTCAATTGGTTCAGGTAACTACGGATGGCTTAAGCAATCATATTATTAATGGTGGCGCCGACTGGGTATATGAAGAAGAGTTTGCATTAACAAGAGCATTTGAATGGAGCCCTGATGGAAAGCAATTGATGTTTTTGCGATTCAACGAAACAGAGGTGCCAATGTTCGAAATGGCCATGTATGAAGGGCGCCTCTATCCTCAGGATTATACTTTCAAATATCCTAAAGTCGGCGAAAAAAATGCTGTTGTTAGTTTACACATCTATCAGCTTTCTTCCGGCGAAATCAATGAAGTGGTTTTTGATACACCATTTGAATATATTCCTCGCATTGGCTATTCTCCTGATGGTAAGTATGCATATGCCATTACCATGAATCGCTTGCAAAATCAATTACAGTTTTGGCTTATTCATCATGATGGAAAGCCACGCTTATTATTTTCAGAAAAATCAGATACCTATATCGAAATTCAGGATCATTTTCAATTCTCACCGGATGGCAATCAATTGTTGTGGACTAGCGAAATTGACGGATACAATCATATCTATTTGATTGATGTGGCAACCGGAAAGCAAACACGTATTACTAAAGGAAATTGGGAAGTAACAAAGGTGTTTGGTATGGATGCCAAAAACAAACTTATTTATTATGCTTCTACCGAAGTGTCGCCTCTTGAAAGGCATACATACGCGATTAGTATGGATGGAAAAAAGAAATCACGCTTAACACCTCATCCAGGCGTTAATAACACACAATTTTCTTCAAATTTCAACTATATGATTTGTAATCGTTCGCAACAAGGCGTGCCACCTATTATTACTTTATGTGATAACAAAGGAAAGGAGTTGCGTACACTTGAAGATAATAAATTGTTGCGTGAAAAGTTAGATCAAACAGGCATTTCGCGCCCCGAGTTTTTTACTTGCAAAAATCGGGGTGGTGAAGTATTGAATGGGTATATCATAAAGCCAGCAAATTTTGACGCATCCAAGAAATATCCTGTGCTGATGTATGTATATGGAGGCCCAGGTTCTCAACAAGTGATGGATCAGTGGGGTGGTAGTAATTATATGTGGTTTCAGATGCTTGTTCAACAAGGTTATATAGTGGCATGTGTGGATAACCGTGGCACAGGTGGCAGAGGAAAATCTTTTAGGGATTGCACATACAAACAGCTGGGAAAACTCGAAACCGAAGATCAGATTGATGCGGCATTATTTCTCGGCTCTTTGCCTTATGTCGAAAAATCACGTATAGGTATATTCGGATGGAGCTATGGTGGTTATATGAGCAGCTTGTGTATTACACAAGGCGCAGATGTTTTTAAAGCCGCAATTGCTGTTGCGCCTGTTACCAATTGGAAATTTTATGACAGCATCTACACCGAGCGATACATGGGTACTACCGAATCAAACCCCGATGGCTATGATGCCAATGCGCCTATCGCATTTGCTGATAAACTCAGAGGTAATTATCTGTTGATTCATGGTACTGCCGATGATAATGTACACTGGCAAAATTCAGCCGAAATGATTCGGGCACTCGTTAAAGCCGGTAAACAGTTTGACTTATTCCTTTATCCTGATAAAAATCACGGTATTTATGGCGGAAATACTCGCCACCATCTTTTTACCCTTATGACTGAATTTATTCAGAAAAAACTTTAAGTATCCTAATAAGTCAACTCATATCAATTGGGTTTATGAGTAGGTTGAATGAAATGCACTAAAAAAAACACCCCGTCAAAAATGATGGGGTGTTTTTTTATCTTGATAGTTTTTAAATCTAATCAACAATCAGTTTTACTTGATGACTTTGCGTTCCGCTATCTAATCTTACAATATACATGCCTGCCGCTAGCGTAGATGCATCTATTCGCAATGTTTGTGTGCCGGTTGATGCAACTTTTTGTTGCATGATAACCTGTCCCAGTGCGTTGAAAAGTGAACAAACAAACGGCTCGGCATTGGTAAATTGAAGCACAATTTGTCGGTCAATCGGAGCAAAGAATACCTGATGCGGCAATACATAATCTTCAATTCCAGATGAACAATCGCCTGTTACCGTTACTAACGTGCTGAAACTACTATCAGCACCACAGATGTTTGAAACGGTAAGTGAAGCAGTAAAACTTCCTATCGCATTGTAAGTAACGCTTGCGCCTGAAGCATTGGAAGTGGCGGGGTTGCCTCCCTGGAATGTCCATGCAAAACTTGAGGCATGGTCTGAAGCCGAAGCATCAAAGTCCACGCTTGTATTACATAAAATATTGGTTGAGGAATTGGTAACGGATGCAACAGGTAGATCAAGCACAACGATTTCGATGGTGCTATTTCCTGTACAAGACCCAGTTGTGCCCGAAACATAGTAGGTTGTTGTTGAACTTGGAGTAGCCGTTACACTTGAGCCGGTAGAAGAGCTTAAACTGCCCGACGGGCTCCATGTGAAGGAAGTTGCTCCCGTTGCATTAAGAACCGTACTTTGGCTTGGGCAGATTTGAGAATTCGATGTGCTTATGCTAACAGCCGGGGTTGGATTTACAGTAATGCTAACTTGAGCAGAGTCCAAATCACTACAACCGCCACCAATAACATACATCTTGACAGTATGTGTGCCGGGGGTGTTGAAATACACAGTAGGCGAAGGATTGCTTGGTACCAAGAAAGGAGAGCCACCGGGGAACACCCAAAGCAGCGTATCCTGATAGGTTGATCCTGCAGCATCAAAACTGATGCTTTCGCCTGTACAAATGGAAGTGGCTGTTTGGGTAAAAGTAGCCACTACCGGCTGGTTAGTCAGGAACGGGTGTATAATCAAAGAAGCATTAAGATTCCATGAGCCGGCTGTTCCGTACTGATGCCATGTATTGTCGCTCCATTGTTCCCATATTGGATATCCCGTACTTTGCCCATTTGTATTTGAAACAACCGAAATACTGTCTTTGGGAACAGCGGCCCAACTCAGATTGGAGACATCTACACTCACATAGAACTTCTTTGACACGGGCAAAGTAACCGGAGTTGAAAATTCTGCTACCGTATAATAACTGTTGTTCACATCGGCCATAATTTCACCCATCGTTAAATTAGTAGTAGCTAGTAATGCGCCTGGAGCGCCTGTGGGCCCAGCCGTTCCGTCATAAATACGAATTGGAACAACTTTGGCCGTATTAGAAGAATATGCTGCTCCAAATGCAATATATGCTTTGGTTAAGTATGTATAGGGCTGTGCAGAGGCATCAAAAAACATGGCTTTTTGCTTGTCGGCATACACATTTTGACCATTCACGAATCCGTCAGCGCCTCCTGTACCGGTGATATAATTAACTAGCGTCCATCCTCCCGGAACAGGGAAGTTAATAGAATAACATCCTCCAGCAGCATTTACAGTGATATAGTTGGTTTTGGTTTCTATGTCACTGCCATTGGCATTGGTTGTTGTGAGCGTAACCGTATAAACACCGGGTGTGTTGTAAGTGATAGCTGGAGGATTTTGCCCGTTAAATGATGCCGGTGTGCCTCCGGTGAATGTCCAGGCCCACGTAGTAGGGTTATAAGTTGATTGATCTGTGAAAATTACCTGACCACCGGCGGTAACGGTTGTGAAGTTGGCTGTGAAATCAGCTACAGGAGGATTGTTTAATGAAGTTGAAACACATTGCATGGCTTGAGCTGCATTGATGCGTCCCGAACCTAATTGGCCAATGTATGATGGATTTTGAGCATCTATATTAGTGGCTGTAGTCAGTAGGCAATTAATTAAATCGGCGCGTGGCATACTTGGGTTTAAAGACCACATCAATCCTGCCAAACCTGATACCATGGGAGAGGCCATGGATGTGCCCGACATATTGCCATACGTGTTACCCACGTATGTGCTGTAAATATTATGGCCAGGTGCTGAAATATCAATCCAGCTACCATAATTAGAGAAACTGGCTTTTGCATCGTTGGATGAGGTGGCCGAAACAGAAATAACATTATTGAATGCTGCCGGATAAAACTGTGAACTTACATTATCATTGCCCGATGCTGCTATGATAATACATCCTTTATTCCAGGCATAATTGATAACATTTTGGCCGGTAGTGCTATAGCTGGGGCCTCCCCAAGAGCAGTTGATAATATGCGCTCCGCTATTGGCCGCATACACAATGCCGTCATATCCGTTGGTTACAGAAGTTGGAGAATTAGTGGCTTTTACGCACATAAGCTTACAGCTGAACCCTATGGAAGCTACACCAATGCCATTGTTGGTTCGTGCTGAAGAAATGCCAGCAACATGTGTGCCGTGGCTATATGAACTACTGGGCGGGTTGGGATTATTGTCGTTGCTACCCACATCATATCCGTTGATGTCATCAATGTAGCCATTGTTATCATCGTCAATCCCGTTTCCAGCTATTTCCCCCGGATTCACCCAAAGATTAGGAGAAAGATCGCTGTGAGTACGTTCTACCGCATCATCTACGATGGCGATAACAATGTTAGAGCCGGTTGAAAAATAATTCCATGCAGTAGGCGCACCAATTTTGTTCATAGCCCATTGTGAAGAATAGCTGGGATCGTTAGGAACCAAAAAATGCTTATCCATGGGTACTTTCTCGGCATACTCTACTCCTTGCATGGATTCAAGTTTGCGAATGATGGCTGATACCTGATTGAAGTCACTGAACTCAAGCAGGTATGTGCGTTGTAATGTAGCATCATCTTTTGCTGCAAAAAAGGGTTTTGATAGCCGTGTAAGGGCATGTGATTTAGCCATTGAAGATAAAAATGGAAGATGCGTGAATGGCAAATCTCTCGGATTTTCGTTGAGGGAAGATGTAACACGATAATCATTTTTGATTTTAAACCAAATCTTGCCGTCTTGATAATGCTCGAAAGCCGTTTGCGCATTATACTGCAACATCATACCTAATAAGGCATATACAAGTACAATTTTTTTCATAGTACAATATTTTAAATAAGGATACAATTTCAAATAATTAATTGAAAAATCCAAAAAGAATCACAAAAAATGGGAAATTATAATCAATAAAAAAGCCGTTACGTAAATGTAACGGCTTGATTTTTAGTGTACCCGGGAAGGGAATCGAACCCCCACGGTATTGCTACCACCGGATTTTGAGTCCGGCGCGTCTACCAGTTCCGCCACCCGGGCATTCTGAAATCAATTTTAAGGTTGAGCCCACAAAAGTATAAAAAAAATGATTGTTTGATAGAAATGTTTTGGTTAAAGTTGAATAATGTATAATTTTGCACTCCTTTTACAGGGAGTTATTGATAAACGTGTATGTCATCACAACCTAAATTTTTTGCCTGTCGTTCGTCAGCATTCTTGGCTGATAAGATTGCTAAGTCCTTTGGTTCTGAGTTGGGAAAATTGCATGTGTTGGAGTTTAGTGATGGTGAGATTCAGCCCTATTTCGAAGAGTCGGTTAGGGGTTGTGATGTGTTTATTATTCAATCTACTTTCCCTCCCTCTGATAATTTAATGGAGTTATTGCTTGCCATTGATGCTGCCCGACGGGCTTCGGCTCGTAATATCATTGCCGTTATTCCTTATTTTGGCTTTGCTAGGCAAGACAGAAAAGACAGACCACGTGTCTCCATTGGTTCTAAATTAGTGGCCAACTTGCTTACGGCCGCCGGCGTAACGCGTATCATGACCATGGATTTACATGCTGACCAAATTCAGGGCTTTTTTGATGTTCCTGTTGACCATCTATACGCATCGGCCATTTTTGCGCCTTATATTCGTAGCTTGGGTTTGGATAATATGGTAGTGGCTGCTCCTGATATCGGAGGATCCAAACGTGCCAATTCCTATTCTAAATTTCTCGGACTCGAAATGGCTATGGTTTACAAGCAGCGCGCCAAAGCAAATCAAGTGCAAGCCATGACCATGATTGGCGATGTGCAAGATAAGCATGTTATTATGATTGATGATATGGTGGATACTGCCGGAACGCTTACCAAAGCAGCCGACCTGATGATAGATAATGGTGCACTTACCGTTCGTGCTTTTTGCACTCATCCTATTTTGTCGGGTAATGCATACGAGCGTATCATGCAATCCAAACTAACCGAAATGGTGGTAACCGACACCATCCCGCTTAAGCAATCTTGCGATAAGATACATGTACTTTCGGTTGCCGACCTTTTTTCAGACGTAATCAAGAAACTGTTGGAGGATGAATCCATCAGTTCTACATTTATATTTTAACGCATAATAATAGCAACAATGAAAACCTTAGAACTGAAAGCAGAAGCCAGGGAAACAACAGGCAGCAAAGATGCCGCTGCTCTTCGCCGTCAGGGCATGATACCTTGCGTTCTTTACGGAGGCGACAAACCTGTTCATTTTGCCGCTACAGAGGCCGAATTGAAAAAAATTATCTACAGCCCGGCTGTATATTTTGCTGAATTGAATATCGGCGCTGAGAAGTTCAAAGCCGTGATGCAGGAAATTCAGTTTAATGCGGTAACTGACAAGCCCGAGCATATTGATTTTCTTCAAGTGCTCGATGGCAAGAATATTAAATTGCAACTTCCCGTTCGTGTAACCGGTAATTCTGCCGGTGTACGTTCTGGCGGTAAGTTGGTTGTTAATGTTAGAAAACTTACAGTTGAAGCATTGCCTGATCAAATGCCCGATGATATCGAATTGGATATTACCAATCTTAATATTGGTGATAAACTTCGTGTGGCTGATCTGAGTGTAGCAGGGGTTAAATTTCACGACCCCGCTAATTTGGCTGTAGCCGCCGTACAAATGACGCGTAGCGCCATTTCTGCTCAAGCAGCCGCCGAACAGGACAAGAAGAAATAATATCTTTGCGATAATTAATAGATAGGGCGGTGCATAGCCGCCTTTTCTTATTGTATATGTCAACTAAATTTCTTATAGTCGGATTGGGAAATGTTGGTGATGAATATGAAAACACCAGACACAATATTGGTTTTGATGTGCTTGATGCTTTGGCTTCTGCCAAGTCAGCTTCTTTTTCTCCCGACCGCTTTGCTTCGGTTGCACGCTTTCGTTTTAAAGGCCGTGAAATGGTGTTGATTAAACCTACAACTTTTATGAATTTGAGCGGCAAAGCGGTGCAGTACTGGTTGCAAAAAGAAAAAATTCCACTCTCCAATTTGATGATTATTGCCGATGATTTAGCCCTACCTGTTGGCGCGATTCGTATCCGAGCAAAAGGCGGAAGTGGTGGCCATAATGGATTGTCGCATATTGAAGAGGTATTGCAAACCCAATCCTATCCACGTTTGCGTTTTGGTATAGGCAATAGTTTTGACAAAGGTACTCAGGTACAATATGTTTTAGGACGATGGAACAGCGAAGAAAAATTATTGATCGAAAAGCTGATTCCTAAAGCACATGAGGCCGTTTTGAGTTTTGCTGTTTCGGGCATACAGCAAACCATGAATGTTTACAACGCATTGTAAAACACCTGCTGTACCAAAGCGCGTTGACCCTCCTTTATTAATTTTCTGTTCTCCGCATCGGGATATACACGATTCGAAAGAAATATATACACCAAATCCTTTTCTGGATCTACCCAGGCAAGCGTGCCGGTAAAACCTGCATGGCCGAAGCTGGCATATGATACACAATCGCATGCCGTGCCACCTGTACCATTGGGCGTGGGTTTATCAAACCCGATTCCTCTTCGGTTGCCGTTTGCGCAAAACTGACAACGAATAAATTCTTCAATAGTGGAAGAAAGAATATATCGCTGACCACCATATTCGCCTTTGTTTAAATATAACTGCATGAGCTTTGCTAAATCATTGGCATTAGAAAATAATCCGGCATGACCTGCAACACCTCCCATTAATGCAGCCCCCTGGTCGTGTACATATCCATGAACCAACTGTTTGCGATATTGTTTGTCGTCTTCAGTAGGAATAATACGGGAACGTGAAAAGCGCTCTAATGGCTTATATCCTAATGTAACAGCGCCTAATGGTTTGTATAAGTTCTCCATCAGATATTTGTCTAATGGTTGTTTGGTTTTTTCTTCAATGATGCGGTGTAGAAAGTAATAACCCAAGTCGCTGTACAAATATTTTTTTTTACCTGAAAGGGGGGTGCTAATGTTGGCCTTGAAAATGGTATCGCGAATGCGAAATGAAGCATACAAATTGTCAGCTACTTGATATGGATAATGGCTGCTGAATGTCGTATCATAAACCCCTTGCTTATATTGTTTGTTGGCATCCATGGTGTATTGATGAAAGGGTAGCCATGATTTGAATCCGGCTTGGTGGGTTAGAATGTCAATAAGGGTTACTTGGTTTTTGTCGGTGCCCGATAATTCGGGAAGATACAATCCGAGGGTTTTGGATAAATCTATCAGCTTTTTGTCAACCAGTTGCATGAGTACAGGCAGTGTACCACCCACCTTTGTAATTGAGGCAATGTCATATATATCATCGTCAGTTACGGGTTCTCTGTTTTCGTAGGTATGAAACCCGTACGACTTGCGAAAAAAAACCTGACCGCTACGTGCGGCAAGAATCTGACAGCCCGGGAAAACAGAATCACGAATAGCTTTAAATACAATCTTATCTATCTCATCTAACTTCGACCCTTTCATGCCCACATCTTCTGGAATGGTATATTTCAGCCGGATGGGTTTTCCCGTTTCAATGCCATGTCCGGCTTTATATTCATCGGTAATACTGACTGGCAATCGCCCTTTTGCCGAAATGCCGCCCATAATTAGTTGTGCTGCATAATCCTGAGCCAGTTCAGAATTTTGATAAGCAAGCAGAACCCCTTTGCACATCTGCATTTCTTTCATGCCTGACAAAGAATATGCATTGGCAAAAACGGTTAATATCGTCTCTTTTTTACGGGCTATGGCCTGAATGAAACTTTTATTTTCTGCCGAAATGCGGTATGATTTGAAAGGCGAATCGTTGGATTTGTGAACGGATAGGATAACTATGTTATAGGTTTTGAGTTTTTCCAGCAGGGCTTGGGCATCATTGCTTCCGGCTGATTCTGAAGCAGAAAAAACATCTATTTCGGCATAATCCTTTAGGCGTTTGTGAAATGGATTGCCTTTTTCTTCTCCTATTGAGATGGCTGCTATGCGAAGGGTGTCAAGTTGTTTTAGTGGAATCAGCGATGATTGATTTTTTATTAAGGTGAGAGATGCTTCAACCAATCGGCGCATCACAACTTCTGATTCGCGGGTATGCAAATCCTCTTGTAGGCGTTCTGTACTTATTGGTTTAAATGTATGGAGTCCGAGCCAATATTTTGCTTTTAGGATTTTTCGACATTTTTCGTTTATATAATCTTCAGTGATTTCACGGGTCTGTATGGCTTTCTTAATTTCACTAATAGCTTTTGGTACATCGCCTGAAAAGAGCAGAACATCATTGCCAGCAAGAAGTGCCTTGAGGTCGGCAATGCCTGGTTCATAGAAATCGGCTACACCTTTCATGTTTAAGGCATCAGTAAAAATCAATCCCTTAAAACCCATGTCGTGTTGAAGCAAATCGGTAACAACTTTTTTTGATAAGGTTGTGGGGGTGTTGGGTGCATTATCTAATGCAGGGATTGAAAGATGGGCAATCATCATGCTTCCGAGTCCGTTTCTAATTAATTCGCGAAAAGGATACAATTCTATAGAGTCGAGACGAGCCCGATTGTGTAAAATAGACGGAAGTGCCAAATGTGAATCTTTATCGGTGTCGCCGTGGCCGGGAAAGTGTTTGGCATTGGCCAGCACACCCTGATCTTGCATGCCCTTCATATATGCAATGCCTTTGCGTGCAACCTGTTCGCGTATTTCTCCAAACGAACGGGCGCCGATTACCGGATTATTGCGGTTGTTATTGATATCAACTACGGGCGCAAAGTTTACGTGTACGCCAACCCGACGACATTGCCTGGCAATTTCTTTACCCATATCATAAATGAGCTCATCGTTTTGTATCGCCCCCAACGTCATTTGCCACGGAAATTTCTGTGTACTGTCAAGTCGCATCGAGAGCCCCCACTCTCCGTCAATACCTATCATGAGGGGTATGCTACTTAGCTTCTGATAATGATTGATTAATTGCACTTGTCGTCCGGGGCCGCCCTGCATAAAAATCAACCCACCGATTTGTTGCCCGCTAATCAAATCATTGATTTTGCTGCTGGGGCTGGCTGTTTTTGAATAAGCAGCTACCATAAATAACTGGCCAATCTTTTGGTCAATGGTTAATGTATTCATTACGGAATCCACCCATTTGTTTTCTTTTTTCAGAAATGGGGGTAGCGTGTCTTTGTCGCGTAGTGCTTGTTCGAGCGGGCCGACAGGAGCCGTCGGACGTTTGTCAATACGGCTGTCTGCACGTGTGCAGGAAAACATTACCAAATAAATCGCTATAATATAACCGAGAAAAAAAATTTGCTTCACAATCTTCTTGTATCATTTCATTGGTTAAAGTTAAACGAAGAATTTTGTGATAGGATAGGCATTTCACAAAAATTAATTAAGAGTACAATGTTTACTAATACCAAATCCTTAGTGAACAGACAGCTTCAGGGCCGTTAATTTCTGTATCCGTTAAACTGAATACCCATATTATCGGAAGAGTATTGCATGGTAAGCATATCATTGGTTATGCCAAGTACACCAAGCACTACCGAGCCCGAAAAGTTGGCATTGATGGCGGGATTTTCCATATCAAGCGTATATGTACCACCAATATCTACAGCTACCGTAATATTAATATCATTAATATACACAGGGTCATATCCGTTTACTTTAAATTCAATGTTTATCAATCGGTCGCCTGTTGAAATCACCTTTGCACTTCCTGTTCCTGCACCTCCTAATTCGCTAGATGAATATGTGCCTGTATAAGTTCCTTCTATTTTTTCGGATGCCGACTTTACACACGAAGTGAAAAATAAAAGGGCAATGAGACCTATAAAATAAAACTGTTTTTTCATCATGTTGTATTTTGATATTAGAGCAATATAAAATAAAAAACAACAGCCACAAAAAAGCAACTGTTGTTTTTTTAAAAGATATAGAAAAAAATTTATGGGAAAACGCCCAGTTTTTCGTAAGACACAACAATTTTGTTAATGGCTGTAACAAAGGCGGCAGTACGCAAATCAGTAATTTTTTTATTTTGCGATTGCGTTTCAATCATTTGTTCCAAAGAATCAATCATGGTATCTTCCAGCCCTGAATATACCAAATCTTTTTCATCGGCTCCATGGTCAATCATCATGCGCTGTGCTTTTGAAAGTTTTTTTCCGGTGCTACTTTCAATGGCATCTATCAGATTATTATTCATGTTTTGCTGATAGCGTTTTTCCAAACGGCCAAAACGCACATGGGATAAGTTTTTCAGCCATTCAAAATATGAAACGGTAACACCTCCTGCATTTAAGTATATATCGGGAATAATTACGGTGCCTTTTTTTAGCAGAATTTGTTCGGCCTCCGGCGTAACGGGGCCGTTGGCAGCTTCTGCAATCAGTTTGGTTTTGATGCGTGCTGCATTTTCATTATTGATCTGATTTTCTAATGCAGCCGGTATCAAAATGTCGCATGGTTCTTCAAGAACTTGCAAATTGGACTTGAGCGTTTTTGTTCCTTTCAGGCCGTCAAGTGTGCCGTGTTGTTTGAAATAAGCCAGCGCCTCATCCGGTTTGATACCATTTTTGCTTACAATAGCACTGTTCCATTCTCCAATTCCTATGATAATGGCACCTGATTCGTAAAAGAATTTGGCAGCATGATATCCCACGTTGCCTAATCCTTGAACAACAACCGTTTTACCAGCGATACCGGTGCTGAGCCCTAATTTTTTAGCACGTGCTGTATCGGATAGATATTGACGCACGCCATAAAACACCCCTAGTCCGGTGGCTTCTCGTCGGCCACGTATTCCGCCCTGACCTACAGGTTTGCCGGTTACGCAACCCAGCGAATTGATTTCGCTCATATTAAAAGTGTTGTAGGTGTCAACAATCCATGACATTTCTCTTTCGCCAGTTCCGTAATCGGGTGCAGGTACATCAATACCCGGACCGATAAAGTTTTTCTTAATAAGCTCAGATGTGTATCGGCGTGTAATGCGCTCTAATTCATCCTCAGAATAATTGCGAGGATTGATTTTAACACCCCCCTTGGCACCACCAAATGGTACATCTACAATTGAACATTTGTATGTCATCAGCGCAGCCAATGCCATTACCTCATCCTGATTAACGTGCTCGCTGTATCGAATCCCTCCTTTGGTCGGGAGTTTGTGATGACTGTGCTCCACACGGTACGCTTCTATCACTTCATAACCACCTTTTACCTTTACAGGAAATTTCATCCGATATACACTGTTGCAATACTTAATTTGATCCAAAATCCCCACAGGGGCCTTTACATACTTTGCTGCATTGTCAAAGTATTTTACAACGTCGTCAAAAAAATTGTTTTCACGTTGCAGATTTAGCTTTTTAGCCATAAAAACAAAGATTAAATTAAAGATTAAGAATTTCTAGAAATGATACTGATATTGAAGTAAGAACTGACGTGGCGCTTCAACCTTGCCGGGACGCATTACATACACACGGTTGGCAATGTTGTTGATAAGAAATGAAAGCCGTGAGGATTTAGAAACCTGACATGCCAAACGCAAATCCATTACATAGTCGCCTCTGTTGTTTTCATCGCGGAATTTTGTAACTCCTTCAATTAGATTTAGTGTATTTTCAATTATGGAAAATGCATTGTCAATGTTTTGCATAAAGCTGTTGTAGCGCAAGCTGAAGCCCAGTGAGAACATTTTGTAGTTAAATTCTACATCTAATTTTACCGTATGCTGAAAGCGGTATTTCATAATATGATTGGTTGTGTCGGAGCTGGAGTTGATAAAATTGTTGGGAAGAGTATCGGCATTATATACATATTTTTGGTCGGGGCTAAGTGTTTGTGGCAGGGCATAATTGTAGCCGGCCAATATGTTCATGCCAAAATCTTTGGTAAAGTTACCACCACCCATGAGCGACACATCCACTCCGGCCACAAATGCCTGTCCCGTATTTAAAGAAACAAAGCCAATGCCTTGTCCGGGAATACTTGTGAAATTGAATTCGATGTAATCGCGGTAGTTTTGATAGAATCCGGCGGCATCAAAATAACCCATAAACTTACCAATCTTGAAACCTTGTTTGATACCCAGTTCAGCACTCCAACTGAATTCGGGTCTGAGAGAAGAGTTGGGATAAATGTTAACGCCCCCCACATTGGTAGTAATAAAACGTTCGGCAATGGTAGGGAAGCGATAACCTTGCCCCACCGAAGCGCGGATAAAAGTATATTCGGCGGCTTTGAAGCTAAGCCCGCCTCTAAATACGGGCTGAATTCCTTCGTCCACAATACTGGTATCGTATGGAGTAGATGAGCCACCGGTATAAAAGCGGTAGGTATCGAATTTGCCTATTCTGAAGTATTCTAAACGGGCCCCCAGCGAAACGGTCAGGCGACCAAAAAATTTGTTTTCGACTTGAGCATAAATGGCTTGGTTGAAGTTGGTTGTATAGATGTTTTGTTCAACAACAGAATCAACGCCAGCCGGGTTGGGTTTGTTGCCGGCAAACAAATCGGCGTGACCCAACGTAAAAGTGGTCATAGCACCGGCAGTTATCACAAAATTTTTGAGGAATTTGTTTTGTTGATTTTTTTCGCTGAGGAATCTTTTTTGGTATTGAAATTCGCCAAACCATTGGTCGCTTTGATTGCCTTGGTTGTTGTCGTTATTATTATCAAGATAATAGTATCGGAAGCGCAGGTTATAAGAGCTTCCGTTTTTGCCCACATAAACCAGATAGGGGTCAATATTAAAGGTAGTTTGCAGGGTTTTGGTGATGGCACCGTTTTGAGTGCGGAAAATACCTTCACGGTTGTTTTGCCAAAGGAAAGCGCCGGTTGATACCCCATACAAGAAGTTACCATTGAGCCCAATAGAAAGGCCTTCAACTTTGGAAAAACGGTATCGGGTATTGAAGTTGATACGACCACGATAATCGTTTTCGCCATTGAGCAATTTGGAGGGATAGTTTTGAATGCTGTCACCGGGTGCGTATGCGGCAGGGCCGATATATCCTTTTTGTGCAAAAAGGTTGCCGCCAACAACCAAATCGAAGTTTTTGATTTTTCTGGAGTGAAGGAAACTGAAGCCGGAGTTGAAGGGAGGGAATGAGTTAGCCCAGTTGGCCGAATCAGGGAGGTTGTATATGCCCATGAACGAAGTGATTTTAGTCATGGGTTTATCTTTGGGATAAGCAGTACGTACATTGATAACGCCGTTGAGGGCCGCCGAGCCATATAGTACTGAAGATGCCCCTTTGATAATTTCAATTTGCTCAATGTTTTCAATCGGAATAAATCCCCATGTAGGCCTGCCGGCATCACCCGAAAGCAATGGAACATCATCTACCAGGATCATTACACGGCTACCTGCACCGAAGCTGTATCCGCTACCTGCACGAATTTGCGGTTCGCTATCCACGATCGTAACGCCAGGCACCTGCTGCAACGATTGGTCGGCACTGGTTGCATTTTTGTTTTGAATAATATTGGGTTTTAGCACTTCGAGCGAAACCGTTACTTCATCAAGTCGTTTTTCAAATTTTCCTTCCGACTTGACAAACATTTCAATTTCTACAGCTTTGAGTTCAAGATAGAAATCAAGTCGTTTTTTTTCGCCTGCTTTGAGGGTAACTTTTTCTTTTACTTTACCATAGTCAACGGAAGAGAATATGATATTATAAGTTCCGGGGTCTAATTCGAGTTCATAATTGCCTTCAAAATCCGTTGCCGTACCTATGGGTGTGCCTTCCACACTTACGTTGAGAAAAGGAACAGGTTCTTTGGTTTGAAGGTCAGTTACTTTTCCTTTAATCGTAGCTTTTTGGCTAAAAGCGCCGGTCGCAAACACAATACTGAAAGCCAGTAGAAGCGTAAATCTTACATTCATGAGCAGAAGGATTTTTGATTATTTAACATTTCCAATTTTTATCAAAGATAATCACTGGCATGAAAAATTGGTCAAACGTACATAATTTTAAAAAAAATCAAAAAAATTATATGTAGGTTTAACGCCCTGAAAGGAATTTAAGATTTCTTTTTTATGAATAACCATTAACCTACGTATGCGCCCTGAAGAATTGTTTCATAACCTAAGGATGTATTTTACGCCCGGCATCGGGCACATTACTATTAAGCGATTGATTAGGCATTGTGGTTCAGCGGAGGCCGTATATGCTGAAAAGAAGAAGGCCCTGTTGAAGATAGAAGGAATCAATAGGGCAGTGTTGGAAAAATTGTTTGTTCAGGCCGATAATCAGCTCATTGAAGAAGAAATTAAGCGTATGGAGAAGCTGGGAATTAAATATTGTACATTTCATGATAATGAATATCCAGTAGCTCTTCAACATTGTACCGATAGCCCATTTATGCTATTCTTCCGAGGGCGTTTGCCTTCTCCTCATCACCGGATAATTAGCGTAGTAGGTACACGTTCGGCCACTGAATATGGAAAAGAATGCTGTAATCGCCTCATACAGGATTTTGCAGGTCATGATATAACAATTGTAAGTGGTTTTGCTTATGGGATTGATATTACAGCCCATTTGGCAGCTATTGAGCATCAAATAGAGACCATTGCCGTAGTGGCACACGGGTTTGGATTTATGTATCCATCCCTGCATCGAAAGTATGTGTCAGATTTGCTTAAAAATGGAGGCATCATTACTGAGTATCCGTCAATGGTTAAACCCGATAAAGAGAATTTTCCCATGCGTAATCGTATCATTGCGGGGTTAGCCGAAGCGACTATTGTGGTTGAGGCCTCAGAGAAAGGTGGTGCATTGATTACGGCACGCATAGCTAATAGCTATCATCGCGATGTGTATGCCTTCCCTGGACGAACATCCGATCCTTATTCAAAAGGATGCAACCGATTGATAAAAAATAATGAAGCCATATTGGTTGAATCGGCAGATGATATTCTGATTGCATTGGGGATGAAATTGAAGAAAAAAAAACCGGCGATTCAGTCGCGTTTGTTTATTGAATTGGATCAGGATGAGAAAATATTGGTTGAACTTTTGCAGCCGGTAGATAATATGGGTATTGATGATCTGAGCTTGCATGCAGGATTTCCTTCCAGTAAAACGGCCTCATTGCTTTTATCATTAGAAATGAAAGGCCTGATACATAGTATTCCAGGAAAAAAATTCAAGTTAATGGGGTCATAAATAAAAAAAAATTTGTTGTTTTTTCAAGATGTGCTACCTTGTATCTTGCAAATTGAGTATTACACTATGAAAAAACAAGTACAAAGTGCGATTGTATTCGCTATTTTATTCCTTACTTTTATTGGCGTTACTACAGCTCAAAGTGGGTTGAATTATTGGACATACGTGGATGAGTCGTCTATTCCTGTCACCGGAACGCGTCTGATTAGGCCGTTATCCTATCAAACATTGATGCTTGATTTGGCATCGCTTAAAATAGGGTTGTCGGGCGTGCCGGTTTCGGATGGTTCTAACTTGTATGATTCAGATTTTTTGATTGAGATACCCATGCCCGGCGGAGGGTTTGAAACTTTTCGCCTCAGCGAAACGCCTATGATAGAGAAACCCTTGGAGATGCTATTTCCTGAAATAAAAACCTATTCCGGCGTTTCGATTTCGGATGGTGGCAAATACCTGAAAATGGACGTTACACCGCAGGGCTTTCATGGGATGGTACTGACAGTTGGTCAGGGAACGGTGTTTATCGACCCTCTGTACTTTGGGAATACTAACGCTACAGGTTATATTCTTTATAACAAAAAAGATTTTTATCAGGATGTACAGAAAAATTTTACTTGTGATGTAGTATCACAGATTAAAGATTCGATTTCTGTTTTTGGAGGTCCCAAAGCATTTGGCACATGCCAATTGCGAACCTATCGTTTGGCTTTAGCTGCAACAGGTGAATATACAACATTTCATGGCGGAACCGTATTGCTAGCACAAGCAGCACAGGTAACAACCATGAATCGAGTAAATGGTGTTTTTGAGCGGGATATTGCCATCCGTATGAACATTGTAGCAAATAATAATTTGATTGTTTATACAAATGCTGCCACAGACCCCTATACCAATGGTACGCCAGGTACAATGATTAATCAAAACCAGACAACGTGTGATAATATTATAGGTTCGGCCAATTATGATATCGGTCATGTATTTGGAACGAATAGTGGGGGCTTGGCCGGGTTGGGTGTAGTGTGTACAGGAGGGCAAAAGGCACGAGGCGTAACAGGCAGTGCTGCGCCAATAGGCGACCCATTTGATATTGATTATGTGGCACACGAGATGGGGCATCAATTTGGTGCCAATCATACCCAAAACAACAATTGTAATCGCAATAATGCTACGGCGATGGAGCCGGGTAGTGCATCAACGATAATGGGTTATGCAGGTATTTGCGCCCCCAACGTGCAAAGTAATAGTGATGATTATTTTCATGGGATCAGTTTGCAGGAGATACACAACGAAATTATGAGTGCAGGGCATACATGCGAAGCAATAACTACTTTGTCAAACAGTCCACCTGATATCACCACTACCACCACATCATATTCGATACCGGCCAATACCCCATTTGCGCTTACGGTTACGGCTACTGACCCTAATACATCTAATATACTTACCTATTGTTGGGAACAAATGGACAATGGCGCAGCTACGATGCCGCCTGTATCTACATCAACCGTTGGCCCCAATTTTCGCTCATGGAATCCCGACACCATTCCAACCCGCTACTTCCCTCGTCTTGCTGATTTAGCCAACAATACAGTTTCAATATGGGAGGTGTTACCTTCGGTTAGCCGAACCATGAATTTTAGAGTGATAGTTAGAGACAATGCCCCCGGAGGCGGATGTAATGACCATCATGATGTATCATTGAGTGTTACATCAACAGCCGGCCCTTTTGTTGTTACTTATCCATCGGCAACCGGCATTACATGGAATGCTTTAAGTTCACAAACGATTACATGGAATGTAGCCAATACCAATGTATCGCCTGTGAATTGCTCAAATGTAGATATCTTTCTTAGCACAGATGGCGGCCTTACTTATCCCACGATTCTTGCTTCCAATACACCAAATGATGGTTCGCATTTGATTTTTGTTCCTAATACACCATCAACTACTTGTAGGGTGATGGTGCGTAGTGCCAATGGCGTTTTCTTTGATATCTCTGATAACAATTTTACGATAACCGGCCCGGCCAATGATTACCAGCTTTCTGTTATCAATGATACCCTCTCTTTATGTCCACCTTCGGCTGGCGTATATTCAATACAAGTTGGGTCAACCGGCGGATACACGGATCCGGTTACCTTGTCGGTTACGGGTGTTCCTGCCGGAGCTATTGCTACGCTAGGTACAAATCCTGTTATACCTGCCGGAACCTCAACTTTAACGATTGATCCGGGTACTGCTATCCCAGGCACCTATACACTTACGTTGCAAGGAAATAGCACGACAGGTATAAAAACAGTAAGCTTAACACTTGTTATTTCATCTCCTGCGCCGGGTGCTGCAACTTTATTAACGCCTGTGCAGGGTGCAACAGGTGTCATGTTAACCCCCACATTAAGTTGGTCGGCTATGGCCGGTGGAGGTATTACATTCTCCATTCAAATAGCTACAGATCCAGGATTTACTAATATCGTAAGTTCAGCTTCAGGGCTTATCTCTTCAAGTTTTGTGCCCACATCACCCTTGGCTTCAAACACTACTTACTATTGGCGTGTTATGGCTCAAAATCCATGTGGCATAGGTCCTTATTCTTCAGTTTTTAATTTTACGACGGCAACGGTTCTGTGTACAACATTTGTTAGCACCAATGTGCCTGTATCTATCCCTTCATCAGGCACTCCAACTGTTTTTTCAAACCTGACGGTGCCAACAATAGGCACTATTATGGATGTGAATGTAGTGAATTTGGTAGGTACTCATACCTGGATCAACGACCTTACGATACGCGTTATTTCTCCTACCGCTACATCGGTGGTATTGTTTGATCAGATTTGTAACAATGAAGATAATTTTAATGTAAACTTTGATGATGAAGCCACACCTGCCGCATTGCCCTGCCCGCCTGTTGGCGGTGGTACTTACCAGCCGGCTCAACTTCTCAGTGCATTTGATGGTCAGGCATTGAATGGTGTTTGGTCTCTTTCTATTAAAGATAATTATGATCAAGATGGTGGCTCACTTACTTCTTGGGGGCTGCATGTTTGCTATGTGGTTCCACCACCACCTTGCTTGCTAACCGTATCAGCAACGCCAACTCATGCAAGTTGTAATTTGAATAATGGCCAAGCATTAGCATCTGTTACAAATGCCACTGGACCTGTTACCTATTCATGGTCGCATGGCCCGTCTTCTGCATTAGTTACCAATTTAGCAGCCGGCTCTTATCAAGTAATTGCTGTTGATAGTTCGGGATGTATGGATACTGCTTTTGTTTCCATCTTGCAGGACCCAGATAATGTACTACCGATAGCTGTTTGTCAGGATGTTTCTATTTATTTGGACGTGAATGGGAATGCAGTATTATCGCCTCTATGGGTAGATAATGGTTCTACTGATAACTGTGGCATAGCATCTTTATCTCTTAGTCAAACTTTATTTACTTGTGCAGATTTGTATGTGCCATTTGCTTCTGGATTGTTTATCTCAGAATACATTGAAGGAAGCTCAAATAATAAATGTATTGAAATAGCAAACTTTACCGGAAGTTCTGTGAATCTGGGCGCCGGCGGATACCAGGTCAGGGTGTATACGAATGGATCAACCACCCCAACAATCATTAACCTTACAGGTACGGTTGCGCATGGAGATGTATTTGTATTATGCAACCCTTCTGCCACTTCCGGATTTTTAGTGCAAGCAGATCAATTCTCTGCCTCTCTTACATTTAATGGAGATGATGCCGTTTCTCTTGCCACATCTGCTGGTGGTAACATTGATATTATTGGCATGATTGGTTGCGACCCAGGCACGCAGTGGGTAAGCGGCGCTCATAGTACCTTAAATAAAACATTGCGCCGCAATCCTAATATTTATACAGGTGTTTCTGTCAATCCTCCCGGACCTTGTAATACTTCAGCATTTACAACACTTGCTACCGAATGGTCGGTTTATGCCCAAGATAATAACGCGGATTTAGGAGTTCATGCGTTTTCAACAGCAAAACAAGTTTCGCTAACAGTTACCGATAGTAGTTCCAATACAGCAACCTGTTCGGCTAATGTGTTTGTTTACGATAATTTACCTCCTTCCATTTCTCCTCCTGCTGATATTAATACATCTCCCGATCCTGGATTTTGTACGGCAACGGGTGTTGTACTGGGAGCACCATTAACTAGCGATAATTGCTCGGGTTCGATCGTAGTTTCAAATAATGCCCCACCTGTTTTTCCAACAGGCGCAACCCAGGTAACCTGGACAGCTACAGATGCATCGGGCAACAGCACTTCAGCTATACAAACGGTTACTGTAACCGATTTATTGGCTCCTGTTCCTGATGTTGCCTCATTATCTAATGCTGCTGGCGAATGTATGGTTGTGCTCACTCCCCCAACGGCTACTGATAACTGTGATGGATCAATTATTGCTACAACTACCGACCCTACTACATTTAATACCATTGGCTCTTATAATGTCGTTTGGACCTATACCGATTCTAATGGAAACACGACAACCCAAACTCAAAATATCACAGTATATGACCTAACAGCACCCATTCCAGATTTAGCTTCTTTGCCTGTACTTTCAGCTCCTTGTACTTATACAATCTCCTCTTTTCCAACGGCAACAGACAACTGCGACGGTGTCATTATTGGATCTACAACAGACCCATTAACCTATAATAGCCCCGGTACATATATTGTGATTTGGACATATACCGATGGTCAAGGGAATACAGCTACACAATCTCAAACCATCGATGTGCAGGTTACAGCTTTACCTGTTCCCGATCAGGCAGTATTACCTGTTCTTAATGGAAGTTGTGCGCTGAGTATCACAACTACACCAACTGCATCACCAGGATGTAGTGGTGCCGGCTCTATTATCGGAACCACTACAGATCCGTTGAGTTATACATCCCAAGGCACATACACCGTAACATGGACGTATGATGAC
>JACSSC010000062.1 GCA_014879445.1 Candidatus Competibacteraceae bacterium
AGCGTCAGATGTGTATAAGAGACAGGCTAATGTGGGGGTTCTGAACTGGTCGGTTACCACTTTAATGGATTGTCCCTTTTCCAGATTATTTTTCACCCATAAAACAATATTATTCCTACTTAAATCTTTCAATACGCCAAAAACCAGTATTGTACGAACAATAGACCAAGTACTCATCATTTGTTGTACTTTCTTCTCTGCTTCTAATTTGCAGTATCCATAATAACTAATAGGATTGGGGACATCATCTTCTTTGTATGGCCCTGATATTCCGTCAAATACGAAATCAGTACTAAGATAAATCAAATGGGTGTTATAACGATTACAAGCCCTAATCAGGTTTTCAACAGCTGTCACATTCTGAACATAGCACAACTCTTTATCAATCTCACAGTCATCCACTTGGGTCATTGCAGCTGCATGAATAACTACATCTGGCAGAAATTGAGAAAATAAGAGATCAACTTCATGATTATCAACAACATCAAGTATTTGGTATTTGTCCTTAGCTTTATGCAACCGGCATGCTCCCTTTCCGGTCAGGCAAACTTCCACGTTGGGCATTTGCAGCAATCTTTCAGCCAGTTTTTGCCCCAACAATCCATTGGCGCCTGTTACGAGCACTTTATTCTTATTCAGATCTGACATTCTTTTAAATTGTATCCCAATGACTCCATTTCATTTTTCAACTTCACAACATCTAATGTAGATGCTTCTATATGCAACAATCGCGTTTCAGATTGTAAATCAACATGCCAATGATGAATTCCTTCAAAAGAATTGAGTACAGAAGAAACATTATTAACACAAGCTACACACATTATGTTGGTTTCAAAAATATATTTTTTCATTATTACATTAGATTAATCATATAAGAAAAACAAAGATAAGTGAATTAGGGATTTTGAGTAGCCATACATATTGAATTCCACAAACGATTTTCCACCAAATCCCAGCTATACAGATTCGCTCTTTGGCGTCCGTTATGAGCCAATTGGTTTCTTAATGCATTATTTTCTGATAACTCCTGTAGCACCTTGGCAATTTGTTCAACATCATTAGGATTAGCAAAAAGAGCAGCATTATCGGCTATTTCAGGCATGGCTGTACAATCGCCTGTAATAACAGCCGTTCCAGAACGCATGGCCTCAACAATCGGCAGTCCAAACCCTTCAAATAAGCTAACATAAAACAAGGCCTCAGAAGCAGCCAGTAATAATCGAATCTCTTGCCTATCAGACAATCTGCCTAAGAAAACGATATCTTCACGACTCTCCAATTGAGCATGTAATTTATGCAAAGCAACGGTTTCATGATATGATTTTCCGGCTATCAAAAATTTCCAATCAGATTGAGTTTTTTGTTTAAATCTATCAAAAGCCCTTAACATGTTCATCAGATTTTTTCTGAGGTAAAGCCCACCAACAAACACAAGAAATGGCTTTCCCTGACTATATTTTTCACGAACAACTGATTTCTGATATTCATCAATCGGTTGAAACAATTCATCCACACCATTTCCAACCACATCAATCCGATCAGGGGCTATTCCATATAAGCGATGAATATCACTCTTAGAATATTCCGAAACAGTCGCTATTCTTTTTGCCTTGTGAGCATATTTAGGAAAAAAATAATGATAATACATCCGATTCAATCGTGAAAAAAAAGCAGGAAAATATTCAAAATTCAAATCGTGAATAACCGGCACTTGTGTTACAGATGAGCGCAACGACAAATAACCATCAGGAGATAAAAACACGTCGGGTTTATGTTTTTTAAGCAATTGGGCTACGGTATATTCAAACCACATGTAAAACAGAAAAGGATGTCTGGCCTGAGGGCCGGCTACAATGGGCTGAACATTGGAAGCATACACAAACCTTTTGTCGTATGGGCGATCAAAAAAAAACAAAAACTCATGTTCGGGATGCTGAATAACCATTCGACGCATCACTTCATGTGTAAAAACACCAATCCCTTCCATTTTATCTGGCAAAAGCACCCGAGTATTAACAGCAATACGCATAAGGGTACAAATCTAAAAACAAGTTTGGCTAAATGCATCATTGCTTGTATTTTTATCCTCTAATGAAATCAAAACTGTTCCGATTGTCATATCCCACATGGCTACATGCTGAAAATTTATTTTTTGCATCTGTTTTAGTTTTGGCAGCAGGACTCCCAACATCCAATTCACTTATGAGTTGGGGGCAATTTGGCATGGCTGCTGCTTGGCTTTGGGATACTAATTGGAAAAATAAACTATCCCGCCTGAAAGAACATCTTCCACTTTTGCTTTTTGCGAGTATTTACCTCATATACTTATTCGGAATGATTCATACATCCGACTGGCAGGAAGGACTTCGACAACTTCGAATCAAATTACCCATTTTGATTATTCCAATAATGGCGACATCTTTCCCCATTCTACCTTCAAGCCGTTGGAATCAACTTCTACATGTTTTGCTGGGAGCAATTCTCTTAACTGCGATATATGGTCTATTCAAGCATACAGGGCTTATAGATAATCCTAATTTTGAATTCAGAAAACTATCACCTTTTATATCCAATATTCGTTTTGCTACACTCTTGGTTTTTGGCATATTTACATGTCTATACTTATTTTCAAAAGAAGGTAGTTCATACAGGATTCTCCCGAACACCTTATACCTGATTCTTGCAATTATGTTTGTAACCTATTTGTTGTTACTCAAATCTCTAACAGGTATATACATCTTATTCTTTACCGGAATTACAACCGGCTTTGTTTTGAGTATTAAAAAATCAAATAAATACTTCTCCTACTCTTTGCTATTCATGTGTGTATTAATAGTGTGGGGAGGCGTTCGAATATGGAAATTTGAATATGACAGATACCATATAAAAGAGAAAATTGATTTTTCACATTTACCACTATCTACACCCAAAGGGAGTATTTACAAACATGATACGCTATCCCAAATAACCGAAAATGGATATTATGTATGGCTGTATATTTCATATCATGAATTAAGAAAAACTTGGAACGAACGTAGCCAAATTCCTTTCGATGGAATCACACAAAAAGGATATCCCATCAAAGAAACCCTCATCCATTTTCTCTCATCAAAAGGATTGAAGAAAGATGAAGAAGGTGTAAAAAAACTTACAAACTCAGAGATAAAAGCTATTGAATCAGGAATAAACAATGTAATTTTCATGAACAAATATTCAATAGGTTCACGGATTTACGAGATTATTAGAGAACTTGATCATTACCGTATAACAGGAGATGCTACCGGCAAATCATCAGCACTTCGACTAGAACTTTGGCGTCATGCATGGATGAAGATCAAACAGCAGCCATTAATCGGATATGGTACAGGTGATCTTACAAATGAACTTACACATGCATATATCCGCACCCAAACACCTCTGCATCCAGCATATTGGTATCACCCACACAATCAATATTTATCAACGGCATTATCAACAGGAATCCCCTCGGTTTTTTTGCTTATTTTACTTATAATTAATCCTTTATTTCTAAAAAGAAAAATAATAATACCATTATTTTGGCTAAGCGTATTAATAGTATTGCTTGCCATGATTGATGAAGACACATTAACAACACAAGCCGGAGCTACTCAAGTGGCCTTCTTATATGTTTTCATGTACCTTAGTCCAGGATTATTACAAAATCATGAATCGTAATATAGCAGTTGGCATCATTTTCTCAGTATTTCTCAACCTAATTGTAAAATCAGTTTGGATATTAGGAATTGAACTAGGAGTACAAAGAGCTGTTGGCAATGAAATGTATGGAACATATTACGGTTTATTCAGCTTTAGCATGCTTTTTCTTATAGTCCTTGATTTAGGGATTACACAATACAACACAAGGAATATTGCACGCGACCCATCCCTCTTTTCATCCCAACTTTTCAACCTTTCAGTTTTAAAATTCATGTTAGGTATTCTATATTTTTTGATATTAATCATAGCCGGATTCTTTTCTGCATACTTCAATCAATGGATGTATGTTCTCATTTTACTTGGAATAGCAAATTTTTTCAACTCTTTCACTTTGTATTTCAGGAGTAATATGAATGCATTATTTCATTTCAAAACCGATGCAATTTTTTCAATAGCCGACAGAGCATTACTGATAATATTTTGTGGAATTGCACTTACAGGTTGGATTAACGCATCCATGAATATTGAACTCTTTGCCTGGATGCAATTTGCATCATCTGCCATCGTTGCTACCGTTGCTTGCATTGTAAATGTTCAATTAGCAAAAAAACCAGCCATCCAATTCAACATATTGTTGATGAAATCAACTCTTATAGCAGGCATTCCTTTTGCCTTGCTACATTTAGTGATGTCATTATATACCCGAACCGATGTGGTTTTAATGCATTTCTTAATAGAAGATGCCAGTACACAATCCGGCATTTATGCAGCGTCTTATCGCTTGTTTGACGCATTCTCTCAGTTTACAATCATCGCATCTGGAATTATGTTTCCATTCTTTGCAAGATCAATAAAAGCAAACGAACCGGTTCAAGCTCTATTTGGTTTTATATTACGAAACTTAATTGCACTTTCATTCATTATATCTACTGCATGCTTATTCTTTGCTACAGGAATTTCGAGTATGCTGTTTAATGACGATGTTGCTGAAACAGCTATTAATTTAAGAATTCTTATATGGATTTCCATTCCTTATTCCATTTCAATTATCTCAGGAGCTTACATTACTGCACGCGGACATATGCGACTATTAATTACAACCGGGCTAATTGCTTGGATTATTAACTTCAGTTGCAATCTTTGGCTCATACCATTAATGGGGGCAAATGGAGCTGCAATAGTAGCGTTTATTACTCAAACCGTTTCAGCCAGCATACTTTTATTTGCTTGTTTCCGCTTTATTACATTCACTCATGTATCAAAGCATTTAATTCGAATGACAATACTTTCTGCCGTCTGTTTATTGACGGGATGGCTTAGCTGCCAATTGCCCTTTACAGAAAAATTTCAATTACTAATTTTCATTATATCTTCCATGTTCTATTGGACCATTCACATATTTCCGGAACGGCACATTTTCCAAAATGTTTTGGCCTCGAAATCAAATTAAGATTAATTTTTCATGCAAAACTTAACAATTATGGTCGTTAGCATGCATTATCTTTGTATCCAATCATTACAATCAGTTATATATTCATCATGATAAAAAAAATGACACTTCTTTTCCAACTAATTATCTCTTCCTCACTTTTGTTTGCACAGGACACAATCATATCCTCCGGGCATTCGCGATTACAAAAATTTGAGAAAAAGAATGAAACTGTTCGAATTGCATTTTATAATGTCGAAAACCTTTTTGACATATATGATGATCCTTTTAAAAATGATGATGAATTTCTACCCAACTCATCTAAGGCATGGAATGAATCAAAATATCGAGACAAATTAGACAACATTTATAAAACTTTGACAGCAGTTGGGGGGTGGGGTCTTCCAGCCATTGTAGGTTTTTGTGAAATAGAGAACCGCTATGTACTTAATGAATTGGTTAGCAAAACGCCATTGGTGAAAGCTGGATATTCAATTATTCATGAAGAATCACCCGACCGAAGAGGAATTGATGTTGGGCTAATTTACCAACCCAAAAAATTCAGGCCATTATCCCATCGAGCCGTTCCATTGGTTTTTCCATTCGATACTGCAACAAAAACAAGGGATATTTTATATGTAAAGGGTTTAGTTTTCAAAAAAGACACCCTACATATTTTTGTAAATCACTGGCCTTCAAGATCGGGAGGCGTTGCAGCATCTGAACCTAAGAGAGTATTTGCAGCAAAAACCATCAAGCATATTGTAGATTCTATATGTATGCGCAATCCATCCTCCAATATTATCATTATGGGAGATTTTAATGATGAGCCCGGCGACAAAAGTATAATGGAAGCACTTCTTGCTAAACCAAAAATAGAAAATTTATCCGCTTGTGATTTATTCAATACATCCTATATTTTTTACGAAGCAAATAAAGGCACAGAAAAATACAAAGAACACTGGGCCGTGCTTGATCAAATCATTGTTTCTGCTCCGTTGGTAACAAGAAAGTCGGGGTTGGTTGTTCCTAATGCCGTATCGTATATTTTTGACGCCGATTGGTTACTCGAAGAAGATACAAAATATATGGGTATTATGCCATTTAGAACCTATGCAGGCCCTAAATACCTCGGTGGATTTTCTGACCATTTACCCGTTTTCATCGATTTAATTAAAATAAGATAATACGCTTTTCGATTTTTAACAAAATTTAACAACTGTATAAAAATATTAAATTATTGATTTTGAAAAATTTACAAAATCAATCAATACAGAATCTTAACATTTTAATGACATGCTGCAACCATTTTTAGGGTTAATTGCTCTGATGATGTTAATTGTATATTGTAAATTTGCAAAAATACTGAAACAGGTTTTATGAAAAAATTTTACGGATTATTATGTTTATTGCTTGGTTTTCATTTTTCTACATTAGCACAAACATCCAATTTACATTCGGAATTTGGTCTCACGGAGTTGCGTTGTCAGCAATTCTCGGTCTATTTATATTTCACTCATGGCGAAATGCAATTTGAAGCATTTAAAACCAATGATCCTGTTAGATACTATACTGAATTATGGGTAATTAGTGAATCGTTTTATGTTAGAAAAGATGAATTTGCTACAGGAGTTGAATTGGATGAAACTATCATAGATATTAGGCGTTTTGAGCAATACCGGCTCGCCGATACAGAAGCCATTGTACCATTAGAAGGATTTAAAGATGCACTAATATTAAAACCACTTTCAACCGTTAACCAGGCCAAACAACAAATCCACCATTACTTTAATTAACATGAAAAAATTCATACTTATATTAGTTGGTATTTTAGTATCTGCATTGATACATGCACAAGCCCCATACTGTGGTGTATCATATAGTAACGTACCTTGTAACCAACCGGGTCCATCAAATAGTTCAGGTAATTCAATTAACGACTTTATCAACAGTTTTAATACGACAGGAGCTGTTATCAATGTTTCTAACAACAATTCAGGATGCACACCCACACCCAACAACTATGTTAAATACAATTGCAATCAACATTTACTAAAAGTTAATCCCGGCCAAACGATAACATGTAATCTTCAGGCGGGCATTACTTATTCACAAGGATTCGCCATTTTTATTGATTGGAATCAAAACAACGTATTTGATATTCCAGCTGAAAGAGTTACAGCCACACCGGGTGTACCAGCTGCCGGCACATGGGTTGCTCTTAATTTCACAGTACCAGCAGCACAGGCCGATGGTGTTTACCGCATGCGTGTTCGTTGTGCTTATGCAACAAATGGAACGAGTATCGACCCTTGCATCAACTATTCTTTTGGCGAAACTGAAGATTACGATCTTTTTGTAAATATGGATCCAACAGTTAATTCAGGAACTGCGTCCGTTAATAATTCATCTGTATGTACAGGGCAATCTGTAACACTCACTTTAGCGGGGCACAGTGGGAATGTACTATGGCAATCGGCACCTGCTGCGGGTGGCCCTTGGACTAATATAACAGGAGCAACCAGTGCAACCTACAACACACCTGGTCTTACTGGTAACACTTGTTATAGGGCGGCTGTTACCAACTGTGGCACTACCGTTTTCTCCAATGTAGTTTGTGTTACCATAGCACCTCCACCTTCTATAAGTGTTACGAACCCTACTATATGTGTTGGCGGTACTGCAGCCATTGACGCTACGGTTAACCCAACCGGTGGCACATTCAATTGGAATAATGGTCAAACCACTTCATCCATATCTGTTTCACCTACTACTACAACCAGTTATACCGTTACTTATAATGCAGGTGGATGCGTTGGTACGGCAACTGCAACAGTTACTGTTAACCCGTTGCCTGCTGTTACAATCACCGGTGATACTGATTTATGCTTAGGCGATGCTACTACTCTTACAGCAAACAATGGCGACACCTATGTATGGAATACTGGAGCAATTACATCCAATATTACCCAAAGTCCTCAATCAACAACTGATTATACTGTTACAGCAACAGATGTCAATGGATGCGTTAGCGCAACTTCTGTAACCGTTGTTGTTAACCCCATTCCTGTTGCATCATTTTCATCAAATATTGTATGCGAAGGCAATCCTACCACATTCACAGATAATTCTAGTATAAGTTCTGGCACTATTCCTAATGTTCAGTGGAGCATATCTCCTACGACAACTCCATCGGCTAATCAATATTTACATACATTTAGCGGTGGAGGTACATATCCTGTAACTTTAACCGTAACATCAAATGCAGGTTGCTCTAATAGCATAACTCTGAACGCACTAGTTCATTCTAATCCGGTTGTTCAGTTTTCCAGCACATCAACTGCCGGATGTAATCCTTTATGCTTCTCGTTCATTGACCAAACAACTGTTGCGAACGCATCTGTTGCGGCATGGGAATGGTATATTAACAATCAACTGATTTCCACCAATTCCTCACCATATCACTGTATCAATGAAGCAGGTCTTTATGACGTTCAACTTACAACAACATCTTCTTTTGGATGTGCTTCCACTCAAGTATATCCCGAATATTTAGATGTTTTTCCTTCCCCAATAGCCGACTTTGCTTTGAGTGCCGACAGCGTTCCGATTGGTAGTGCTACAGTGCTCTGTATAAATCTCAGCACAGATGCTATTTCTTATGAATGGAATTTTGGAGATAACACTACATCTACTGAAACCAGTCCATCACATGAATTTACTGACTTAGGTATTTTCTGTATCGAACTTATAGCTACTTCAGCCAACGGTTGCACTGATATTGAACGCAAATGTGTGAAGGTTTATCAAGAATTTTATGTTTTTATACCTAATGCATTCACACCTAATGACGATGGACATAATGATATCTTTTTTGTACAGGGATATGGCATCAAGAAGGTTGAAATGGTTATTTATGACAGATGGGGGCGTGAATTATTTTTCTCCGACAACCAATTAGCAGGATGGAATGGCTATGAACTTAACAGTCAAACAGCCCTACCAAGTGGCATATATGTTTACAAAGTAACAGTAACCGATTATAAGAATATTGAGAGGGACTACTTTGGTAAGATTAATATGATTCGATAATCAATTTATTACGCATCATCGAATATCTTAAAGTATTTATCTCTCAAATAAGTATAGATACTTTGCTGAGCCCTAATTGGCTTATCGAAAGCACTCATCTGAATTGGCAAATTGATTAATTCTTGGTCCAAAATTCTTGCCTTTTGATTATCGGCTAATTGAAATGCTAATATTTCCAATATTTCCGATTTTATATCTTCATCCAATATCGGGAATCCCAGTTCAATGCGATGATACAGATTCCGACGCATCCAGTCGGCAGATGACATAAATACAAGATTCTTTCCACCATGGTAAAAAACAAAAATTCTGGCATGCTCTAGAAAGGTATCAACAATTCGCCGAACAGTTATATTTTCACTAAATAAGGCATCCGGAATAAGACAACAAATACTTCGTACAATAATATCCACTTTTACACCAGCACGACCGGCCTTATATATCAAATCAATCATGTAAGGATCTTCCAAATTATTAAGTTTAATGAGCAACTTTGCCGTATAACCATTTTTAGCATTTTTAATTTCAGATTCAATAAGTGATGTGATATCAGAAACCATATTAAATTGAGCTATCCAAAGCTTGCGAAAACTAACTTGTTTTTGTTGCGACTCTAAATAATCAAAAAGAGCAATTAGCTCATCTGTCAAATCAGGATTGGAAGTAAACAAGGCATGGTCACAGTATATCTTGGCTGTTTTTTCATTAAAGTTACCTGTACTCATAAAAGCATAGTGGCGAATACCTCTTATGTTGCCTGAAATTCGGGAAATCAAGCAGGCCTTTGCATGTACTTTCAAACCGGGTATGCTATAAATAATCTTAATGCCGGCGGATGCCATTTGTTGAGCAGATTTCATATTTGCCTCTTCATCAAAGCGAGCTTTCACTTCAACAAAAACAGTAACCTTTTTCCCATTTCTGGCAGCATTAATTAATGCCTCAACAACAGCCGAATTATCTGCTACACGGTATTGCGTAGCTTTAATCTCAATCACTTTAGGATCAAGAGCTGCATCCTGCAAAAAGCGAAGAAAATATTCATAGCGCTGATAAGGGAAATTTAGTAACCAATCTCGGGTCTTGATTGCCTCAAAAATAGAAGGATAGCTATCTAACTCAGGTATTCGCATAGGTTGAGGAATGGTAACCTCTAATTGTGGAGAAATGGGATTAGGGAACTTAAATAAATCAAAAAAATTATGATACTTGCCTCCTTGTACTAATTCATTCTTCTTGAGACGAAAACACTCTTTCAAGAAATCCAACATGTTGTCGGGCATTTTTTCATCATACAAAAATCTTGATGTGGCACCTGTTTTACGTTTGCTCAGATTTCTTTTAACTTTTTCTATAATACTTCCCTCGTATTCATCTTCAATATGCAAATCGGCATCTCTTGATAGTTTAATGCTATAGCAATCCTTAATATCGTATCCACGGAATAACTGATTTAAGTTAACACGTATCACGTCATCAAGAAAGAGAATTCCATATTTACCATGCTCTGGCGGTAATTCAATAAATCGAGAATGAATGTCAGATGGGATCTTGACAATAGCATAACGTAATCGTGGTTTTAAAGATGCTATTTTTTTGGTTGACTGGGATTGCAATGACACAACAAAATATATAGCCCCATTTTGCAAAAATGGGGCTACTTTATTTTTAACTAATAAGACGGGCTGAACATGAAAAATCAACTCTTCTAGAAAATAATTACGAACAAAAGTATATTGAGTTGGAGAGAGTGTTTTCTCGTTCAACAAATATATCCCATGTGATTCCAGTTCAGGAATGATTTTCTCACGAAACTGTTTACCAAATTCACGTTGTTGCCTAGATACAATAAAAAGAATTTGAGATAATATTTGTGAATTTTTAGTACCCGGTCGTGTTGATGAAGGATCATTACGAATTGCACCGACTCTTACACGAAAAAACTCATCCAGATTAGCACTGTATATGGCCATGAATTTAATCCGTTCGTATAAAGGTAAAGAATCGTCAAACGACTCTTCCAATACTCTATAGTTAAACGACAACCAACTAATATCGCGATTAATATATCTACTCACAAGCCCAAATTATCAATCAAATATAAAGTTATTCCGCCTAAATTTTATTTTATACAAAAATCTTGCTGACTTAAATGTCGTTTCTACTCATTGCCTCAATCATTATAGAAGAGGATGATTTCGCTGCGCTCAATGATCCATTAAAGACGACTTCCGTAAT
This sequence comes from Candidatus Competibacteraceae bacterium, assembly GCA_014879445.1. GTDB lineage: Bacteria > Bacteroidota > Bacteroidia > CAIKAF01 > CAIKAF01 > BA4. The sequence continues at coordinate 11,438 of JACSSC010000062.1, forward strand.
CGGAGAATGCGGCGATT
>JACSSC010000031.1 GCA_014879445.1 Candidatus Competibacteraceae bacterium
AAAGTCAAAGATTAAATTAAATGGATAAACAAACAAGATGATGTTATTTAGTTTTGTGAAATATTTAATAAAATATCTTGCAAATCAATACATTTACAACTGTAAACAGTTAAAAAAATGAGTATTTCTGAACGAATTCAAGCGATAATGGATGGGTTGGGGCTACATGCATCGCAATTTGCAGATCGGCTTTCGATACAAAGAAGCAGTTTGTCGCATTTTTTTACGGGGCGCAACAAACCGGGCTGGGATTTTTTGGAAAAATTATCACAGGCATTCCCTGAAGTTAATATACGTTGGTTGCTAACCGGAAAAGGGAATATGTTTCACGGAGATGCAGAACTACAAATACAGCCCCCACTCCCACCCTATTCATCAACAGTGACAGAATTGCCTTTTCCTGAGGATAAGCAGGCAATAATGCCACATTCGGCTCCTCAAAATCCACAGAGGGTATTAATTCTTTATGAAAATGGAAGATTTGAATTATACGAATCAACGAGGAAGTGATTTTTTTTATCTTTGAATTTTAACCAACAAACCTTACATGAAAAAAAAATCAAATCAGACCGGAGGGCATTTAGGTAAATCCTTTGGCCTAAACATGGCTATCGTGCTGGTAGTAAGCAATATCATTGGCTCTGGCGTATTTAAAAAAGTGGCCCCTATGTCCGAGTTGCTGCTTTCCCCTCACTGGGTGGTATTGGCATGGGTACTGGCGGGCGTCATTACGCTGTTCGGCGTATTATCTATAGCTGAATTAGGTACGTTATTTCCCGAGTCGGGAGGTGCATATGCTTGGTTAGAACGCATCTACGGTCGTTCTATTTCATTTTTCTATGGGTGGTCGTGTTTTACCGTTATTCAAACTGCGGCTATTGCCTCCATTGCATATGTTTTTGCTGGAGCTGCCGGCTCATTTATTTCTTTACCACGTCTTTCACCCGAATGGGAAAGTATGGTTGTTTTTGGAAACATTCATCCATTTGAAAATATGGGTGCCAAAATGGTTGCCGGAATTCTCATCATCATTCTTACCCTGATTAATATACGAGGTGCTGAATTTGGAGGTGCTGTCAGTCAAATTTTTACGTGGATTATCGTTTCCTGTATCGTGCTAATTATTGTAGCCGGGCTTTCATCGGCAGCCGGTGCATGGGCGCATTACGATTCTCCATCTCAGCAATACCCGCCTGCATCATTTGGTACATCACTTGGCTTGATTGGCGCTTTTGTTATTGCTATGCGTCATGCCTTTTGGGGATATGAGGGTTGGATTAGCTTAGGATATGTTGGAGAGGAAATTCGCAATCCACAAAAAAACATACCACGTGCTTTGGTTACAGGTATTCTGATAGTTATTGGCTCATATGTTTTGCTTAATTTCACTTATCTTTTTGTAATGCCAATTGATGAACTCTTGGCCGAAGTGCAAGCGGACGAAAACACCATTGCTGCCGTAGTTGTTACTAACAAAATTTTCGGTCAGAGTGGTGCGCTGATTATTTCTGCCATGATTTTAGTTTCCACATTGGGTTGCACCAACACCACCATACTTACTGCTTCCAGAATATATTATGCAATGGGGCAACATGGATTGTTTTTCAAAAAAGCGGGAGCTTGTCATTCACGATATAACACTCCGGCCAACTCGTTGATTATACAGTGCATTTGGGCTTGTATTCTTGTATTTTCGGGGTCGTTTGACATGCTTACAGACCTTTTGATTTTTGCCGCATTTATTTTCTATGGTTTAGTTGTCGGTGGTGTTATTTGGTTTCGTATTCGCAGAAAAGACCTTCCTCGCAGCTACAAAACATTGGGTTATCCTTTTTTACCCATCATATTTGTTCTGTTTTGCCTGTTATTGGTTGGCATTTCCATATACGAAATGCCTGAACATTCTATGATAGGATTATTACTGATTATCTCTGGTTTGCCTTTTTATCTCTATTGGACTATGCGATCAGGTAAGTCATCTTCATAAAATTCATGACCATCTGCATCTCAATTCAAGATGAGAATATAGTAATATGTTGCTTGAAAAAGTGTAAATAACTCCTTTTAATTCTCCTATTTTAATCTATTAGATGAGAATTAAAAACAAAAAAGTTTGGCTAAGCAATATCTGTTATTTGGTTATGCCTTCCAGGTCGAGAAGGAATGCGTATTCGAGCGCAACTTCCTTAAGACGTTGAAAACGACCCGATTTACCCCCATGTCCGGCTTCCATTTCACAGAAAAAGAGAAGTCGGTTATTATCTGTTTTCAAACTTCGCAGTTTAGCAACCCATTTAGCTGGTTCAAAATATTGCACTTGTGAATCGTGTAATCCGGTTGTAACCAGCATGTTGGGATATGCCTGAGCCGTCACATTATCATAAGGCGAATAAGAAAGCATATAATCATAATATAATTTATCTTTAGGATTTCCCCATTCGTCAAATTCTCCGGTTGTAAGCGGGATAGATTCATCCAGCATAGTTGTTACCACATCCACAAAAGGCACTTGAGCCACGGCACCGTTAAACAAATCAGGTCGCATATTCACAACAGCGCCTATCAACAATCCACCGGCACTTCCTCCCATGCAATATAAATGCTTAGGTGATGTATAGTTTAGGGCAATAAGATGTTGTGCACAGGCGATAAAATCGGTAAAAGTATTTTTCTTTTTCAGCAATTTACCGTCTTCATACCATTGACGTCCCATTTCTTCACCTCCTCTGATATGCGCAATAGCAAAAACAAAACCACGATCAATGAGTGATAAACGAGCCGAACTGAAATAGGGATCCATACTGGCGCCATATGAACCGTAACCGTAAAGCAGTGTTGGGTTTTGCCCATTCAGTTTCAAACCTTTTTTATACACCAAAGATATAGGAATCAATGTGCCATCATCGGCTTTGGCAAAATACCTTTTTGATTCATAGAGTCGTCCGTCATATCCTCCCAATACTTCTTGTTGTTTTAGTAAATCCTTATTGCGGGTTCGCATATTAAAATCATAGACAGAATTAGGCGAGATCAGTGATGTGTAGCTGTACCTTAGCTTTTCGGTGTCAAAATCTACATTAATTTGAAGTCCAACGGTATATGTAGGTTCTGAAAAGTCAATGATATAGTCATGATTGCCATTCCAACTGATTACGCGAAGTCGGGTAAGTCCATTAAATCGTTCTTCCAAAACCAAGTACTGTTTAAAAATTTCGAAATATTCCAATTTCACATCATTGCGATGAGGGATGACTTCTGACCAATGATTTTTCCCGACGTTGCTTACAGGGGTTTTCATCAGCCGGAAATTTTTCGCATTCCAGTTGGTATTGATAAAGAAATGATTTTCGAAATGCTCAACGCTATAAAGCAGGTCACGTTCGCGTGGATGAATAATTTGGAAAGTTGCATCCGGATTGTCGGCTTTGATATATCTTACTTCTGATGTAAGGGTTGAATAAGATTCGATGAAGATATATTCATCTGATTTGGATTTGAATAATGAGCATGAGAATGTTTCGTCTTTTTCTTCAAAAATATCTACATCAGCTTTTGAGGGCGTTCCCATCACATGTTTTCGAATTTTAAATGTACGAAGTGTTTCTTCATCTTTCACGTCATAAAACAAGGTTTTATTGTCATTAGCCCAAACATAAGCACCATCGGTATTTTGCACGCTTTTCTCAAGCAATTTTCCTGAAGATAAATCCACTATATGCAAAGCATATTTGCGCCTTCCTACAAAATCCACACCATAAGCCAGTAGATTGTTATCATGACTAACCGTTAGGCCTGCCACATCACAAAAAGAATGTTTAGCAGCCAAAACATTCACATCAAGCATAATTTCTTCCTGGCCGTTCATGTTCTCTTTTTTGCGACAATAGATGGGATACTCCTTCCCTTCTTCATATCGGGTATAATAATAATAACCGCGTAACCTGTATGGTACAGAGAGATCCGTTTGCTTAATCCGCGCCACCATTTCTTTAAACAGCGTATCCTGCAAAGGAAGCGTGTGCTTCATTACTGCTTGGGTATATGCGTTTTCGGCTTGAAGATATTTTATCACTTCTTTTTTCTTTCTTTCATTAAGCCAATAGTAATTATCAATACGGGTATGTCCGTGAATGGTAAGTTCTTTTGATTTTTTTGCTGCCACAGGTGGCGCGATGAGTTGAGCGTGAATCGCTAAATGGGTTCCTGCCATAATAATGAGCGTAAAACAGATTTTTTTCATAAACACAAAGTTGGATTAAAGCGCATGACGCATGATGGTTTGTTTACGGTCGGGGCCAACAGAAAGTATAAAAATGGGCACACCAACCTGTTGTTCAATGAAATGGACATATTTCAGGAATGCATCAGGAAGTTGTTCTATGTTATTCAGGGCAGTCAGGTCGGTATTCCATCCATTCATTTCAGTATAAATCGGCTCGATTGTAATATCTTTTGATTCGAATGGGATATGTTCAATCAGCTTGCCATTAATTTTGTAGGCAGTACAAACCTGAATTTTGTTGAATTGATCGAGGACGTCAGCTTTCATCATAATAAGGCGAGTTACACCATTAATCATGGTAGCATATTTAAGTGCAGGGATATCGAGCCAACCGCAGCGACGTGGACGTCCGGTAGTTGATCCAAATTCCTTACCTATTTGTCGCATGCGCTCGCCTGTTTCGTCAAAAAGTTCGGTTGGAAATGGGCCGCTGCCCACACGTGTGCAATATGCTTTGAATATACCATACACTTCGCCAATTCGATTAGGTGCAATGCCAAGCCCTGTGCAAGCGCCGGCTGCTATAGTATTGGAGGATGTAACAAACGGATAACTGCCAAAATCAATATCCAGCAGCGTACCTTGGGCACCTTCGGCCAGCACATTTTTGTTTTGGCCTAAGTAACTATTCACCTCATATTCGCTATCGCAACGAGGGATGGATTGAATGGCCTGTATGGCATCGAACCATTCTTTTTCCATATCAGGCAGATTAAAATCATCAAACTCATATAAGCGAATCAGTTCAATGTGTTTGTTTCGAAGAAACTCATATCGTGCATAAAAATCATGGGCTTCTGTATCGCCAACACGAAGGCCGTTTCTTCCGGTCTTATCCATGTATGTAGGGCCAATTCCTTTAAGGGTAGAACCAATTTTAGCATGTCCTTTTGCTGCTTCGGAAGCGGCATCCAACACACGATGTGTGGGCAAAATAAGATGCGCTTTACGAGATATGCTAAGATTATCTTGAACACGAACACCCTTTTCGGCCAATTTTTGAATTTCGCGTGCCAAAATGATGGGGTCAATCACAACGCCATTGCCAATAAGATTCATTTTATCGGGATGAAAAATCCCTGACGGAATTGTATGGAGTACATGCTTGACGCCCTCAAACTCAAGGGAATGACCAGCATTTGGGCCACCCTGAAAACGAGCAATCAAATCATAGTGAGGCGTAAGTACATCCACAATTTTACCTTTCCCTTCATCGCCCCATTGCAAACCCAATAACACATCGGCTTTAGTCATCATAAAAAATCAGTATTTAAAAAATCATTTACCCGCGTAGAATTGTGATGCTTCTGTCAGGTTATTTTTAATTGTAAAAATTGAATTGAGTTTTGTTACAATAAACAGTTTTTGAATATCTTCGGAGATATTAATAATAACAGCATCGCCACCTGCATTGCGGGCTTTAGTGAGTACTTGCAGAAGTATGCCCAGTCCTTCGCTGCTAAGGTGATTGAGCCCTTGAAGGTCGATCACGAATTTTGAAATATTTTTCCGCACTTCGTGCAGTTCTTCCATAAAAGGTTTTGCTTCAAAGGCGCTTAATAAGGAACCGTGAAATGCGACCACAGCATATTGGCTTTTAATTTCTATTGAATAGGTAAATGACACGATTAATTAATTAAGAGGTAAAGATAAAAAAAATAGAAAGGAAAGATGAATTATTTTGGTTTATGCTTACAGTCCGGTGTCTTGCATGCCCCATAAATAACTAAGGAATGGCTCATCACATCAAAATTGAGCAGTCCGGCTACTCCTTGTTGGATATGATGAATTCGCGGGTCGCAAAATTCAATAATACGCCCACAATCCATACAAACCAAGTGGTCGTGTTGTTTGTTGCCAAAAGATTTTTCGTATTGGGCTATCGTTCCGGAAAACTGGTGTTTACGTACCAAATCACATTCAAGAAGCAAGTCAAGTGTATTATATACAGTAGCTCGGCTTACACGATAATTCCTATTTTTCATACTATCGTATAATTCTTCAACGTCAAAATGCTCATTGCTGGCATAGATTTCTTCCAGGATGGCAAATCGTTCGGTGGTTTTACGGTGACCATTCTTTTCGAGATAGGCCGAAAAGATCTGCTTAACTTTTTCAAATATATTATCGTTGTTCATCATTATGCCTCATCTATTCTATCAACAGAAATTACACCCGGAAGTTTTTTAAGTTTTACAATGAGTTCGTTCAAATGGCGTGTATCTTGAACAAATAAAGTAATTTTTCCTTCAAAAACACCATCATTACTATCAAAACTCAATGAGCGCATATTAACTTTCATTTGATTGGAGATGAGCTTGGTAATTCGATTCACAATACCCACATCATCAATCCCTTTGACGGTAAGGCCGGTCAAAAATGATAAGGTTTCGCCTCCAGTCCATTTGGCTTTTACAATACGATAAGCGTAATTAGAGAGTAGTTGTATGGCATTAGGGCAGTTGATTTTATGAATTTTAATTCCATCGTTGATGGTAACAAAGCCAAACACTTCATCGCCGGGAATAGGATTGCAGCAAGGCGCCAATGTATAATCAATTTTCTCTGCATTTTCTCCAATTAAAAGCTGTTCTCCTCCCCTATCGTATTTTTTTACGAGATTTTCAAACGACTCTTTAATTTCGTTATTCTTTGATCCTTTTCGAGTAAGTTTTTTGGCCAAATATGAATACCAACTTTTTTTGCCTTCTTCTTTGTAGAAATTTTTTATTTGTTGACTAGTTATCAGGCCCTTCCCTACTCTATGGTAAAATTCAAGTTCGTCTTGAAGTTTAAAAAATTTGAGGATAATATTGATATCTTTAGGATTGAAATTATAATTCAATCGGCGAAGTTTTCTTTCAAAAATTTCTTTACCGTCTTCAGCTATACGCTTCTTTTCTTCTTTTAATGCCGCTTTAATACGGGTACGAGCTTTGCCGGTATTAACGAAATGAAGCCAATCCTCTTTAGGTGATTGTTTTTGAGAAGTAATGATTTCGATTTGGTCGCCACTATTGAGTTTATGACTTAGCGGAACAAGTCGGTTATTCACTTTAGCGCCAAGACATTTATCTCCCACATCGCTGTGTATTTCATAGGCAAAGTCAAGCGCTGTAGCATTGGCTGGTAGGGTTCGCAATTCGCCTTTAGGTGTAAAGACGTAAATTTCGTCTGTATAAAGATTTAGTTTAAAAGCATCTACAAAATCAACGGCCTCTTCTTCTTTATTTTCGAGAAATTCTCTGATTTTAGTAATCCACTCATCAATGGCTGTTTCTGTATTCGACTCTTTATACTTCCAATGAGCAGCATAACCACGTTCGGCCACTTCATCCATGCGTTTAGTGCGGATTTGCACTTCTACCCATTTGCCGGTCGGGCTCATCACTGTAACATGCAACGATTCGTATCCATTGGCCCGTGGAAAAGATATCCAATCGCGAAGGCGGTCGGGCTTGGGTTGATACAAATCAGTTACAACAGAATAGGTTTTCCAAATTTCTGATTTTTCGGTCTGTAGCGGAACATCAAGGATAATGCGGATGGCAAAAATATCGTAGATTTCTTCAAACGGAACGCCTTTTTTGTGGATTTTATTCCAAATAGAATAGATCGATTTTGTTCGCCCTTTCACTTCGTACGCCAGTTCAGCTTCATCCAATTTCTTTTTAATCGGTTGGGTAAATTGTCGAATGAAGCGCTCCATAACATCCTTTGATTTTTCGAGTCGCTGGATGATATCCTGGTACTGTTCGGGTTCAAGATATTTGAGACAAAGGTCTTCGAGTTCGGTTTTGATATTATACAATCCGAGTCGGTGTGCCAACGGGGCATAGAGGAAAAGCGTTTCAGATGCAATTTTGAGTTGCTTATCGCGTGCCATGTGGTCGAGGGTGCGCATATTATGCAAGCGATCTGCAATTTTTATCAGAATAACACGAATATCTTCAGAAAGTGTAAGCACAATTTTTCTAAAATTTTCGGCCTGAATAGATTGTGTATTATCAAAAACGCCTGATATTTTAGTAAGCCCGTCAATGATCTTAGAAACGGAATCGCCGAAGAATTTTTCCATGTCTTCGAGTGTCAATTCAGTATCTTCAACCACATCGTGCAGAAGTGCACAAATTATAGATGTAGCACCAAGCCCCATTTCCTGCACGACAATTTGAGCAACGGCAATGGGATGATAAATATAGGGTTCGCCTGATTTTCGACGCATGTGTTTATGTGCATCAACGGCAATTTGAAACGCTTTTTTGATTTGTTTTTTTTCTTCGTTATCCTGAATAATAGGACGTGCATACTTCAACAACAGGCGATAACGCTTGAGCAATTCTTTCCTTTCCTTTTCCGGATCTGTTTGCATGCAAATAATAGATTTGCGCTAAATTACAAAAGAATAGAAATAAATGTTGAAAGTGTGATTATTTCAGATAGACGGCAAAACAGTAGATTTGCACAAACCAAAACCTACCCTCTTTGAACCTATTTGAGCAAAGGCATGCATAATGACGGTATCACCATCATGTATAAACTTACGTTTACTGCCATCAGCTAAAATGAGAGGGCGTTCTCCTCTCCATGTCAATTCGAGCATGCTACCAAAAGCATCAGGTGTTGGCCCTGAGATAGTACCTGATGCACACATATCTCCAATTTTCATATTACAGCCATTAATGGTATGATGTGCTAACTGCTGGGCAATGCTCCAATATAAATATTTATGATTGGTGGTAGAAACAAGTGTAGGTTTAGAATCTTTAGGTTTGATAAATGTTTGTATTTCGATATCAAAACTTTTTTCGCCTTCATCATGCAGATAAGGTAATACTTGGGTCTCTTTCAAAGGAGATTCACAGCGGAAGGGTTCAAGCGCATCCAAGGTTACAATCCATGGAGAGATTGTTGAAATAAAATTCTTACTCAAAAAAGGTCCGAGTGGTACATACTCCCATTTTTGTATATCGCGAGCCGACCAGTCGTTAAATACAACCATTCCGAAAATATGATTTTCGGCCTCTGCCGTTGAGATAGCTGTACCATGAGCGTTTTCACGCCCTATCACAAAAGCCATCTCGACTTCAAAATCGAGTTGTTGTGTTGATTTCAGTACCGGTGTTAATGCCCCTTCCGGCATCAATTGACCTTTGGGACGATGAAAATGCACCCCCGATGCCATAATGGATGAAGCCCTGCCATGGTATGCAACGGGTATGTGTTTCCAATTGGGCAAAAGCGGTTCGCCGTCGGGTCTGAACATTTTTCCAACATTATAGGCATGTTCGCGGCTGCTGTAAAAATCGGTATAGTTTCCAATATGAAGTGGCAAATGCATCTGCACTTTTTGTACCGGTATCAAAATTAAAGCGATATCTTCATTTTTGTCACGTAATTCCGGATTTTTCTCATCCAACAGTTCAAACAAACGCTTTCGTGTTGCATTCCAAGCCGGCCTGCCTAATGCAATAAAACGATTGAGTGTTCTTGATTTAAAAACATTTTCATTCATGAAAAGTATCTCAAGAAAACCCCTTTTAAACAGATAAGACATATCAATTACATGATTGCCTATAGCCACACCTACTCTTGGTTTTTTTCCGTCATAACTAAATATTCCATAAGGCAAATTATGCAAAGGAAAGTCACTTCCTGGAGGCACATCAACCCATGTTGAAGAAGGGGGGTGTATTTTAGATATCATGATAAAATCCGTTTTGTAATGATTAATGTGCAATAATAATCAAAATGAATAACAAGCATATTTGAGTTTTGTTTGGTTAGATTAGCGCCAGCTATGTTTTCCGAAACTTGGTTAGGCGAATAGTATGACGACAGGCCGAATAATGAAAATCCGATGCGCCAAAACCTTTATAAAAACGTGCAACTGAAGGCAGATTTGAACCACCAAAATCTACATAATTTACAGTTCCGTGTTCGGCCATAAGCGTTTCATGAATGAGCCGGTGCATAGCGCCGGTTTTTTTCCCTTCCGGGCTGGCTGCGCCCTTCAAATAAAGCAAAATACGTGCATGTCGAATAAAAAAACCTGAAGCAATACAAACGTCATTATTATACACATGTGCAGCAAAACCCGATGCTCGACTAAGTGTTGCCTGCATAATGTTCGACAATGTTTGCATGTCCTTTCTTTTTAGATTATCAATTTCGTGCAGTTTATTTTGCTCAAACATGGCTAAAACAGTTTGATAATCATGATTAAAAAGAACAGAATGACCAGAATGCACACTTTTTTTAATATTTCGCTTCGTGTTTTCGTTATATCCATTTGTGATTTGTTGTTGATTTTTAGACATCGCAAGCCATTGGCAAGATCGGTCGTTACAAGTAAAACCCTGTATGGGATCAAATGTATAGAGATGTATCAATCGAGCTGCTGAGGAAAGAATACGGGCAAATTCTATTCTGAGTGGATCAGGAAGTGGAGATGATGAGAAAATACCACATTCTCGAACAAACAAAGGATTGTATGCATAAGCAATTCTCATTTTTTTTCGAAGAGGGAAAATAATACCTGCCTTATAATCATCATACACAAAAGCCGACCATCCCGGGAAAGCTGCATCTAAATACCACGAATATCCAAACAAAGAAGGGTTATTAGCGTTATACACCAAGGCATCCCATTTCTCTTTGTTGATATCAGTCGAGTGAATCAGCTGTATCATGCTATCCAAGAATTGACTTAATAAATTTCTGATAAACGCTTCTCCATCTATTAGGTTTTGGGGTTTGCGAAAAAGTACGGTCATGAAAAATGGTAATAAGCATACCATTCACCATTTTAACCTCATCGGCTATGCGCTTCATGTGTTTAAGTGCATCCTGTGGATTTAGTTTTAGATAATCAATATAACTTGTGTCAATTATTTGAAAAGGGCGAATAAAAAGTCGTTTAATCTTTTCATCTGTCAGATCATAAAACAAATAAGGTTCAGCAATACCCGCCCTAAAACCGGGCATGGTGGGAAACCCCATTGAATAATCGCACCGAATACCGGATTTTATCAATTGACGGTATGTTTGCGGAAAATCAAGTCGGATAAAATGTTGACGACTTTCTGTAATTTTTTTACCATATATTTTTTCCAAGGTCTTGATTTCTGATTCAATAATACTGATTGATTGGTTTGAAAAATAAGAGGGATGAATTCCAATTTTAGAGAACTTTCTAATTCTTTTCACCAAATCTTTGAATGCATTATTATAAGGTGGCAAGTTATGGTCGTATGATGAGGGCTGTCCCGACAAGATAAAATATCGCAGCGGAATTTTATATTTCGTTTTAATTTTTTTATGAAGAGTATATTGATCGTAAGGGTCTTTTTGTAAGCCGAGTACAACCTGAATTCGTTGTGTAGCCAAGCCAATATCACCTTTGATAACATCACGGATAGCAGCGCCCATCATTTTTAGTACATTTTTCCCCTTAAATGCATATCCATTATCTACATCAATGGTTGAAATAAATCTAAATTTCTTTTTAGGGAAAGAAAATGATGGATAACGCAACATCAGACGGTCTTTGAGCTCTTCCACCCAGTAATGAACAACCGGTTTGTCTAAGAAATTGTTTTTAAAGGCCAATGAATGTTCGGGTTGAAAGCGACCATGTTTATCCCTTTCGAAAGGCAAGTACTCTTCATAGCGACTTACCATATAAAAGACTGCAGCAAAAAGGTCGTACGTGAAATCATTGCTACCATCAACAGGGAACAAAGCTTTACCAAAAGCCCCATGACAAATTCCAGGAAAAACAGGTTTAACACCCGTTTGAAATAAAAAGCCAGAACAGGGAATGTGTATAGAATCCTTTACAGGATAGAGCGAATAATTAATTTTTTTTCCATCAAACTGCAAAAACTCTTCCATCTCTTGAGTAAACATCACAGGGATTTTAAGTTTCAGCACACGCTTAAAAATCACGTCGGCTGTATATTTCAGACGAGGTGACATTTGTATGGAATATATAAGAATCATTATTTAATATATCTTTTAATCCAATCTTTACACCATTGACGACGGTCAAATGTAACCAAATTCTTACCCTGATGCCTGAGGATATCTTCTTCAATCACATGAAAAGCAGCATGCAAATCCACCCAAGCACATGAAATGCCTTTATGATGGTGAATCATACAAGCATTATTGGCAATCAATAAATCTTTGATTGGATAGAGTGAAAGTTGATATCCCGGTTTTTTTTCAAAGTATCTAACTGTATGTTGCGAAATTATGCCATCTTTCATTATTGGAATATGATAATTGCGATAAGTTCGATAAGGAACCTGCAACATTTCTTCTACAAAATGGGCAAAAGTAAAGCTGTGTTGGAAATCCACATCCCAAAGCAGCATAACAGCATTATTGCGGTATAAAAGTTCGAAAATCGAATTGCTGCCAAATGTACTATCACTTTGAGCTGATAAAAACAAATTGGCGTGAATGCCTTTAATCAGAAAAGAATGAAAAGGATCATTGCTACGTTCAAAATCTGAAGATTTCATTGCCCACTTCGATAAACTACCGGTTGTGGGCAAAGTATCAATGAGATTAAAAATCTGATTTCGTTTGTATGATTGAACAAAGGCCGGAATAAGAAGAGTGCCTGGATTAATGCGTTTTATTAGATCATCGACCAACAACTGTGGCGAGAATCGTTTTTTGTTTATGGCAAAATAGGCGGCAATACGCGATAAATCAGCTGTAAGCCATAGTGTATCACCTGGTTTTAATGGAAAAGATGACAGCCATTCGTCCCAATCAGTATGCGATTCCTCTTGCATGGATTATAGCAAAGGTATAAATCCGATTTAATAACGTTAGGTTTTATACACTGAAAACTATTATGAATATCGAAGCAATATTGTAGATTTATGCCCAATTAACGCAAAAAATATTATGTCTAGAATATTAGTAATCGACGATCAGCTAAGTATCCGAAAAACCCTGAGAGAAATTTTAGAATACGAAAATTTTGAGATTGATGAAGCCGAAGACGGCCAAAAAGGGCTTGAATTGGCTTTAAAAAACAGCTATGATCTTATACTTAGCGATATCAAGATGCCCAAAGTGGACGGTATAGAATTTTTGGATAAAATAATGACTTCAGGCAGCGATGTGCCAATCATTATGATATCAGGGCATGGCAATATAGATACAGCTGTAGATGCCATCAAAAAAGGAGCTTATGACTACATTGCCAAGCCCATTGATTTAAATCGTTTATTGGTTACTGTTCGCAATGCATTAGAAAAAAAATCGCTGGTTGTAGAAACCAAGCAACTCAAAAAGAAAGTAAACAAGACCAAAACACGCGAAATCATTGGCAATTCAGATCCCATACAAAAGATTAAGGAATTGATAGAACGCGTTGCGCCAACAGATGCACGTGTTATGATTACAGGAAGCAACGGAACAGGGAAAGAGTTGGTAGCCCGATGGATTCATGAGCTTAGCAATAGAGCTTCAGGACCTTTGGTTGAAGTAAACTGTGCTGCAATACCTTCCGAACTCATCGAAAGCGAACTCTTCGGACATGAAAAAGGCGCATTTACAACAGCCATCAAGCAGCGTCAAGGAAAATTTGAGTTAGCTAATGGAGGCACACTGTTTTTGGATGAAATTGGCGACATGAGTTTGAGCGCACAAGCCAAAGTACTCCGTGCATTACAGGAAAATAAAATTACTCGTGTGGGCGGTGATAAAGAAATTAGCGTAAATGTTAGGGTTGTGGCAGCTACCAACAAAAATCTTAGTGAAGAAATCAGCAAAGGTAACTTTAGAGAAGATTTATTTCACCGTTTAAATGTCATCCCCATTCATGTACCCGACTTAAACGACCGAAAAGAAGACATCCCACTCTTAGCACAACATTTTCTCGAACAAATCATCGAGGAACAAGGAATCCCAGCCAAAACCTTTACAGCTGATGCCTTAGAAGAGTTAAAGCTAATAAACTGGACAGGTAACATTCGAGAATTGCGAAATGTAATTGAACGACTGATTATACTTTGTGATCAGAAAATTACAGGCAACGATGTGAATATTTTTGCACAACCCAATAAAGGATAGTTTACGCTTCCACTTTCTCCATCATCTGACGTCGAGCTAAGAAAATGCGACTTTTTACTGTGCCGATAGGCAATTTCATCTCATCGGCAATCTCCTTGTATTTATAACCCTCGACATACATACTGAGCGGAACACGATATTCCTCACCAAGAGAATGCATCATATGATTTATTTCCTTAAAGTTTAATCTTGAATCGGGATCAAAATTCTTTTTCCCTTCCGGAATATTAAGATAAAACAAATCCTTACTGCCATCAAATATGGTTTTTACCTTAGCTTGTTTACGATAATTATTGATAAAAATGTTTTTCATAATAGTAAAAAGCCATGCCTTAAGATTGGTATTTTCCTCAAACTTATCTTTATAAGTAAATGCCTTAAGGAGGGTTTCCTGTAATAAATCCTCAGCATCTTCGGTGTGGTGTGTTAAACTTAAAGCAAAATAGCGCAATGAATCGTTGTAGGTTAGCACTTCGGAGGTAAATACATTATTAGTTGTCATAGTTATTGCGTTTTTAAATTTAGAACAAATCTAAACTGTTTAATCGAATCCGCAAAAGATTAAACAGTTAATTGAAAAATCTTTAACATTTATTTCAGCAACAAGACATCAACAAATCTCCATCTAACTGTTTTTGTGCATCTTAATTGGATTAACATAAATCACACAGGTTAAACAAACTGTATAGCGTTTTTATGCATAATACAAACTCTGTTTAATGTTTCGCCGATAACCTACGGAATATTACATTTGTACTATAATAAGCTAAAAAATGAATTATCTGATAAAGAATGCTACTGTAATTAACGAAAATCAGCAGATAAGGAAAGACGTATATATTAAAGACGGTATGATTGCAGGAATTACAGAGCCGGGTAGTCATCCGTTACATATTACAGAAAACGGTTACACAGAAATAGATGCCACAGGACAGTGGCTTTTGCCAGGCATCATTGATGATCAAGTACATTTTCGTGAACCGGGGCTGACACATAAAGGCGACATATATTCCGAATCACGTGCGGCCATAGCCGGTGGCATAACATCATACATGGAAATGCCCAACACCATACCAGGCGCCACAACCAACGCATTGTTGGAACAAAAATACGAAATAGCTTCAGCGCAATCGTGGGCCAATTATTCCTTTTATATTGGCGCCACTAACGACAACATTTCAGAATTAGAAAAAACAGACCCGCAAAAAGTATGCGGGGCCAAGGTATTTATGGGCTCATCAACCGGCACTTTATTGGTGGATAATAAAAAAGCGCTGGAAGAAATCTTCAAACATGTTAAGCTACTCATTGCCACACATTGCGAAGACGACCATCTCATCAAAAAAAACAGTGATTACTATCGAGAAGCCATAGGAGATGACCTTACAACTGCCTACCATCCACTCATTCGCAATGCAGAGGCCTGTTATGCATCATCGTCGCTTGCTGTGGAAATAGCCACCCGATACAATACACGCTTACACATATTGCATCTGAGCACCGAGAAAGAAATGTCGCTTTTTACCCGGCAAATTCCTTTATCGGAGAAGCGTATCACGGCTGAAGTTTGTGTACACCACTTGTGGTTTTATGATGCTGATTATAACAGATTAGGCAACTTTATTAAATGGAATCCGGCCATTAAATCAAAGCGAGATCAGGAGGCATTGTTTGCAGCCCTGTTGGACGGACGAATAGATGTTGTAGCCACCGACCATGCCCCACATACATTAGAAGAGAAGTCAAAATCCTATTTGTTAGCGCCATCCGGAGGTCCACTGGTGCAACATGCCTTGCAAGCTATGCTTGAATTTTGTCATCAGGGGCGCATCTCAATCGAAAAAGTGGTTCAGTTGATGTGTCATAACGTAGCCGACATGTTTAGTATTGACAGAAGAGGATATATTCGTCAGGGCTATCATGCCGACTTGGTATTGGTAGATCCTCGGCAGTCCTATACGGTTAGCAAAGAAAACATATTGTATAAGTGTGGTTGGAGTCCATTTGAGAACACTACTTTTCAAAGCAGCATTACCCATACTTTTGTGAATGGGCAACTCATGTATAAATATGGCCAATTCGATGAATTTAGGCCTGGTGCACGACTGTTATTTAAACGCTAGAGGATAATTAATACATTAAACTCTTTTTAGAGGTATTACGCCACCCGGCCTGGCTTTCATAATCAACAAAATAAATTTTCAGGTCGGCCTGGCTTTCATAATCCACAAAGAATACTTTCTTTTTGGCTTGGCTGCTATAGCTTGTAAAAAACCATTTACCATCGTTGTCGCCGGCCTGGCTTTCGTATTTCACCTTGTACACCTTCAAGTCGGCTTGACTTTCGTATTTTACAACAAAAACTTTCACATCCGCCTGACTTGAATAATCAACAGAGTAAACCTTTTGAGCTTGCATGAAAGCTACAGAGCAAAAAACAAATCCAAAAAACAAAACAATTTTTTTCATGAGTGAATAATTTAATAAACTCCAATATTACATTTTTTTTTCATAGCAGATATGATTTTATCTTTAATTTTACAAACAGAAACGATTGTCATGAGGTATTTTTCTTTATTTATATTATTGGTATGCTCGCAAGCTTTATTTGCGCAGCTAAGCATTACAGTGCGTACTGCCGCTGAGTTTTTGAATGCGCTTGGGCCTAATCGTACCATCTGGGTTGAGCCGGGCGATTATGTATTAAGTCAAGCGGCTTTCACACCTAATGATTATATTGAGTGGTTTCAGGCGTACGACGGGCCTGAAGCTACGCTCAAAGGAGTAAAAAACCTGACCATTAAAGGAAAGGGCAATCCGCGTATTCTTACTGAGCCACGATATGCATGGGTGTTGGCTTTTCGCGAATCCGGCAATTTACATTTCGAAGGTATTACTTTTGGGCATACTGAGGCAGGATATTGCGAAGGAGGCGTATTGCTTTTTGATAAATGTCATAATATTACTATCAAAAACTGTAATCTATACGGAAGTGGTACGGTTGGTTTAACCTTAAATGAAGTAAAGCAATTCAGTTTTTTGAAAAGCCATATTTATGAATGCACTTATGCCATTATGTCGTTGAATCTTTCGTCCAATTTAATTTTTTCTGGGGCTTCATTCACTAAAACAGGTAGTTTTGATTTGGTTGAAATTGTTGAATGCAATCAAGTAAGTTTTGAGAAGTGTAAATTCTCCGACAACTTTAATGACCCTTTTGCGCCCTGGTTTTTTCGTATTGACAGTAGTTGGCTGACAGAATTTAATAATATCAAACCCGGCAATAGCAGACAGATCATCATCAAATCATGTCTTTTTGAAAACAACAATGTGCATAAATTTTGTAATGAAATAGAAAAACTAACCTTAGAAAAAAATTCGTTTAAAAACAATTTATTCATCAAACCATGACGCAGGCAGTACGTATTGGAGCAGATTATATCAAACGATTGATACCGGATGCCGAACCTGGTTTAACAGATGAATTGATAGCTTATGGATCGGTAAAGGAGTATGCAGCAGGAGAAATGATTATTGATGTTGGACAATTCATTCGGTCAACAGCCGTACTAAGCAAAGGAATACTAAAAGTATATCGAGAAAGCGGAGAAGGAGATGAATTTTTGATGTATTTTTTAGAGCCCGGGGATGCCTGCGCACTTACTGTATTATGTGAAGTTAGAAACGAGAGAAGCTCAATTGCTGTAAAAGCCGACGATGATGCAGAAATTATTTTTATTCCGTTAGAAAAATCTGAGCTATGGCAAATCCGATTTCCTTCGTGGCACAGATTTATTATTGGCAATTATCGTCGTCGTTTTGAAGAGTTATTAACTACGCTTGATAGCGTTGTATTTAAGGCCTTAGATGAGCGATTGGAGTTTTATCTCAAACGTCAGGCCAAGCTCAATGGCCGTTTGATATCCTTATCGCATCAACAGATTGCAGACGATTTGAATAGTACACGTGAGGTTATTTCGCGATTATTGAAAAAATTGGAACAAACAGGCAAAGTCAAGCTCAGCAGAAATTCGCTTGAAATATTGACGTTGATAAATTAATTAAGAATTGTCTTGTGAGGATTGATGGATATCGGTTTCCACTTTTCTTATTTCTTTCTCGAAAGATTCAATATGTTGATCGAGAGGATTGGTGATTTGAGCATCTAATGGGTTAGAAATTTGGTTCTGCATTTTTTCAGCACTTTCTCTTATTTCGCGCTGAATATTACCGGTTGCATTTTTAAACTCACGTATTCCTTTACCCAGCCCTTTCATCAATTCGGGAATATTTTTGGAGCCAAAAAATATCAGTGCAAAAAGAATTACAACAATAATTTCACCACCACTGATATCAAAAAGCAATAACGTAAACATAACCTTTATAAATCTTTGACAAAGGTATGCAATCTCATCCTCTATTCAAAATCGGGCAAAAATAAAAAAGGGCTGCAAAACAATCACAGCCCTTTTACCTATACACACTTTAATTTCAGAAGCAATATCTATTTTCTTCAATTAGTTTTTGAGCGATACGCTGACGCGCCTCTTTGGTGTTAACGGGTTCGAATTTGGTAAATCTTTTCAACCCGATAATCATCATTTTTTGCTCATCGCCTTCGGCAAATGAGTTGATGGCGTTTTTGCCAGACACCCAAAGTTTATCAGCCACATCATTAAACGTAACACGCATGATGTCTATATAAATTTGAGCAGCGGCCTCACCACGCAGTGCAACCAACTTTTCGGCACGAAGCATAACCGATTCGGCGATATAGGTTTTGATGGCCATGTCGGCAATGTTCATGAGCACTTCCTGCTCTTTTGCCAACTGCATCATTAGTTTTTGAACAGCAGCACCGGCTACCAGCAATATGGCTTTTTTGAATTGGGTAATGGCTTTTTTCTCAGCAGCAAACAACTCGTTAGATTCATCGCCAAAATCGGGAATTGCCATCAGTTCATTTACAACGGCCTGAGCAGGCCCCATTAAGTCAATTTCGCCTTTCATGGCACGTTTCAGAATCATATCTACGGTAAGCATACGATTAATTTCATTTGTGCCTTCAAAGATGCGATTGATACGTGCATCGCGATATGCACGATCCATTGGAGCTTCAGCCGAATATCCCATTCCGCCATACACTTGTACGCCCTCGTCAACCACAAAATCTAATACTTCAGACCCTTCCACCTTCATCATAGCGCATTCAATGGCAAACTGCTCAACCCCTTTCAGCTCGGCCTGTGCTGCATCCATACCTTCTGTGCTATATGCATGAATACGATCTTCAATATTTTGGCTGGCACGATAGGTTGCCGATTCGGCACCAAAAATGCGAATAGCCATTTCTGCTAATTTATGACGGATAGCGCCATACTTAGAAATAGAACGGCCAAACTGAATACGCTCATTTGAATAATTAATAGCGACAGATGCTACTTTTTTTGATGCACCAACTGCGGCAGCAGATAGTTTAATACGGCCAATATTGAGAATATTAACGGCAATTTTAAACCCATTTCCTCTGGTTGAGAGCATATTTTCGGCAGGTACTTTGCAATCTTCAAAAAACACCTGTCGGGTTGAAGAACCTTTTATCCCCATTTTCTTTTCTTCGGCATTAAGACGAACACCGCCAAATGATTTTTCAACAATAAAAGCGGAGAGATTCTCATCATCTTCCACTTTGGCGAATACGATAAAAATATCGGCGAAGCCGGCATTGGTAATCCACATCTTTTGCCCATTGATGATATAATGCTTGCCGTCGGAAGTAGGCATGGCCTTTGTTTTTCCTGAATTTGCATCAGACCCAGAGCCGGGTTCGGTAAGGCAATAACTTGCTTTCCATTCGCCTGTAGCTAATTTAGGCAAGTACTTGGCTTTTTGTTCGTCATTTCCATACAGCACAATAGGTAAGGTTCCGATACCTGTATGTGCCGAGATGGCAACAGCGTAGGAATGACCGGCACCCAACACTTCGGTAGCCAGCATACCTGTGATAAAATCCTTTCCAAATCCGCCGTATTGCTCTGGAATATTCAAGCCCAGCAATCCCAATTCTCCAGATTTGTCGAGTAAAGAAGGCATAAGCTCGGGTTCTTGCATACTATCAAGACGTTCAACAAGCGGATAAACTTCATTTTGAAGAAAATCGTTACAAGTTTGAGCAATCATACGTTGCTCTTCATCAAACTCTTCAGGAATAAAAACATCCTGATAAGACGTTTCTTTTATAAGCCACTCTCCGCCTTTTAGGGCTGTTTTTTTAGCTTCCATAGTATCCATACATTTAATTATTTAATTTTTGAATTTGAGATATCAGATTATGAATATTTAATATGTTATAGGTTAGAATATATTTTAATTCAACAATTCAAATATACCGGCAGCGCCTTGCCCCGTTCCTACACACATGGTTACCATTCCATATTTCTTTTTGCGTCTGCGTAGTTCGTTTAATACCTGAACGGTAAGTTTGCTACCTGTGCAGCCCAAAGGATGTCCCAACGCAATAGCACCACCGTTCACATTCAGCACCTCTGGATTAATTCCTAATTCGCGTTGAATGGCAATAGATTGAGAAGCAAATGCCTCATTGAGTTCGATTACATCTATATCCTGAAGTGAAAGTCCGGCACGCTTTAATGCATTGGGGATAGCATAGATGGGGCCTACGCCCATAATTGCAGGTTCAAGTCCATTTACACCATAAGAAACTAAACGGGCTATGGGTTGAATGTTTAAATCTTTAACCATGCGTTCAGACATGACCAAAACAAATGCAGCGCCATCTGAAGTTTGCGATGCATTTCCGGCAGTAACGGATCCCTTTGCATCAAAAACGGGCTTAAGACGAGCCAACGCTTCAACCGTAGTATCGGCACGTGGGCCTTCGTCGGTATCAAACATATATTCGCGGGTTTGTTTTATTCCTGCCGGATCTAAATAATTTTCTTTTACGGTTATTGGAGCAATATCGTCTTTAAACTTGCCTTCTTTAATTGCCGCAACAGCTTTACGATGTGAGTCAAATGAATAAGTGTCTTGATCTTCACGTGAAATGTTGTACCTTCTTGCTACCTCTTCGGCTGTTAAACCCATTCCCCAATAATAGGAAGGATTGGATTTTGCCAAATCAGAATTGGGTACTATGCGCCATCCACCAAAAGGAATAGGGCTCATGCTTTCTGCCCCACCTGCTATGATACAATCGGCCATTCCACTTTGAATTTTTGACGAAGCGATAGCAATGGTTTCAAGACCTGATGCGCAATAGCGGTTGATTGTCATGCCGGGAACCGACTCTATTTCCAAACCAATCAACGATATCATTCTTCCCATATTCAGCCCTTGTTCTGCTTCGGGGGTAGCATTTCCAACAATCACATCATCTATTCTTGTTTTATCGAGTTGAGGAAACTGAGCCATCAAGTGTTTGATCACATCAGCAGCATTTTCGTCAGGCCTTCTGAATCGAAGTTTCCCTCTGGGTGCTTTTGCTACTGCTGTTCTGTATCCTGCTACAATATATGCTGTTTGCATAAAAATTATTTTAATAGTTAATGAATAATATGTTTAAAATCAGTTTCTGAGCGGTTTGCCATTTTTCAACATAAACTGTATTCGTTCAAGGGTTTTGCGTGTACCGAGTAAGCTCAGGAATGCTTCACGTTCGAGATCGAGCAAATATTTTTCACTCACTTGTGTGCGTTCAGAGAGGTCGCCTCCACAAAGCACATAGCCCAGCTTTTCGCTGATAAGCGCATCATGCTCTGAGATGTAATGACCTGACAGCATAGCATTGGCGCCGGCATATACAATGCCCATTCCTTCTTTTCCCATCACAGTAATATCAGTACGGGGCACAGGTTGTGTGTATCCGGCTTCAAACATGTCAATAACTTTGCGTTTGGCTTCAGCAATTTGACGAGAACGGCTCACGACAGTTTTATCAAAACCAGGGCGGAAAATGCCTAAATCAAAAGCTTCCCAACCCGAGGTTGCCACTTTGGCCATACCAACAGTAAGGAAGCGTTCACGCAAGCGATTGATGCGCACATCGCCATCTTTAAGTTCGTCGGATAATCGAACGGCAAACTCTTTGGTACCACCACCTCCGGGTATAACACCTACACCTACCTCAACCAGTCCGATATAGGTTTCGGTAGAAGCCACAACGGCATCGGCATGCAGGCACATTTCGCAACCACCACCAAGCGTAAGCCCGTGTGGGGCAACAACAACCGGAATAGAAGAATAGCGCAAACGCATCGTCATATTTTGAAATGCCTTAACTGCAAAATTCAATTCATCCCATTCCTGCTCAATAGCCAACATCATTATCATCGCCAGATTGGCGCCTGCTGAAAAGTTTTCACCCTCGTTGGCAATTACCAATCCCTTCCATCCCTGCGATTCAGCAATATCAATAGCTTTATTAACACCAGCAATTATTTCAGAACCAATCGAGTTCATTTTGGTGTGAAATTCAAGGTTTAATACACCATCACCAATATCAATTAATGTTGTACCACTATTGCCCCATACTTTTTTATCTGACTTGATATTTTGGAGAATGATAAATGCATCCTGACCGGGTATAGCTTGATGAGATTTGGAAGACGTATCGTAAAACATGCGTTTACCGGCATTCATTTGATAAAATGAAGATACCCCTGACGAAATCATATCATACACCCATTGGGCAGGCGGTGTGCCATTTTCTTCCATCCCTTTTACAGCATTAGCAACGCCAAGTGAGTCCCAAACTTTAAAAGGCCCCATAGCCCATCCAAATCCGGCGCTCATGGCATCATCAACGCGGTAAATCTCATTACTTATCTCTGGTATGCGATGAGATACATATTGAAATAAAGTATAAAAATATTTGCGATAAAAATTTCCGGCAGCATCTTTTCCGTTAAGCAAAACAGGAAATCTATCAGCCAACTTGTCAATAGTTTTAGTGGCTTCGAGAGTCGCAAATTTAACTTTCTTCTGCGATACATATTCCAAGGTTTTGAAGTCGAGAGAAAGAATCTCTGACGCTCCGTCGCTATGTGTAACTTTTTTGAAAAAACCTTGCTTGGTTTTTTGTCCTAACCATTTGTTTTCAATCATTTTTTCGAGAAAACTTGGCAACACAAATTTCTCTTTGGCCTCATCGTTGGGCAGATTGGCCTGTAAACCTTTGGCTACATTCACTAATGTATCAAGACCAACAACATCTGCTGTTCTGAATGTTGCCGACTTGGCGCCTCCAATCACAGGGCCGGTAAGTTTGTCTATTTCTTCTGGAGTCAGACCTAATTCATCCACCATATGAAATAAAGCCATAATGCTGAATACACCTATACGGTTTGCAATAAATGCAGGCGTATCTTTACACAATACTGTGGTTTTTCCTAAAAACTTCTCCCCGTATTCCATAAAAAATGTCACAACATCAGGATGGGTTTTGGATGATGGAATCACCTCAAGAAGTTTGAGATAACGCGGAGGGTTGAAGAAATGTGTTCCGCAGAAATACTGTTGAAAATCATCAGACCTGCCCTGAATTAGCATCTCCATTGGAATACCCGAAGTATTGGAGGTTATTAAAGTACCGGGCTTACGGTATTTTTCTACCTTCTCAAAAACCTGTTGTTTGATGTCTAATCTTTCAACAACGACTTCAATAATCCAATCTGCTTCGGCAATGCGCTGCATATCATCATCAAAATTTCCCAGACGTATGCGATTAGCAAAACTTTTATGATACAAAGGATTGGGGCTAAGCTTCAACGCTTGCTGATACGCACTGGTAACAATGCGGTTTCTCACTTGTTTAGTTTCCATCGTCATGCCTTTGGCTTTTTCGTCGTCGGTAAGCTCAAAAGGAACGATATCTAACAAATCCACTTCCAATCCGATATTGGCAAAGTGCATGGCTATTTGCGATCCCATTACTCCGGAGCCCAACACCGCGGCACGTTTGATTTTTCGATGCAGGATGGACTCCTGTTTGCCAGTACTTGTGTTTATTGTTGGCTTGGCCATTGTTTCCATCTTTCTTTTTATTTTATGAGTTAAATACCTGATTTTTTTCAATGATTCTTTGCAAATCAGCGATTACATCGAAAAACACACCTAATCTTTCGGTTGATATTTCACGCTGAACCACCTGATTAAACTGCTTAACCGTTCGCTTGGCAATCTCTTTCTTTTCCTTACCCGTTTCGGTTAAAAATATCTTTACTAATCGTTTATCTTTTAAATCCGACTTGCGATAAATCAATTCTTTTTCTTCTAATACCTTTAGCATGCGACTCAAACTTCGTGGCTCCATTCCCAACAATGGGGCAATCTTCGTTGCCGGAGTCCCATTTTTTGAATCAATATTCAACAATACAAATCCAATCGAGGTAGTCAAATCATATTCTATGCCTCGCTGGTTGTACATACGATTAATACTATGCCAAACGTGCTTAATCTGAAAATCTACCGTTTGCTCACGAGGAATGGACTGATGCATTTCTTTTACTTTCACATTTCAAAAGTACAAAAATTGTTATGCATGCATAACATACGATGTTTAAATTTCAAAAATATTTCTTACAAAACACGTTTTCAGTTAGATAGATTTTTGTGTAAATACACATTACTGTTGATGATATCAAAAGCAGCGTATAGAGAAAAAAACAAAAAGGGCGTAATCTTTGTACATTCGTAGCGTTTTTTTTCGAAGTGAAACAAATACAGATATATTTTTCCATAGGCATATTGATTGCTGTTTTGGGTTTGTTTTCGTGTAGTCCAACAAGGCGTTTACATGAAAATGAATATTTACTTACCCGCAACATCATCATTCAGGAAGGAGAAAACAAGAAAGAAAAAGACGAGATTGGCGAATACGTTCAACAAAAACCCAATACTAAAGTTTTTGGTCTGTTTCGCTTCCATTTGCAGGTTTACAACATACCGAATCCCTCTCGATTAACTACACGCAAGGAAAGACAAAGAGAAAAAATTGCCTTAAAAAATGATTCCATTCAGGCATATAACGACCGATTGCCGGAAGGGGCCAAGCTGAAAAAATTAAAAAAAGACAAGGTGCTTTTTGGCGAATGGCTGCAAAAAATTGGAGAACAGCCGGTTATTCTCGATTCATTTAAAACAGAGAAATCCATTCACCAATTAGAATTATATGCCAAAACCAAAGGATTTTTAAGGGCAGAGGTCAGAGATTCGGTGGTCGTAAAGAAAAAAAAAGCCAAAGTTTATTATATTATAAACAGAGGTCCCGCCTATCAAATTGATTCAATTACTTATGATATCCCCAACCCGTCGCTTGATTATTATCACGAAAGGAGCAAATCGCTGCTGAAGAAAGGCATGAGATATGACATGGAAATATTAGATAAGGAGCGCGATCGCCTGACTCAAATATATAAAGACAAGGGATATTACCTCTTCAAAAAAGAATTTATACGATACGAAGCCGACACGCTTCAACATCCGTTGCGAGCCACAATCAAGCTTCAAGTACTTGACCCCAACATTTCATACAAAGACGGGGATAGCATACGAACCATTACTGAACACAGGCGATTTCGTATCAGCGATATTCATGTTATTACCAATTATCAGTTTGGGAAAACCGCTGACCAACAGCAAACAATCACTCCTGTTAAAAGCGATTACACTTTTCATTATGGCGAAAAATTACGTTATAATCACAAGATTCTTTCAAGGTGCATTCATTTCTCTCGTGGCGGGATGTATAACCTCAAAGATGAAGAAAAAACAGAACGTGCATTTTTTGATTTACGCAACTTCAAATATATTAATATCAGGTATGTTCCGAGAATTGACAACAAATCCGAAAACGACTGGCTCGACTGCTACATAGAGCTTACACCAACTGCCCGTCAAAGTTTTGGTGTAGATCTGCAAGGTACCAATACAGAAGGCAACTTGGGCGTATCAATTGGAACCAGCTATCAAAACAAAAATATTTTTAAAGGTGCAGAGATACTTGATTTCCGTATCAATGCCGGTTTGGAAATACAGGTCATTCAGGGTGATTCAACCATTATCAAAGACAGTAAAAACCCATTCAACACCATTGAAATAGGTGCACAGCTTTCTTTGCTAATGCCTCGATTTCTGCTACCCATACGCATATCCAGCGTACCAAAATGGGCTAAGCCCAAAACCCGTATCACATTTTCATTCAACTACCAACAACGCCCTGACTATAGCCGCTTTATCAGTAGTTTTATTTTCGGATACGAGTGGAATCAATCCATTAACCGAACAGATGTATTAATAAGACATGGATATAATCCTATCGAATTAAGTTTGATTTCCATCAATCCTGACTCTTCTTTCAGTAAGTATATAGATAAAATTCAAGACCAATTTGTAAGAAACAGTTTTCGCAATCACTTTATTCTTGCAGGATCTTATACCTTTTTGTTTAACAATCAACAAGTAAGCAAGTTTAAGGACTTCATTTTTTTCAGGTTTAATGCACAGCTGGGAGGTAATTTACTCAATCTCATTTCTCTGGTTGGAAAAGACGTGCCCATTGATGATTATCATACCGTTTTTGGCATTCGATACGCACAATTTGTGAGAGGAGAAGCCGATTTTAGATATTATAAAATTTTTAATATCCGGCATACTCTTGCATTTCGCTTCTTTGCTGGCGTTGGTTTGCCATTTGGCAATTCAAAAGTATTGCCTTTTGAAAAAAGCTTTTTTATTGGTGGGGCCAACGACCTAAGAGCTTGGTTGCCACGAACGCTGGGTCCAGGATCTTTCTCTGGTTTAGACAGTGGCCGAGTAGATCAGGTTGGTGACATCAAACTATTAACCAACATCGAATACCGTTTTAAAATTTGGCGTTTTTTGGAAGCTGCTGTATTTGCTGATGCCGGGAATATTTGGCTGATCAGAGCTGATAATGACCGTCCGAATGGAGAATTTCGCTTCGACCGCTTTTATGAAGAATTTGCTTTGGGTGCAGGAGCTGGAATCCGACTTAATCTTGGCTTCTTTATTTTTAGGTTAGATTTAGCCATCCCACTTCGCGATCCAACCAAACCCATTGGTGAAAGATGGGTCGTTAGTAAATTAAAGTCCGACCAGCTTAGAATCAACATTGGAATAGGATATCCATTCTAATACCCGTCATTTAACTGGACGGCAAATCAAAAAAATGTGTAGTTTTGCCTTCTCTAAATCAAATTGTCATGTCAATAGATCACATTACATCCCTTTTGGGCGACCAGGCCAATTATTTACTCAATCACATATCACAATCCATACCCAAAGCATCATTACAACTCACCTCCCCTGACTTTATCAGCCAACAATTTGGCTTATCAAATCGCAATCCCCAAGTTCTTCGAAACTTACAATCCATATATGGCAATGGCAGGTTAGCCCATACCGGCTATGTATCCATTCTGCCTGTTGACCAAGGTATTGAGCATTCTGCCGGTGCATCGTTTGCTCCCAACCCGATTTATTTCAATCCCGACAAGATTATAGAACTGGCCATCGAAGGTGGCTGTAACGCCGTTGCGTCCACATTTGGAGTATTGGCTTCTAGTGCTCGAAAATATGCTCACAAAATTCCTTTTATTGTAAAAATCAATCACAACGAATTTATTTCATATCCTAACCGTTTTGATCAAATCATGTTTGGCACCGTTAAAGATGCTTGGAATTTAGGTGCAGCCGCAGTTGGCGCCACCATATACTTCGGCTCTGATGAATCTTCACGGCAAATTGTTGAAGTGGCTGAAGCTTTTGAAGAAGCCCACGCTTTAGGCATGGCAACTATTCTTTGGTGCTATCTGCGTAATCCCGGATTCAAAAAAGATGGTACAGATTATCATATAGCAGCTGACCTTACAGGGCAAGCCAATCATCTGGGTGTAACCATACAAGCCGACATCATCAAACAAAAACTCCCCGGCAATAATGGCGGATACAAGGCCTTATCTTTTGGAAAAACACATGAAAAAGTTTACTCAGCCCTCAGCTCTGACCATCCGATTGACTTATGCCGCTATCAAGTTGCCAACTGTTATATGGGCAAAATCGGGTTGATTAACTCAGGAGGGGAATCAAAAGGCGAATCTGACATGAGCGAAGCCGTTGCAACAGCTATAATCAATAAGCGAGCCGGCGGTCACGGATTGATATCCGGCAGAAAAGCATTCCAAAAACCCATGACCGATGGAATCGAATTATTACACAATATTCAGGATGTATATCTTTCAAAAGAGATAACTATTGCCTAAATTTGAAATTAAATTGGTTGGATTATGTGGTTTAAGCGAAACAAAGATGGTATCCTGACCTCTACAGCAGAAAAAAAAGAAACGCCTGAAGGGTTATGGTACAAATGCCCGGCCTGCAAGGAAATTATGCCGGCAGAAGACCACTTAGAAAATTTGTGGGTATGTAAATCCTGCCAATACCATGAACGGATTGGATCAGAAGAATATTTTCATGTGCTTTTTGACAACAACAAATACAAAAAATTAGATGAAAAAATAAAACCAGTTGATTTTTTGAATTTTAAAGACACCAAGCCCTATGCAAACCGCTTAAAAGATGCTACTGAAAACACAAATCTGCTGGATGCCCTACAAACGGCTGTCGGGAAAATCAATGGCATGGAGATGGTCGTAGCTTGTATGGATTTTAGTTTTATTGGTGGTTCCATGGGTACTGTCGTGGGTGAAAAAATTTCAAGGGCTATTGACTACTGTATCAAATACAAAAAACCATTCATCATCATTTCAAAATCGGGCGGTGCCCGAATGATGGAAAGTGCATTTTCTTTAATGCAAATGGCCAAAACATCTGCCAAACTTACCCTATTGTCTGAAGCGGAATTGCCTTATATATCCGTATGTACCGACCCTACAACCGGGGGTGTTACCGCTTCATTTGCCATGCTTGGCGATTTAAATATTGCTGAGCCCAATGCTCTCATCGGATTTGCCGGCCCTCGTGTGGTCAAAGAAACCATTAAAACTGATTTACCAGACGGATTTCAACGCTCAGAATTTCTTCTTGAAAAAGGATTCCTTGATTTTATCGTCGAACGCAAACAGTTAAAGGATAAAATTGCCGCCGTTGTGGATATGATGTATTATAGCCGAAAGAAAAAATAATGAGCAAATACACTTTGGTTGTAGGCGCCAGCGTAAACCCTACCCGCTATTCATACAAAGCTACAGAAATGCTCCTTAAACATGGGCATCCTGTATTTTTGTTTGGAAGAAATGAAGGTGAAATTTTGGAGCAAATCATTCATACTTCTTTGCCCGACATCGTTCCTATGCTACATACCATTACCATATACATCAATCCGGCTCAACAAGAACAAATCGCAAACGAACTGATTGCGTTGCGCCCCAAACGTATAATTTTCAATCCGGGCACCGAAAACCCTGAATTGGAAAAATTAGCAACTCAGCATGGAATTGAAGTAATACATGCATGTACGCTTGTTTTGCTCAGTACCGAAATATATTAAATTTTGTTTCAAACTTCTAAGTTCGCAGCGTATTATTTTAGCTGAAGTTTCATTAACCAATCCGTTTGTCTGTCATCGCCCAACACAAACTCATGTTTATCGAATATGATAAATCCATTCTTCAAATAAAAATCTATGGCTTGCTTATTTTTCTCCCATACACCCAACCAAATATATTCCTTCTGATTTTGCTTTGCTATTTGCATGGCATAATGAAGTAATTGTTGCCCCACTTGATTTCCCTGCGCTTCTTTCAATACATATATTCTTTCAATTTCCATAGAATTTTCATCACAAATCTCGGTTTGAGCATCTGATATATTAAGTTTCATATATCCAATAATCCGATTAAGATGGGTTGCAAAGAAAAATTTGGAATTCAATTGACGCCATTCATCGCTTAACTTCTCTACTGAAAAATGCTTCGCTGCATATAACCGCATATTTTCAGAAGAATTAAATGCAGCAAATGTTTCAGCAAAGGTTTTTTGACTTATCGCTTGCAGCCGCTCCATATCCTCAAGATGCACACTGCTAATCTCAACAATCATCATAGATAAACACTTATGGATATCAGTAAATCCGATTTCTATTTAGAGCACGTTGGTATTTTTCAGCATTGCGATTATGCTCGGTAAGCGTTACTGCAAAATTATGATAACCAGAAAAATCTTCACGGGCACACATATAAATATAATTGTGATGTTCATAATTCAGAACTGCATCAATAGCTGCCGGTTCAGGCAACACGATTGGGCCTGGCGGCAATCCCGCATATTTATATGTATTGTAGGGCGAATCTATCTCTAAATGGCGCAACAAAACACGTTTTAAACCAAAGTCGCCATGTGCATATACAACCGTTGGATCTGACTGAAGCAGCATGCCTTTTTCAATACGGTTCATGTACAAGCCGGCGATACGTGGCCATTCGTCTTGTTTTTGCGACTGCTCCGCCTGAACAATTGATGCCAGCACACCCACTTCGGAAGGCGACAATCTCATACTTTCTGCTTTACTTCTGCGCTCCTCATTCCAAAACTTTCGATATTCATCCCCCATTCGTTTCACAAACTGCTCTCCATTAGTATTCCAATAAAACTCATAGGTGTTGGGAATAAAAAGCAATAATGCGGTTAAAGAATCTGCTCCAAACGACTGATACCAATCTGAATTTAGCATGGCGCTCAGCACTTCGGTTGAATCGGCCTCAATTTTAGCAGCCACCTTGCCGGCTAATTGCTCAAGCGTGCGAACATAATGGAAACTAACTTTAACAGGTGATTGACGTCCTGATCGTAACAAATTTACCAATTCCGTATTGGTCATACCATTTTGAATCTTATAACGTCCCGGTTTTACTTGCTTGTTGTAATTCTTTTTTTCAGCTACCCATCTAAAACCTTCTGTTTGAATCAAAATACTTTTTTCTTCCAACAACCTAAGTACGTCATCGTATGTACTACCTGTTGGTATTTCGATATAGACAGATTCTCCGTCAGGTGTGCTTACATTTTTATCATACAAATAGCCATACCATTGACATCCAGTTGCGAAAAATGCAAAATAGAGTATCATGCCGAACTGAACACGTAAAAGCTGTATAGATTTAACCATTTTGATTTGCCTGATTAAAGAAAGCTTGTTATATTTGAACAAATGTACAAAAAGCTATTCTTCATAGCCATATTTGCGTGCATGCTTGTATTTTGTCAAGCACAAGGCAACCTCATTAATAGTGGCCAATTACATATTGATGCCGGTACTGAAGTATTGTTTAAAGGCAATCTTATCAATAATCGTCCCATCTCTGGCACTGGTTATTTAACATATAACGGTGCATCTGTATCTCATGCCAGGGGAGATTCACTACATGCCGGATCTTTTCGAATGAATGCTTCCGGAATACTCATTTTAGATACATCCTTGCATATTTTTGCGAATGTTGATTTTGTTCAAGGAAATTTGATTCAACAAACAAACAACATTACCATTCATCAAATCAATGCCTTTTCGGGAGGCAACAGCAATTCTTATATCGAATCGCAAAACGGCGGATGGGTTATTCTCCCCATCGATAATCAATCCATCCTCATCCCTCTTGGCCATAATGGGCATTATCTTCCTGTAACCCTGCAACAAGCCGGCATGACGGATACTTTTGCAATCAAATTATGGCCACATCTTACCACTAATGGTTTATCTTCTGGGCCACCACTTCTCAGCCATGTGGGCCTATTTGGTATTGAACTCATTGACAATCCCATCATCCCAAACATGATTACTATGGGTATTTCCTGGCCTGATGCATCTCTTTCAGGCAATTTTGAAGAAATGTATTCAACCCTAATTCATTACGACACGAGCGGCTACAAAAATCTTCTGCCCTGCCCTACCGACTTATCGGTAACCAATCCAAATACACTGATGATTACTGGTATCGCTCAAACCGGATTATTTGGTGTAGGCGATTCTGTATTTCTTCAATTAGTGCCACAACCCACCATTTTTCTTTCAGGTGCGCCTGCATTTTGTCAAGGCGATAGTATCTTGTTGTACTCTACAGATACATCATACGTGCATAGTTGGAATACCGGTGCAAACTCTACTTCAATCTTTGTATCTCAATCCGGATTGTATGAACTCACACTAACAGATAGCAATGGCTGTTCTTCTACCTCATGGCCTCAATCCATACAAATGCTTTCACATTCATTTGATACAATTTATGAAAACCAATGTGATAGTTTTTACTGGAATATAAATGCTCAGACCTATCAATTTAGTGGAGTGTATTCGCATACCATTGCTAACCACTTGGGTTGTGACAGCACAATATCACTCCAATTAACCATTGATACAACCTGGCACGGATCTCAATCAATCAGCATTTGCCCGGGCGATAGCATTATTATTGGCAACAATACGTATTATACTCCGGGCACTTATACCGAAATATTGCAAAGTGTAAGCGGTTGCGATAGCATTGTAAGCATTGTATTAAGTTTGGCCAACTGTGTTTCCGTAGCAGCAAACAATGAGGTAATATGGAATGTATTCCCTAATCCTTCAGAAGGCATGATATCCATACAAACCAACCTGCATAACCCAACAGGCAACATTGAAATACTTAATCTCACAGGTCAGGTAATTACTCGTGTTCAACTCAACTCGTCTCTGATGTTTATTGATATTAGTCATCTACCTGCCGGCACATACATCATTAAAATATCAGAAACCCACATACCGCTTATCAAACTTTGATAATAAAGCAGAAAGATATATTGTCGGAAAGTGTACATTTGAAGAAAAATTGAAATATGAAAGGACGTTTTCCATGGTGGCCTGATTGGCAAAGAAAAAAAATGGCCTATGCCTTCTCATCACAAAAGCAAATGGATATTGACCGCTTCAATGCCATTTGTGCAGGCACCGGATTGCCCAACATTCATCAAAAATCAACATTCAAGTTTAAAGATGTAGCAGATGGTGCTGCACGATTTCTTGGACATTCGCCATCAGGCGAAAAGCCCTATGCCCGTATATACACACGCTTAGGCAATCCCAATACTGAATATTTGGAGAAAGTTCTGTTTCAGCTCGAATGTGACCATATCATAGATAAAGCTTTAGAAGCCGATGAAAAACAACCCAGTATCGCATCATTGGTTTTTGCTTCGGGCATGGCAGCCATCACAATGGTTTTGATGGGTTTTGTAAAACCGGGAGATTGTATTGTTGTTGGAAATGTATATGGATGTACAGATTCTTTTATGCGATTTTTACAAAACCGTTTTGGGGTGAAGATTGTATTTATTGATGCTACCAAAACGGAAGAAGTTGAACAAGCTATTCGCAAGAATCCCGACACTGTAGCTGTATTCATCGAATCGCCCGATAACCCCACACTGCAACTCTGCGACATTGAAGGCATTTCGGCTATTACCACGCCCGAAGAAATTATGTTGATTGTTGATAATACTTTCTGCTCACCTTATCTTCAACAACCTTTCAGATTAGGCGCGGATGTTGTAGTACATTCTTTAACCAAATTCGTGAACGGACATTCTACTTCGATTGCAGGAGCAGCTCTTGGTCCTTTCGAGTTTTTTAGTCAGTATGTTTACCCTGTTTATAAAGATTTTGGTCCTACCCCTTCGCCTTTTGACAGTTGGCTGAACAGCTTAACCATTCAGGAAATGGGCATACGGATGGAACATCAATGCAAAACAGCACAACGCTTGGCCGAGTTTTTAGAAAAACACCCCAAAGTAAAACGCGTTTGGTATCCCGGCTTACAAAGTCATCCTCATCATGCATTAGCTATGCAACAGATGCGTAACGGCGGTGCTGTTATTTCTTTTGAACTCAATGGCGGTTTTGATGCAGGCGTTTCTTTGATGAATTTCTTTGCCCGAACCGACACGCCTATGGAACTTGCTGTGAGTTTGGGCTCTGTTATCAGTTATATTGAACATCCTGCAAGTATGACACATGCCGTTGTGCCAGAAGCCGACCGATTAGAGCGTGGTATCACTGATTCACTTGTTCGTCTTTCTGTCGGAGTTGAAGGTTTCAGCACGTTGGCCCATGCATTAGACAATGGTCTTCAATTGTCGTGATGCCTCTGATACAATTCAAAATATCGCAATCCAATAGCTACTTTTTTCCATCCTGACTCGGGTGGATTATGCCTTGAAATATAATATTCCATTTCGCCTACATCAGAAATCGTAAATTGTCCGTATCGTGCAAAATAAGCCACAGTTGGCCAATGTACCGCTGTAATAGAATCACATCCTATCAAACTTCGGTGTGGAACCTTTTCGGATATTCGAATTACATCATGCTGAATATCTGCATCACGATTATAAGCAGGCAAACAACAAATCATCCATCCCTTGCTCAATACCAAACCCATCAGCACTACAAACCACATTTTTTTTGAATGCGCTTTATAAATAAGCAACATGCTGTTTTGCAAAAATATGGATGCAATAATTGCCCAGCTCAACGCAAAAAATGTAAGCGATGGCATGAGATAAAATGCACGCTGTTTGCCGCTTATCAATAATGGTAGAGATGCTGAAAGCCCAACAAAAGTCAAAAACAATATCCTGGAAGTAGGTAAAGTTGTTCCTTTTCTTCGGGCTAATACCCATAATGCTACACCCGTAATCAACAAAGGAAGTAATTCCAATACTACTTTTCTAAAAATAGATAATCTGCCATCAGTACCCGATAATGAACCCAGAATTTGTTGGTGAAAATATTGATTAAAAAAAGAATGAGAATCAGGCCAAACAATCCAAACAAAACCCAACATGGCAGCCGGAATTATCAACAATAAGAATGAATGATAAAACGTGCGCCATGAAAATAAATGCATGCTGATATCATACAAAAGAAAAAAAGACAACGGAAACAACGCCACCGGTCCTTTAGTAAACATTCCCAGTCCTATACAAAAACCGGCAGGCATTATCCAATATATGCTCCGCTTTCGAGCAAGCATTAAAAAACATAATGCAGAAAGCGAAAAAACCAATACCGTATTCTCCATCATAGTTGATCGAAACGACCAAGCCCAAATCGGCAATGCAGCCAATCCTATAAGCACAAATCCAAAGCGATTGCGGTATTCAGGAAAAACCATGCGAAACAATGCGATAGATAGAGAGATGGATGCTACAAAAGTTAACGCATTATATAGATTTTCAACCCACCAGTAATTACCTAAAGTTCGAAAAAGTGAGCCTAGCATCATATACAAAAGTGGAGGATGCGCATAGAATGGGTAATCACGGTTATGATAATGTGGTTGCCAGGTTGAACCCAGGCCTTCAGACCAATGTTGTGAAACGGCTGCATAAGTTACGCCATCGAAAAACATGCCACGTGAAAAAAAATACCGGATGACTGTATGCAAAAAAACAAGTAAAGCAACAAGTATCAACAGTCGGTTTAGCCGAATCTCATCTTTCATACGAAACAAATATAGCCGAATAATTCATGCGTGAACGGCTATTTCTTCGTATAAGAAAAAATAAATATCAGAAAATAACTGTATAAAACATAAATGGATGAAATCTTATTGTAAATTTGTTACCCGTATCGTAATAATCAAAATATGTCACATACCAAATACGTGTTTGTTACGGGCGGGGTTGCCTCCTCTCTCGGTAAAGGTATTATTTCAGCATCATTAGGAAAACTTTTACAATCGAGAGGATTGAGAGTAACCATTCAAAAACTAGACCCATACATCAACATTGATCCCGGCACACTGAACCCCTATGAGCATGGCGAATGTTATGTTACCGAAGATGGTGCTGAAACCGATTTAGACCTTGGCCATTACGAACGGTTCCTCAATGTGCATACTTCGCAGGCTAATAATGTTACAACCGGACGCGTATATCAAACCGTTATTAACCGCGAACGCAAAGGCGACTATTTGGGCAAAACCGTACAGGTAATTCCACACATCACTGATGAAATTAAACGCAGAATTAAAATTCTCGGCGAAACCGGCGATTATGATATCGTGATCACCGAAATCGGTGGAACCGTCGGCGACATCGAATCATTGCCCTACATTGAAGCCGTTCGCCAGCTAAAATATGAACTCGGTTCAAATAATAGCATCGTTATTCATCTTACGCTCATCCCCTATTTAAAAACATCAGGCGAATTAAAAACAAAACCCACTCAAAACTCGGTTAAAATGCTTCTTGAATCAGGCATACAACCTGATATTTTAGTTTGCCGAACAGAATACCCGCTCAACGACGAACTCAAACACAAAATTGCACTCTTCTGTAATGTTACTCCCGAATCAGTTATCGAATCCATTGATGCCGACACCATTTATGAAGTACCTTTATTAATGAAGAAAGAGCAATTAGATAAAGTGGTATTGAAAAAATTTAATATTGCCCAATTCAATGAAACCGATTTGTCGCGATGGGATGAGTTTTTATACAAACTCCGAAATCCCATTGCCAAAACAAAAATTGGTGTTGTGGGTAAATATGTAGAACTGAAAGACGCTTACAAATCCATTGCCGAATCCATCATTCACGCCAGCACTCACAATCAATGCAAGGCAGAAGTAGAATGGATCCACTCTGAAGATATTGAAGAAATGACTGACGATGAGTTAGACCAAACGCTCGGTTCTTTGAATGGAATTTTAGTTGCGCCTGGATTTGGTTCAAGAGGCATTGAAGGAAAAATAAAAACCATTCGCTATGCACGCGAACACCATATCCCTTTCTTAGGGATTTGTTTGGGAATGCAATGCGCCGTTATTGAATTTGCCCGTAATGTATTGGGATGGACTGACGCCAATTCCACCGAATTCAATCCAACCTCTGCTTGGCCTGTTATTGATTTTGTGGAAGGACAAACGGCTGAAATGCACAAAGGCGGCACTATGCGACTGGGCGCTTATCGCTGTCAGATATTAGATAACAGCCAGGCATCGAGTGCTTATGCAAAAAACGAAATATCAGAACGACACCGTCATCGCTATGAATTCAATAACGACTTCCTTCCCGACTACGAAGCACATGGTATGTTAGCCACCGGTATTAATCCCGAAAAATCATTAGTCGAAATCATTGAAATTCCTTCTCACCCTTGGTTTGTTGGAGTTCAATTTCATCCTGAATATAAAAGTACCGTAATGAATCCTCACCCTTTATTCATTGGATTTATTCATGCCTCTCTGTCTGTAAAAAAAGAAAAAAACCCATCACTCAAAACCAAAAAGAATGAATCGTAAATACGCCATTCTATTTTCTTTTATTTTCTTTCTTATTTCTTCATGCAAATGGCCTGAATATGTTGGCACTTACTATTCAACCAATTGCAACATGCTCGAAAAAGTTGAAATTCATCCCGACGAAACCGTTGACTTACGTTATTACGGCATGAATTTTAGCGTCAATCGTCCGGCTCGTATCAATCAAAATATCATTACGGTTCTAAATCGCGAAACCCAAGCCATCGAATACGAATTTGAATACAAAAATGGCGCGCTTTACGAAACGTCTGGCATGGACTTAAATTGCGTGCTCAAAAAAGATACATTACGCTAACTCCTCTAACAATTTTATTTCATGAACGATCTGTTTTTTGCCGACATCCATATGCACCCTAATCTCAAATCATGCAACTCCGGATATCCAACCCCTCGACGAAATATGTGGGAATATATTGATCATCCCGTGCCATCCGGGAAAGCAGCCCGCTATGCTTTTGACCATTCTCCCAATGTTGCCAAATATTCGCAAACCAACCTATATGATTTGGCTAAAGGAAAAGTTAGAATGCCTGTGATTTCCCTTTACCCCATCGAAAAAGGATTTCTTGATATCAGAAACTTGCCCAAACTGCTTACGAATGCAAAAAGCCGAAAAGAAATGATGCAGGTTGTTACCGGATATGAAATTGACAGCATTCAATACCTTAGTCAATCTAAATCATATTTCGATATCCTACAATATGAATATCAATATGTATGCAATAACCAAGGCAAATCTCCTGATGGAAATCATCATTTTCAACTCGTAAAAAACTTTCAACAACTCAGTTCACATCTTGCCATACCCCGAACCATTGCAGGTATCCTCAGTATTGAAGGCGGACACTCTCTTTTCGACAAAGAAATGCTGAGTGGCAAACTCAGCCCAACTGAAATGAAAAAAAAAATAACCCAAAATATTCAAACCATCAAATCATGGGATATTCCGCCTTTCAGCATCAACCTCTGTCATCATTTTTATAATCATCTTGCCGGACACAGTCGCAGCTTCTGGGGATTGGTTCGAAAAGGTTTTCTAAACCAAAACGAAGGATTAAATCGCGGACTGAACGGACTTGGCATTAAAGCAATGAAAGAACTGCTAAGCAAAAACAACGGCCCTAGAATACTGATTGACATTAAACACATGAGCGTAAAATCCAGAAAAGAATTATACAACTGGATACGTAGCTATAACTACATATCGGCTTCCGATAAAATTCCAATCCTTGCTAGCCATGCAGGTGTAAATGGTTTCAAATCCATGAATGCCAGTATAAGCACCCCTGACCATGAACGCAAAAGCAAACAACATCGCTTTAACCGATGGGGTATCAATCTTAGCGATGAAGAAATTCGTATCATTCACGAAACCGGCGGATTAATCGGGCTCATGCTCGATAAACACAAACTGGGTGGTGGAAAATTTCATGATCTGATTGCTCGAATCTCAGATAAAAATCAACTTCGTAATGAATATCTGAAACTCTTTCTCGATAATGTTTTTCAAATTGTACAGGCCATCAACCTCCCTTCTGCATGGGATACGATATGCATCGGATCTGACCTAGATGGCGGTATCGAACATTTTGAATTTTATGATAAAGCTTCTACATTCCCTGATCTATACAATGATTTAATTGATTTTCTTACAACCGAACAATATCAAAAAAAATTATGGTTTGGATTAAACCCCGAACGAATAGTTAGAAAAATTATGCAGGAGAATGTATTCCTTTTTTACCAAAAACATTTCTGATACTTCATGAAACTTTTTACCCACATCAAACAATTAATCCTGGCGGAAAAAAACCCTTCAGGTTTGCGACGTGGGAAAGCTTTAGGCGAAATAAATGCAATACAGGATGCATGGATGCTTACCGATGATGATCTTATCAAAGATTTTGGCTTGATGAATACTTTACCTGACTACATTACCAAGGCATCTATTTCGAATTATCAAGAAGTGGATTGCAGCGATAAGTTGATTATGCCTTGCTTTGCCGATAGCCATACGCATCTAGTGTTTGACGCCCCCAGAGAACAAGAATTTGTTGATAAAATCAACGGTTTGTCCTATGATCAAATTGCTGAACGTGGCGGTGGTATTCTTCAATCTGCCGACAAACTCAACCAAGCATCCGAACAAGACCTATACAATAAAGCCATTACTCGCATTCGCGAAATCATGCTAACCGGAACAGGCGCCGTTGAAATAAAAAGTGGATACGGTTTATGTGTTGAAGGTGAACTCAAAATGCTCAGAGTTATTCAGCAACTAAAACAAAATATCGCTATCCCCATTCGTTCTACCTTTTTGGGCGCTCACGCTATCCCAGCTATATACAAACATAACAAAGAAGGATACCTGAATCTCATTCTCAACGAAATGCTACCCAATATTGCCGCTGAAGGATTGGCTGATTTTATGGATGTATTTTGCGAAACAAATTATTTCACGCCATCAGAAACTGAAATACTCTTGGAAGCCGGTTATAAGTATGGGCTTAAACCCAAAATCCATGTCAATCAATTTACAAGCATTGGCGGTATTGATTCTGCCGTTAAGCACAATGCCCTCTCTGTCGATCATTTAGAAGTGATGAGAAAAGAAGATTTTTTTCAACTCGCCAATTCTGATGTAATTGCCACACTCTTGCCCGGCTGCAGCTTATTCCTCAATATTCCGTTTGCGCCTGCTCGACAAATGATTGAGAATAACATCGGCATTGCACTGGCCTCCGACTTCAATCCAGGTAGTGCGCCATCCGGCAATATGCAACTCGTCGTTGCCTTAGCTTGCATGCGAATGAAAATGCTGCCCGAAGAAGCCATCGTTGCCGCAAGCATCAACGGGGCTTGTGCTATGCAATTAGAAAACACAACAGGAACCATCACCCCCGGAAAAAAAGCCAACTTTATCATTTCTCGCCCTGTTTCGTCTTTGGCCTTTTTACCCTATGCTTTTGGCTCTAACCATGTCGAGCAATTATTTATAAACGGAGTGGCGCAACTCTAACACATTATTCTAATTTCCGACGATTCGCCAACCAGTTTAATAAGCCACCATCAAGCTCATATACCGTTTTAAATCCCATTTCAAGCAATACATGTACCGCCAGTTCGTCTAATAACCTATATTTTTGTTATTAGATTTTCAAAAATAGATAAATATTTCCATTTTAAGA
>JACSSC010000043.1 GCA_014879445.1 Candidatus Competibacteraceae bacterium
GTTATAATGGGTTTAATGTAATTTTTGCTTAATATATGCTTAACCTTAGATATGTTCATTTGACACATAAAACGCAAACATGAACAATTCCGATTTTAAAATTTTGTTGGTTGATGATGAGCCCGACATTCTTGAGTTCTTAGGGTTTAATCTCAAGAACGAGGGATTTCAGGTTTATACTAGTACGAATGGTAGAGAAGCCATCAATTTAGCCATGCGTGAACGCCCTCATCTAATTATTTTGGATGTAATGATGCCCGATTTGGATGGTATTGAAACCTGTAGAGAAATCAGGTCAAAGGAAGATTTACGTAATGTTCTCATCACATTCCTTACAGCCAGAGGTGAAGATTACTCACAAATTGCGGGTTTTGATGCAGGTGCCGATGACTACATAACAAAACCCATTAAGCCCCGCGTACTCATTAGCCGTGTAAATGCATTACTCCGCAGATATCAAAATACAATTGATACTCCTACAGACACCTTGCAACGCATGGTATTGGGCGATATTGTTATTGATAGAGAAACGTATGTAGTTACATTTAAAGGCATAGAATTTCAGTTACCCAAAAAAGAATTCGAATTATTGGCACTATTGGCATCAAAGCCAGGAAAAGTATATTCTCGCGATAAAATTTTAAAAAAGGTTTGGGGCGACGACGTTGTAGTGGGTGATCGCACCATTGACGTACATATTAGAAAACTTCGCGAAAAATTAGGTGACCATTATATCCGTACGGTGAAAGGTGTTGGATATAAGTTTGAATTTTAATACTACCTTCGTTTGCAGATACAGGTACTATTTTGAATTATGCGAAATATCACACCGAGGCAACTATCCCTATATTCTGCACTGCTACTAACCGGATGTGTGTCCGCACTGCTTTTCATTGACTTCTTTATTTCATTCGGTCGCTTCCAACTACTTGCTTTAGTTTCTAGTATTATAATTGTTTATTTATTCTCATATTATATCTTCAAACAAGCCCTTGACCAGTTTATTTATCGAAAAATCAAACTTATCTACAAAACCATTCATCAACTGAAAGCCAAAACCCAAAGCAATTCACTTCGTGAAAAAATCAACAACAGCCCGGATGTAATTTCAGAGGTTAATAATGAAGTTTTGATTTGGGCCAGGGATAAAAAAGAAGAAATTGACGAACTAAAGAAACTGGAAGAATATAGAAAAGAATTTATTGGCAATTTATCTCATGAGCTAAAAACACCTATTTTCAATATTCAGGGTTATCTCTCAACGCTTATTGAAAGTGGGTTAGATGACAAAGAAGTGGCAGAAAAATATCTACACAATGCCGAAAAAAATGTGGAACGTATGATTTCTTTAGTGGAGGATTTGGATACCATACATAAGCTAGAATCTCATCGCATGCATTTGGATTTTGAAAAGTTTGATGTTGTGGCATTATCCAAAGAAGTGTTGGATATAATGGAAATGAAAGCCCGTCAAAGAAAAGTAAATATTCAATACAAAGAAGAATATCGCTCTCCGATATGGGTATATGCAGATAAGAACACCATTAAGCAGGTATTCACAAATTTGATTCTCAACTCGATTGTATATGGAAATGAGAATGGAAGTACTAAAATTTCGTTCTACGATATGGATGAGCATATTTTGTGTGAAATAGCCGATGATGGCCCAGGCATTGAAGAGAAGCATCTGGCTCGCCTATTTGAACGCTTTTACCGCGTTGATAAAAGCAGAAGTCGGCATCAAGGCGGAACCGGACTTGGATTATCTATTGTAAAACACATCATTGAAGCACATCAGCAAACCATCAATGTAAGAAGCACCGTAGGTAGAGGAGCTACTTTTTCATTCACTTTACGCAAATTCAAAGTATAACTGCTATGGTTTGGTCTCCAATACTGTAATCTCTACTCTACGATTTA
Organism: Candidatus Competibacteraceae bacterium; assembly: GCA_014879445.1. Classification (GTDB taxonomy): domain Bacteria; phylum Bacteroidota; class Bacteroidia; order CAIKAF01; family CAIKAF01; genus BA4. Next base: position 1,921 of record JACSSC010000043.1, read on the forward strand.
CAGTATGCTCTTCTTCATTACACGTCACACCATTCCTGCAACGGTTTTTAATTTTTGATTCTCCGTAACCCTTAGCCGATAATTGATTGATTGCTACGCCTTGACTTGTCAGATATTGAATACAACTTTCGGCACGTCTTTGTGAAAGACGCAAATTGTATGCATCATTACCTCGGCTATCAGTGTGTGCACTAAGTTCAACCCTGGCGCCACTCTCTTTCAGTAATTCAGCCAAACGGTCTAATACTATTTTGGATTCAAATAACAAGTCGGATTTATTATATTCAAATAAAATATCATTAAAAGTAAAGACCATATTTTTTTCCACAATGGGTGTCATATACATATCTAACTGCTTAAGTCGCGACTTTCGAGGAAGCACAAAAAGCGTATCAATCCTAAATTGGGGCTCTTCAAAAACTAATTCATATTCCATGTCAATGGTAAAACATGGATAAAAATAAAATCCTTCATCATCAGTTTTTACAACAGCCAAAAGGGTATCCTGCTGATAAATTTTCACATCTACATTTTTCATGGGTTTTAGAGTGAGGCGATCTATTACCATCCCCTTACCATCAAAACACTGCTTGGGCAATTCAAATGCAAACAACTCATCCTTGCCAGGTGAGGCATACCTATTACTGGCAAAATAACCATGACGATCATCTGTCATCCAAAGACCAAAGTCATCAAACGAAGAATTAAACCCAGGACCAAGATGAATCGGCGAATAAAATACCCTTTGATGAATGGCCGCTTTATACAAATCAGCACCACCCAGCCCTGGCTTACCATCAGATGCGTAATACAATACACTATCGCCGTGTACAAATGGGAACATATCATGTCCAATTGAATTGATTTGCGAACCTAAATTCACAGGTTCGCTCCATTCATTTCCTGATTTGTAAGTAATGTATAAATCATAACCACCAAAACCTCCAGGACGGTCAGAAGAAAACAACATGGCATTGCCTTGCTGAAAAACAAACGGATGCGTAGTGTTATAGGAATCAGAATTCCACAAAAACGAAAGCTCATCTCCTGCTACACCTTGATGGAATGGAACAGAAAAAATCTGTAAGCGGTTGACTGCATCAAAAGGTAAATTATGTTTAGAAAGTTTCTTTTTTCGACTAATCTTCACATCAGAAACATTTCGACTATAATATAATCTTTGATTTGAAGAGTCATAAGAAGGAGATGCTAAATAAAACTTAGACAGAGATGATTGCAGTATTGAATCTTTTTGCAGTTCATGTCCATTCCATTTACCTGCTGAAAGTCCATAACCGGGATAATCAAACTGACGTGATACAACACTTTGCGGATGCGCTTCGGCAAACAGCCATTGGCGACCTACATAAGTGGCACCCAGAAAATATCCTTGCGATTGATAGGTAGTTTTCACAAAACGAATTTTTTCATCGGGCTGCACTTGTTTCAATCCATTCTCACATTGCAACAAATAAGTGGTCAGCAATGGATATTCAATTCCAGATTCTTTGCATAATAGAAATTGATTTTGCGCCTCATTGTACTTACCCTGCATCAGAAGCGCTCGCCCCAAATCAATTTGTGTGTAGTCGTATCCCGTTTTAGCATAATTCGTTACCTGAAGAAAATGAGCTTCAGCATTTGGATAATCCTTCATCAAAAAATAACATCTTCCGAGTTGAGAATGAATATAATCAGCTTTTCTTTTTGACTTAATTTTTTTGTACAAAGAGGCGGCATAAGTATAATCGCCGGAAAGAAAAAGCTCATCAGCACGCTGATCTATCCATAGCTGTGCCTGTAATGTAAGGGCCATCGAAAATACTACAAAAGTGGAAATCAAAATCTTTTTCATGAGGCAAATTAAAATCGAGGAACTTCAACAGGGATACGCATTTTTGTATTTGGTGCTTTGAAAGCTAGCATTACTTCATGACCGGTATATTGTGTTCGGTCTGAGAATCCCAAACCTAAGTTAAATGCATAACCAATCGTTATCATTTTCTTAAAGGTATAATTGGATTGCACAATAAGCGTATTCAATGTGCGGTATGATGCTCCAAAACCCCATGCATCTCTGAAAAGAAATTGAATATTAACGTCTGCCTGTATGGGTGAGCCGGCAATTTGTTTGAGCAATACTGATGGTTGAAATTTCCAGGAAGTGCCCATTTTTACTTGTCCACCTGCTTGCAAATAAAAATGGATGTCATGGATGTTGGCATTAATTTGAGGTGTAAAACTACTATCAGCACGCAAGCTAATAATATTTCCAACGGCCATGCCAACATATAAGTTCTGGGTAAAGTAGTAAGCCCCCAATCGGAAATTGGGGTTCCAATACGTTTGAGTATATTGCTGTATGAGAGGATCATTGGGATCCTGAACAATTAAAGTGGAGAAATCGGCTTGAGTCATTTCAGCTGTAGCGTTCAATCCGAGTGATAAATAATGGCGATGGTGTAATCGAATACGATACGATAAACTGGCGCCAAAGGTACTTTTATGCATAGCTCCAATTTTGTCTTGCCCGATTACAGCCCCAACCGACAAACCGGTTTTTCCGATTGGAACACCTACATCGGCTGAGCCCACAAGAGGGGCACCTTTAAAACCAATCATTTGGGCATTAAACAACATCGCCGCATTCACAGATTCATAGCTACCCATTGCTGCAGGATTAATCAGTGTTGGCCTAAGCATATACAAAGAATAATGTGCCTGTTCCTGTGCATGACTCCAACATGCCACAAGAAAAAAAATAAATGAAATGCTAATACCTTTTTTCATGAATGATTATTTTCTGAGTTCTACAAATCCCTTAATAGGATCTTTGCCTGGTTCGAGCGTTAACACAATAAAATATGTGCCATTAGTAACGGTTTGCCCTGCAACAATCAAACCTGTATTGGATTGCCCATACCAATCATTATTATACGGCTGCGCAACAAATATTTTATCACCCCATCTGTTCAATATAATCAGTTCATTTTCGGGATACTTATCTATATGTGTAATCACAAATGTGTCATTAGAGCCATCGCCATTAGGTGTTACGAGTTCGGGCACTACAATCACATAATTAGCGGAAACAATGATCAGGATAGTTGCCGTATCACAATACTCATCGCAATATTCATCGCATATCAAATAGGTTATCATATCATTGCCTTCAAATCCATCATCGGGAGTATATGTAACGATATTCCCATTAATTGAGGCAAACCCGTTTGAAGGACCTGAGATGATACTGGCACTTTCAATATTACCGTTGTCATTATTCAGAAAATAGATGGTAGTTTGATTGGGATTCTCTACAGATGCGGTATCATTATTTGCATGAAGTGTTAAAGCTAAATCATATAAAGAAACCGAAGTAGTTGCCGTTGCTGTACAGCCATTAGCATTTGTAACCACGACAGTATAAACTCCTGCATTGGCAACAGTAGCATCCGCAATATTTGGATTGGCAATATTGGCATTAAAACCATTAGGTCCAGCCCATGCATATTGCAAACCACCTGAGGCAGATAGTTGAATGATATCTCGAGGGCAAACAGGTGAATTATCAGATGCCTCAGGATTGGGCAACGACAAAACGGTTACAAAAATCTCTGCTGTAACAGTACCTTGACATATTCCGGATGGATTGGTAACGGTAACTGTGTAGCTACTACTTGAAGAAGGTGTAAGTTGGATAGATGGAGTAGAAGCGCCGTTATGCCATTCATAATTCGTGCCGGTAGTGCTGGTAGTAAGTGTAATCAGTTCGCCTTCACAAATGCTGTCGTTTGGTGAAACGATAATCGCTATCGGTGGATTGACTACAACTGAAACATTAACTACTGCATCATCTGTGCATCCATTTGCATCAGTTATGGTAACCGTGTAATTGCCCGCATGAGAAGACGAAGCATTATTAATTTCAGGTGTTGCAAATCCACTAATAAAACCATTGGGGCCTGACCATTCAAAACTTAAACCACCTGAAGAGGAAAGCAAAATAGTGCTGCCTTCGCAAACAGGAGAATTGGCATTTACATTTGCTGTTGGAAGCGAATTTACAACAATCCAGATGGATGCATCTGCCGTACCCAAACAGCCACCAGGATTGGTTAACGAAACTGTATATTGAGTAAGGACTCCGGGAGATACTACAATAGAATTTGTTGACTCACCTGTACTCCACAAATATGCCGATGAGGTATTTGCAACCAAGGTAACCGATTCGCCGGCACATATAACAGAATCCGGCAATGCCGTAATGGCTGCAGCAGGATTATTTACTACACTTACTGTTGTTGATGTAGTTGCTGTGCAAGCATTAGAGTCGGTAACTGTTACTGTATAAGTGCCGGCATGTGATAATGTTGCGCCTGGAATGGTTGGATTTTGTGTTGAACTGGAAAAAGATGAGGGGCCAGTCCAACTATACGAAACACCTCCCCCTGAATTAAGTTGAATATTACTTCCAACACAAACAGGCCCATTATTGAATGCAACCGGGCTGGGATTACTGTTAACGGTAAGCGTTCGTGTTGCGGTTGCAGTACATCCGTTGGCACCTGTAACTGTTACCGTATAAGTTCCGGCCACACTCACGCTGATAGATTGCGAATTAGCGCCTGTATTCCAAAGATATGAACTGGCAGCCGATGCTGTAAAAGTTGAACTTTGACCCGAGCATATAATCTGAGTACCGGCTATACTTGCGGAGGGGTTGCTGTTAACAGCAACTTGTACATTGGCCGTATTTGTGCATCCATTTGCCGAAGTAACAGTTACCGTATAAGTACCTGCATGCACAGCAGCAGCATTCAAAATGGAAGGGTTTTGGATATTACTGGTAAATCCGTTTGGACCTGCCCAACTATATGTTACGCCTCCAGATGCCGTGAAATTGATAGGTTGTGTTGCACAAACAGTTAAATTGTTGTTTGTGGTAATTTCCGGTAATTGATTTACTGTAATTGTTTTAGTGAGGGTTTGTCGAGCACCACAAACCCCTGTTACTTCAAGCGAATAGGTGGTGGTAGTTGATGGGGTTACAGTAATATCTTGAGTTGTTTGCCCGCCGGGTTGCCATGCATAACTGCTAGCGCCAGGAGGGCCAAAGAGTGTTATGGTTGAGCCACTACAGATAGGATTGGCTGAGGCCGTAATATCAGGAAATTGAACGCCTGCATTCGCCGTGATAGTATAGCTGCATATATCTCCGGCATACCCATCAATAACCAAATAATAATCTTGTCCAATTGTTAAGTTATTTGCTGTGATAGTAAAAGTGCCGGAGCCCTCTTTAAAATCAGAAACAGGAGTAAAATCACAACATGCAGAACCGGCAGAAAAAATTTGCATTTGAATACCTCCTGAAGGGTAATTACCTACAAAACAATTGGATACTGTAACATTTAATATAGCTGTTGTATTTGATGCCGTAAATCGTATCCATGAATTATTATCTATTCGCACATCACAAGCAGGTGCGCCCACACCCCAAGCCCCACCTAATCCAAAAATTCCTCCTTGACAAGTGCCTGGCGTATAGGTGTAAGTGGGTGGATTATTTGTTTCAGCCAAGCCACGCATATTACATGGCCTATCAACCGTAAATGCAGCACTCGTTGTTCCGCTATATCCATTTAAATCGCATATATAAAGTGCATTCGGGCAATTATCATGGGTGTTCGTTGATACACAAAATCCAATATTACCGGTTGTACTACCATTAAATGCCCAATAACGTAAAAATACAGTTGATCCGGGTGTTAATCCGCTAGCATTGATAAATGGTTTTAAATCATTTGCACTTCCTGGATAATTATAATCATCAGAGCAAGCAATCTGTGTTAAGCTGGTGCAATTCCCTGAATAAAGCGCCATTACAACGTCGTTGATTCCAAAACCTGGCTGTGCAGTAATCGTTATATTGCCTGTGGATGGTACTACAATAGAAAACCAAACGTCCTTGGGTTGAGGTACATTATTAAACCCACCTTGTTGGGGTGCACTTCCGCCCGAACAAGATGAAGGTGTTGGGATGCCCGGTCCCGATGATGTGGTTGCATTTGCTGTAGAAAAATTCAAATAACTACAAGCTGAGGTAACTGACGGAAGTGCAATAGCACCACATGGATCATCATTAGGTGGTGTGGGGGTTGGCGTTCCTGTTACACATATCTGAAAGGGTGCCCCACCTGTAGAAGCGTAATAATCATATACCCTCACGTAATAAGTTGCACCTACGGTTAGTCCTACTGCACTGATAACCTCATTCATATCCGTAAATGTATTATCCATACAAACCAATGATACGAGTGAGCCACAACCGCTACCTGAAAACAACTGAACGACAGGATCCATTGTTATAGATGGATCAACGGTAATGGTGTGAACCGAGTTAGTAGCCACAAAACTAAACCATACGTCATCATCGGCTGTGCCAATGCATCCAGGCAAGGACTGAGAAGCGTTAAGAGATGTTGCATTCGTGTAAGTACATGCCGAATTGATCGTTAACGAAATGGCATTGCCACAAGCATCATTTGATGGGGGAGGTGGAGGCGTTGTGATACAAATAGTAAAGGTATTAGGAGAACCTCCGCCAGGGTAATAATCATATATTCTGATGCGATAAGTAGCTCCAATTGTAAGATTATTAGCAAATATAGTTTCGGACTGCCCTGTTCCGGTTGCATCCATACAACTAACTGAAATAAGTGTTGAACATGGTCCAGAAAAAAGTTGTACAACCGGATCTAATCCTGCGGATGGGGTTACAACAATTTGGTGAGATGTGGATGTGGCTACAAACTGATACCAAACATCATCATCAGCATTGCCAACACAACCAGGTATGTTTTGTGAAAGGCCTGTATTACCGGTAACCGGCGAACTGCAATTAGCCATCACCGACAATGTAACAGCTCCTGAGCAATTCTCTGACTGTGCGGTGATCGATGGATGACAAATAATAAAATGACAAAATACTAGAAAAAACAATCGCTTCATCTCTTCATTTTTTTATCGGTGAGATACTTTTTCTATATTCAAATCACCCGGCATCATGCCTAAAGCAATGATTTGACTTTTTATATCGCTTAGAGAGAGCTCCTCTTTACGATTTTCGCCTGTAGCAGCATCCTCTCGTCTATAAAAAACGAAATGAGCCATTCGACTGTCTGATTTATACTTAGTTTTTACTTGAGTAACTCCTGGCAACTTGGCGACATATCCTTCTAATGTTTGCAATATCTCATCACTCTCTACTGAATAAATTGTATAGCTATACTGAAAGATCTCTTGTTGAGGATAGGATGGAGATTGTGCAATGATTAACTGACTATAAAATAAAACTGACAGTATCAAATAATATCTTAGAAATACCATATCGCATTTTTTTTGCAAAAGTATAGTATTTACATGCTATTTTGATGGCTCATTTTGTATTCATCGGTTTTTATTGAGCAAATAAAAAGCCCAGCTAATTATTGCTGGGCTTTTGAGTACAGATATGTTTGCTGCTTATTATGGCACCAATGCTTTGAATTCTGATTCGTTACGGTATTTCAGGAATTCCAAATCAATTTTTGCTTTGGCTTTCAATGAAGCATCCTTTTGGATAGCCGTTTTCAAATTATCATACAATGCCTGTTTGCTATTAGTGCGTGCAGCAGCTATTGCTTTCAAATAATATGAAAGTGGTTGTTCTTTAGCGTCTGAGCAATCAATGGTAGAACCTGCTTTTTCAGGGCTACCGGCAAGCAATTTTGCCAATGCTGCATTGAAAGAACACTCATTTCCAAATGAAGCAACTGCTTCGCTATATTTTCCCTGCAGAATATAAATGTTGCCCAAATTGTGAGCATTTTCGCTTGAACCACCACCTTGCTTATAATATGACAAAGCGTTTGATTTATCTCCTTTCAGCATATATACTGCTCCAATGTTGTTTTTAATAGATTTTTCAGATGATGAAAGCTTTTCAGCTTTTTGAAATTCCGTTAGTGCTTCATTCAACTTACCCTGCTTGACATAGATAATACCAATATTGTTATTGGGTCTCCAGTCATCAGGAAACTGACGTGCTGCTGAATTGTAAATCTGGATTTGTGTAGCATCATCCGAAATTAAGGTTTGAGCAGTATAAAGCAATTCTTCAATGGTCAGTTTAGCAGGATCATTTTTAGCATAGTTTACCAATTCGTCATTGGTCTTCTGACGCTCTTGAACCACCAATTTAATTTCTGATTTACGAAGAGGCGAAAGTACTTCTTTTTCAAATTGATTATATGCAGCAGTTCCGGCAGATTTTAAATCTTTGTTCATCGCACCGCTATTGATTTTGCTAACTAAATCATTTTTGCCCTCAAAATTCTTTGAAGCAGCAAGTGCTTTAAAGCCATTAGCATCTTCACCATTGCCTTTGTTGCTAATCTGCAAAGTGGTCACTTTCTTATCTTTCGTAAAGTATAACTCAATCCATTTACGTACCTCATTGCTTCGTTTGGTAGAAAGGTCGTTGTTTTTTGATTCTTCACCATCAGGAGAAGCCCATCCGTTTACATCTAATGATTTGAATGTACCGCCATCATTAATTTGAAAATCAACAAACTGTTGGAAAGCTTTCATTTCGTCTGATGTTTTCTCTGCCGGACGAATGTTAAATGCGTTGTATGGAAAATAGATATTAGCAATCTGTGTTTTAAAGATCGGGCCATAATTGTGTTTGCCCAATACAAACTGCTCATCTTTGAGTGTGAGCAAAGGCGTAATAATTGTACCAAGGGCAATGGGCTCCTTTGTCATTCCGCTATACTTTTCTTTATCTTTTACTTTGCCAATGCCTTTCACATGAAGTTCGGCTTCCTGCATACCATCGGCATACTGTATTTTAGCATTGTACTTCAAAGTACCGCCTGCATGTTTCACCGTTTGGCCATCACCTGTAGCTTTTTCTCCTTTAAGATATATGGTTTTGTATGCCTTTTCTCCTCCTTTGTATTTCAAAATTGGAGTAACTTCTGCCAAAGCTTTCTTAGGCATGGTTTTTTTAGGATACTCGGCTGTAATGGTAACTTCTACCGTGTCACCCT
>JACSSC010000036.1 GCA_014879445.1 Candidatus Competibacteraceae bacterium
TTATTCTCTTAAAATGGAAATATTTATCTATTTTTGAAAATCTAATAACAAAAATATAGGTTATTAGACAAACTGACGTTATAGCCAAGCAGAAAAAACGGCAGTGCGGAGATTAATGGCTGTAATCCAAGCAAATTTTGCGGAGAAAGTTTCGTTTACGGAGAATATGATGTATATTTGCCGCATAATATGCGGAGAATGAAAATTTATATACACGAAAAAGAGAATTGGACAGATTTCACCTGGGACAATAAGAAAGTGATGCTAAAACTTGGTAAAGCAAGAAATCAACAGGGCAGACTTCTTGGTAAAATGGAATCGCTCGGTTTTGATTTGCAAAATGAAGCTTTATTAAACACGCTGACTTTAGATATTGTTAAATCATCAGAGATTGAAGGGGAATTTTTGGATGTTGAACAAGTACGTTCTTCAATTGCTCGTCGATTAGGAATTGACTATGCAGGCGCTGTAGAATCGGAACGCCACGTTGACGGGATAGTTGAAATGATGCTCGACGCTACTCAAAGATATGATGCGCCTTTGACCAAAGATAGATTGTTTGGTTGGCACGCAGCACTTTTCCCTTCAGGATGGAGTAATCTTTATAAAATCACAGTTGCCGACTGGAGAAAAGATACGACTGGGCCTATGCAAGTTGTGTCAGGGCCAATGGGAAAAGAGAAGGTTCACTATCAAGCCCCAAGTTCTGACAGAGTAGAATCAGAAATGACAAGATTCTTAGACTGGTTTGAAACCGAGCAAGAAATAGATTTGGTTCTTAAAGCAGCTATTGCTCATTTTTGGTTCGTTACAATTCATCCATTCGACGACGGAAACGGAAGAATTACAAGAGCAATTACAGATATGATGTTAGCACGTTCTGACAAAAGTATCAGGCGGTTCTATAGTATGTCCGCACAAATTAGAGTTGAAAGGAAGCAATATTATGAAAAACTTGAAAAAACACAAAAAGGAAATTCAGATATTACAGAATGGATTTTATGGTTTTTGCAATGTTTAATAAATGCGATTGACTCCACCGAAGAAATTTTATCGAAAATACTTCATAAAGCAGAATTTTGGAAATTCCATTCCACTAAAATTCTCAATGATAGACAACAAAAAATAATAAACAGATTGCTTGATGGATTTGATGGAAAATTGACAACATCAAAATGGGCGAAAATCAACAAGTGTTCACAAGATACAGCCCTTCGGGATATCCAAGATTTAATAAAGAAGAATATTTTACGAAAGGAAGCAAGCGGTGGAAGAAGTACAAATTATGAATTGAAAATTCTAAAGTGAATAATCGAATTATTAACAATCAAAAAATAGAATGAACAATGAGCGCAAAAGAGAAACACAAACAGGTAGTACGACAATTTTACGAAGAGGGTTGGAATAATCGGAATTTTGAGATTGTCCGTCAAACTCATGCTGAAAACTGGATTCATCATGATAATTCTAACCCCAATGATATTGGAGGTGGCCCCGAAGGCAATATTAAAAGAATGAAAGAATTAGTTCAGACATTTCCGGATTTAAAATTTACCATTGAGGAAATGGTTGCAGAAGACGATAAAGTTGTTGTTCGTTTCAGTGCCACTGGAACGCATAAAGGACAATTTGGGGCACTTTCACCGACAGATAAACAGGTTAAAATGTTAGGATATATTACTCACAGGGTTGAAAATGGACAAATCATTGAAGACTGGGTAGTAAGAGATACTTATGGTCTTCTGATACAGCTTGGAGTAATTAATACAGGGAAAAAATAGAAAAAACGGCAGGCCTTTTGTGGCTTTTACAATTATTATATTTATTACATTTGTACAAACCAATAATAATTAAGTTATGAAATCTTTATTCGTTATTTTTCTTAGTGCAATTTGCAATCTTGCTTTTTCACAGGCATGGCAACAACTGATGGTCAACACCTCAAGCAATTTACATTCTGTATTTTTTTTGGATGCCGATACGGGATATACGGTCGGGCAGAATGGCGTTATTTTTAAGACAACTGATGGAGGTGCAAACTGGGATGGTCAAACAAGTGGTGTTAGTTCACAACTAAACGCAGTATATTTTGTTGACGCATTAACAGGTTTTGCAGTAGGAGATGATGGCGTAATACTTAATACGCAAGATGGTGGCGCCAATTGGTCAACTCAGTTGTCGGGAACAACCTTGGAACTATTATCGGTATATTTTGTGGATAGTTCGAACGGCTATATTGGCAAAAGGGCTACAGGCGCAGAACCATCATCCATATTAAAAACCACTAATGGAGGCACAACATGGACACCAATAAGTACGGGCTATGTAACTGATTTATATTCAATTTTTTTCACATCTACCAACGTAGGATTTGGGTGTGGTGAAACACCTATGTCGCTGAACACCTATTTGCTGAATACAAATGATGGCGGGGCAAACTGGAGCAATCAGAATTCCAACACTACAAACATTATGAATTCAATTTTTTTCCCAACTGCCCTAACTGGATATGCCTGTGGATTTGGGTCAACATTTATAAAGACGATAGATGGTGGAACAAATTGGGTGGCTACCGTGCTGCCTGTTAACGGCACCTACATGTCCACCTTTTTCACTTCTGAACAAACAGGATTTATAGTAGGCGCAGGCGTAGGTAATTATCCCGTAATAATGAAAACTACCGACGGTGGAGCAAATTGGGTTGAGCCATCTGAATCATTTGTAGGCACATTAAATTCGGTTCACTTTCCGGATGCACAAACAGGGTATGCCTGTGGTACCGTTGGTTTAATGATAAAAACCAATAACGGTGGGTTAACCCATATTGAAAACATGAATGAAAGTTCACCAGGTTTTAAATTGCATCAAAATTTTCCTAACCCATTTACTGCAGAAACTACTATCCATTTTCAGCTTTCTGAAAACTCTGATGTTGAGTTGAAATTATATGATGTGAACGGCAGGGAAGTGAAAACTTTAATTTCTGAAAAGCTTATAACAGGAGAGTATAGTATACATTTTTCGGCAAAGGATGAATTGGTAAGCGGAGTTTACTATTATAAACTAATACTAAACTCAGAAAGCGATGGCAAATATTATACAGGAGTAAGAAAAATGATTTATCAGCAATAACAACTAACAAAGACGAAGCAGGAAGAAAGAAAAATAGATGCGTTGAAATAGTGTTGAAATTACATGTGAAATTACAAAAGAATCTGCTTATAAGGTTTCGATGTGTGCGGATAGTTGTTGTATGCTTTGTCCGGATTATTAATAGAAAAAGTTTTGGATTAATATGATTCCACAAGAAGTGTTTGCAGAAAATCGACAATGGTATTATTCATAGTCCATATGCGACAGGGATAGGAAGGGCGCTGCCCTATGGCAGCGGTGCGAAGCACCGGAGCGAAGCGCAGCCCTGTATAGCCCGGCGACCCGCAGCTGCAAGTGCGGGGCGGGCGCCCCAATAATGGAAATAGGAGAAAAGGGTTGAGTGATGCATTAGTTGTGTAGGGCGTGTGTGTAATTGCGCCATTTATTAATTAGTTGTAAGAAATTGTCGGGCAATGGGACTTCGAAAAATAGTTGATTGCCGGATGTTGGATGCTGAAATCCGAGGGTGGCGGCATGAAGGGCCTGCCCGGGAAGGAGGGCGAAGCAGTTTTGGACAAATTGTTTGTATTTGGCAGTATCCATGCCTTTGATGATACGTGTGCCACCATATACCGGATCGTTAAACAAGGGATGTCCTACATGCTTCATGTGAACACGAATTTGGTGAGTGCGACCAGTTTCGAGCTTGCAACGTATAACACTAACGAATCGCAGGCGTTCGACAACGGTATAATGGGTGATGGCATGTTTGGCATCGGGGTCGTTTTCGTAGACGGCCATTCCTTTTCGGTCTCTTTTATCGCGACCGATGGCGGCATTAATTAGGCCGTTATCGTTGGCAGGGTCGCCCCAAACTAGGGCTAGATAATTGCGTTGGATGGTACGTTCGAAAAACTGACGAGCCAAGTGGGTCATGGCAAATTCGTTTTTTGCGATTACCATAACTCCGGAAGTATCTTTATCTATACGGTGAACTAATCCGGGACGCATTTCGTCGTATTTGCCTGCCTGTGGATGAGAAGATACGGGTAAATGTTGCAAATGCCATAACAGCCCGTTAACCAATGTGCCTGTATAGTTTCCATGACCGGGATGTACAACAAGTCCGGCGGGTTTGTTTACCACAAGTACATGTTCGTCTTCAAAAATAATATGCAAAGTCATTTGCTCAGGCAGGAGAAGGTTTTCGTGAGGAGGGTGTGCAAAAACCAACGTGATAACATCCAAAGGTTTTACGCGGTAGTTGCTTTTGACGGGCTTTCCGTTAACCTTTACTGATTCGGCTTCGATGGCTTTTTGAATGCGATTTCGAGATGTTTTTTCGAGTTTATAACCGAGGTATTTATCAATACGCAACAACCCTTGACCGGGATCGACCACAAAGCGGTGGTGTTCGTATAGGTCGCTGTCTTCCGACAATTCGTTGTCATCGGCTTGCAGATTGGAGGTCATTGTTATTGAAGAATCAATTTGTGGGTAGCGTGTTTGGCGCCATTGTGGTCAAAGAAGTGTAATAAATAAATTCCGGGAGCAAAACCTTGAACCGAAAGATAGTTGTCGCCATTCCATACTTTACTGATGATAGATTTGCCTGAGATATCAGTAAGCAATATAGCGTGTAGCGGAGTGGATGCTGGGATATCGAAAAACACCATATCGGATGCTGGATTTGGATAGATACGAATGAGTGGTGGCGAATTAATATTTTCTATACCGATTTGAGCTTTGGAAATGGCAGGGCCGACAACGGGTCGAATCATGGGAGTCCCCGACAGAGAGAGTGTATCCCATTGGTTGGTAGTTTTATAAAAGGTATAGCCACTATTGTTGGTATTTTTATCAAATCCGAGGTGAATTTTGAAAGATTGATTTTGATACCATCCCACATAAAAATCGCCAACAGGGAGAGGAACGGGGTTTTCGAGAATATAGGTAGAGAATCCGTTATTGACGGGGTTGAGATGAGCGGTGGGGTCGTCGGGCAGAATGCGTATTTGACGGGTTTCGGAATAAATGGGTTGTGGGTCGGTTAAAGAGGTCCAAACGCGTAAATCAATAAATCGTGAGCTTTCATCTTCTCTTACGGGATTGAAATAGAACTGAATGGCGCGCAGTGTATCGGGGAAGTTCAGACGAAATTTGAGGGCCATACTTCCAAGTGTTCCGAGCCAAATAGATTCTTCGGCAGTGCCGTCGTCGTATGCATAGTGCGAATAGAAATTTTGTTTGAGGAGGAAAGTATCATTTTCGGCTCTGACATCGGTATCAAATTGTATGATGTGATTTTTGACATAAAAAGAGGTACTATCAGTTAGAGGGAGCCAGGCCGAAGATTGAAAATTGTAGTTAAAGTCGGGCTGAATAAAGCGTGAATAACTGGCATAGCCGGAAGTGATGTAAGGAGCGATATAGTTGGTATCGGAAGGCACGGGCATATAATCTTCGGTATATCGATTGAGAACATTCCAGTTTTGGTCGTAGAAAACGAATTTATAGCAAATTTCTTTGGTCAGGGTATCGAGGTTTCGCATATAATTTTCCCATTTGGAATCTACTTCGCTTTGAGTAAACTGCGTAAATGGCATTTCGCGATAACGGCGTAAGATACTGAAAGGGGGATATACAAAAGCCACATCGGCTATCAGGGTATCGGCATGGTTTCGGGATTTGTCGAGACGAATATAATCGAGATTCCAGTGGTCGAGATTTCCGGATTGATTGCCCCAGTTTTTGAAACGGAATTGAAACCCTTTTTTTAGGAATCGGGTGTCGGTAATGGGCACAATACGTTGTTTGAAAGCATGCATATTGGCGCCGGGGATGTTAAGAACATGATGCCATGAACGATTGTCCACATCATAAAATTCGAGTACTAAAGAATCTTTGGCAGCTGGCGCATATCCCAATCCTTGAGGTTGATAAAAGAAGCTAAGATAAATACTATCGGAAGCAGGAAAATTAAGGTCAATGGGTTTGGATGTTAGATAATCGTTGATACCATAACTGCCTGTAACTCCAGGTTGATAGGCCTTACCAAACTCATTGGTGCCATCGAAAGTAACCACGCCCAAGGTGGGAGGGTGAACGCCCATAGAAAAATTCCTGTAAGCATAATTATCAATCCATAGAGCGTTATCGTTGGCGGGCGGAAAATACACATGAAAAATAGAAGTTGAGTCGTCGGTAATGATGCCGTCGGGGTAATAAGAAGAAGAGTCAATGGTAGAAGTAAGGGTATTAAAGAAGTATCTTTTGGTGATTACAGGCCAAATGGTATATGAATCAACGGGGATAAAAGGATTGAGCGGGTTACCGTATGTAGTATAGAGATAAGCTGTATTGATTACTGAATCAATTTGAGGAGGCGTGATACTGGTGATTGAAAAACTGTAAGTAGGTGTAATGCAATAGCTCATGGGGAATGAAGGAGGAAGGGGGGTGATTCGATATTTGGGAGCAACAGAATCGACAGGCGTTCCAAGCGACCACATATCGTAATTTTTGAAGCGATAGGTAGAGAAGTCGTCAATGAAAGGGATGGTAACGGTATCGTGAATGTAATAATCTTGAGAGCCGAGAGGATAAATATCTTTGGGAGCTCCATAATCCGTCATGGTTTTGAATGTGTTGAAAAAGCGTTCGGGGTTGTAGGGTATTGGGCTGGTTCCGATATTCTGAGCGCTGATGATAACAACAGGGCTAAGAAGAGTCAATAACAGGATTTTTGATTTCATGAAAAGCATATTTATCTGTTTTGAGCGTATCATGGATTACTAAACCATAGGTCAATATCGCTTCCTTCGCTGATGGTGGGTTCGGCCGTAGC
Organism: Candidatus Competibacteraceae bacterium; assembly: GCA_014879445.1. GTDB lineage: Bacteria > Bacteroidota > Bacteroidia > CAIKAF01 > CAIKAF01 > BA4. The sequence continues at coordinate 6,941 of JACSSC010000036.1, forward strand.
AGAAGGAGATTGTCGAATAACGACGGCTTTGGAAGAATCTTTAACGGCATCCGTATAGATTTCGGCTCCGAGGTTTAGGTTACTTGTACTTAATATCATCATGGCTTCGCTACGCGATTTTCCGATGAGATTGGGTACACCAATTTTCACGTCGCTGCCACCTTGGCCAATCCAAACATCTACTGTAGAACCTTTAGGAATTTTTGTACCGGGTTTAATGGATTCGCCTTTATAAAATTGTTTCATAACAGGCGGCATGCCGGGTTTTTTGATGGCTTTACCGAGTTTTAAACCTTTGGATTCGAGAATACCGATAGCTTGGCGCAGAGAAAGATCTATCAGATCTGGCATATCTACCATTGGGGGCGAAAAGGAGCGAATGACAATATAAAAACGTCGATTTCGCTTTACTTTTTCACCTGGTTTGGGATTTTGATCCACCACTTCGCCATGCGAAATATTCTTTTTTTCTTTAGGCACCTCATATACTGAATCTACAACAGCAAGACGCAAATTTTTTTCTTGCAGCAATTTTCTTGCATCGTTCAGTTGTAGACCAGTGAGGTCGGGAACTTCGATAGATTCATTATGATGGGTGTACCACCCAAATGATTTAAAAACAAGCACTGTAACGGCAACAAATGCCAGGATAGCCAGAAGCAGATTTATCCAAAAATATTTACTAAACATGAACCGGGTTATTGACCTTATTCTATTATTATAGTTGCTAACAAAGCGTAAAGATAAGGAATATCTGCCATAATTCAGCAAGCATTTTAGGGGGTAAATAAACAAGTTAATTACTGAAGATGCGTTAAGCGAGCATACTGATAGAAACCGGTTGTGTATGAATGAACGATAGGTATCTGAGGCATTCCGCCAGAAGAAGATGTAGGCAAAACGTGTCCGCCAAATATTTCGTAAAGAATATCATTTTCCTCAAAACTAATTTTACAGATGATATGCTGTTCCTGAATATCAAACCAGCAGAATAGAGAATTAGCGTACCAATTGCATGACAAAACAATACCATTTTGTTCATCAATAGCCCATGCACCATTTATGTTTTTCAGCAAATAGGCCCTGATATCAGCATGATCGCCTTCACCGTAATGAATCGTATATTGGGTGATATAAGAAGAATCGCCGGGTGCTAAGTGGAGTTGCATGGTAAAAGAGCTAGGATATCCGCTAACAGGAGGAAACATATGCATGGTGCCTTGCCATTTTCCATACCATTTTTGCGGAAATTGTGTGGGCTGTGCATCTGCTGAAGAGCTGAGCAGAACGATATTAAAACAAAGCAGTAATAACGAAGTGCTAAGGTTCGGTAACTGTTTGCTTATCCACATCGAACACTATTTTAAATGCGTTGTTGCCCTTTTTCAATGTCATTTGTTTGTCATACATCCAGTCGAAGCTATAGTCATTAGCAAGGGTACGAACTTCCCACACACCATCATATTTGGCCCATAAGCTGCAATGTATGAGATGATCTCCGGAAGGCACTTTTACTTTTACTTTGTTGGGCAACGATTGTTTCTTCTCTTTGCTTTCACCAACCTTCTCACCATCACAATACACAATGAGCTTGGATATATGGTCGTAACCTTCAATGGTATTAATAGCTTTAAAACTAACTTGTAATGTTGATTGCGCATTGGCAGCAGATAGTACCAGCACAAAGCATATTATCAGCATCGGGATAATTCGGGTATGTTTCATAATTTTTTTTTTGTAAAAGTAACGATTTTGTAATTATCGTGCATATTGATATCGATTTTTCTTAAGGTAATTTAGAATACCTTTGTTGCTATGATTGAGATAGAAGGAAAAATTGTTTCGTCGCAGATTTTTGAACGAAAGTTTGTATGTAATTTGAAGGCATGCAAAGGCATTTGTTGTGTGGAGGGAGATAGTGGAGCGCCATTGGATGATGAAGAAATAAAGTTAATGCCTATTGTATTTGAAGAGGCAAAATCATGCATGGATGCCGAAGGGATTCGGGCCATTGAGAAACAGGGAGCATGGATACGTGATGAAGATGGAGATGCTGTAACACCCTTGGTAGATGGTCGCCAATGTGCCTATGTCATTTTTGAAGACGGCATAGCATCATGTGCCATAGAAAAGGCCTGGAAAAATGGACTGATATCATTTCGCAAACCTATCAGTTGTCATTTATATCCCATACGCATAAACAAAACTGCAAGGATAGAGGCATTGAATTATGACGAGTGGAAAGTATGTGCGCCTGCATGCGCTAAGGGTGAGCAACTGAATGTTCCGGTCTATGTATTCTTGAAAGAACCCATCGTTCGAAAATATGGAGAAGCGTTTTATGCTATGCTGGAGAATGCAGCATTACTTTGGGAGGACGAAAAGAAAAAAGGATAAGATATCATCGCCCAATACGTTTAAATTGAGAAATCGCATATATACCGGAAGCATAAAGAAGTATATTGGCTATTGTGTAGCATGATAAATTACTGAATAATACATACAGATATATGAAAACAACGTGTGTGATAATTTGCATTTATTTTGCAATTCATTCTGTTGCACTTGGGCAGCATGGCAATCATGTTAAGATTGTAGGGCAAATGAAAGATGTGATGTGGAATGGCCAACTTAATGGGAAAATTTTTCTTGATACAATAGCAGATAAAACCAACTTGTATGGCATAGGTCCTGTTGAATATTTAACCGGCGAGATATTAATTATTGATGGGCGTTGTTATCGCTCAACAGTTGAAACTGAAACAAGCATGAGGATGGAAGAAACCTATGATATTCATGCGGCATTTTTTGGCTATGCTCAAATTAAAGAATGGCACAAACAAGTGTTGCCGGACAGCATACAAACGCTACATCAACTTGAAGCATATATCAATAAGATAACATCTACTTCATCTCGACCTTTCATATTCAAAATAACGGGAAAAATAGATCAAGCCATGATTCATGTAGTGAATTTGCCTGGTGGAACAAAAGTGAAATCACCAACAGATGCACATAAAGGAAAAGTAAATTATGAAATCAATAATGAATGGGTTGAAATGGTCGGATTTTTTTCCACTTCACATCAAGCGATATTTACGCATCACGATACTTATTTGCATATCCACTTAATCACAGCCGACAGAATGAAAATGGGGCATTTGGATGAATTGAACATGAGCAAAGATCCTGCTTTTTTGTATTTGCCGGTTGAGAAGAATTATCTTGATTAATAGAAATACCGTTTTAAAGATTTTTATTTAATCTCAATTTAATGATACTTTTATACCCAATCAAACAAATATCGTCATATGAAAATGATAAAAGAATTCAGAGAATTTGCCATGCGTGGCAATGTGATAGATTTAGCAGTCGGCGTTATCATCGGAGGTGCATTCGGGAAGATTGTCAATTCATTAGTAAATGACATTATCATGCCGCCTTTTGGAGCACTGATTGGTGGTGTTAAGTTTTCGGATTTATCATTAATAATCAAGGAAAAAATAATAGATGCTTCCGGTGTTGAAATAGCGCCTGCTGTAACGCTTAATTATGGAAATTTTATTCAGATGACATTTGAGTTTTTGATTATCGCCTTTGCAATTTTTATGATGATAAAAGCTATAAATGTGGTAAGACGCAAGAAGGAGGAAACACCGGCTTCGCCGCCAGAGCCGTCGGCTCAGGAGAAACTTCTGATGGAGATTCGCGATTTGCTAAAGAAGTGATTCTTAATTTTTGATAGATCGAAGCGTAAAAATCTCATGCTTCAGCCAGTTGGCAATAATTTTATTTCCGAGAGGTGTAAGTATGGATTCTGGATGAAATTGTAGTCCGACGAGTGGGAGTGTGCAATGGCGTAATGCCATAATATCATCATTTTCATCTTTAGCTATTATACTAAAATGCAAAGGAAGTGTAGCAGCATCAACCATCCAAGAATGATATCTTCCTGCCTGAAACTGTTTGGGCAGGTCAACAAAAAGCGGATCATTCTCAGCCGTAATGTGAATTGGGGTAGCGATACCATGATAAAGAATCGGCGATTGATAAAGTATTGCATCATTTGCTTCAGCAATGGCTTGATGCCCTAAGCAAATTCCCAGCATAGGTTTGGCATGCATATATTTTTGTATGATACTGGGCATGCTTCCGGCTTCGGATGGCAGACCAGGCCCGGGTGATAATACTACAGCATCACATTTCTTGAGAACTTGTTCATCAACCTTATCGTTGAAAAACACATCAACACTTACGCCACTAACAGATAAAAGGGCATGAAGTAGGTTGTAAGTAAAAGAATCGTAATTATCTATCAGCACCAGGTTGTATGTCATATCACCTGAAGAACTGAGATCAATTAACTAAGATTTTTTATTTCATTTACCAGTTCAGTAAGTGCTTTTTTGGCATCGCCAAAAAACATACTGCATTTGGTATCATAGAATAACAGGTTGTCAATACCTGCATATCCAGCGCTCATGCTTCGTTTGTTTACGATAATATTTTTTGCTCTATCCACTTCTAAAATAGGCATTCCGTAGATAGGCGATGATGGATCGGTTTTGGCTGCCGGATTTACAACATCGTTGGCTCCTACCACTAACACTACATCTGTTTGGTCGAATTCAGGATTGATATCCTCCATTTCAACTAATTTTTCGTAAGCCACATTACTTTCGGCCAACAATACATTCATGTGTCCTGGCATGCGTCCTGCTACAGGGTGAATGGCATATTTAACTTCAACACCACGGTCTTCCAGCAATTGTTCAAGCTCATGAATAACGTGTTGGGCCTGGGCAACAGCCAATCCATAACCAGGTACAATCACTACTTTCTTCGAATAATTCATGAGAATAGCGATATCAGTTGCCGATGAATCTTTAATAGAACCTTTCACTTCGGTACCGCTTGCGGCAGAAGAAGAACCGCCAAATGCGCCAAAAATCACATTGCTTAATGGCCTGTTCATGGCTTTACACATTACCAAAGTAAGTAATGTACCGGCCGAACCCACCAAAATACCACCTGTGAGCATAATTTTGTTATCATAAAGAAACCCACCGAAGGCAGCCGCAAGCCCTGTGAATGAGTTAAGCAAAGAAATCACGACGGGCATATCTGCTCCACCAATAGGCACGGTAAACAGTATACCATATATGATTGCAACAGCAAAAAGAATATAGATAAATAGCATGGCTCCGTGGGCCAGTTCGGGGCCTGCAGCACTTTGCATCCACAGAGAACCACCATTTGCAGAAGCAGCGTAAACAACCCATCCTGAAAAGATGAGAACTCCAGCCATCATAATCGTATTGATGATGTTATATGAAGGAAGACGTATTGGCTTGTTCATTGTGCCATTTAGTTTGAGAAAGGCGATAATAGACCCTGAGAATGAAATGGAGCCAATAACAGTACCGGCGACGATAGCAATCATAGCACCTGTGCTGCCTGCATTATGTTCAAATTCCATCAGTCCGATTAAAGCAGCACAAGCACCTCCCATTCCGTTAAACATTGATACCAGTTCGGGCATTTTGGTCATCTGCACCCTTTTGGCGGTCATCCAGCCAACAACTGTTCCTAATCCGATAGCGCCAAAAATCAATGCATATACAACAGGTTGCACTTCGCCTTCGTGTAAAAAGATAGTTCCGAAAATAGCAGCAATCATACCGGCAGCAGCAATCAAATTACCATTACGAGCCGAGCGTGCATTCCCCATCATTTTCAAACCAATAATAAATGTAACAGACCCGATAAGGTATATAATCTCAAGTAAAGCAAACTTTTCCATAGTAATCCTTTATTTTTTCTTTTTAAACATTTCTAACATGCGATCAGTAACCACAAAACCACCCACCACATTGAGAGTGCCAAGAAAAACGGCCAGTGTACCGAGTATTAAGGCGAGTACATTTGAGGTATCAACATGCAACATAACGAAAATAGCTCCGACAATGACAACACCGTGAATGGCATTGGCCCCACTCATCAAAGGAGTATGCAAAACGGTAGGCACACCACCGATGACTTCGACACCAACAAATACAGCTAATATTACGAAATAAAGAATTTCTTTATTCTCAATGACAAATTTCCAAATTTCTTCCATAATTATTTTTTTTAAACGTCAATTACAATAAAACTTTATGCTGGTTGAGTAGAGGCAACACTCGGATGAACGGCAACACCATTGTGAACGATGAGTGAACCTTTGGTAATTTCTTCATCCATTTCCCATTTAAACCCTGATGAGTCGGTAAGATGAAGCAAAAAAGCAACAATATTTTTTGCATACAAATCGCTGGCATTCATAGGCAGCAACGACGGTATATTACTTTCTCCGATGATGGTAGTACCGTGTTTCTGAACTGTAGAATTTAATTCACTACCAACAACATTTCCGCCTTGTTCAACGGCCATATCTACGATAACTGAACCAAATCGCATGCTTGCCACCATTTCATCGCTAACCAAAACAGGCGCCTTTTTGCCCGGAATAAGTGCTGTTGTAATCACAATGTCGGCATCTTTAACGTGGCGAGCAACTGTTTCCTGTTGTTTACGCAAAAAATCTTCAGATACACCCTTTACATATCCACCTTCAATTTTTATAGAATCATCTCCTTCTACAGTAATAAATTTGCCTCCTAATGATTCAACTTGTTCTTTAGTTTCAGGTCGAATGTCTGTAACTTCTACAACCGCACCCAAACGCTTGGCGGTTGCTAATGCCTGTAACCCTGCCACACCGGCTCCGAAAATAACAACTTTGGCCGGACGGATAGTACCGGCAGCAGTCGTCATCATGGGCAATATTTTACCTATCTTATCAGCAGCCATCAAAACAGCTTTATATCCGGCCAAATTAGCTTGCGATGAAAGAGCATCCATTTTCTGTGCACGCGAAATACGGGGTATGGCATCCATCGAAAATGCGCTTATTCCGGCATCACAGCAGGCCGATACAAATGATTGATTAGTGGCCGCCCACATGAATGAAAGGATTGATGAGCCCTTTTTCATACTTCTGATTTCTTCGGGAGCAGGGGCATTTACTTTCAAAACAATGTCCGACTCTTTATAAATCTCGTCTTTTGTGTGAAGCGTAGCTCCAGCTTCTGCATATGACTCGTCTGTTAAAAATGATTTCATACCTGCACCTTTTTCTACTCGCAAAACATAACCTTTCTTAACAAGATCTTTCACAGTAACAGGGGTAAGTGCTACCCTGTTTTCGCCTGGCTTTAATTCTTTGGGGATTCCTATAATCATACAATGAAAATTACATATTCTACATATTCAGAAAGCATTATAAACTTCCAAATCAGTGGTGAAAAATAGATATTTATTTAGAGTTTGCCAACCCTCCCCAAAAAAATGAATGAAAAATAAGTTGAATAAATGCGCTACAACCGGTTGAAAATATGCATAACTGCTGGGAAAATTGCATCAATTGATTCGGCAGCACCCTGTGTTGAGCCCGGCAATCCTATAATTAAGGATTTGTTAAGCATACCTGCAACACTTCTCGAAAACATGGCATGGGGTGTACGTTGTTGTCCATAGCTTCGCATAGTTTCAGCAATACCCGGCACCTCCCTGTCAAAAAGCAGTGTTAGGGTTTCGGGCGTTCGGTCGGTTGGTGTCAAACCCGTTCCTCCTACTACTAATATTATTTCTATGCCCTCATTACTATATTTTTCAACAAGCGTTCGAAGTTGATTCATATCATCAGGAATGACTTCATAAGCCTTTATAGTGGCGCCTAAGGTTTCTATTTTGTGCTTTACGGCCCTACCTGCCGTATCCTCTTTTTTTCCTGATGTTATCGCATTAGAACAAACTACCACAACAGCACTTATCTCTTTAATAAGGGGCTTTTGAAATGATGATTTCCCACCTGTTTTTTCTACCAGTCGAATATGTGAAATTTCTATGGACTTTTCTATAGGTTTCAACATGTCATACATTGTCAAAGCAGCAATGCTTACCGCATGCATGGCCTCAACCTCTACTCCGGTTTTGTAGATTGTAGCCACATCCACACGAATATGAATTTCAAGCCCCCTTATTTCAAAATGAAATGCGGTATATTCAACAGGCAATGGATGGCAATCGGGTATAACGTCACTGGTTCTTTTTACCGCAAACAATCCGGCTGTCTTAGCCATTTCCAGCACATCGCCTTTAGGAACCCTTCTCGACTGAATGGCATCAATGGTGCTGGAATTTCCTACTTTTACTGTTGCTTCAGCAGTAGCGCGTCGAAGTGTATGAGATTTATGAAGAATGTTTACCATAACTCTTTTAATATTTTTAGTTTTTGTTTTCTTTCCAACTATGTGTTTGATCTGAAAATATTTCACGACCCCACACAGGCAGCTCTGCCTTAATTCGTTCAACCAATTCTGTGCAAGCATCTACTGCAGCACGTCGGTGTTTGGCTGAAGTAAACACAAACAAACAAATCTCTCCAGCATTCACAATGCCTAAACTATGATTTACTTGTATAGCATCTAAAGCGTATTTCTTTTCAAGCTCTGTACACATCAATTGTAATGCATCAATAGCCATCTCAGTATAAGTAGTGTACTCAATGGCCTCAACAGGTTTATTATCTATTATATCCATACGTACTTGACCAAGAAATATACTGTGCCCACCAGTATGCTTTTGTGTATGGTGCGATTGAATAGCGTTAGCAATCCACGCTGGGCTAATAGCTCCATTTATAAAAACAGTGTTTGGATGTATTTTTATCATAACGCTTTATTATAAAGGGTTGTACATTGAATTATACCACCTAATAGAGAATACGCAACTGCTTTCGGACGTTGAGATAAATAAAGCCCGACAGCATCTCGACTTCGTTTTCCGCTTTGACAAATAAAAATTACAGATATATCTTTAGAAATTTCCTCCATGCGATTCATCAATTCTGAAAGCGGTATTTGTGTGCAAGGCAAAGTAGAAACAGGGGGCAATTCATGGAGTTCTCTTACATCAATAAGCTGAAATTTATGGGGTTTCCGTGTATATTGTTGCATAAATTCTTCAAATGAAAGCTCAGGAATCATTGAATGTGAACAAAAATCAGGATAAGAAAATGAGCAAAGCTCATCAAGGGTTTCGGGCATGTATCCGGGTGGAATCATATATGGTAAAACATTCAGTTCGTACCATCTGTTTTGCAATATATCATAAGTAAGTAGCGTATTGTATAACGGTTTACCAATACCTGTTAACACTTTAATGGCCTCGGTGGCTTGCATGATTCCAATCATACCCGGAAGCACCCCTATCACGCCGGCTTCACTACAATTGGGAACTTCATTTTTGCCGGGTGGCAATGGGAAAAAATGACGATAGTGAGAAGTATTTCCATCGGATAACTTCAGATTAAATACGCCTACTTGTCCTTCAAAACGATAAATAGAACCATAAATAAGAGGTTTATTAAGCAAAACACATGCATCATTAACCAAATAACGAGTAAAGAAATTATCCGAACCGTCAATAACCAAATCAACCTGTTCAATTAAGTCGAATACGTTTGATTGATTAATCGCCGCATTTATCGGTACAATATGAATATGTGGATGCAAAACTTTAATGCGCTCAGCAGCTACAATTGCTTTGGGTTGGCCAACATCAGCTGCACCAAAAAGTATTTGACGGTGCAAGTTTGATTGTTCTACATTGTCAAAATCAATGAGGGTAATATGGCCTACACCTGCAGCTGCTAAGTATTGCAATATAGGACACCCAAGACCGCCTGCACCAATTATTAGGACATGAGCATCGAGCAACCTTGCCTGAGCTTCGATGCCAAATCCAGGCAAGTTAATCTGCCGCTGATAAATCTGATATGTATCGTTATGAATCATTATTTATCCTCCTGAAAAAGGTGGCAACAAAGCAATTTCACATGAAGATTGAATGGGTTGATTGCAATGAATGATTTGCTTGTTAATGGCTATACGATAGCTCATATTTTGCAATGCTGGAAAATCATTTTCTAATTTTTTGCGCAATGAATCTGTATCCTGTACAGGAATTTCTTCCCATTGACTCTTGCCGGCAATCTCTGCAATTTTACCAAATGCCAGTATGGATATTTTCATATTTCAATATTTTTTTTGCTTGTAGATAATCTTCGGGCGTGTTGATATTTCTGAATATATCAAATTCTTGAGCCCATTCATCCATTTTTATTTCTACATACGGAAAATTTTCAATGGCTTTTTGCAGGCGAATTTGATTGTTTTCAATTTGATTTCTGAAATGATGCTTGGCATGAGTTGGATATAATCCAAAGAGAGGATGCTTTTGATGATTTACGCTAGCAAAAGAAATGGCGTTGTGTTTGGCATGGCGTATGAGATGAGTGATGGCCTCTGATGTAATAAAAGGTGTGTCGCAACTAACAATCAAGTTGAAGGGTGTGCAGCTATGGCTAAGCGCTGTGAATATTCCGCCTACTGGCCCAACATTTGGAATTATATCAGGAATTACGGAGATGTTATAATTATGGTATGAAGCATGCCCTGATACGATAATAATCTCATCGACACAAACATTCATCTGACGTATGATATGTGCCGTCATTGGCAAATCGGCAAGCAAAAGATGGCCTTTGTCTTGCCCCATGCGTGAACTTTTTCCCCCTGCAAGGATATAGCCGGTGATATGTTTCTTTTGTATTTTCATAATGTAGGCCTAAATACTTTGATATGCTCGGTATTAGCTTCAAGATATGGCCCTCCAATTAAATCAATGCAATATGGAATGGCAGGAAAAACAGCAGTTAGGCATTGACGAATAGCGGCAGGTTTCCCAGGCAAATTGACAATCAATGATTGATTGCGAATGCCGGCGGTTTGTCTTGAAAGGATAGCAGTAGGAACGTGTTTCAAACTTTCTGTTCTCATCAATTCGCCAAATCCCGGGAGGATTTTTTGACAAACAGCTTCGGTAGCTTCAGTTGTAACATCCCTTAACGCCGGCCCTGTACCCCCGGTAGTAACAATCAAACAACATTTTTCAATATCGGCAAGTTCTGTCAATGTTTTTTCAATGATATTCTGCTCGTCGGCAACTAACCGATAAATGGGCTTCCACTGGTTAATTATAAATGAATTTAGTGTATGAATAATTTCTTTCCCTGATATATCTTCATACACATGAGCTGCTGCCCTGTCTGAGCTGGTTAGAATGCCGATTTTTATGATTTCATTTTTCATTTTGCCATGATGAGTTTTAATGATGCTATGATTAATACAATGGATAGAATGCGTTTCAGCCATTTGTTATGCATACGAAAAGCCCCCGACCAGGCACCCAGCATACCTCCGCCAAAAGCTAGCAGTATTAGAAACCAATAGTTATTATCCCATACCATCCCTTTTTGTATAATACCGGCTAGCCCTGCAATAGAATTTACAGCAATAAACAACGCACTAATAACGGCTGTTTGTTTGATGTTAGTCCATCGCAACATAAGCAAAACCGGCGTAAGTATAATACCTCCCCCAATGCCAATTAAGCCGGAAAGAAAACCAATTACACCCCCAAGAAACATCGCTAATGGAATATTGATTTTAGCCGCTCTTTGTTCATTATCTTTTTTAGGTATGGCAAACTGAATGGCGGGAATTAAAAGCAGTAAGCCGAGAATATTTTTATATAATGAAGGATGAGTAGATATCTGACCACCGATGTATGCAGCCGGGATAGATGTAAGCGCTAATAGCATAAATAAATCCCATTTCATGATTTTTAGTCGGTAAAACTGTATAAAGGCAATAAGAGAAACCAGTACATTTAGCATTAATGCTGTAGGTCGCATCAGATAAGTGCTTACGCCAAACAATGCCATCAAAGCAAGATAACCGCTAGCACCACCATGCCCAACTGAAGCATACATAAACGCAACAACAGGCAACAGGATAAAAAAAATAGGCGATAATTCCTCCATGCTATGATTCCAATTTCTGAGTAAAATCTTGTTTAAATTCATTAAATTGTGCATGCAAATGATGAAATAACTTCAACACTTCTTTGCCATATTCTGTAACAATAGCGCCACCTCCGTTTTTGCCTCCCACAGTTTTTTTAACCAATGCTCGCGGTGCTGACTCATTCATCTGCTTAATCATGGCCCATGCCTTCCGATACGAAATATCAAGATTATATGCAGCTTGTGAGATAGATCCTGTTTGTGCTATCATTTCAAGCAATTCGGCACGCCCCTTTCCTAATCGAAAGCCGTTTCCATTTTCAATCCATATATGACCCATCGCTTTCATATCGAAACAGATTAAGTCCAACAATCGTAAAAACGGTGAACGGGAACAATTGTGCCTTCTTCAATATGTGTCTGTTCTTCTTCCAAAACAATGAAACAGTCGGATTGAGTAAATGCTGAAAGTTGATATGACTCTTGCGATTTCATTGCTTTTACTTTGTTGTTTTGTATTTGTGCCTTCAGAAAATGAGTTAGACCGGGTTTTTTATCTATGGATTCTCCTATCGGCATATAAACTACAAAAGGTGGCATGGCAGGAAGGCCTGTCATTTGGCGGATACATGGCACTACATATTCATAAAAACAGGTAAGTGCGGCAGCAGGATTTCCGGGCAATCCGAAGATTATACTAGATTCATGCTTCCCGACATACAGCGGTTTCCCTGGTTTTTGCTTGATTTTATAAAGTAGCTTTTCTACCCCGATTTTTTCCAAAACCGGTTGCACAAAGTCGTAATCGCCTGCTGATATTCCACCAGTAATCAGCAAAATGTCGCATACCGATATCGCCTTGTTTATACACTGCAATAATGAATCAGGATTATCATCCGAAAACAAAGTAAGAATGGGCTCCATTCTGCCTTCCAACAACGCCGAAGTAAGTGTTACTGCATTGCTTTCATATATCTGGCCGTGAAGTAGTGATGTGCCTGGAAATACAAGTTCTTTTCCGGTAACGATAATGCCTATTCGAGGAGCAGGATACACGGCTACATCTGATATTCCCAAACCTGCCAAATATCCTGCTACACCAGGTGTAATACGAGTTCCGGCCTGTGCCGCAACCTCTCCCTTTGCAATTTGTGATGCCTTGAATCGGATGTGCTGTCCTTTAAATATCTTTTCATCTGATATTTGGATGTATGAACCGTTGCGTGATGTTAGTTCTTGCATGATAACGGTGTCAGCTCCTTCAGGAATGGGTGCACCTGTGAATATTCGCGCTGCCGAATTTTCATATAATATTTTTTCACCAGTACTGCCCGCCTGAATTTCATCTTTTACTTCAATGTCTTGTATTTTTTTCAATGTGTCAAATGCAACAGCATATCCATCCATAGCCGATTGGTCAAATGGCGGTGAGTCAATGTTTGATATTACATCTTCGGCCAAAACACAGCCGGAGGCATCAAGCAACGACATGATAACAGGCCTGGTTCTACTTGTATGTGTCTGAATAATTTTACGGGCTTCATTAACTCCAATCATATTTCGATATGTTTTAAATGTCATAACGATGGGTAAAAAACTACCCCCCAATTTTTATCATACTTCGGTTATTTATCCGAGCTGTATCTGTATATTCATAGTTAGATGGGAATTGCCCTCCACGCTCCTTATGTTTTTCTGCAAAATGCATTTGTATCATGCCGGTAATATCATCTCCGTTACGAAATGCCTTCAATAAATCAACTTCGCCGGAGGAGAAAAGACAATTTTTCACTTTCCCATCTGCTGTTAGTCGAATCCGATTACATGTATTGCAAAAGGGCTGACTCATGGTTGTAATGATAGCAAACGTACCTTCGTGATTCAAGGGTTTAAACTTTTTTGCGGTATCGTTTATTTCATCTTTTATTTTAATAAAAGAGAATGACTCTTCAACATTTTGCAATATATCTGAAGCCGGTAGCACTTTATCCTTATTCCAATAATTTCCGTCGAATGGCATAAATTCGATAAAGCGAACGTGCAATGGAAGATCTTTCGTGATAGAGACAAAATCATTGATTTCGTCATCATTAATCCCTTTCATTGCAACAACATTAAGCTTCACATAAATTCCTTTGTTTAGTAAAAGAAGAATGTTGTTCCAAACTTTATTAAATGCATCTCTGCGGGTCAGTTTCAGAAATTTTTCGGGTTGAAGCGTATCCAAACTGATATTAATTGATCGGATGTCAGAATCAGCAAAAACATCAATGAATCGGTCAATCAAAAATCCGTTTGAGGTAAGTGTAAGTTCAACTGGTAATGTTGAAAGACGTTTAATTATCTCAGCCCCATCAGTACGAACGAGTGGTTCACCGCCTGTGAGTCGAATTTTTTTTACACCCATTTTTACGAATGTAGTAGATATTGCCACTATCTCATCTACCGACATTAACTTGTTATGTGGTAGAAATGAAATATCTTCCTGAGGCATACAATACGAACAGCGAAAATTGCAGTTGTCTGTTATTGCAACTCGTAAATAATCGTGAATTCTGTTGTAACTGTCTGCAATCATAATCACAAATCAGGATTAATTTTCCCCTTCTGCTAGCATAGCTTCACCCTCAACAAAGATAACAAGCAATTCGCATAAAAGTTTAAAGTATGGAATGGCATCGCCTGACAAGATTTTCTTAGAAAATTTTTGAGAAAATTCAAGCAGATGTTCTTTCAGAAAATCATGATACGCTTCAAAAGTAACGCTACGAGCCTCTTGATTGGGGGCAATGGCAATCTTGATATTTAGTAATGCCATAAATTCTAACTCATACATTATGGAGTCAGGCGACTCTCCTGATTTGGCTTCAAATCCGAAAGCAGCATAAAAGGCCGCTACATCACTCACACTATTGAAGCTTGTAACCGTATGACTTTCTGTAACCGGCACGCCACCCTGAATGAAAATGCGTGAATACTCAGCTGCAATTCGTTCATCATTCAACTCACCAGCAAATGCCTGAAGTTTGGCAATCACACCTGCAGGCAATTCATTTTCTTTCAGTAATTCTGTGGTTAATGACTCAACGGATTTAAGCATTTCATTATCCGGATACGATAATCCGGCACTAAGCAGCCGATACATATCGGCTGCCAATAAGTGCGAACGAGATTCATTTGTTATAACCATGATATTATTTTTCAAGTATTAAATCAGCCCACTGTGCATAATGTTTGCGACCGCCGATATTTTCTTTATTGCCATCCCAAACAGCAAAAGCAATTTTAGTTTTATCTTTCATGGCTGCTTTATATTTGTTACCCGAATTTACATCAAATATAATACAAACTGTCCATTTACCATTTTGATGACGTGCCCAACCGGTAGCTGTTTGGTCTTCCATTGATGTAAGTGTGCCAAATCCAACTGCTGATGCTTCTTCAACGGGCTGTTGGCGTTTGATCTTACTCATAAAGTTTCCGCTAGCTGTGCCTGGCATATTAAATGTCGTTCCTTTTTCAACCATCTCTTCAGCACGAATATTTATTGATTGCAATTTGCGACTACGGTCAAGTTGCGATTCCTGTCCGGGATAAATATCAACGGTTGCGTTGGGATATGCATCTTTAACATCGCGGAATCCATTTTCGCAATCTTCCTGCCATACAGCTTTCCAGTGGATGATGTGTACATATCCGCCTGCATTCCCCATCATATAGCTAGGAATGTTGTTAACATCAACAGGCAATTGTATAGCTACCTGATCAGAGAATTGATCAACTTCAACAAACACATCTTTTGAAGTATCGTTCCATTCCATCCATATCGCTACTTTATTTCCATTATAAACACTCTTTACGGACATCTGAGCAAGACTGGTTTCGTGCAAATTGGGATACACGATGTTTTGTGCGGCAAGTGGAATGTTAGTTGCAGATACTGTTTGCCACATGCTATTATCCAAATCACGGGCATTCAACTCTGTTGCTACTTTCTTAGAAGTAATTGAAATGTCAGACGGTGTCCATGGAGCTACTTTTGTTTCCTTAACAGTTTCTGTTTTGGTTTCTGTTTTGGTTTCTGTAGTTACAGTTGTTGTAGTTTTAACTGTACTGTTTTGTTTTATGTAATTAATTACATTTTTTATTTCGGCATCCGTCAGGTTATTATCTGGCATGGGTATCTTGTTATACTCATTGAAGATTTTAACCGCTTTGGCATCACCTTTCTTTACCATGGTTTGTGAGGAACGGATAAAACTAATCAACCACGACTCAGGATACTTTGCGTGTACACCATTCAAATCAGGTCCAACTAATTTACCTTTTCCAATGGTATGACATGCAGAACAAACTGATTTGAAAATCTGGTCACCGCTTTTTTGAGCCAGCGTTAAAGCCGGTAAACTCATCAGCGCTATGGAGAAAATGATAATTTTTTTCATCTTTTCGTTTTTTAATGATTTACATGTTTGCTTGTTATGGAGTATTATGTCTGAAAGTAGATGCATTGGGATCCCAGTGCGGACGAGCAAATACAGGTTCGGTATAAGGTACACGTACAATTTCGTCGCCGGCTTCATTGTATCCTACGGCATGCTTATCTTCGGCTTTGTATGAATGAATAATCCGAGGCGAGTTGCCAAATAACAGGAATGCTGCTAACAATTCCTTATCATCTTTCATGTTGCGGTATGTTTCAATCGTTTTATCAACACCTGGACCAAACATTTGATAAAGAAAATCCTTAGGAACATGAACAGGTGGTACATAATATACATTAGGTTGTGTACCATATTGAGGATACAATGGTAATGCAACTTTTTTGATGTGCACAATTTGATCCATCGGATTGTCTTTACGTATTTTTTCGGGTTCACCCAAAAATCCTTGCATACGAATTTTTCCAATGCAGGTAGTTACGCAACGTGGCTGTTCGCCTTTTTCAATCAGCGGATAGCATCCGATACATTTTTCGGATACTCTTGTTACCATATTAAAGAATGTTTTTTTGTATGGACAGGCCTTAATACATTCTTTATATCCACGACAACGTGATTGGTCAATCAGTACAATACCATCTTCTTCTCTTTTGTAAATCGCTTTACGTGGGCAAGCAGCCAAACAGGCAGGATATGAGCAATGATTACATATACGAGCTAAATAAAACATCCATACATCGTGCATGCCATTAAAAAATGCGCCTTTGTCCATCAATCCTTTTACTTCATCTTCGCCGATATTTGGATATGCATAATCTCTTTCTTCTGGCCTCCACCCTCTTACGCGTTCGCCATTTTCGGTATTTTCAAAAATCGTGCTTCCCTTGTATTCTCCTGATGCACTCCATTGCTGATCTTTGATATTTTTCAGTGTATTCACATCCCAACGAAGCGGATACCCTCCGTATGGTTTTGTTTCTACATTATTGAAGAAAATGGTTTCCTCTCCTTTTCCTGATGTCCATGTAGTTTTACAAGCAACAGTACATGTTTGACAGGCAATACATTTATTGGTGTCAAAAACATATGCAATTTGCTTTTTGGGTTTAGCAGCTTCGTATGGATATTCCATCTCTCTTTTCAACTGCCAGTTATTTACTTTTGCCATAGCTCTGTTTATTAAATTCTTCTTTTATATCAATATTTATTTTACAAATCCACCATTGAGGAAAGTTTTGAAGTCATTATCCTCATATGTAGGACGCATGCCTTTTTCTACACCTTCCCAAAGACCTGTTCCATCAAGTCCGCCTTTTTCAGCAAGTGTAATTTTTACGAATGATTCACGAGGATTTCCTGTTGCACCATGTACATCAATCTCAAATCCCTTGTCAATGCCCTGTCCAAAGTTATTCTTACGAACTAATGAATCAGTTAGCAAAGTGGGTTTAAGCCATGCACGTGTACAACTTTGATGAGACCCGTTTCTGAATAGTGCCTGATATCCGGTTGTAGGATTTTTAGCTAGCCCGTCTGTATTTACCTTTGCGCCTCTTACAGAACCGTATGTTGAACCATAGGCATTGTGCCACATACGTGTTACGCCTTTAGGAGTACCCGGATAGTAACGTGCACGTGCCTTCAGTCGCGCCAATTCATATTCTTCTCCCTCTTTCTTTTGCTGCCAGCCACGGAAAGGACGATCTGATGGGTCGGCATCAATCCACACATAATCTCCATCTTCTACACCCAATGATTTGGCATCGTCTGGATTGATATCTACATATAATTCGGTAACGAATGGCTTACGCTTATCTTTACGGTGCATGTCGCCAAACGGACCAAACCAAACCGAAATAATATCGGTATCAACAGGTGTAGTATGAGCCCCATGACGAAATTTAGGTGTGTGAAATACAAATCTGAAATCTTTGTCTTGCGCTTGCAACGGATGCTTGGTGTTTTTTACCTCGCTCCATGGTTTTACCACGTTACGTGCCTGACGAGTATCTGTTCCTAGATCGTTAATATCAACGCCATATTTTTGAGGGCCATCGGGCTTGATACATGGGTGTTCTTTTCCAACAATTACATTGGGCTCATAAAATGTTGAGTCAATCGGTTCACGGAATACAACCATGTTTTCGCCCGCTTCCAAAAATTCGGGCTCATCTCGATAAAATTCCATTCTGCCCGATTTGGTGTACCATTGTTTCTCTTCATCAACCTGCTCCATTCCCACATATTTGGGCGTTGTACGAGTCATAAGTAACGCTGGAATACCTTGTTTGGCCTGAGCTTCCAGATCATTAAACTTATATCCTGTTGTACCGTTACTCTTATCCAAAATGCGTTGTAGATATACCTCAGGTTTGTTTTCATGAATGAACTTAAAGTAATCATAGAAGCGCTTATCGTTTGTTAAATCACCAAAAGCTTTGGCCAACCCTGCCAATACTTCCACATCTCCCTTAGTGTCGAAAATACGCTTTAACGGAGTGCGTGGAAATACATATAGGAAAGGATTGGTTACTGATATAGTCATATCGGGATATTTGAATTCTGACCATGAATCTACAGGGAATACGATATCAGAATATTCGCATGATCCTGTCCACCACCATTCCAAAACACTTATAAACTCAATTTTGGGGTACACGTTAATCACGTTTTCATAATGTCCTTTAGCATTAGCCAAGAGTGAATTCCCATTTGAAACAAGAATAGATTTGGTCGGTGTTGGCATATGGGTCTTACCTGTCAGGTTCTTCTTTCCCATACGCAGAATTCGATCGCCATTGTTAAAGAAGTGGGCAGATTCGTAATGGAAATACTTCTTAATTTTTGAATCTTTACTTCCATCCGTCTCAATGTTAAATGGATCCTCGGCAATATAACTGGGTAAGCCGGCAAAATAAGCGCCTCGGTAATTCCCTGCATAGCTGCCGACATTCCCTCCAACCTTTCCAATATTTCCTGTAATGCTTGCCAGGAATAGTATTGCACGGTCTTTCAAGTCGTTATTGAAGAATTGATTGGGCCCCATACCCATGGCAAAAAGAGTTTTCCCGTTATTATTGGCTATCTCATGGGCAATAGATTCGACACCTGCTTTGGGTGCCCAAGTAAGTTCTTCCGTTGTTGCAGGATCGTAGTTCTCCATAACGTATTCTTTCATCAGATCAAATACGGTTCGAACTTCAATTTCTTTTCCATCTACGGTTTTAACTTTAAACTTGCCCTCCAAAGCTGGATTTACACCTTTATCAAGCATATATTTTCCATAATCATCACGACTAATCACGGATGTTGAATTTTTGGTGGCATCCCATACTACAAAATCACCCCATTCTTTTGCCAGTTCTTCATTTACAAAAGGTACTCCTTGTTGTAAATTTGGTTTCCCTTTTTCTCCTTTCTTAATTACTTCGATATAATTTTTCAACTCCGCTTTCTGATAGTTGGCAATAATATCCGTAGGTTTTAGCATTTTCTGATTATCCATTCTAACTAAGAATGGCAAATCCGTATACTTCTTCATAAATTGCTCATCATACTTTTTGTCGCGTATGATAACATGAGCAAATCCTAATGCAAGTGCAGGAGTAACACCCGGACGACAAACCAATAAGTTATCAGCTTTATTAGCCGTTGCACTATATTCGCAAGCAATAACCGTAACCTTTGCTCCTTTCATACGGGCCTCTGTAAGCCAATGCGCATCTGGCATTTTGGTTGTTATCCAGTTCATCCCCCATACAATGATGTGGTTTGAGTGATCAACACATGCCAAATCAAAATCTACGGTTTGCTGTCCGGTTACCATCGGATGCCCGGGCGGCAAATCGGTATGCCAAGCATAACTGTCCCAACAACGTGCACCATGAGAATGTGCTGCATCCGTATTGTTCATATGAGCATCCAGCAATGCCAAAGAATTGGCTAAACGGTTAACACCAAAAATACGAATGGCGCCAAGTGGAGCCATACCACCACGGAATTTCAATACCTGTGTGCCATGTCCTTCTGTTGCTTCTACCATTAATGGATCGTAACCTTGTTTAAGGAGTTTTTTCTGACCGTCTTTCCCATTATATGTCTGCGCAATGTTTTGAAGTGAAGAAGCGCCATATTTAAATGCGTCTTCCCATGAGATACGAACAAAATGTTCCTTACCTCTTCCTTGCAAATATTCAGCGGGTATGCGTCCGTCTTTTTCACGTGGCATGCCCCGCATAATCCATTTGAGGTATCCTTCGCGAATAACCGGATATTTTACACGGCGGTCGCCATAAAAACGACGTGTAAGTGCTAATCCTTTTTGGCAACATCTTGGCTCCCATCTAGCAGTTGCTTGATTGCCCTGCAAATCTTTTGCATTTGAAAATCCAAAGCTAGGGGCAATCCGAATCATCGAACCATTTTTAACATGCGCTTTGAGTAAACAGTTGTGTGTGTCGTTAGGGGCACAGAGAAAAGTAAATTCTTCATCGTACTTCCATAGATCCCGATATACCTTTTCCCATCCGCGGTTGGGGTATTTGGCCAATGGATTTTCGATATCCGTCGGGTCGAAATGATTAAATGTGCCGGCAAAACTTTCCAAATGAAACTGCGATAGTACTGCCGTTCCAACCGAAGTGATGAGCGTGGTTCTGAGAAACTGTCTTCTGTTACTTTTCATGGCTTATGTATTAAAATTTTAATCCTGTAAATTTTCGTTGTTTGCCGGGGCGAATGATTAACATCACATAACCCCAATGATTAATATCCATCGCTGTTTCTAACGACCGCAATTTCTTCAGCGACTCCATAGCATACATCATCGAATATCCGGCCTGCAAAGAAAAAGCATCATTAATCACAAAACCTCCGGCCAAATCTATTTCATATCCCAAATTCCCCGACAGGGTTTGAACATTACCCGGCGTTGAATTTTTATCATAAATCGCTGCTGCTGCACGGAAAAAATGTTGATTGAGTGATATAAATCCGCGTGTGCTGAAATCGTATTTTAATCGCACATAAAAATCATGCAGGCCAACACTGTTTTCGTGACGTCCTCCTACATAAAAATAATCCATATATCCATTATGGCGATGGTTTGTACCAAATAACGGACTATATGAATTGTTTCGAGTATTAGCCGAGTCAATCTGACTTGTGCCGGATAACAAATCAGCCCCCACACTTACGGAAATACGGTTCTTTAATGAATCGTTGAAAACATGCGTGTAATTTGCATCTATGCCAATATTATACGCATTCATAGGGCGATTGTTTTTATCTGTACCCAACTGATAATAAACCGAAGCTGCCAAAGTAAATCCTTTAATGGTATATGATATATTAGGCAACCCAAATGTTTGCATATATTTATATGATTCGGATATTGTGCTATCCGGATTCATGGTTTCGTAAACAACACCGTTATTCCAAAAAATACCACTAATCGCAAAATTTTTGATTTTTGATTCAAGTCGAAGAAATTGTGCAATCTTATATGAATTGGTAAGCGAGTTGGGCATGCCAAAAACATCTTTCATTTGAAAATTATATGCAAAACCTGCTTCTCCAGATATCTTGTCGTAATTCATTTTAAACATAATGGCATCATGCGAACGCGCTTGCAAGGCCCAATCCACATTGCCCAAGAAGCGATTGTTGTCAAAATCCAATTCTTGTCTTCCAGTTTTTAATGAAAAGTTCTTGCTAAGGTTAAATTCGCCCCATGCTTCGTGTATGCCTATGAAATTATCTGTAAGTGCTACTGATGGATTTGTTCCCCATCTCCTAATATCCTGCACAGCCATATAAATATGGTATTTCTCTTTCTTTAATCTGAACTCAAGTCGAGCTCTTTGACCAACTAAAAAATCGGGCTCTCTTGTGTCTTTAGCAGGATTGCCAAATCCTTTCAAAACCTCAGCACGCTGTAATAACTCTACATTAACGGTAAATTGCGAGAAGGAATCTTGCGTAAATATAATTATGGCGATAAAAACAATTAATACTCTAAACCAAAGCACATCGCTCAAAACATTCACGTCAAACCTCATATTTTGAGGATGACGTGTTGTGCCGATGCTGCCTTTCTTGTATATCATAGAGTAACAAAGTAAATTATCGACACAAAGGTATCTTTGCTGATTCTACTAGAAGTTGATAATGCTCAGTTTATAATGTGATTTTGCTCACATTATTATTCTTTTGTGAATTTACTTTTTGGATTGCCTATATCTCTATGTTTATACGATTTACATAATAAAAACAAATAATTTGATTTTATTAATGCTTCAAAGCGTTTTATTCACACTTCAAATCTAACAGTCGTTGAATAATAATTTTTTTTTGTAATACTTACCACTTTCGTTTAGTACAATTACATATCTGAATTGTATTTTATGTTATACTAATTTTTCTGGTGAAGGTAAAAAAAAGAACCGGAGTAAGATGTTCCGGTTCTTCTAATTAAGTTGGTATATGGCTATTTTATGGCCTTACAATACGCGAATGATATATCTGATCATTAACAGAAATACGTATTATGTATGTTCCAGAAGCAAATTCATGCAATGAGATTGGATGATTACTTTGCAACATCTGTGTTTTTATAATCTTTCCATCCATGCCCAAAATTTCTGCACGGACTGATGTCTGCAAATTTTCTGAAAACTGTATCATAATATAATCTGTAGCAGGATTGGGAAAAATCAAATAAGGTAATGAAGTTTCATTATCAAGCGAAAGGAGTGACGTGATTACTTCGCGACAAATGGTTTGTGGACATCCGCTAGCGCTATATACGGTAAGGCAAACGGTAAAAGTATCTGCATAGGCATAAGTATGAGTAGGATTTTGCAACATGGAGGTCCCTCCGTCACCAAAATCCCAAAACCAGCTAACAGCACCACTTGAATTGTCAATAAATTGCACAAAAAGCGCATTGATGTTTGAATTGAAGTTAGCAACAGGGAATGTACCTACAGAAAGATTAGCTCCATTATCACTACCTGTTACAGCCGGCGTTGAAGAAATCACTCGTATGCGATATCCTGTTCCTGCATTCGCAGCAATAGGAATAACTGCATCTATAATACCTGATACAGTTGATGTAATTGTACCGATATTTGTTGGGCTGGCAAACGACCCTAATTCATTTGACAGTTGTGCTGTAAATACATTACCTCCCGTAAAAGTGCCACTGGCAGTATATGCAACAGAAACAGAATCGCCCGGACAAAAACTGTTTGCAGATACATTATCAGTTGTAATGGTATTCGTAATGGTGGGAGATCCGGTGATATTGATTTCATCAACTGAGAATGGGGGGTCGCTGGCACTCATGGTAAAGTTGTTAACAAAACGAAATCCAAATCGAAGCGTGGCCTGATTATCCCATGTAGCATTTGTATAATTTGCCTGTGTCCATGAGTTTTGATTATATAAATTTCCTTGATGTAAAAACCAAGTACTGCCTCCATTGGTGCTGTAATAGAGTTCGCCATAGCTAGCAGCCGACCCCGTGCAGAGATAATAGAACGAAAAACTTACATTATTATAGCCAACTGTAGAAATATCATTGCTCATTTTGGCAAAATTATTCTCATTGTTATAACAAAACCAACCACCATCAGATGCCACAAAATTGGCATTTGAAACACCTGCACCATTTGCAGCATTATTTACGATATGGAGATACTTACTGTTGGGTGCCCCTGTAATACCTGCCGTTTGCGCTGGTGTTGTAGCAATATTTATTGTTGATGAAAGACAGGGTTCAATAAAAGAACCTCCATTATAACTATTGTTGATAATCCAACTGTTCACGCCCGATGTGGTTGAACTTTGATCGCTTGTATTTAGCGTAAAAGCAGAAGTCGCTCCATTGAAATTTTCGGTAAACAAAACTGTCTGACCCTGAACTTGCCAAGATATAAACAGGGAAGAAATAATAAGTAGTTGTTTTTTCATAGCATTTATAAATTAATAAATTAGTACTGAAAGCAGTCAGCAAGTTAATAAAAATTGTAATTGATGATATACCCCAATAAAAAATTAATTCATAGATAGGCGAGGCAGGGCAAACATTGGACTATCGTCAGGTGTCAGCTCATAAATTTGGATATGCATATAATTAAATAGGGGCAATTTCTGCAAAATTTTATATACAGAATCTTCGTTACCAGCACGCATCACCATCCACAAACGAGAATTATCAGTGCTCATCGCATGTGTGATTATTACTTCTTTCTCCATCAACCGAGAGATTGCCATGCGTTGATAAGATTGTTGTGAAATAAAGTCTTCATCATCTGATAAAGAAAAATGCACTTCAATCAAATAATTTCTCTTCATAAAACATTTAATTTAGTGTTCATACTTGTAATCTCTCCGTCAATATTAAGGATTGTATTTTAGAGGCCAAGTTGATATTTTTCAATAGTTATAAACAAAACCAAGTCCATCTTAATTCTTCCAGCATTTTGTTTCTATTCTTGCAGATGAATTCATAGAATAACAGGTTGCAATGCCCGAAAAAAATGTTTGCGAATATTTAGAGAAGATGAGGCAATTGTTGAAACTCGAAAAGGAAGAAGAGTACCGACAAACTGCTGAATATCTTCGACAAACTTCTTTGACTGATCGTATAAAAACAGGATTCAGCTGGTATCCTCTGCAAATAATCGAACAAGGTTACGGGCTGGGCAATTATCCCTTTTTGATTATTGAACGAACACGAAATACAGATACCGAGCATCCATTTCAAGGCGGGAAAAAAGTACGTCTATTTTCAGCACATTACAATGATGATGAATTTTTAATCGGAACCGTATATTATGCCGACCGTAACAGGATGAAGATTTTATTTATTACAGATGATTTACCCGACTGGATACATGACGGAAAATTAGGCGTTGATTTACTCTTTGATGAACGCACGTATGTAGAAATGGAAAAAGCATTAGATATTTGCATACAAGCACGAAACAACCGCACTTCTGATTTGTTGGATATGATTTTTGGCCATATTGCATTAAAACGTAAAACCATTCCACCTCTTTCCAACACAATGCTCAATGAGTCACAACAGGTTGCAGTAGATAATATGCTTGGAGCATATGATATAGCACTTGTTCATGGCCCTCCCGGAACAGGAAAAACCACTACATTGGTGGCAGCCACTCATGCCCTTGCCATTACCAATCGGCCACTACTCGTTTCAGCAGCAAGCAATGCCGCAACAGACCATATTGCCCTACAAATGGCACATTCTGGATTGCGAGTTGTGCGCATTGGCAATCTATCAAGAATTCATGCAGAAATACTGCCCTACACACTCGAATCACTCATCAACAATCATGCTGAAAAAGAATCGTGGCACTCTTTAAAATCAAGGGCAGATCAGATGCGTATCATGGCATCAAAGTATAAAAGGAATTTTGGTCATGATGAAAGGGCGCAACGCAATCTACTTTATGCCGAAGCACGCGATTTAGCTGCTGAAGCCCGAAAAATTGAAGCATTTATGATTCATGATATTCTTGAAAAAGCCGATGTGATTGCTACTACACCCGTTGGCGCTCAATCGCCCGAGCTGTCAAAATTATCGTTTCATACACTCATTATGGACGAAGCATCTCAGGCCTTATTACCCGCCACGCTTATACTTTTACTCAAAGTACAGAAAATTGTGCTGGCCGGAGACCCCTGTCAGTTACCACCCACAGTAAAAACCATACAGGCGCAACGTGAAGGTCTTTCAACTACGCTCATGGATTTGTGCATGCAATATATCCCCGAATCAACTACCATGCTCACCACACAATATCGTATGCACGAAACCATTATGGCCTTCCCCAATGCCTGGTTTTATCAAAATCGCCTTAAGGCACATGATACCAATCGCAATCATCTTATTATTGCAAACAATGAGTGCTTGTCTCCACTCTTATTTATTGATACTGCAGGATGTGGCTTGCATGAATCCGAACACCCGGCTTCAGGCAGCCGATATAATGAAGGTGAAATACAAATCATTATGCAATTACTTGAAGAAATTTTCTATGCTGATTTCAAAGATAAAATATCCCCTGATGTTGCTGTTATCTCTCCATATCGAGAACAGGTTCTAAGGATACAACAAAACACCATTCTCATCTATAAAGATAACAATGTTACAATCGACACGATTGATGCCTTTCAGGGGCAAGAAAGAGATTTCATAATCATCTCACTGGTTCGTAGTAACAATGATGGAGATATTGGGTTTTTGCAGGATTACAGACGCATGAATGTAGCACTGACGAGAGCTCGTAAGCGACTCATTGTTATAGGCGATAGCGCCACCATTGGAGCCGATAAGTTTTATGCATCATTCCTCGAATTTGTTGAAAAACATGGCGAATATCGCTCCGCATGGGAGTATACAGATTTTTAAAGTTACGATGAACCCTTTTACATTCCATGTGTATTAGGATTCAAATCATAAAATTTTATTACATGAAAACAAAATTCTTAAGTATGCTATGGGTGTTGATGCTATCAATACAGATATTAAATGCCCAAAATTATTACAACAGATTAGCCGGGGTTAACGCTCCCACAATTGAAGCAACTGACCATACGGGAGAGTTTATTCGTGATGAATCTGGTAATATTAAACGAGAAGCTGTAAAGAAAGACCATCATGGAAACGCTCAAGGCAATCAATACGACTTAGCAATAGATGGCGCATTTGAAGGCCAAACTATTGTTGTACTACAATTATATCATGAAGATCGTTTTGATTTTGAACTGCCCAAAGCTGCGCTGAAAGAAAAGGGATTTTCGGTATATCGCTACATTTCAAATCCCCCCTCAGCTCAGCAGCTAAAAAAAGACCTCGATAAGGCCTGTCAGCTTTGGATAATATCAGATTCGTACAGCAAACTGAATGATGAGCATTTGGCAGTAATTAAAAAATTCTTTGACTCGGGTCGTGGCGTATATATCTGGGGCGATAACGAACCCTACTATGCTGACGCTAATCGCTTGGCCAAACATTTGATTGGGGCAGAAATGAATGGGAATTTACTAGGCGACCGGGAAGTTGGACTACAAGAGAATCTACTTTCACCTGGACTGCGACCTAATCACCTGATTACAACTGGCTTAGAGTTTGTCTATGAAGGGATTACGATTGCTACGCTGAACGAGCACCAACATCTCGACCCGCTAATTTATGGCTCAGCCGGAAACTTGGTTACAGCTGCTTATGAGAAAAATGGCAAACGACTGATTTTGGATGGAGGATTCACCCGACTTTATATCAAATGGGATACAGCCGGCACCGGACGATATGTTAAGAATGCTGCAGCATGGCTAGTAAATGTTGAACGATTTGGCGAAGAATTAGGGAAAAAATAAATTCCTAATATTCTCAATTCCCTTTGGCAAATTCAAACAGGTTTCTCATCCTAAAGGGGAACCTGTTCTTTTTTTACAAATTCATTTGTTATTAAATTTGTTTGCAGATATTTTTTTAGCTTTGCATAAGCTTAACAAACGAAGATTATACGAATCCTTAAATAACATATTACATTGGCATTATTTGATTTTTTAACCCAGGAGATAGCCATTGATTTGGGCACAGCAAATACATTGATTATTCATAACGACAAAGTAGTGGTAGATGAACCATCTATTGTTGCTGTTGACCGCAAATCAGGCAAAGTAATTGCCATAGGTAAGGCAGCACTTAAAATGCACGGCAAAACCCACTCTGATATAGAAACCATTCGTCCGCTTAGAGACGGAGTTATCGCCGACTTCTATGCCGCTGAAGAAATGATTCGCGGAATGATTAAAATGATTCATCCTAAACGTACGCTATTGAAGCCCTCTCTGAAAATGGTAATTTGTATTCCCTCTGGTATTACCGAAGTAGAAAAACGTGCAGTAAAAGATTCTGCAGAGCATGCCGGAGGAAAAGAAGTGTATATGATTCATGAACCTATGGCTGCTGCAATAGGTATTGGAATTGATGTTGAAGAGCCACAAGGAAATATGATTATTGATATCGGTGGAGGGACATCAGAAATTGCCGTTATTGCTTTGGGTGGTATTGTTTGTGATAAATCAATTCGTGTAGCAGGTGATGATCTGACACATGACATTGAAGATTACATGCGTCGACAGCATAATATCACTATCGGAGAGCGTACTGCCGAGCGTGTAAAGATTGAAGTAGGTGCTGCAATTCAGGATTTGGAAAATCCTCCATCGGACTTTGCAGTACATGGGCGCGATCTTATGACCGGTATTCCAAAAGAAATTATGGTTTCATATCAGGAAATTGCTTACGCACTTGATAAAACATTAACCAAAATTGAAGCTGCTATTCTTAGCGCTTTAGAAATGACTCCTCCCGAATTGGCTGCAGATATTTATCGTACCGGTATTTATCTGGCCGGTGGTGGCGCTTTATTGAGAGGGCTGGATAAACGTGTTAGCATGAAAACAAAATTACCTGTTCATGTAGCAGAAGACCCACTACGAGCTGTTGCCAGAGGCACAGGTATTGCTCTTAAAAATATTGACAAATTCGCTTTCTTAATTAAGTAACAGCAATTATATAGAATGCAAAAACTGACAAAACTGCTGAAAAAGTTTGGCTTGGTCGGTTTTTTTCTGATTCTGGAAATTATTGCTTTCTTATTAGTATATCGTCGAAATGTTTATCATCAAGCTGTTTTTAATAGTGCTACTGCCGAGTTCACGGGTCGAATCTTTGAATTTTACGCTCAAACTGCCAACTATTTAATGTTGCGTAAAGAAAATGAACTACTTGCTGAAGAAAATGCACGCCTTCGCGCTGAAGTTTCATCCAGCAAGTATCGGTTTTATGATAATAATTCCACAAGTAAAATCCCTAAACAGGCATATGAATTCATGCCATGTCGAGTTGTGAATAATTCAACAAGAGAATCAAAAAATTATTTCACTATTGATGCAGGATCTCAACAAGGCATCTCTCCCGACATGGGGATTATCTCTCCAAATGGCATTGCTGGTGTTGTGGTAGATGTTTCTCCTCATTTTTCACTATGTCTTTCCGTTTTGCATATTGGGTTCCCAGTTTCTGTGCAATTAAGAAAATCCAAAGATTTTGGATCATTAGAATGGGATGCTATTTCGCCATTCTATTCCAATTTGATGTACATACCCACTCATGTTGAAGTTAATAAAGGTGATACGGTAGAAACATCCTCCCACTCTACTGTTTTTCCTGAGGGAGTACCTGTAGGTATTGTAGAAAGTTATACCATCAATCCCGATGATGGATATTATATCATTCGCATCAAGCTTTTTACAAGGTTTACAGCACTTCGTCAGGTGTATGCAGTTGATTATTTGTTTCGCGAAGAACAAAAATTATTAGAAAATTCAAAACCATAACCTAATGAATATCTCTGCATTTAAACAGTTTTTGATTTTTTTAGGCCTGCTTGTATTTGAAATATTTATTGTAAGTCGCATTCAAATTTCATACTTGATTTCTCCTTCTGTATATTTGTTTTTTATTCTTCAATTAAGGGTTCGCACTTCAGGATATTGGGTGTTACTTTTTGGATTCTTATCTGGATTATTATTCGATCTGATATTTCATACTGGTGGCGTGCATGCTGCCAGCACTACGCTTGCGGCATTTTTACGTGTATTGATTCTTCCTGTTTTTTTGTCAACCGAAGATTATGATAACAATATACATCCGGGCATTTATACTATGGGACCCGGACGATTTCTTCTCTTCTCTTTTATTTTGCTTTATGCTCACCATTTGTCTTGGTTTATGCTTGAAATTTTTAAATTCGATCGCATATGGATAACCTTGCTTAAAGCAGTAATCAGCTCTATGTTGTCGCTTGCGCTGATATATATTATAGGGTTGCTGTTTTATAAGAAGAAGCGAATATAATGGAAAAAGGGGCAGGCATTAAGTATATTTATTTCTTTATTTTTGGCTCAGTTGCCATTAGTTTTGTTGCTAAATTATTTTTGCTTCAAGTACCCGAAAATGCCTATAAGCAATATGCAAGCATCTATGCCATCCGTCGTGTTGTTAAATATCCTGCACGAGGAAATATTCTTGATCGCAATGGGGAACTCCTAGTCAGCAATGAATTTGCTTACGATCTGCTTATGGTTCCAGCCGAAGCACAGCCCATTGACACTTTAGGATTGTGTACTTTAATTGATATTAGAAAAGAAGAGTTTGTTAAGATTACTTCTCAGGTATGGGAAAAAATTAAAGAAAAAAAACAAAGCAAAACACAACCGATTCCGATTGTTAAAGATTTAAATAAAGATTATTTTTCTTCTCTACAGGAAAAAATGTATAAGTTCCCGGGCTATTTTCTTGAGAAGAAAGCTTTGCGCAAATATCCACAACCTATCGCTGCTCATATACTCGGATATGTGGGTGAAGTAGACACTTCTATTACACGCTCTAATCCTTATTATCAATCTGGTGATAATATTGGTATTAGTGGGATTGAAAAATCATATGAAGAAGTACTAAGAGGAATTAAGGGCGTAAAAAAAGTATTTGTTGATGTATATAACAACGAAAAAGGCAGTTTTATGGATGGGCTCTATGATACTGCATCGGTACAAGGCGATAATCTGACTACTACATTAGATATGAAGTTGCAGTTATATGGCGAACAACTTATGCAAAATAAAAAAGGGGCGATTGTTGCTATTGAGCCAAAGACCGGTGAAGTATTAGCTATGGTTTCATCTCCAAGTTATGACCCAAATCAAATGGTAGGCAGAAATAAAAAGAAATATTATCCTGATTTGTTATTGGATAAAGACAAGCCGCTATATAATAGAGCAATCATGGACGGATATCCTCCTGGCTCAACATTCAAAGTAATGGAAGCGTTGGTAGGCCAACAGGAAAGAGTTTTATTTCCAACAACCGTTCATCCATGTGGTGGAGGTTTTCGCATTAGTGCTGCTCACCGTGTTGGATGTCATGGCCATCCAAATGCAGATTTGCGATATTCTATCCAAACATCATGCAATGCATATTATTGTGCCGTTTTTAATAGCATTGTAAAAAAGTATAAAACAGCGAAAGAGGGCTACAATGTATGGCGAAATTATTGTATAAAGTTTGGGTTCGGTCAAAACTTTGAAGGTTCTGATATACCCAATATCAAAAAGGGCAATGTTCCTACTTCCGATTTCTATGATAAGCGTTACGGTAAGGGGGGATGGCGTGGTTTAACCGTTATATCATTGGGTATTGGCCAAGGTGAACTTCAGGCCAATGCATTACAAATTGCCAATTTAGCTTGTATTGTGGCCAACAGAGGTTATTATATTACCCCCCATATCGGAAAAAAAGTGAATCATCGTGACCTGCTATCTGAAGGTCGTTTTGTTAAACATGAAACTGGCATTGATGACACCTATTTTGATGTGGTAATTGAAGGCATGTATGGTGCAGTAAATGTTCCGGGTGGAACAGCCCTCATTGGGAAGCTAAATCATATTGTTATTTGTGGCAAAACAGGAACTGCTCAAAACCCACACGGCGAAGATCACTCTGTATTCATGGCCTATGCCCCTCGTGAAAATCCCAAGATTGCAATTGGTTTATTAGTTGAAAATGCCGGATTCGGCTCAACATGGGCCGCTCCCATTGCCAGCTTAATGATTGAACTTTATCTTACTGACACCATTACTCGACCCTCTCTTGAACAACGAATTTTAGAGGGCAATCTAATGAATCCAAAATGACTAGCAGAAAACAACAAATCATAGGTAATGTGGACTGGTGGTTACTGCTGGGATACCTTCTGCTGGTTTTCTTTGGTTGGATTAATATTTATTCTGCATCCTATTCCGAAACTCATACATCCATTTTTGATATGTCGGCAGAACAAGGGAAACAATTTGTTTGGATATGTATCAGTTTGGGCATGGGCTTGTTTTTGTTATTGTTTGATGCTAGAATCTATCATGTGCTCAGCTTTATTATTTATGGTTTGGTGATGGTAGGTTTAGTGCTTGTTTTATTGTTTGGTCAAACAGTGGCCGGCAACAAATCATGGTTTGTAATTACATCCAGCATAAAAATTCAACCTTCCGAATTTGCAAAGTTCGCCACTGCTCTTGTTATGGGGAGAATTATGAGCGACCCTAAATTTTCATTCAGCCCTGGCACATCATTGGCTAATCGATTTCACATCGGCCCGCTTTCTTTCAACATATCCAAGAATGGCATGTGGGCGATTATTTTTGTACTCATTCCTGCTATTCTTATTCTCCTCGAAAATGATACCGGAACGACTTTGGTTTTCTTATCTTTTTTTCTTGCGTTTTTTCGTTTTGGATTCAATTGGCTCTTTCTCATTACTGGTGTTTTGTCTGTTATCATATTTTTTTCTACTATTCTTTATCCAATTTACTATGTGCTCGCTTGTTTAGCTTTTATTGGCGGAATTGCTTTACTTTTTACACGACAGCTATTGGGTGGGTGGAAAGTATGGTTACTAATGATGGTATTCTTTACTGGATTTACATTAACTGTAAAACCAATTTACGATAAAGTACTGAAAGAACACCATCGAAAACGTATTATGGTACTGCTTGGACAAGAAAAAGATATGAAAGGCAGTGGATGGAATGTCAATAACTCTAAAATGGCCATTGGATCGGGCGGTGTTGCCGGAAAAGGTTTCTTAAAAGGCACACTGACTAAACTTAAATTTGTACCTAAGCAACATACTGATTTTATTTTTTCGACTGTTGGCGAAGAGTGGGGCTTTATAGGAAGTACTGCCTTAGTGTTGCTTTATTTATTTTTTATTATGCGACTCATCTGGGTTTCTGAGCGACAACGATCCATGTTTAGTAAAGTATATGGTTATTGCTTGGCCTGTATTTTCTTCTTTCATTTCTTCATGAATATAGGAACAGCTATCGGGATGGCTCCGGCAGTCGGAATTCCTCTTCCTCTGGTTAGTTATGGAGGATCTTCTTTGTTAGGATTTACACTTCTAATTTTTGTCTTCCTGAAATTTGATTCTCAAAATATGCATATCCTGAGATAGAATTCAGAATCTATTTAATTCTATCATTCTTGAATATAAGCCATTTAATGTAAGTAACGCATCGTGTGCGCCTTTTTCAATAATATTACCCTGATCAAGTACAACAATAAGGTCGGCTCCCTGTATGGTGCTTAAGCGATGGGCTATGATTATCACTGTACGGTTTTTCATTAGATTTTGAATGGCTTTCTGTACAATTTTTTCACTCTCTGCATCAAGAGCTGAAGTAGCTTCATCTAAAATAAGTATGGGTGCATTTTTGTATAAAGCCCTTGCAATGGCAATACGTTGGCGTTGTCCGCCACTTAACTTCCCTCCCTGATCGCCAATGATGCAGTTGTATCCATCAGGCAAATCTTTAATAAATTCATCCGCATATGCCATGCGAGCCGATTCTTTCATACGGTCTTCGTCGGGTTGTGTATCGCCAAAGGTAATATTGGCTGCAATTGTATCATTGAAAAGTACTGGCTGTTGAGGAACAATAGAAAGCAAAGATCGGATACTTTGAAGTGTACAATTTCGTACATCTTCATTATCTATAAGAACAGCACCTTGTTGTACGTCATAATATCTGGCAATCAAATCAGCAAGTGTTGATTTTCCTGCACCAGAAGCCCCAACGAGTGCAATCGTTTTTCCTTTTGGAATAATAAGTGATACATTTTGTAAAACGGGCTGTTGTGCATAAGCAAAGCTAATATCGCTCAGTTCTATTTGCTCACTAAATCCTGATAGATTAATGGCATTGGGCTTTTCAGTCAAATGATTTTCAGCATCTAATATTTCTTCAATACGATTAATGGATGCAATCCCTTTCTGCATATTATAAAAAGTGGCTGATACAGCTTTTGCAGGAGAGATGATCTGACTGAACATTGCAATGTAAGTAATAAATACTTCAGGATCGAGCTTGAAGTCCAAAACTAAATTACCACCAAACCATATAACAACTGCAATAACAACGCTTCCAAGAAATTCGCTGAGCGGTGATGATAATGAACGCTTGCGAAATATTGAATTCCCAAGTGTTTTGAACCTGTCATTTTTTTCATGAAACGATTCACGAAGTTGCGCTTCTGCGCTAAATGCTTTAACAACACGAATTCCACCTAGGGTTTCTTCAATAAGCACCATCAAATCGGAAAGGATCTTTTGACCAGAAAATGAAGCTCTCTTCAAGCTTCTGCCAATACGACTAATGATAAATGCGCTGATGGGAAGTAAAATAAATGAGAATATAGTGAGCGTCGGACTGAATACAAACATCATAGTAAGATATGCAATGATAAGCAAGGGGTCTCGCATGAATGATATAATTGAGTTCATAATACTCCACTCTACCTCCACCACGTCTGCTGACATACGTGTAAGCACATCTCCTTTTTTTTGCTCAGAAAAATAGGATAAAGGCAATGAAAGAATTTTGTCATACATTTTTTTTCTCAGATCGTAAATTACACCTGTACGCATCGGGGCCAACACATGTAACGAGAGATAAACTGTAAAATTTTTAAGAAAAAAAAGCAAAATCATCCCGCCACATATAGCAGCAAGCATTTGATTTTTTTCATTTCCTCCCATCGCTTTACCCATGTAAAAATATAGTGTTTGCATGATGCTATCAACTGATAAGCTGAATGTGGGTAACTCAGCAGGAGGAACGGCCCTATCAAAAAGTATCTGAAGAAATGGTATGGCTAAAGTGATAGAAATTACCCCAAGCAAAATCGAAAAGATTGTAAGAATGGCAAATCCGGCAATGTGGCGCCGGTATGGTTTCATGTGTTTAAGCAGCCGGAATATGCTCTTCATATTTAAAAAGTATGAATGCCGGTATAATTATCTGGTCGGAGTTGCAGCAATTCGTTTTTTATTTTGTCGCTAACATCAAGTTGGTGGATAAATGCATGAATGTCTTCGGTTGTCAGTAATTCATTTTTACGTGTCAATTCCTTAAGTTTTTCATAAGGATTAGGATATCCTTCACGTCTGAGTATAGTTTGAATGGCTTCTGCCAATACAGCTGCATTTTTTTGCAAATCGTGCTGAATGGCATTTTCATTGAGCAGAAGTTTATCAAAACCTTTTTGCATGGAAGCAAAAGCAATCAGCGTATGTGATATGGGTAGCCCAATGTTGCGTAATACAGTGGAGTCGGTAAGGTCGCGTTGTAATCTTGAAATAGGAAGTTTAGCTGAAAAGAATTCAAAAAGAGCATTGGCAAATCCAAGATTTCCTTCTGCATTTTCAAAATCTATAGGATTAACTTTATGTGGCATAGCTGACGATCCCACCTCCCCTACTGCTATCTTTTGTTTGAAATAATCCATAGAGATATACGTCCAGACATCTCTGCACAAATCAATTAGAATGGTATTGATGCGCTTCATGCCATCGCACCAAGCGGCTAAATTGTCGTAATGTTCTATTTGTGTAGTCGTACGACTTCTATGCAAGCCCAAATTGTTATTCACAAAATTATCAGCAAATTGTATCCAGTTTTCCTGTGAGAAAGCAATATGATGTGCATTGAAATTACCTGTGGCCCCTCCAAATTTAGCAGAGTATGGCACTTCAAGTAAAAGCTCAAATTGTTTCAAAATTCGCTCAAAGAATACGTAAAACTCCTTTCCCAAACGCGTTGGAGATGCGGGCTGACCATGTGTTCGAGCTAGCATTGGTACATGTTTCCATTCTTCCGACAATACCCTGATTTTATTCATCAGATTTTGCAATGCTGGATACATGAGATTTTCATTGGCTTCACGAATAGAAAGCGGAAGTGCTGTATTATTGATATCTTGTGATGTTAGCCCGAAATGTATAAATTCTTTGTAGGCATCCAAACCCAACTGATCAAATTTTTCTTTGATGAAATACTCAACGGCCTTTACATCATGATTGGTTATTTTCTCAATTTCCTTTATGCGCAATGTATCTTCTGTCGTATATTCGGTGTACAATTTTCGTAAATCGCCATAATGCATTTGAGGGAAATTCTTAAGCGGATCAATGGGTAATTCGCAAAGGGCAATAAAATATTCTACCTCTATCCGAACGCGATAATAGAAAAGAGCATGTTCGGAAAAATAAGTGGTGAGCGACCGCGCTTTTCCGAAGTATCGTCCATCTACAGGAGAAATAGCTGTAAGCTCACAGAGTTGTACCATACTGTAAATTATAGACCGAAAATACAAATAATACCGGGATATCTATACTGATTAATTCTCAAACCAATTCATTTCCGTCCGGCCCAAAGAACCTGAACTCAAGAAACTGATAAGAATCACGGCTTTCAAGCGTAAACTGCTTTTTGAATTCTTTGCGCCATTTCTTATAAGTCGAACCGAAAAGTCCTTTTTTAAGATAGGCCTCCACATAAGGGTGTACGATCAATCGCAATGGTTTGGTACTGGCTGATCTAAGCATATTGTTGAGACGAATATGAATTTCATCAATCAGCACAATGGATGCATTGGTTTTGCCTGTTCCAGCACAGGTAGGACAAACTTCCTTTGTTTCGATATTGATCTGAGGACGAACCCGTTCACGTGTTATTTGAATCAATCCGATTTTAGAAGGAGGAAGGACGTTATGTTTGGCCTTATCATCTTTCATCGCTTCTTTCATTTTTTTGTACAGTGTTTTTTTGTTTTCCAATCTGTACATATCAATAAAATCAACCACAATGATACCGCCCATATCACGAAGCCGAAGCTGTCTTGCAATTTCCTCGGCGGCTTCCATATTGATTGCTAATGCGCTGCTTTCTTGAGATTCTCCGCTTTTAATGTTGTTGCCACTATTCACATCAATTACATGCAGTGCTTCTGTATGTTCAATAATTAGATATGCGCCACTTTTCATGGGCACATTTCGTCCAAAAAGTGATTTGATTTGTTTATTGATACCATAATGTTCAAATATCGGAAGTTTGCCCTGATAAAGTTTTACGTCCTTTTCCTTATTGGTAAAGTTGGCTTGAATGTATGAGCGAATCTCCTCAAAATATTTTTTGTCATTTACAAAAATATGGTCAAACGTAAAGTTCTTGTTTACCATGTCACGCAGAATAGTAGTAGCTCTATTGAGTTCTCCAAGCACTTTTTCGGGTGGTTGGGCTGATTTGATATGCTCAAACATATTGTCCCACCTATTTATCAGGTCATTGACATCTTTTTCAAGATCGGAGACCGATTGATTTTCTGCTGCGGTGCGAACAATGGCTCCAAAGTTCTTTGGAATAAGCGCCTGCAGCGTTTTTCTGAGGCGGTCACGTTCTGAGTAGTCCTTTATTTTGCTAGAAACAGATATTTTGTCGGCAAAAGGCACCAGTACAACAAATCGTCCGGGAAAGGATAATTCACAACTCAATCTAGGCCCTTTCTGAGAAATGGGCTCTTTAGCAATTTTTACAAGCACATGGGAGCCGGCTTTCAGCACATCTCCTATTTTTCCATCTTTTTGTATCTCCGGATCAAATTTGAAATACATCAAATTTGAGGACTTCTGCTTTCCATTTATGGTATCTTGAATATACTTATTGAGTGATCGAATCTGAGGCCCCAAATCTAAATAATGAAGAAAGGCATCCTTTTCGTATCCAACATCAACAAAAGCTGCATTCAAATTAGGTATAACCCTCGAAACCTTAGCAAAATAATAATCACCTACATTAAAGGCGTAATTGTTCTTTTCTTTATTGATTTCTATAAGGTCTTTCCCCCTTAGCAGCGCAATGGAAACTTCATCCGGAGAAACGTTAACTATTAAATCGTTGCTCACGGTTTTTGTAGTTTAAATTAAAAACCGGCTTATCGGTTCTTCTTTTTATGACGGTTCTTACGAAGGCGTTTTTTTCGTTTGTGGGTGTTCATTTTGTGCCTTTTTCTTTTTTTACCGCTTGGCATGTTCTGTTTTTTTAATGGTTTGACAATATATTAATTTCTTTCATGTATGCTTCTAATTCATTAACAACGGTCTGATCTTTTTGCAGCGCCTTGAACCGATTAAGATACGAAAACGCTGAGTCGAGCTGGCCTGATTTGGCAAACCCATCGCCTATGTAAAAAAGCGCTTCATCTAGTGTTGTATCAACATTCCACGCCTGTTTATAACGCTCTATGGCTTTATCAAACTGGCCCGAAAGTAATGAAAAATGTCCTAATTGTAAAATTGCCCTCGTATTTGTTGGGTCTTCATCAACAACCTGACGGATGAGTTCTATTCCTTCCATGGGGATGCCTCTACCTGATTCAACAATGCATATGCCTTTTCCTATCCTTGCATCCGCATGCTTAGGTTGAATCAACAAAATCTTATCAAATAATGCCAAGCCACGATCGTATGCCCATGCTTTATCCTGCGCATCCATAAATGTAGCAATCTGCACATAACGATTAGCCGCTTCTACCAAATGGTTTAAATCCTGAGTCAATTCTGCCTTTTCTTCAACATATAGAGCCGAAACTGCAGGCCGCATTTGCGTATCCCAAAAGCGAATAATTGAATCCAAAAATTGAACCTTGCTTGACCCTTGAGATGTGGCATATAGAGTTTCAAATCCATTTAAACGAGTAGCTTGAATGGGGTCAAGTGTTCCTTTTATCTCTTGAACCTGAATATTAATCTCTTTCCGGGTTTCTTCAATCTGGCGTTGATTAATTTTTTCTAATGGCTCTGTTTTTGGAGCTGCATACATCAAAACGAATACTGCAGAGGATAAGATAATTACCATACCCTGCAGTATTCGAGATTTATGCTTAATATTTGACATGCGTCAACCCAACTATTCAAACATTACTTAGTTTTTCGCTTCACTTGATTGGCAAATGACTTTGCCGGTTTAAATGCCGGAATATTGTGTTCAGGGATAACAATGGTTGTGTTTTTGGAAATATTGCGCCCCTTCTTCTCTGCTCGCTTCTTGATAATGAAGCTACCAAACCCTCTCAGGTACACATTGTTTCCATTTACCATAGATTCCTTCACGGTCTTCATGAAGGCCTCAACAGTTGTCTGCACAGCCAACTTTTCAATGCCTGTGGTCTCGGCAATTTGATTTACGATATCAGCTTTTGTCATAAGGATAACTATTAATGGTTTATAATTTACTTTTGCAAAGTTAAGATTTTCATAATAATACACTAAACACTAGGATATTTATTTTGTTCTATCAATATGTCGTTTTCTTCTGATATTATAGAATGGTATAATAAGCATCATCGCCATTTACCCTGGCGGGAAACGGACAACCCGTATTATATATGGATTTCTGAGATAATTCTTCAACAAACACGCGTTGTGCAAGCCATTTCCTATTATCACGATTTGATTACACATTTCCCATCGGTTGAAGATATGGCTCAAGCTTCTGAAGAATCTATTTTGCAACTTTGGCAGGGTTTGGGATATTATTCTAGAGCCCGTAACCTGCACGCAACAGCCCGCGAAATTGCACATAAGCACCATGGCACATTCCCAGCTTCATATCATGATTTACTTGCCCTAAAAGGCGTTGGTCCATACACGGCTGCAGCCATTGCTAGTTTTGCTTTCAATCTTCCACATCCTGTAATTGACGGAAATGTAATGCGTGTTCTATCTAGATATATTGGGATTTCAGACCCCATTAACTCATCAAAAGGCAAAAAGCTAATTCATGATGCGCTTTCTGCCCTGTTTGATAACAATAATCCAGCAAATTTTAATCAGGCAATCATGGAATTGGGGGCATTAATTTGCAAACCCACTTCTCCAGATTGTGATTATTGCCCTGTTCGATCCGAATGTTTTGCTCGAAATCATGGCTGTGTGGATATTTTACCTGTTAAATCAAAAAAAAAACCTGCACGAAACCGATATTTACACTATTGGGTAATAGAAAACCAGGGAAACTATTTATTGCATCGCCGAACGGCTAATGATATTTGGAAAAATTTGCATGAATTTTTGTTAATTGAATCGCCTGTCCCATTAACCGAGTTTGATATTTTAAATGCAAATCCCATTCATCCTGACATTGTATTATCAAAACCTGATTTTGTACATCATCAAATTCATCAACTTACACACCAAACACTTTATGTTCAATTTTATCATCTGCATACAATGCACTTCGAACCTAAAAATGATTTTTTCTGGGTAAAGGAATATGAACTGAAAAACTATTCTATGCCAATATTACTTAGGCGATTCACTGATAAATACTTAATCTGACTAGAAATCCACGATAATTCCAATAGACGGCAATACCGTTCCGGTTTTGTTTTCTAGCATCTGAGTTAAGTACCTTGACGGGTCTGTAGGATTGTCAATAGGATTGCCCTGTTTATCCAATGATGTCGTAAGATATGGCCTACCAACGGCTTTGAAATTATAAACATTTTGAACATCCAGATAAAGATTGAGCGACCATTTCTTAAAATACCAGGACTTGTCTAAGCGAATATCAAGCTGATGAAACGCATCAATCCTTTCAGTATTCAGGCGACTAATGTCTTCAATTCCACGTCCGGTTATATCCCAAACTGCTTTTATTGATGAGGTGGCAATATCATAGGGTGTGAAGGGCTGTCCATCAACAAATCGCCAGCGGGCACCTATTTCCCAGTTATACTTAAATTTATATCCTGCGGTAAGTGTGATTATATGACGGCTGTCCCAAGATGATGGAACATAGTTTCCGTTCTTATCTTCAAATTCACTTCGAACAAATGTGTAGGCCAAAATTCCATAAAATCCTTTCCAAAGTTTTTGTTGTGCCAAAAACTCAAACCCATAGGCACGACCATCAGCACGCGAATCTGCCGGAACATTACCCACTACACCATAGTCGGCACCGGCATTTGCTATGTTGATAGAATCGCGAAGCGAGAATGGATATTGTGCATAAAACTTGACAAATCCTTCTGCTGTAATTTTTGTGTTGGGTGTTGGAGTCCATTCCAAACCTGCTACTATATGGTCTGAACGAATATACTTCATGCGATCTGCATTCTCAAGCTCTCCATTTTGATTACGATAACCAAGCAAAGTATAAGCTGGGCGCTGAAAATATCGCCCAATATTAAAATTAATGGCAAATGATTTAATGAATTGATAGGAAATACTAACACGTGGCGAAAACTGATTGAGTGGGTTAGCCATATAGGTATTAAAACTACTATTATCGAATCGCAAACCTGCCGAAATGGATAGCTTCTCTTTAAAAAATTTCTTGCTTGCTTGTGCAAAAATACCCCCGTTAAACAGATGAAGTGTCGTATTGAATTCAATGGTGTCGATACCTAAAGGTGTATTTATTCGGTTATATGTTGAATTGTAATATCGAGCATGTTCTGCGTTTATTCCAGCATTTACCTTCCATCCTGATTTGCGCCAAGTAAATTCATACCGCAATTTATTTTCGCTTTCCTGCGAACGGTAATCCAGTATTTTTTTGCCTGATGATGATTCATCGTTGTTCTGATATTTGTATATGTTATTGTCAAGAAAGTTTCGACTTAACACAACCATGTGCGAAGAATGTGCCGTATAGTATTTATAAACGCCCCCAAGTGTGTAGTTCAACTGATTGTTTACAGGAAGAAAGTTCAAGATATAGCGTTGAGATGGCGTTTCATTGGCATCAAGATTAAGCTTTGATCTGTCAATACCTCCGAGTCCGATAAAAATGAGTTCATGTTTTTCGTTGAACTTAATTTTATACTTAAACTGCCAATCATAATAAGTTGGAAGAAAAGGGAGTTTGAGTGCTGTGAATAATAGTTGCAAATAGGATGCCCGTGCTGAAACAATGAGTGTTGATTTTTTCCCAATCGGACCATCTGCTTTTATGCCGGCATCCGAGCTGCCAATAGCTGCTCGGAATCGCCACTTTTCATTGTTCCCATCTACTTGTTTAAACTCAAGTACTGAACTTAACGCATTTCCTCTGTTGGATGGGAAAGCTCCTGACAAAAAATCCACTTCACGAATTAAATTAACATTTATCAGCCCCACCGGACCGCCCGATGCCCCCTGTGTTTGAAAATGATTAATGACAGGAACCTCAATGCCATCTAGATAAAAGCGGTTTTCTCCAGGCGACCCTCCACGGATAATGATATCATTTCGAAATGCAGGAGTGGATGTAACACCTGGAAACGAACGAATAACACTCGATATATCACGATTCCCGCCAGGATTTCGCTCAATCTCGGCAATGCCGATTGTCCGCAATGAAATCGGGCTCTCGGATGTTTTGTTGAATGGGTCGGCTTGAATTGATACTTCTTTGAGTTCTAAACTTTCTTCCTCCATCTTGATTTGAACAACTGCAGGAATAGCATTTGTTACCATTACATCACGATATATAATCGGCTTAAACCCTAGACAACTTATATTCAAATTTCTAAATCCGGGCTCTACACCTTTTATCTCAAAATAGCCGTCTATATCAGTACTACTTCCCAATGTGGTACCATCAACCGTTAAATTGGCAAACGGAACCGGCTCATTACTGATGCTGTTTGTAATTCTTCCTCTGATGATGCCATTATTTTGACTAATCCCTGATATGGTAGTCAGTAAGCATATAAAAAAAAGTATTTGTTGTCGCATTGGATGATTTTTGCATGAAACAATACATTGATAATATAGTTCAATTAGAAAGCAAAAAAAGGGTTAACGTCATATTAATATACGTCGTGAATGCGAATCAATCCTTTCACAATACCATGCTCTAATACAGGCAATACGGATATGGGGGATTTTCTTTTCTCCATCAACTCTATCGCTTGTATGAGTGTGTCGTTAGGTGCAACAGTAATTGGATTTTCTGTCATGATTTCACGGGCTGTTCTTCCTGAAATTTCATCCCATTCAACTAATTTTCTTCTGATATCTCCATCGGTTATCAGCCCTATGAGTTGCTGATGTTCATTCACTACACAAGCTGCGCCAAGTGGATATTGTGTCATTTGAATGATCACTTCTTTTACAGAAGTATGTGAAAAAACACATGCAACTCGTTGCATGGGATGCATTACCTGATACACTTTCCACAGAAGATTTTTGCCTAATTGACCACCCGGATGATATTTAGCGAAATCATCTTTAGAAAAGCTACGATTCTCCATTAAGCTGATGGCTAAGGCATCTCCAATAGCCAAAGCCAGTGTGCTGCTGGCTGTAGGAACCAAGTTAAGAGAATCAGATTCCCTTTCAACTGATGCGTCAATAGTGAAATCTGCATCACGAGCAACAGGCGAATCTGGATGTCCAACAATAGCAATGATTTTCATTCCAAATGAGCGTAGAACAGGTATTAGACGAACCAATTCAACCGTTGTTCCTGAATGTGTAATGAGCAAAGCGAGATCGTCGGAAGCGCACACCCCCAAATCCCCATGAAATGCCTCGCCTGCATGCATAAATATAGAGGGGGTGCCAGTACTCGACAACGTGGCACTTATTTTTCTACCAATTAACCCTGATTTTCCAACACCGCAAACAATAATCTTACCGCCACATGTACTCATCATCTCAATCACAGGATCGATTATAGGTGCAAGTCGTTGAGCAGCTTCGTGTATGGCTGCTGACTCTATTTCCATCGAGCGTAAAAAATGGGCAGAGTGCAACATCTATTAACGGTATCTTTGGTTTAAGGGAACATATCCCGTTTTGCGCTTTTTGTTTTTTGTCGGAGATATCAATATATTTCTAAATGCGTTCCCTGTAAGGCCGCCAATTCCAGCAGACAAGCCACCTATTGCACCTGTTACCAATAATAAAATATTAGCATTGCCTCCAAGCGGTAAAACATGAGCCATACGTGATGTAAGAATATCTCCAGAATCTGCATGAATAAGATAGGCCTGAATTATCCATAACAGAAAAACAGCAATAAATGCGCTAAAAAAGGAGCTTGCTCCATTCGTCTTAATAAAAATACTAAGTATAAATGGAACCATCATGATAACATACCAAGGTATGTAATATTGAGCGGCCAATACCATAGCAGCAGTAAGTAATATTTTTATAAAAAATTTCATGGCTTTATTGCTTGTAAGGTTTGTGTAATCATGCCCTGACGTACATCGGAAGCATTATTCATAAAGTGAAGTTCGAAATATTCTCCTTTGCTCCATTTTTCAATTCCTGTTGTGTAATAATGGCTCCCAGGATTTCCGGATTGGCCACCTGGATATACGCCATACGCACGAATGGGATTTTCCATCGAAACAATCATACGCCACGACGGTCCCCATCGGCTATCGCAAGCATTCACTATACGCTTGTTTCCACCTATCTCAATTTCAGTTATCGAAAAAGGCATGATACGCGCC
This sequence comes from Candidatus Competibacteraceae bacterium, assembly GCA_014879445.1. GTDB lineage: Bacteria > Bacteroidota > Bacteroidia > CAIKAF01 > CAIKAF01 > BA4. Next base: position 51,801 of record JACSSC010000036.1, read on the forward strand.
AAATGTTGCACCGATGTTGACTTGTATGCATACCAAGTCAACGGCTTGTTATTCTTTTGCTTCCAAGCATCGAGTAACTGCATTGCTTTTTCAAATGATTGATTGATTAAATCATTAAGCGTTTCTTTTTTATCAGTGGTTTGTTTGATATCGAAAACTGCATGCGTTGGATATTTGTGCATAATGCGAATGGTTGTAAATTCGAGTGGGGTCTCAGTCATTTTCCCCTCTACATACAATTCATCCCAAATCAAAGTGTCCAAACAATAATACCATGTCTCGAATACGGCGGCTGCTTCTGAGTTTGCATCATTTACATAATTCCACTGCGATAAAGTATTAATATATGCACTTTGATGATGTTGTGATGAAAGGAGTCGTAACATCAAAGGTAAACATTCAGATGCTTGCTGGTTGAAGTTGTCGTTTTGCAATCCCATCATATCTTCTATGGTGATGTTAGTCATCAAGGTCAAGCGCTCATTAATCCTTCTGTTTCGGTAATGCTCAAAAAAACCGTTATAGTAGAATGGATAAGCTGAATCAGTTGGATGTTGATTGGCTGAGCTGACAAAGTTTCTTGAAGGATTCAGAACATGTGGATTTTCGGATTGAGGAATGTATTGTTGCCATTGATATACAGATGATGAACCATCCATTACGTATTTACCTTGTTTGGGCCATTTCAAAGGGAACTTTCCCTGTTGCCAAATGGCAATATCGCCACTCCCCGAAGCAAATACAAAATTTTGACCAGGACATTGAAAGGTTTTAATAGCATTTACATATTCATCATAGTTGCGAGCACTATTCAAATGATAAAATGACATTAGCTCATTCGATGGTTCAAGACCTACCCATGCGTATGCTAAGTGATAAGCACTAGTATCATCCGATAATCCCTCTTCGTAAGTGATAGTACCATAGTGTGTAAATAAAACCGTATCTGCAAATGGCTTTTTCCCTTTGATTCGAATTTCTTCAACTCTTTTTGTAACGGGTTTCCATTCTCCGTCAAACAGGTATTCATTGCGTGTTTGGTCTTTAAAAACAACCTTATACCAATCTTTTACGTCCTGTGTGCCATTCGTAACTCCCCAAGCAATATAATTATTAAATCCGATGATAACAGCAGGTGAGCCGGGTAAACTTACCCCATATACATTATGACTTGGCATAGCTAGTTGAATCTCATACCAAATTGATGGTAAATTGAGCTGAAGGTGCGGATCATTACAAAGAATTGGAGCACCAGATTTTGTTTTGGCACCCGCTACAGCCCAATTATTGCTTCCAATGTTGTCGGATGTTTTTTCTGGAGTTACGTTGAATCGCTGATGTATCCCTACTGTTTGAGGTGTATCAAGACGTGCTGAGGACTGGCTAAATGTTGTACCAACGGGTACAATAGGGTCGTTGAGTGTATCAGGAAAATCAGGATAAATAAGTTCTGTAATTTCTTCGCCAAGTAAAGCAACGGCATTGCTGAGCTCGATATCATTTGATTTGCCGGTAAGCATATCAGCCATATATTTCAAAAGCAATGCTGATTTTAGCTTACTCCAAGGCTCCGGCTGATAGTTGAGCAGTTTGTATTCTATTGGCAATGTTTTGTATGTAAGTGATGAAATGAAGGCATTAACTCCATCTGAATATGATTGAAGTATTTGATTGGCTAATGTATCGCTCTCAAATGCTTCTACGGTAAGCTCCGCAGCATACATGAGTCCTTTACGGCGTTGCATTCTATCTAGATTCAGCGTTTTTTCTCCAACAATTTCGCTAACTCTGCCAGCCGCAAAATGGGTTTGAAATTCCATTTGCCATAGGCGGTGCGATGCGGTAATATACCCCTGTGCAAAATACAAATCGTGTTCGTTATTGGCAAAAATATGTGGCACCATGCGATCATCATACACTACAGTAACTTCTTCGAAAAGTCCGGGGATGGATAACTTATCTTTAATTTTGAGTTTTGAGGATTCCGCATTTGACCAAAATCCGGAATACGGATTAAGGAGTTTCCCTGCAGGAGGAATGCTACCTATGCCAAATTGAAGCACATGAAATACTCCGGCTGACAAACCGGCCAATAAAATAAACCATAGAAATCTCCGCATATAAATATATTGGATTTATGCGGTGAAATTGATAAAAAAAAACCAGAAAACCTACTCTGTTGTTTCTTTCTGATTTTGTCTGTAACAAGCTGCTTGTTTGAGAATGAAATCACCAATTTCCTTAATGGCCATATCGGCCTGAGGCAAAAACCCGCCAAATGTTTGAAATACATGAACCATATCAGGATATTCGTGATAAGTAAAATCAATCTTTTCTCCTATCGCTTTTTGATGAAATGCACGATTTTCAAAAAGCAATATTTCTGCAGTTCCTATCTGAACAATCATGGGAGCCAACTGATGGAGCTGAGCATTAATAGGACTGGCAAGTGGATTTTTTAAATCATTCCCTGCATAGCGTTTCCCCCATATCTCAATACTTTTCTTATCAATAAATGGATCATTCTTTTGATACATATCCATTTCTTGAGATGAAGCACTAAGATCGAGCCACGGAGATAAACAGAACGCCGCAAGCGGTTGTTGTATTTTTTTTTCGCGTATATACAACAAAGTAGATATGGTTAGTCCTCCTCCAGCAGAATCACCACCTATTACAATTTTTTCGGGACGAAAACCTTTAGCCAAAAGCCAACTGTAGGCATAATAAGCATCGTGTAATGCTGCAGGAAAAGGGTGCTCGGGTGCAAGGCGATATTCAATAATCAAACTCTGAGATTTACAAGATCGGGCAATTCTTCCACAGAGCTTTTTGTGCGACCGTATTGAGCCCATACCATATCCGCCTCCATGCAGATAAAGAATCACACTGTCATTGTCAATATTCTTTGGCTTAATCCATAAGGCATCCATGTTACCAACCCGTTCATGTTCGTATGTAACGCCTTTGGGTTTGGGTAAAAACCAGGTAAAAAAGTCCATACCTTTACGGTATTTATCTGGCGTGTAGTCGTGTCGGTATAGTACAAATTTTGTTATCCGGAAGAATAACTTAACTATGAAATTGCGCATGGAAGGAATGCCTTACTAAATTCTTAATAATCGTTCGTGCAAATATACTATCATTTTTTTAGTTACCTTGCTATATGCAAGATTTTTCAAAGGATTTAAAAAAGGAAGGGAACCGCACTGAGTGACAGTTCCCCTCCCCCTTGCAGCGTTATTTTATTATTTTTCTTTCCCTTTTTTTTCTCTTTTCTTCTCATTAATCTTGGGCTGTGGCTCCGGATTCTTTAGATTATGATTTACGCCTTTCCCTTTTCCGCTGAATGCATGGCCATTTGATCGTTCTTCTGCTTTACTCCGCTTTTCCAATGAAGGTCCTTTTTCGGTTTTATTCTCCTTTATTTCATGCTGATTATTATGTTTTACAGAACCTTTTTGGCCTCCATCTTGAGTTTTTCCATCTATATTCTGTGTGGAAACTCCCGTTATTTGTTGATTGGGTGTAATCTTTTGTTTTTCTGTTGGAGCTTTTTGTGCTTGCAATCCCATAGCTAATGTTAAAGCTAATAGTGTGAAAATGAATTTAGTTTTCATATGCGTATAATTTTACGTTGTTATGGCAAAGTCAATACATATGCCAAGAAAAATAAAATAGTAAATTTTAACAGGGGATTAACACCCTGCTTTTATTTACGAATGATTGTGGTGCTTAGCGTTATCTTGTTATCTTGCATCAATTGCACAACATAAGTGCCGACTGATAATTGCAAAGGTATATATATAGCTCGAATACCTGTAATCTCATTTTCGTAAGACCCCGCAAAAACGGTTTTCCCTTGCATGTCAAGAACACGGCTATGAATTATTCCAGGTTTGTTTACTTGATACTGAATATACACGCCATGTTCAAATGGATTTGGATAAACTGACAAACAAATCATGTCATCCTGACTTTGTAATCCGGTAGGATCTACTGGAATATAATTACGCGGCCATATAGGAGCTTGTTGATGATTTAGTTCATTTCTTGGAAACGAAGCAGTAGATGTACTACGCAAATGACGCTCGTTATGATTAACATACCAGGATGCGCCCCAGTTATATTGATCACTAGGTGTATCAAGCGTATTTACATAAAAGTAATCGGACTGCGCTCTATTTTGGTTAATGTCTAATACAAAGAATCCGTGATCCACCAAATTAATATATTTGATATGATTGTTGGCAGCTTGAATCACGCTTGAACCAACCGAAAAAGGGAATCCAGGTGATGTTACACTGGTTCCGACAAATTCAACAAAGGCAGACCCTGTTCCATTGCTTTGATAATTAGCTGTGGGCACATCGTTGGCCCAGGCAGTATGTATATCACCTGTGATAACAACAACACCGGTAATACTGTTTGCCAAAACAAAGCTGATGATTTTTGTTCGTTCAGCCGGATAACCATCCCATTGATCACCATTAACGCCAATACCAAATACACTAAGTGGGGCAAACATAACTTGTTGTCCAAGAATTTTCCATTGTGAAGTTGAATTAAACATGCCATTGGAGAGCCATGTATATTGGTCGGCACCAAGAATAGTTCGGTTTGCGTCATTTACAGTTGATCCGGTTGTTCCGGCTTGTTCCTGTCGGCCATAAAGACGAGTGTCGAGCATGAATAATTCTACCAAATTACCATACCGAATATTCCGATAAATGCGGTTGTTGTTGCCAGAGGATGCAGGACGAATAGGCAACCATTCAAAATAGGCCTGTTGTGCATTGGATTTTCTATCAGCCCAAGGGCCTTCGCCTGAGTTATGATTTTCAGCACCATCCATCCATGAATCGTTTGCACTTTCATGGTCGTCCCAAACTGTAATAAAAGGGTATTGTTGATGAAGCCGCATTAAATCTTGATCTAAGCGAATTTGAGAATAGCGTGTGCGATAATCAGATAGAGTAATAATTTCATGTGCAGGATCAAAAAGTGTATTAACAGATGAATTAAGTGCATATCCCCCCGTTTCGTATTCATAAATATAATCTCCAAGATGAACTACAGCATCCAAATCATTTCTATTTAGCATCACTTTGTATGCATTAAAATAACCTGATTCATAATTAGCACACGATACTACACCAAACCGCAGCGAATCTTTCATGTTTTGGGGAGCAGTTTTTGTTCGCCCACGAATTGAATGTCTGTTTTGATTTGTAAACTCATAATAATACCAAGTATTGGGCTGAAGGCCTGTTACATCAACCTTTACAGTAAAATCCTGCGCCATACCGGTAGTATAAATACCTTGCTGCACAACCTGGCTCATACCTGTATCTGTAGCTACACGCCACTCCACATCATGTAGAGCCGTGAAATTAGAATCTGGTGTTAGTCGCGTCCAAATAATTACCCTATCAAAAAGTGGATCCCCAGATGCCACCCCATGATAAAATGGTTTGAGCTGTGGAATCAATGTCAATGGACGAGGATTCTGAGATTGAATTACTAAAGAAAATAGGGTGATACTGCAAATAAAAGTCAACTTTTTCATCATGAGATTACTGAATAATAAAAGGATAATTTTTTACGAGATAATTGTTCTTTACCAGTAAGGTGTATATGCCGGCGGACAAATGTCCAACAGGCAATGTAATAACTTGTCCGTTAAATAATGGGTGTTGAGATGCTGACAGGATTCGACCCGTTGCATCGATGAGTTGTAATTCGATGGATGACATACCTACTGAATAAGCATTAATACGAAAAGAAAGTTGATCTGATGCAGGGTTAGGGAATAAAACTGCATTGATTTCACCTTCAAACTCAATGCCAGCATATTGGCAAGGGATGGTTGCTTCATACATCGAACCATTTTCGGCTCCTGTGCCGCCGTTTACTGTAATCGTAGGGCTTATGATGTTGGTTGGGCAATCCGTTGTTTTGATTTTTACCCGACCTCCACTTCCTGATCCGCCTGAGCTACCTTGTGAGCCATTAGCGGTTGTAACATTTTGTGTGCCACAACCAAAAGTATCGTAGTTGCAACTTACTCCAGTTCCGGCATTACCAGGATTTCCTCCTTCTCCTCCATTAGCTGATAGCGTTGCATTAATATGCGCATATTTTCCTGATTCAAGATAAATGCCACCTCCTGAACCAGCACCACTTCCGCCGCCACCTCCGGCACCTGCACTAAAAGTACGTTCTCCGCAATCGTTGCAAAGATCGCTGCAGCAATCTGGAGATTTGTCACCATTGCCACCTTTACCACCTTGTTTTCCATTTTCTCCATTAACAGATATTATACCGGTTACAATCAATGTGTCAGAGGCAACCAACTTAACCATTCCACCTCCATTTCCACCTTTTAGTCCCGCCTCTCCTGCATAGTAAGATCGACCACCGCCACCTGCGCCACCGCCACCTGATCCAAGGTCTATATCAGTTCCTGAAATTGTACCATATGTTGTACTCGTACTACCTCCCATGCCTCCGTTACCGGCCAAAGGTGTATAAGCAGAAGAAAAACTAAAACCATTAATTGTTGCGGTAGCCGCACCATTTCCTCCTGATAGTCCATTTGTGCCTAATCCTCCATAACTGCCTCCTGCACCTCCGCCTGCTCCACCACTTCCGGCCACCATCCCCCCTTTGTCACCAGATGTTTGGCATTCTTGTTTGCTACCCGATCCAGCAGTACCATTACCTCCTGCACTACCGCCACCTGGGCCGCTACCTGCCATTCCGAATTGGCCTCCTCCAACTGTAATCTGCCCGGGATTGTCTTTATCGTTACAAGTTGTTAGTGATGCCGAATGCCCTGTAATGGAAGTAACAGAAGTTGCCCCAGCTCCACCACTTCCGCCCGGATATCCAGCATTGTCACCATTGATCATTCCAATGATTTCAATCTTTTTAGCATTGATAGTAAGCGAACCGCAACTATCTGTTGTAAATGGCGAAACTGTTATAGTAACTCCTGCTGGAAGCAGATATGTACCCGTTACATTAATTACTCCGCTAAGTATAATATCTGAACTTTGCGTGTAATTACCATTAATGTTTGTGGTAATACACTGGCTGTATCCCATTTGAATATAAATCAGCATTCCGGTAAGTGTAGCTATTCTTCTCATAGTATATCGCTTTATGGATTAATAATTATTTGCTTTGTAAAATAATGTTTCTGAGTAAATACTTTAATTGAGTAGATGCCTGATTTAAGTGTAACGGGTAACACAAACTCAGACGAATTTACATAAAATTGTGATAATACACGTCCATGCATATCAAAAATCATAACCTCTACATTCTCACCTAAAGACAATGGCAGAGCAAGTTGAATAGGTTGCCCCGAATGAGCAGGATTGGGAAAAATCAAGAAGTCATTGGATGTATCTTGAGATAGCAATGAAGCTGTTTGTCCACATGTATCTGAAGGCGATCCTGGTATAATACCCACTAGCTGAAATGTATCTTTGATACAGCCCATCGCATCTCCTCCAAAATAAACTGAATTGAAAAAAGGTTGCAGCGTGAGTGATTCTGATTGTGTATTGGTTGGTTGCCAGAAGTAATTAGTATGAGGAAATGATGAATGTAGAACAAGTTCTTCTCCCTGACAAAAAGGAATGGTCTTCTTTCCGCCGGCATTTTTTATGATGGCAAATTGATCGAAAACAGTTTGATTACTGGTTAAAAATTTTGCATCTAAGCGATTATGATTAACTGTAAGTATCAATGAGCCATAGTGCGAAATGGATGAAGAAACCATAGCCGGATGTGGCCATCCTGAAGATGTATCACCAACTTTACCCGATACGCCTACTACGGCATATACAGTACCTTTGTTGGCTTTCGATGCAAGGGTTTTTTTATGATAAGGACAATCCGTCACAAAATCACCTTTCCCTGCATCCAACTTATGTGAAGCAGAGAGTGTGGTTGATTTCCCGTAATGTCCATTAAGTAAATAAGAACGCTCATAGGAGTGACTGTGACCACAGAGAATCAAATCCACGCCATAGCGTTCGAGAATGGGAACAATATGTTCACGAATTTGTGGTAATTCATAATCAAGATAAGGGAAAGGATTGTCAGAATTGTGTGAGCCCTTAGTATAAGGTGCATGATGCCAAAATGCAACAGTCCACTCTTGTTGGTTTTGTTGCAAATCTTGCTTTAGCCAGTTCGCCATAGCACTTGTCGAATCGCGTGATGAGTCATATGAATCGAGAGAAACAAAGTGAATATTGCCGATATTGAATGAATAATATGCTTTAGTGTTGGATGGCACTCCTCCCAATTCTGCCTGAGTAGGCATAGAGAAGATTTCGTAATAAGGACCTGTTTGAGTTGTAGCATCTGCACCACTATAATAATCATGATTGCCAGGTGTTGGCCACATCACCGTATTACTTATAATATTTTCATACATATTATTAAACAACGCCTCTTGATATTGCCCATCGGTGCCAAAATCATAAGCATTGTCGCCCAATAATATCATGCCATCTATAGGTTTGCTATTGTTGTAGCTTAGAAATGCATCTCTAACTGCTCGCTGATTGTTATCGGCTGTGCCACAATCGCCCAAAACCCAAAACGAATATTCCTTTTTTGTATTTGCCGGCACAAGCGTGTTGAAAAACAAATGAGAACCTGTACTTAATATGTTGTCGGCGTTGCCTACTGCATAATAATATTTAGTATTGGCTTGCAAGCCCGTAAGCTTAATTTGGTGCTCTGTTGTAGTGTTTGAAGATTGTGCTACCTGAGTCAGCGCTAGTGGATCAGTACCGTATAAAACACGACTGGTTGTTGCAGTATTGGTTCGCCAACGAATAATAATGCTATTTTGTGTAGCAACCTGTAAGTATGGCCCTCTAACTGTATAAACCTGAGCAGTTCCAATGATAGAGCATACAAATAAAAAATACAGATAGAGTACTTGTTTTTTCATGTGTGAGGCGTTCTTTCAACACTCCAAATATAAAGATTATATTAATTTGTTATGCATGCAGAGTAAAATTTATCAATCTGAAAATACTGTATCTATCATAGAAGAAAAAATTTGAATAAAAATTTTTTATAATTTAGTATTCAAATAAATATGAAATAACATGACTAAAAGAGTTCTGTGGATGCTGTTGGCATTATTGATTCCAGTAGGGATATATGCCCAGAAGAAAGAAAAAACGCCCAAGCTAGCTGATGGATTATATGCCCAAATCATCACACCAACCGGTAATATTTTAATTCGATTGCATTACGAAAAAGCGCCAATGACTACAGCAAATTTTGTAGGGCTTGCTGAAGGCAAGATTCCAAATAAAGCCAAACCACTTGGCTCACCGTATTTCGATGGGATTAAATTTCATCGTGTTGTGAAAGATTTTGTGATTCAAGGTGGCGATCCTTCGGGAAATGGTTCCGGTGGACCTGGCTATGCATTTAAAGATGAATTTCATCCTGATCTCAAACATAACGGACCGGGTATTTTGTCAATGGCTAATGCCGGACCTGCTACCAATGGTAGTCAGTTTTTTATCACCCACAAAGCAACACCACATCTTGATAACAAACATTCTGTCTTTGGCAAAGTGGTAGAGGGTCAGGATGTCGTTGATAAAATTGAACAAGGCACTGTAATCACACAAATTAAGATTATCCGTATGGGTAGTGCTGCCAAAAAATTCAAAGCCGAAAAAGTATTCCGTGAAATGAGCGGTATTGATTTGGGTGCCGAGCAAAAAAAATAATTCCTGCTTCAAGCAGGTTCAATATTTTAAATATTAGCTTTTCATGTACCGTGTATATATAAAATACACATCTAGTTTTCATCTGCTTTTTATTCTCATTTTTTTGTGGCTTACCCGCATTCCGCAATGTGTAAGTCCTTATCTCTTCCTCGATGGCGATGAAGCCATCTTGGGTTTAATGGCAAAGCACTTTATCGAGTATGGTGAGCTTTCATTATATTTTTGGGGGCAACAATATGGATTTTCTGCTATCGAAACCTCCTGTATTGCTCTTTTTTATTGGATAAGAGGGATAGATGCATGGAGTGTAAAGTTTGCCATGCTCTCGTTATGGTCAATTGGTATCGTATTTTTCTATCTTACAATCGAAGATTGGCTGAAAGAGCGCAAAATCGTAGCATTATTGATTATACTCCTTTTTATTTGTGCTCCATTTTGGGGCATTTGGTCTATGAAGGCAAGAGGTGGTTATGTTACAGCATTTGTACTTCTGAGCATCATTTTATACATCTTGCGTGATCCGACAAAACATTTACGCTCATTTCAGATTGGTTTGTTGTCGTTTTTTTGTGTGCTGTGCTTTCATGCACAGCCATTATTTTTGATTGGCATTTTGCCATTGTTGTTATTTGTTTTTTCTCGAAAATCTAACCTTATGGGTTCGCTGATTTTTCTTGGAACAGCTATTGGATTTCAACTGTTGCTTATCACTTATCAATCACAACAACCCAATTTCTGGATGCCTGGCACATTTTCTTTAAACGCATTTTCCTTTCGTCGTTTGTTGGATCTGCCCAATTTTCTTTATGTGGCAGCAACATCTCATTACTTCTACTCTATGATTATTCATCCTGACTTCGCAACACGTTGGGTGGGTATAGGTCTGGTTTCGCTCATTCCTATTGTTTGTGGATTTGCCATTTTTACAGTCATAAGAAAGAAAGATGTGCTGGTATTAATCTTATTGATGGCTATTTGTTTTACTATAGGTTATTTATTTTTTCTTTCTGAATGGGCACATCGATATATTTTGCCATTGTGGATTTGGCTATTTATCCTGACGGCGCGAATGATGGGTATTTGGCGATTACACAAACGAATAACAATTATTATTATTTTGTTGCTGCTTGTCATATTTTTGCTGCCTTCGGTTTATGGTTTGCGTCATTACCGAAGCAACTGGATGCCCATTGTGCATTCGGAGGAAAAGGATATTCAATCAGTAATTAACATTTTGCTATCAAGAAATGTCTCTCATGTATTTTGTTTAGATCCTTTGTTGCAATGGCAACTGATGTTTTATTCAAACGAAAATTTGATTTGTCGTTATATTTCATCAACCGATAGGCGTATGAGCTATGTTCAAAATGTAAATAACATACATACATCCGATATCAACAAAACTGCTGTTGTGGGGTATAATGTAGGACCTGATTATCGCCTTGACATATCAAGGCAGGAGCAAATTAATAAATACTATTTTATACTTCATCCCACTAAAGAGGAATTGAAGATAATGGGTTTTGAATTTTGAGGTAAAAGAAAAATTAGGTTAGCATTAAAATCGGATTTTCGAGCATCAAGCGAAAGGTTCGGAGGAATGCTGCACCTGTGGCGCCATCTACAACACGATGATCACAACTAAGTGTAACTTTCATAATATGGCCTGGTTGTACAATTCCATTCTTTGCAACCGGAATTTGTTTTACAGCACCAACTGCCATTATGCATGCATCTGGCGGATTGATGATAGCCGTAAATTCATCTATATCATACATTCCCAAATTAGAAATAGAGAACGTATTTCCCTGCATATCTTCAGGCATTATCTTTTTGTCTTTGGCCTTGAGAGCTAATTGTTTCACATCAGCATTGATATCACTAAGAGATTTTGTATCGGCAAAACGAATCACTGGCACAACGAGCCCTTCTGGGACAGCCACAGCCACACCAATATGTACATGATGATTGTATCTGATTTTATCTCCCAACCATGATGCATTAACAGCCGGATGTTTTTGTAAAGCCATGGCTGACGCCTTAATCACAAAGTCGTTTACTGATAATTTAGAATCTTTCTCCTCATTCCAAACTTTTCGAGTACTCACCACCTGATCCATATCAATTTCAATAGTAAGATAGAAATGTGGTGCTGAGAATTTGCTTTCTCCCAATCGTCGAGCAATGGTTTTGCGCATTTGAGAAACCGTTTCCTCAGTATAAGATTCCTGACGATGTGCGGTTGGTGCTGCCCAATTTTCAATATCACGTTTGATAATTCTGCCGTTATCACCACTACCGGAAATTCTGCCTAAATCAATTCCTTTTTCTTTAGCCAGCGAGCGTGCTAATGGAGATGCTTTAATACGGCTGTGATCCGATGTAACAGATACTTGCAATTCGGGAGTTTGAGTTGTGGCAAATGTCTCTGCTAGCACCACTTTTGTTTCAGTAGCTATGTTGGGATTAATATCGGTGATTTGAGTAGATTCATTTTTTAGCAATGTGGAAATATCTTCACCATCTTTTCCCAAAATAGCTAAAATGCTATTTACCGGCGCGCTTTCTCCATTTTGCACGCCCACATACAACAGCACACCTTCCTGAAAACTCTCAAACTCCATAGTGGCTTTATCGGTTTCAATTTCGGCTAGCAAGTCACCGGCTTTAATTTTATCTCCGACTTTTTTATGCCATGCGGCTACCACGCCTTCTGTCATGGTATCACTTAATTTGGGCATTCTTACTATTTCGGCCATTACTTACAGATTTGTGGTTTTATATTATTACTGATTATCCATAATAAAAGGATAACCGGGTTCTGAATAAACATATTTGTATAAATCTTCCGGCGAAGGATAAGGAGATTCTTCTGCAAATTTCACACATTCTTCAATCAAATCATTTACACGAGAATGAATGATATCGATTTCTTCTTCAGTAGCTATTTTTTTGGAACGAATAGTTTGCAGTACCTTTTCGATGGGGTCGAGATTTTTATATTGTTCAACTTCTTCTTTGGTGCGATATTTTTGAGGGTCACTCATTGAGTGTCCTTTGTAGCGGTATGTTTCAGCTTCAATCAACATAGGACCATTCCCTTTACGGGCATGAGCAACGGCCAATGTAAAACATTCATGCACGGCTTCCACATCCATGCCGTTTACATCAACAGAAGGCATGTTATATGAAAGGCCTAAGTTCTTCAAATCGGTAACATTACTAGCTCTTTCAACAGCTGTTCCCATTGCATATTTATTATTTTCAATCACAAATAAAACGGGTAGTTTCCAAAGCATGGCAAGATTCATGGTTTCGTGAAATGCCCCTTGACGTGTAGCGCCATCGCCAAAATAGCAGATTGTAACGCGATCTTCATTGCGATATTTGTCGGCAAATGCAAGCCCTGCACCCATTGGAATCTGCCCGCCAACAATACCATGTCCGCCATAAAAGCGATGTTCTTTGCTAAACATGTGCATAGACCCACCCATGCCTTTGGAGCATCCGGTTACCTTTCCATAAAGCTCTGCCATCATATATTTAGGGTGCATGCCTTTGCCAATGGGCTGTACGTGGTTTCGGTATCCTGCAATCATGTTATCGTCGGGGCGAATAGCAGAAATTACACCAGCCACAATGGCCTCCTGACCAATATACAAATGCAAAAATCCTCTTATTTTTTGTTGGGTATAAACCATGCCGGCTCGCTCTTCAATTCGGCGATATACCAACATCTCTTCATACCATTTCAGGTATTGTTCTTTTGAATAGGTAGCTTTAGCCATACACAATCTATTGTTAGGCAAAGGTAATATAATCCCTGATTTTTTTGTTTTGATAACGGCTATTCGGGTAAACGAAATGCAAATGGTAAAAGCGGGTCAATTCCTTCGCAGCATATTACTTGATTGTGTGGCCCTTCAAAGAGAATTTGCATCGGATTATTCTGTCTTTTTTCGGTTTCTGCAATTACCTGGCGACAACTGCCACATGGGGCATAGGCCAATGTAAGATCTTTTTCTTCTGAATCTATGGATATCGCTATTTTTTTTACTGCCACTCCAGGATAGGTTGAGCCAGCAAAGAACAATGCTACTCTTTCGGCGCATAATCCACTCGGATAAGCCGCATTTTCTTGATTGGATGCAGATACGATTTCACCATTTTCCAACAATAGAGCCGCCCCTACCTTGAATCGGGAATAAGGTGCATAGGCCTTAAGTGCAACATTCAACGCTGCTTGCATGAGTGATGCATCTTCAACATTAAGTTCATCTCGCTTATGCATAGTACATCCTGTGGGTATTTCATGTATTTTACTCATTCGGTTGATGAATTATCAAGATAAATATCAAGCAGTCCTTCAGGTGCTTCTACCCAAACTTCTTTTTTTTCACGATTTACTTCTACCAAAAATTCATCTATGATAGGTATCAGAATTTCATGTGTGCCGGAAATAATAACCATGACAGGTTGTTTGAGATGGTCCATTACTTCCTTTACCTTCCCCAGTTCGCCCTTTTGACGATCTATAACCGAGAATCCAATAATTTCATGAAAATAAAATTTCTTTTTCCCTTTGAGAGGAGGAAGTTCGGACAAAGGTAAATAGACCGAAGATCCTGTAATCAAATGAGATTGTGCAGCAGATGAAACATTCAAAAATTTAACGATCAAGTCATTGCCTTTAGAACGAATGAATGACGCTTCAAAAGGAACGAGTTGCTTATTGATATCAAGCAGAAAGGTTTTCTTCTTAAGATAAGCGGAAAGATTGTCAACATCCAATACCATTTCCACCTCGCCCGATTGGCCGTGGGGCCGTTTGATATACCCTACATAAAAGGTATCTTCCCGAGCTATCATAAGGTTTATTCAGCAGCAGGTGCTTCCTCTTCGCTGTCGGTATTTGTCTCTTCTGCTGGAATTTCTGCCGGTTGCTCCTGAGCCGCTAAGGCCGCTTCGGCATCTTTCAAACGCTTATCCTTAATTTCTTTTTCAGCAGCAATTTTTTTCAAACGCTCTTCTTCACGTTTTTTCACTACGCTGCTAGCATGTCCACTAATTTTTTCGCTCTTGGAGTTAATCCAAAGTTGAAACTTGGATTCAACATCCTCTTCATTTAATGCGCCTTTTCTTAAGCCGTTCAGCAAATGGTTTTTATACAAAGCACCTTTATATGAAAGGATAGCACGAGCCGTATCAGTGGCCTGTGCGCCATTTTGCAACCAACGTACTGATGCCTCCAAATTCAATTCAATAGTAGCCGGAACAGTAGTTGGATCGTATGTTCCTAGTTTTTCAATAAAACGACCATCTCTTGAATAACGAGTGTCGGCAGCTACTACATGATAAAATGGTTTGCCTTTTTTTCCGTGACGCTGAAGTCGAATTTTTACAGCCATGATCTCTTAAGATTAAGTTATACTGTTGTTTAAATATTAAAATGGAGTGCAAAGATGCAATTTGTTTTTTTAAATGCCAAGAGAATTCTCAATTTTACTCATAGACACCTGTAAATTAATGGATTAAATGCCCATATCCATGTCTCCGCCCCCATCGTTGGTTCTACGTCGTGTAGGTTGCTGCCCCTGCTGTTTGCCAAAACGATAGGTGAATTGCAACGTGGCTATTCGCGTTTCGCGTTTGCGATACACATCTCCAAAGAAATTATCTCCACGTGTGTCAACATAAAACCTCCTTGTATCAAATATGTCGCTTACATTAAGTGTTAGCGATGCTTTGCCTTTTAAGAAATCATACCGGTATCCCAAATCTATTCCCCACATCTCTGCCATCTGCCCTTGCGGAAAGGTCATAGGCCCTCTTACATCAACCGTTACCTGCAAATCCATTGAGGGTAGGAAGCGGAAACTGTTTTGCATGCGAACCGAAAAACTAAAATTTGTTGCATTCAATTCTGCATTTTGTACCGAGCCAAACAATTGATTACGAAACAGATTAAAACTGGTTGTGGTGGTCCACCATTTAAACCACTTGTTTCTGGAAACTACTTCTATACCAAAATTCATGGAATAGTCAAGATTTATAAATGTAATGGTTGACACGCCTAACGAATCAATGCTACGATACCGCTGTATCATTCCACTAACGTATCTGAAATATGCAGTAGTTACTAAAGTATGGTCTTTCCATTGCTTTGAATAATTTAATTCAACGGCATCAATATTTTCAGGATTTATATTGGGATTACCTGTACGCAGGTTGAGAGGATCTTCATACTCAGCAAATGGGTTTAGGGTATGGGCTCCTGGACGATTGATTCGTCTTGAATAGTTGAGTTGCAATTCATGCCCTTTGCCCATTTTATAACTCAAAAAAACGGATGGAAAAAAATGTATGTACTGTTTGTTAAATGACGCATTACCTATGGCTTGTTCGCCGGTAATATTGGTTTGCTCAATGCGAAGTCCTGCCTGATAACCGAATTTTTCTTTGATGGATCCGGTAAAGGTGCCATAAACAGCATTTACATTTTCAAAATAAATAAAACGATTGGATATTGAAGCGATGGGTGTCCACTGGCTCATGGCATGATAAAAGGAGTCGGCTGTCAATTCATTATCAAACCGGCGAATCGTTACTTTCCATCCCACTTCAAATTTGAATATTTTGGCAAAAGGATGACTGTAGTCCATTTGTGTAACCGAGACCAAATTTTTATTATATTGATTATTGTGTGTGTAACCAATACGTTGTGTTGTGTCGGGTTGACCAGTTATCTGATAAGGTAATTGAAGAAAATAGCCCAATGAAGATGCATCATTATAAGATATGTTGGATGCCAGATACAATTCACGTTTGTTTTTCTTTAGTTTATGCGTGTATGTGATACCGCCATCAACTGAAAGATTCCCCGAAGAGGACTGTGTATGTCGCTGATAAGTATTTGTCATCCAGTTATTATCATCCAAAAAATTATAGTTTAGATGTTCTTGCCCATTATTTGTGCCATATCCGGCCAGGTATGTGATACCAAAGTTGTTTCTATCGTTAGGCATGAAATCAAAATTGCCTGAAATTGTAGGAGAAATTTGTATGCGATGACCTAAGTTTTGCTGAATAATACTGTAGGAAGGTAATGAATCAAATGTATTGGTACGATTATTAAATCCTTCAAACCAGTTGCGGTTAAATCGAAATCCAATGGTATGTCCCATTGAGAATTTTTCAGCACGATAATTTAAGGTTCCGCTGGCATTGTATTTATGATAAGTACCCACACCTGCGGTAACACTCCCACTTAGCCCATCGGCAATGTTCCGTTTGGTTATGATATTGATAATACCCGACATGCCATCGGCGTCGTATTTAGCCGAAGGGTTGGTGATTAGCTCAATATGATCAATGTTTGATGCCGGTATTTGCATCAATATTTGTTCACGGTTTTGGGCTGTTAGCCCTGAGGGTTTCCCGTTAATAAATATCATCAGGTTTTCACTCCCTCTCAATGAAATTTTTCCATCTACATCTACATTTACTGTTGGCACTTGCTTAAGCACATCAATCGCCGAACCGCCTGCGCTAATAATATCTTTCTCAACATTGAATACCTTTTTATCAATCGAAAGTTGAAAGTTTTCTTTTTCCTCAACAATTTCAACCTGCTGCAATGTTTTTGCATCAACCTCCATAAAGATTGATCCCATTTGTAGCCAGGGCTGCTGTTGGGATACTGTTACCGTTTCACGATGAGTTTTGTAGCCGATAAAAGAAAAACTGAGGGAATACGTTCCCGGCTTAAGCTTATCCAATTCAAAATTCCCTTGTGCATTCACCAATGCACCTGTTAAAAATATACTGTCTTTTTCACTACGTGCAGTTACAGTAGCAAATTCTATTGGTTTTTTTGTGGCAGCATCTAACACCTTTCCTGTAATCCGTCCATTAAACGAACCACCAGGATTACCTTGAGCATTGACAATCAAGCTGCTGAAGAAAAATAAAATTAATAGAAACCAATATTTCATGATGCAAACATACAATTCCTGTGCTAAATAATATGCAAATATTATGTTATTGCAGAACTGATAACAGTGTTGGTTTCTTTTGATAACTCAATAATTGAGCAGCAATCGAATGCATTATTTTTGTTACACAATTTTATTGTTTTTTATGAAAGCATATCATGAATTGATGCAACGCATCCTAAACGAAGGTATTAAAAAGGCAGATCGAACAGGCACCGGTACAATTAGCATTTTTGGCCATCAGATGCGTTTTGACCTAAGTGAAGGATTCCCTTTGGTTACTACTAAAAAAGTTTTTATGAAAGGGGTTATTCATGAATTGTTATGGTTTCTGAAAGGCGAAACCAATATTCGCTATCTGGTGCAAAACAATGTACATATATGGGACGACTGGCCTTATGATACATTCAAAAGAAGTTATGCATTCAATGGTGAAGACAAATCTACATTTGCCCAACGTATAGCTGATGATGCTGAATTTGCAGCCCTTTGGGGTGAATTAGGCCCTGTATATGGCTTCCAGTGGCGCAGCTGGCCTGCACCAGACGGTGGCAGCGTGGATCAGATTAGTTCTCTCATCCAAACCATACGCAATCATCCCGATTCGCGACGTTTGTTAGTGAGTGCATGGAATGTACCTTTTGTTGATCAAATGGCATTGCCGCCCTGTCATACTTTTTTTCAGTTTTATGTAGCTGACGGACGCTTATCATGTCAGCTCTATCAGCGAAGCGCTGATGTTTTTCTTGGCGTGCCTTTCAATATTGCTTCCTATGCTCTACTAACCATGATGATTGCACAGGTATGCGATCTCAAACCAGGCGATTTTGTGCACACTTTCGGCGATGCCCATCTTTATTTGAATCACCTTGACCAGGTGAAACTACAGCTATCCAGAGATTTTCGTCCATTGCCCAGCATGGAAATTAATCCCGTTGTGCATGATATTTTTCAGTTTCAATATGATGATTTTTCTCTCAAAAACTACCATCCGCACGATGCCATCTCTGCCCCGGTAGCAGTATAATTACACGCATTATCATTGCTGATTATTCTTCGATTATTTTGTTCAAGTCGCAAAATGACTTATCCAAACAACCAGGCATCTATTTTAAACAGAAGGAACAAGCCCAACAGAGCAAAGAATATTTGCAATATCACATAGCCACACCCCATGGCTGCACCTGCTCCTGCCTGTGCTGCATCCCCCTTGCTCCCTGTAATCAATACACAACAATAAAAACTATCACAAAAACACCTATAATAAGCCACAGCCAATTCATAATTTTACTTATAATAGTTGATATTCAAATGCATAATGTTTAATTATTTACTTTATAAATAAACCAACATTGTATGTAACACTTGTTCCATCAATCGTAACAAATTGATAGTAATCCCTATGAAACAGAAAAATACAAGTATTCATGTCCGAGAGTCGTAAAGAACAAAATTGGGCACTTCATTTTTTTCGTATATATCTAAGACATTATAATGATGCGATTTTTTGTCAGAAGTAAATACTATTGAACTAAACTCCTTATCAATCAGAACATCTGAAAACGCATATTTACTTTCTGTTGAAATTAAAGAATCATGATAAGTATATATTTCTAAGTAATTACTGTATAAGCGATTTTGGCTATATCCATTCAAGCTAGTCATCATCATCTGCACAATAAAAAACACAGGGCAAAGGTCAACCATTTGGACTGAACAAAAGATTGCCATAAGCGAAACATACAGTAAATATTAACAGGGTGGCATAAATTAACACCTACGAGATTGGTTTTCATTTTTTTCATAGGAAGAAAGTATAATATGATGGAGTCAACTAAATGAAAACGTATCAGCCCCCAAAAATTGTATATGACGACGCAAACTTTTTGACATGAAACAAATAGACAATTATCACAATATCATTTTTAGGTTTCCAAGTGTGTGAATTTTAGATTCGCCTTACTTCCCTCCTAATAACTTTTTCAATTCTTCTGCCGTTTGATCACCTTCAACAAACCAATCCCATGGATGTGATCGTTCAAAGCATTTCGGACATTCTAACTCATCATCCTTCACAGCGCAGTTTTTGCAATAGCCGTGTACTGCCGGACAATCCCAAAAATGATAAGCAAAAAAGCATTTCTCACAAAACCAAAAATCTTTCTCCAATTGTATAACATAATGGCAATGTGGACAAATGGGGGTGGGCTTATCGAATGCTGATTGCATTAGAATATGAGTTATTTATTTAACACAAATATACAAATACTAAAAATGTTTTCATGCATTTACTTCAGCGACAGGTTTTGTCGCATTACTTCATCATCTTTGTGTAGTTATCTTAGATGCCTCTATGGATATATATATGCTGATTGATTATTATTGTATGAAGCACTACTAAACTGATTTATATGTCATACCGTGCCACCATTCGACGTTATCTGATTATTATCGAACGGGTTTCTCAGCAGCCCTATCCAACTTTGCAACAAATTAATGATGCACTACAAGAGCATGGGCTGGATGTTTCTGCCCGAACACTGCAACGCAATTTGGAAAGCATACGAGATGAATTTGGTATCAACATTACATACAACCGCTCACGTCATGAATATCGCATCGAAGAATCAAATTCTCTCAACCAAGATACATTTCTACATTTTTTACAGATATTCCATTTAGCCGATTTGCTTGGCGATGCCATCCATCGGTCATCAAGTGTTTTAAATTATATTAAGTTTCAAAACATAGGATTATTACAAGGCATACATTGGCTTAAAGACCTGTTGCATGCCGTAAAAGAGCATCGTTATATAACTTTCACTCACAAAAGCTTTCAAAGTGCTTCAGAAAAACGTATCCGCCTACGTCCATATTTAATCAAGGAATATATGTCACGCTGGTATGTGATTGGCAAGCCCGACAATTCGGACTCATATCGCACCTATGGCATTGACCGTATTTCTGCATTACAGGTAGATAGCACTCGTTTCAAATTTCAAAAAAATCAAGATCCATCTGCATTTTTTGATTCTGTTATCGGCATATCTGATTATAGCAACTTACCAGAAGAAGTAGTGCTCCATTTTCGGCCCATGCAGGCCAGATATGTCAAAGCGCTTCCATGGCATCCTTCACAGCAAGTGCTTCATGAAGATGAATTTGGCATGCAAATTCAAATCAATGTTATTATTAATTATGAACTGGTTCTGCTTATTCTCATGCATGGTAATACCGTAAAAGTGCTTGAGCCCGACTCTTTAAGGAACTTAATAAAAAAACACTTACAATCCGCTTTAAAACAGTACCGAAGTTAACCACAACCCCACTGTACTCATTTTCTCAATAAAATTATTTATTAGGATTTACAAACACGCAGACACAATGTTCTCCATTCTCCTATTGTTGCATTTTTAACAAATTAAATATTATGTTTTAAAAAAATTTTTTCACATACATACTAAACCCAATATCATTCAAGTTAGCTTTAATACAAAACTTGCTGCGCTATGAAATCCTATCTGAAATTATTTTTCCGAACACCCAGTACCTGCCATATTATTTCTGCATTATTGCTGGCGATTGCCCAGTTTTCACATGCATCAAACTTTGAGAAATATCAGCGATATGACAACTATTCGCCTTTAAAGTATAATATGAAAAGAATCACAGTTCCCAAAAATGGCAACACAATATTTAATAAATCCGAAAAGGGGTTTGAAAATAGCCCATTTTTCATTTTCTAACCAACGCTTTCAAAGAGTAACATGTATCGTTTGCGAAATGCCTATTGGATACGCGACACACGATTATCAACTTAATACCATTATTCATCATTCAACAAATAACTTATGCACATACTTGGTCAATCGTTACAACATTTAAAAAATGATCTTAGCCATTCCAGCGCTAACCATCCAGTAAACACAATCATAAAAACCGGATTTGAATCCATTGACTCTTACATTTTCGGCTATCGCAGAGGAGAAATGACGGTTGTTGCCGGACGTCCGGGCATGGGGGTTACAAGTTTTCTGATCGAAACGGCATTAAACATGTCCACACAACATGGATACGCTGGAGCATTTATTTCAGTTGATATCTCATATGCTGTTCTTCAGGCCAAATTTGCATCCATTGTGATGAATATGGATATAAACAATATTTTCAACGCTGATGCAGCCAAGATTAATTGGCCAGTAGATTATAGCACACTTCCACTCTATCTGCATACGCAGGGAAATCGGTTTTTGGAAGACATTATCGAGCAAGTTGAGATATTGACAGAAAAACGATCACTCGATTTTCTAATCATTGATTCTTTGCAAAATGTCGAATTGCAAAAACCATTCTTTCCACCTCATTTATACTTCGAAAAATTCAATGTTATTATTCCATCATTGTTGGATTTTGCCCGCAAAAAAAACATAGCTTTAATTTGTGGTTCATCAATTAAGCGCAGTGTTGAATACAGAGGCGGCTCCAACAAACCCTATCTGTCGGATATTGCACAAACCTCGTTAATAGAAGAGAGAGCCGAAAAAGTAATCATCCTTTATCGACCTGAATATTACGAATACTTTAAGGATGATAATGGTAACAGCACCAAAGGTATCATGCAAGTTAGTGTTGAAAAAAACATTTCAGGACAATGTTGCGAATTCAAGTTTTTAGCCAAATCATATAAGAATCATCCTTTCCGTATCATTGATCCAGGCACTGAAGCAAATGCAATTCGTCATTATCTGATGCTCGATGAAAACGATGATGAATAATAAATATAAATAAAGTTGAACATTTTTTACATTTCTGTTCTTTCATAACATAAGCCGATATCCGTCGGGCGCTGCTCAATCATGTGTCATACTTTAGGACCTGTACCTGAAGAACGGGCTGTGTACCTGCATCCCTGTTGTTAAAACCTGATTTACTGATTGCGACTAAAGTCGCAAATCAAATCAATCATAGATGAATGGCAGCGCCCTGGATTCGGAAAATTATTTCAAAACATAACAATGAAAAACCTGATGATAAAAGATAAAGAAAATATTCTTATTCAACCTGGAATATTTTTTTATACACATGGGTACTATTCTGCAACCCATGCATTAGATTTTATCCATTCAGCAGATTCGTACAAAAAAATCAGCATCCCCAAACGTAATGGGAAAATACGCACCGTGTATCAGCCACACCCCAAGTTACACGCTATGCAATCTACAATCAAACCCTTTCTTCACAAAGTATATTTCAAAATATGCCAAAAGCATGGCATGATATCTTATGAAAAACGCTCCCATATGTCTAAACAAGCGTGGAATCGCCATATTGAATTACGACGGAGATTCCCCACAATAGAAGATTTTGCAGATCATATAGACGAGTTGTTCGATGAATATTCTGATGAAGCCGATAAAAGATATGGTAAAGAAAATCCTAATGACAAATTACATATGTCATCCATGTTGTTAGATTTTGACTATGATTTTTTTTGTTACAAAGGCATTGACCCCGAGTTGAGTTATAAAAAAACATTCAAGTATTACGGTTCCGTTGTGCAACACGCCCGAAATGCTGTCAGAAAACCATACTTATTCAAGTGTGATATAAAAGATTTTTATCCATCTATCACAGATAAAAAACTATACAGAATACTCTCATCCGAGCCCTACAATACTTACATCAGCCCCGAAATAGCGGCCCTTATCGTATCAGTTTGCACACATCGTTCGCGCCTAGTGCAGGGGGCTTGTACTTCACCTATACTAGCCAACATGTTCATGATACATGCCGACAATTTCTTTTCTAAAAATTTAAAGAAATCCTGCACCTACAACAGATATAGTCGGTATGTTGACGACCTCATTTTTGCATCTGACCAACCAATTGATGCTGCTGAAATCAGTAAGCAGATAAGTGGATACCTCAGCTCGATGGGCTTGCAACTGCATCCCAAAAAGACACGTTATCTTCTACCTCACCAGAAAAAAATAGTAACAGGTGTAGTAGTAAACCAAAAAATAAATATAGATCGGCGTTATATACGTTGCATACGCGCTATGCTACACGATGCTGAAGCTCAAGGCATAGAACATGCCGCTCTGCGACATGCCTCTGGCAAACATGGCAAAATCGAAGCTATCGACCCACAATATTTTTTGAAGCGCCTGCAAGGCATGATTTCTTGGGTGCAATATGTACGAAGCCCACATGAAAACAATTGCCAGCAATTAATTAATCGCTTTAATAACCTACAAAAAAAATGGGAACAGAGCAAATACTAAATCTCAAGCTAAAAGCAGATTAATGGCTCAATCCAACATAGCAAATGGAAATACCAAATAAGAAATAAGAGATATCTCGGGCTATAGCGTTAAAAATTTGTTTTAATTGCGTTTAAGAATCAATAGTCGTTGATCACGAAACATCGTAGTATAACTGCTGTCTTGCTCAATGCGATCGCGCTCCTGCAAATACAAATTTTTGTCGAGATAGGGATAGGGATAATAATTGCGAAAATCATCACTTACAATAACATATTCAGCACTTTTTATGTCAGGAAACTGGTAAATATATTTACGCATAGCAAGGTGAGGCACCAAATAAGAAGATGCTGAAACAGATGCGTTTGGAGGAATATAATAGGTCAAAATTTTATGATAGGATTTGTATGAAATTTCACGACGATAGTGTGATGATTTGTAAAAAGCAAGCTGGCTTTTATTGTATGGATTGGGTTGCCATGCATCTAAAAAACCCTTGCTGGCATCAGCAACAGAGAGCAGCCATAATACGCCAATGAGAAATTGTATTTTCAAGTTTTTTAGCTTTGATAAAGTAACAGCGCCTGCAGCTGTAACAACAGGTACAAATTCGATACTGTAATGCGAATAGATACCCCAATGCATGGTATCGTCAGAAAAAACTTTTTGTGCTACAACCGGTATCAGCATCAGCAAAAAATGGGGTCGAAAAAGAAGAAATATGCCTCCGCTGAGAAACAATATCCAATAAAGTTGTAGCTTGGGATTGGAGGATAGTGGCTGTTCCTGAATGCCATCATCCCACAAAAGTGGTATCCATTGAGCCGGGCGTGTGAGAAGGGTTTGCATGGCTTCTCCCATACTATTTCCCAATGATGAATATCTGAAATGAGGATAAGCCGTTTTGCCTTCTGCAAAATAGGGCATAAATACCAACATTATCAACAAAAAATATGCAACAGAAAACAGTGTAAATGACAGATACCTTTTGCGGTGTAGCTTGTCGTGTCGAAAATGCCATAACATACCCAATGCCAAAAATATAGCCCATAAAGCCATATTTTCTTTGGTGTTCATGATAAAGAAAAGGATAGTAGCAGCAGCCCATGTTTTGCGTTCCATAGCAAAGGTGAAGAACCAGGGAACAACAGCAGCCGCAATAACATTGGCATGATAGTCGAATCCCATTGCACCAAAAACGCCCCACATAGAATAAAAAGCAAGCATACTCAACATAGATAGCCAAATACCGCCTCCTGATTTAATGACCAATCTTCGTATTCCCCAGCCACCTATCAGCCATGCAACCATCTGAACAACCAGCAGGGTATATGAGCCAAACAAATAATATAGAGGCGAGAACAGTATGAGTGTTAGCTCAAAATGATTAGCGAGAATATTTATTTCGCCATTAAGCGATGGAAGTATCGTATTATAATTAAAACGAAAATGGGCATAATCCCATAATGCCTGATTTTTAATACCTAGGTCAAATGCAAATGTTCTAAATACATAATGATTCCATAATGCGATAGAAGCGTAAATAGCTGCATAAACAAGCGTTATCAGCAGAGAAATATAAAGGAAGTAATATTTATCTGATCGCTTCATTTGAAGGTTCGCCTATGAAACAAGTTATATTTAAAGATGCACCAAATGGCACGAAATCCATCTCGCCACCCAATTTTTTTTCCTTCGGCATACGTACGGCCATAATAGGAGATACCAACTTCATAAATACGAACTCCCTGTACACGTGCAATTTTAGCGGTAACTTCAGGTTCAAAACCAAAGCGCTTTTCACACAAATATAATTGTTGAATGATATCTCTGCGAAAAAGTTTGTAACAGGTTTCCATATCAGTAAGGTTGAGGTTGGTGAACATATTGGATAAGAAAGTGAGAAACTGATTGCCGATGGAATGCCAGAAAAAAAGAATTCGATGCGGATTCCCACCCATGAATCTTGATCCAAAAACCACATCGGCCATGCCTTTGAGAATGGGCACCAATAATAGATTGTATTCTTCGGGATCATATTCGAGATCGGCATCTTGGATGATGATATAATCCCCAGTTGCATGATTGATGCCTGTATGAAGTGCAGCGCCTTTTCCCTGATTCACTTCGTGGTGATAAAGAAGAATTCCTGCCTGTGGATGATTTTGCACATAAAGTTCGAGTGCGCCTTTGGTATCATCGGTTGATGAGTCATTGACAATGATAATTTCTTTTTCGAAGCCGGCAGGTAATACAACATCCAACACTTTATCTAAGATAAGGTGAATGGTTTTTTCTTCGTTATAAGCCGGAATAACAATAGATAGTTTCACGGATATATGGTATTAAAACTGAATTTCTGCAACGTGTTCAGAAATGGAAAGACGACCTAATGTTTTTTCTTTAATAAAATCAACACTAACACCCGGAGCCGTTTCAAGCAGAGAAAAACCATGTGGTGTAACGTCAAAGACGCCAAGGTCGCTCACGATTTTTTTAACACATTTCAAACCTGTGATGGGTAATGTACATTGAGGCAACAGTTTTGAATTACCTGCTTTGTCGGTATGTTGCATAGCCACGATAATATTTCGGGCGGCGGCTACTAGGTCCATGGCTCCACCCATTCCTTTGACCATTTTGCCGGGTATTTTCCAGTTGGCAATATCTCCATTTTCTGCCACTTCCATTGCACCCAATACGGTTAAATCAACTTTACCGGCTCTTATCATGCCGAAGCTCATAGCCGAATCAAAAAAGCTAGAGCCAGGCAGCGTTGTAATAGTTTGTTTTCCGGCATTTATCAAATCGGGATCTTCTTCGCCTTCAAAAGGGAAAGGTCCCATTCCTAATAGTCCGTTTTCTGATTGAAGCGTGATAGTCATTCCTTCAGGAACATAATTAGCCACCAATGTAGGAATGCCAATGCCAAGATTAACATACATTCCATCTTTAAGTTCGCGGGCAATGCGATGTGCAATTTGTTCTTTAGTGAGCATGCAATTGATAGATTACAAGGTTATGATGCATTCCTATACGACGGTAAAAATAAGTCGAATATTCAGGATTATCAAGTAGTGTTGTATCATTTAGGATGGCAAATCCGGCCTGTTCGAGTCCTTGTTTAAAATGTCGGGGTTGATATGCAGGCAAATCGGCCAATGCCATACCTTTTCTGTTCATCAAGTATAAAGAGTTTTGAAATGAATAATCTTGGTAAGAAAAAACGCGGTCGGAAAATTGAATACCCATAGCTGAAAGATGTTTTTCAAGATTGTAATAAGGCAAAAGTGTGTTTCTATGGAGAGAAAATCGTTGCCTAATATTTTTTTTTATGTGGATGGCATTCATGTTTATAAAAACACAAAACAGAACAAAAGCCGCAATTCGGATATAATTGTGAATGTGAATTTTTCGAATGGCCATAAAAAAACAAACCGTCAGGAATAAAAAGAAAATCTGAAAGGGCACCCAATAATATTGATGATGGGGCGCTTTCCCAAACATCAGTATGAAAAACAAAATGGCAGATAGAAATATAAACAGCATTGAGGCAATATATACAGATGGAATGTGTCGAATACGTAGCAAAACGACAACTATCATGGCATAAATAAGCCAGATCATTTCGCGTGAATAATAATATTGCCAATGGTTATAAAAACCGGCCAACCCTTTGATGAACGCCGTTGTATTGGTGGGCAAAATGGGTGTCATTAAAAAAGTATGAATGCCATATAATTGGTTTACCCATCGTGAGTAAAGAATCCATGCTATGGAACAAGAGAGGATAAGAAAAAATGACAGCAATATTTTTTTGTAATCAATCATCAATCCAGCATTTTTTCCAAAAAAGGTTAATGCAGCTATCACAGCAGTAAGAGGGAATAAGGCAGATACTTTGTTTAATGCAGCCAAGATTCCAAAGATAATGGCGGGAATTAGTTTAGATGAATTTGCGGTATATCCATATTGCCAGAAATAGTAAACAGAAATTAGGAGAAAAGCCAAAGCGGCAGAATCTGGCAAAAATGAGAACGAGTAATAAACAAGGTTAGGTGATGCTATCCATAATATAGCAGTAGCAGTAGCAGACAGTGTGTTTCCAAGAATTGGCACTATCCATTTCCAAGCAAAAAAGAAACCTATTATTGAGATACTAAGTATTAACCATCGGTAATACAATTCGTGAAACCCGCCCATGAGATAGAATCGTGAGGCAAGATAAGGGAGAATTGGGAATTCACCGGCCACAATACCCTGCGTATTTTTGTTGGTAAGATGACCTCGAGGAAGCCAAAATGAATTATTTTCCTGATAATAATTAAGCGCCAATGAGGCCCTGTCAATTTGCGCCCATACATGTTCGCCTACGGGGCGGTGAGACATTTTTTGGGGCACATCGGCTTTGAGATAGAAGAGCGTGAGAGCAACAATAAAAAGAAAAAGCGACAATCCCTTATCGGCAATCAAAAACAAGCGAAAGTGATGCTTTGGAAGTTTCACAACCTTTTTCTTACCGTACGTTGTTCGATACGTTTTTCGTAATTAATACCTTGGAAGATACGATGCACATAAATTCCGGGTGTATGAATTTGATTGGCATCCAAAATGCCGGGCTCTACAAGTTCTTCTACTTCGGCAACAGTAATTTTTCCGGCCATCGCCATGAGAGGGTTGAAGTTGCGTGCAGTATCTTTAAAAATCAGGTTGCCCATGGTATCACCTTTCCATGCTTTAACAATGGCGAAATCGGCATCAAAAGCTAATTCCATTAAATAATCTTTCCCATTGAAATTTCGGATTTCTTTTCCAGAAGCAATTTCGGTACCAACACCTGCAGGTGTATAAAAAGCAGGAATACCGTATCCCGACATCATACAACGTGTAGCCAGAGTGCCCTGTGGAATGAGGTCAACTTCTAATTCGCCACTAAGCAACTGTCTTTCAAATTCTGCATTTTCGCCCACATAAGAAGAAATCATTTTCTTAACTTGTCGTTTCTTCAGCATTAATCCAATGCCAAAATCATCAACACCAGCATTGTTTGAAATACAAGTTAGATTTTTCACATTCATATTAACCAGTGCGTCAATACAATTTTCGGGAATGCCACAAAGGCCAAAACCACCTAGCATGAGGGTCATTCCGTCTTTTACATCGTGTAATGCATCGGTTGCATTTACAAATACTTTATTCATATAGTGGAATTATGGAATATTATCAAAATTGATACGAGAATTTTCATTTTCATTCCATTCGTTCAACTGATATTCTCTGCAATTCAGTTCAATCGAAATGGGGATGGATGGTTTATCAAAATCGCCACGATTGATTTCAATTTCAGTGTCGTCATACACTTTTTTCATAAAGATAGCCCAAATAGGCAAAGCCATATTAGCACCTTGCCCCTCGGCAGTGCTGTAGAAGTGAACAGACCTGTCTTCAGCACCTGTCCAAACGCCACAAACGATATCGGGAGTAGCGCCTATAAACCAACCATCGGAGTTGTTTTGAGTAGTGCCTGTTTTTCCGGCAACCGGGGCCATAAATTTATAACGGTTTCGAAGGCGACCAGCTGTTCCTTGCAAAACAACACCTTTCATCAGCTCGACCATTAGGTAAGCAGATTGTTCATTCATTACTTCGCGTTGTTCAGTTGCAAATTCTTGCAGTACGCTGCCATTTTTGTCTTCGATACGGAGAAGAAAAATAGGTTTGGTGTATATTCCTTTATTAAAGAAGGTCGCAAAAGCTCCTACCATTTCAATAACAGAGACGTCGGGCGTACCGAGACAGATAGATGGTACAGCTTCGAGCGGGCTGGTTACACCCATTTTTTTCACTAAATTAACAATAGCGTTAGGCCCATACTGTTTCATGAGCAAAGCAGAAATATAGTTAATTGAATTAGCTAAAGCTTCGCGAAGGGTAACCATTCCACCTTCTTTATAATCACCTGAGTTGTCGGGACACCAGGGCTTATCTACGCCTTTCTCAATACAAACTTTTACGTTAGGAACTTGTTCGCACGGAGAGCGACCTTCTTGCATGGCCATGGCATACACAAAAGGTTTGAATGTTGATCCCACCTGACGTCCGCCGGCAGGCAATACCATGTCTTTCTTTTTATCATATTTACCTGCACGTACGTGATCGTATTTGAAAAAGCGAAAATCTATTCCCCCCACCCATGCTTTAACATGGCCGTTATGAGGATTCATCGCCATCATACCATTATGCAAAAAATATTTATGATAGATAATAGAATCGCGAGGCGACATAACGGTATCTCGATCACCACGCCACGTAAATACTTTCATGGGAACAGGCGTATTGTACACTTGCTGTATCTGTTCTTCCGTCATACCCTCCTCTTTCATGCGTTTATATCCATCCGTACGTTTTATAGACTGTTGGATAATTTTTTCAATTTCAGCTTCTTTAAGTTCATAGCTAAAAGGTGCATTTTTCTTTCCTTTTTTACTGCGAAAAAATTTATCCTGTAATTCGGGCATATATTCTTTTACAGATTGCTCCGCATAGGTCTGAATTTTATAATCAATGGTAGTATAAATGCGTAATCCATCCTTAAATAAGTTGTATGGTTTCCCGGTTTGCGGATTAATATTTTTTTCGCACCAAACCAAAAGATCTTTCTTTAATTCCTCCATAAAATAAGGCGCCAAATCGCCATGACCGTATGTGTTTTTTTCGATACGTTTGTCTAACAATTGATAATCCACAATTACGGGTTCTTCTTTGAGTTGTTCGAACTGATCACGTGTCAAGAACTTATTTTTCACTTGCTGCATCAACACGGTATTGCGTCGCATTTTGCATCTATCAGGATTTTTGATTGGGCTATAACGGGTAGGGGCTTTCAATAATCCAACCAGCATAGATGCCTCATTGATGGATAGGTCAGCCGGCTTTTTGTCGAAATATATTTTTGCTGCAGAGCTTATTCCAAAAATGTTGTGGCCAAAATCGGCAACATTCAGGTACATGGTAATAATTTCTTTTTTGGTATAGTTTCGTTCTAAGCGAAGAGCTATTACCCATTCTTTGAATTTTTGAAAAACACGTTCAATTTTAGAATCCGGTTTGTCGTGAAAAAGAAGCTTGGCCAACTGCTGAGTAATAGTGCTGCCACCACCTTTGTTGTTGCGTGTAACAATGCCTTTCATTACACGAGCCAGGGCTTCTGCATCAATTCCGGAGTGCTTATAGAAACGTTCATCTTCGGTTGCTATCAGTGCATTAAAAATGTTGGGCGAAATCTCTTCATAAGAAACATTCGTTCGATTTTCAATATAATATTTTCCAAGCTCTTTGCCCTCGTATGAATATACAACGGTGGCTTGATTGCTGCGTGGGTTTTCGAGTTCGTCAAACGTGGGTAATGTTCCAAAAATGCCTGAAGCTGCCAATCCGAAAATCAGAAACAAGAGGATAAGTGGCGAGAATATCAATATCCATATCCACATGAAAAACTTACGCCCTTTTTTATTTTTTGCCATAATTGTCAATGGTTTTTTCAATACGCATACCCACATCGAGGATGTCGGTTAATTTATTATCGTCGCGCCTCATGGCTTGATGAATCTGAAACATATAATGTCCTTGCATAGGGAACCGAATGGCGTTCATTATCATAAATCGGTTTGTACATATATCGGACGAGCAGTCGCCAAGTGGCTTGCCCTTCTGGTCAGAAAAATAAAATTCCATAGTATCCTGCGCAATTTGCCCCGAAGGGAAGGTGGTAGTAAGGAATATATACAAGTTTTGGTAGGGATACTGTGAATGATTCCTGAACTGCATATACACATTACACGGTTGGAGCGTATCATTGATATCAAATTCAAAAACAACGGGCATATCTGCATCCCAAATTCCATCAGGAATACTCTCATATTTTTCGTATATTTTTTTTGAGTCGCAGGCGTTCAGGATTATCAAAAAAAATAGCCCTGCAAGCCATGTATAGGATTTATGCATTGGGCTGTCTATTAGGTTTTCTTTTTTTCTTTTTTCTTTTTTTGTTCTTGTTGTCAAAGCGCGTCAAACTATCTTCTTCAATTACGTTAGAATAGCTGGCTTGCTTTTCGGGCTTGGGTTTTTCTTCGAGAAACCCGGCAAGGTCATCGGGGAAAATGCCATTTTTATTATCCTGAATAATATCTTTAACAACATTCAGCGAAAGTGGTATAAACACTTCAGGAGAAGTGTCGTAGGCGTAGTATAAAATTTTGCGAAAAATATCTGTTTTTTGGAGAGATGCTTCTCCGGATTTTGTTTTGAGCTTAAGGTGTTGTTTGGGAAATTCACGCAGGGCTTCCATATAAGTATCCAACTCATAGTTCAGACAACATTTAAGTTTGCCACACTGTCCGGCTAATTTTTGAGGATTGATGGATAATTGCTGATAGCGAGCAGCGGCTGTTGATACAGAACGAAAATCGCGGAGCCAAGTAGAGCAGCATAAATCTCGGCCACAAACACCTATCCCACCAAGCCGTCCGGCTTCTTGTCGATATCCTATTTGACGCATTTCAATTCGCACTTTCAGGTCGCGAGCTAAAATCTTGATAAGCTCACGAAAATCTACTCTGCCATCGGCTGTATAAAAAAAAGTAGCTTTAGATCCATCTCCCTGACATTCAACATCACTAACTTTCATCTCGAGGCGGAGATTTCGGGCTGTTTTTCTACAAAACCGCATAAAATCCATTTCCTTAGCAATGGCATCTTGCCATCGTTTGATGTCATTTTCGCGGGCTACCCGATATACAACTTTTTTTTCCATGACTTGTGGATTTAGTCGCAATCTTCGCAATTGTAGCTTAACCATTTCGCCTGTAAGAGAAACTATGCCAATATCGTGACCGGGAGAACCTTCAACTGCCACTATATCGCCGACTTGTAATGACAACATTGACTCGTTGAAGTAAAACTCTTTGCGTGTATTTTTAAATCGTATCTCCACCCATTCGGCCTGCATTACAGGTTGACGAATTTGGGCTAACCATTCAAACACTTCCAATTTATTGCACCCGCTTGATGCGCCACTACTTTCTGTACCACAGCGACCACCACGGGTTGTGCAACTTACACATCCCATACTTCAATTTTAAACTTACAAACTTACAAATAATCTCCAACTAAATATCTACTTCTATGCAGTAGATAAAAAACATCAGGTTAAAATTGTCAGGTTTTTTATTACCGAAGATAGCGAAGATATCAAACATTTGCTTCGGGTTGACGAGCTTTCATTAGTGAGAAAAATTCCAATGAAAGATGCATAAAAAGCATCTTAAAGCTTGCATTTCTATCAATCGAATAAATGGCCTGATTGATAAGGTCAGTAAGTTTATCAATATTCTGTTCGTGAACCACATTAGAAAGCTTCATGATGAAATTAAATTCCTTTTCGGTTGAGCGGAGTAAATCTTTATTAAAATGCAGCACCAGCGCTTCTCTCATAATATGCAGCGTGAATACAAAAAAAGATTTTTGCTTATCTTTTCTCAAATCGTGTAATGTGTTAGAAAGATTCATCAGCATGGTTATGTCAAGCAAATAACAAGCTTTAACCCATTCGATAAACCAACTTAAATTCTGCTCCTGATCTTCGTTGTATTCAGCCAGTTCAAGTGCCAGCGTAAAGTTGCCATCCGCAATATTAATAATCTCTCTGGCCTTATCCAACGGGATACGTAAACGCGACATCAGCCCTTCCATCATCTCAAAATCAGGAATTTGCTTAAGCCGTATAAGTTGTGTTCGTGATTTAATGGTGCTGAGAATTTGTTCATCATTATGACTCACCAGTAAAAAAATGGTATGGGCTGGCGGCTCTTCGATAATTTTCAATAGTTTGGGCGCAGCAGAATGATGAATTACTTCGGGCAACCATATCACCATAAATTTATAGTTGGCTTCATACGGTTTTAATCTTAGCATCTGCGCTATTTCATCACATTGCTTTGTATTAATGATGGCCATTTTAGTTTCCTTTGAAACAAACTCAACCCATTGAGCATAAGACATATAAGGGTCGGCCAACATGGCTTTTCGAAATTCTGTCATTTTTTCGCTGCTGGTAGCGGGCTCAGACGAGCTTTTGGAAATAACCGGGAAGGCAAAATGAACATCGGGATGCGACATTTGGCTTACTTTTGAGCAAGATGCACAAACTCCACAAGAATCATTCTCCGTGCGGTTAGTACAAAGCACATACTGAATATATGCACGTGCCAAAGGTAGATTGCCACTCCCCTCTTTGCCTAAAATAAGCTGGGCATGTGGAATACGACCTTCATTCACCGCTTTTATAAGGCGGGCCTTTGTTTCCGTATGTCCAACTACATCACTCCACTTCATAATGCATACAAACTTACGTCTTTTCAGATTTCTATCCAAAAACCTAATAACGATGCAACGCTCCCCTAATATTATCATCTTTCATAATATATTTTAATCATGCTGGCCGATTTTTTGTAACTTTACCAGTTGTTATATTATACAATGTATCGCAAACCCGGGTTATTAACACTTTCCTTTTTCATCTTCATGATGTTTTCTTTCACATCATTGTCGGGAGCTGAACGACGCTTTGAGTTTGTCGAAAACTTGGGGCAATGGGAATCATCTTTTATGTACCGCTGCTATATCCCTGGTGGGGAATTATTTGTAAGTACCGACAAAATTACGTTTCATTTTTGGGATCAAACCCGAATGAATGAGCTTACAGAAGCCATGCATGAAAAAAAAGGTAATGAAATTTCGAACACGATAGTACAACATCATGTTCTGACAATGCGCTTTGTTGGCGCCAATCCTCAAGTGAAAGCATTTGGCGAGGATCCTTCATCCCATTATTTCAATTATTTTTTAGGGAACGACCCTGGCAAGTGGAAATCGGAAGTGAGGAGCTATGCTCGTATTACTCTACAAAATATCTATCCTGGAATTGATTTTGTGATGTACACCCACAACGATCAGTTGAAATATGAATATGTGGTTAAGCCCGGGGTCAGTCCTTCTCAAATTCAAACCGAATATTTGGGATTCGACAGACTATTTCTTCGTAACAATGCCCTTGTCATCCAAACCAGCTTAGGCGAACTCACCGAACAGGCGCCTTTTATCTATCAGCAAAATGCCACAGGACAGCGCGATACGGTTAGCGGATTTTTTAAGCTTAAAAACAACAGAGTTTCCTATGCTTTCCCACATGGCTACAATACGTCTCTTCCATTAATCATTGACCCAGCATTGATTTTTTCAACCTATTCAGGATCCTTATCCGACAACTGGGGATTTACCGCGACATATGATAGTCAGGGTAATATGTATGGAGGTGGCATTGTGTTATCGGCAAATGCTTATCCTAGCATTACCGGATCTTATCAAGCTGCATTTGGCGGAGGCATTTATGACGTGTTGATAGGAAAATTTAACGATAATGGGACGGCATTGATGCATTATACATATTTGGGAGGCGGGCAAGCAGAGGCGCCTTTCAGTTTAGTATGCAATTCCAACGATGAATTATATGTTTTGGGTGTTACCGGCAGTTCAAATTTTGCAGTAACGCCCGGCGCATATCAAACAACATTTAAGGGAGGCCAATCGGTTGGAATTTTTGCACTTAATGGCAATGATTATCCTAACGGAACGGACTTATTTGTTACAAAATTTAATCCTGCAGGAACTGTATTAATAGGTTCAACATTTATTGGCGGAACCGATAATGATGGTATCAATACCAGTTCTACTTTGCGTCATAATTATGCCGATGAGTTTAGGGGAGAGATTATTGTTGGGCCGAATGACAACAGCTATGTAGTGTCGTGCTCCAAATCCATTGACTTTCCTATTGTGGGGGCGCCACAAACCACTTTGGCCGGTTCGCAAGACGCTGTGATTTTTCGGTTATCTCCTAACTTGACTGCTCTAGGTTGGAGTACATATTTGGGAGGCAACGGATATGAAGCCGGATACTCGTTGAAAGTTAACAATAGTGGCGAAATATATGTTACCGGTGGCACGAACAGCTCTAATTTTCCAACAACTGCAGGAGTGATAAAACCTTCATTTGGGGGCAATGTTGATGGATTTATTACACGCTATTCGCCATCCGGCAACATCATTATGAACTCTACATTCATAGGAACTACAGCATACGACCAATGTTATATTTTGCAACTTGATGGCAATCAAAACATATACGTAGTCGGGCAAACACGTGGCGCTTATCCAATCGTTAGCAGTATATTAGGCCCTGCATTTACCATTCCCAACAGCGGACAGTTTATTCATAAACTCACTCCCAATCTCAGCACAACAGTTTTTTCTACAGTATTTGGACGTGGACTGGCAGGGCAGATAGATATTGTTCCGACAGCATTATTAGTTGATATTTGTGATCATATTTATGTGTCGGGTTGGGGTGGCTCTGTTAATAACGGATATGGAGGAGGAAGTACTTCCGGCATGCCAATTACCGCCAATGCATATAAAGCGACAACCGATGGCAGTGATTTCTATTTTATCGTTTTGGATGAGGATGCAACAGGGTTGATTTATGCATCTTATTTTGGTGGCCCCGTTTCGGCTGAACATGTAGATGGTGGTACAAGCAGGTTTAATCCGGATGGCATAGTATACCAGGCAGTATGTGCAGGTTGTGGTAATAATAATGATTTCCCCACATCCGCCGGCGCGTGGTCTTCAACAAATAATTCCAATAATTGTAATATGGGTGTTTTTAAATTTGATGTGTCTGAATTTACAGCCATTATTGACCCTGTTACACCCACCATAACTTGTATCAATAATACTGTGATATTGCAAAATGCAAGTACGGGTGGTTCTTCCTATTTTTGGGATTTCGGCGATGGGCATACCGCTCAAACACCAATCGTCAATCATGCATATGCCAATCCTGGCACTTATACAGTAATGCTGATTGTTTCTGATCCTAATTCGTGTTTGCAGAGTGATACTGCTACATTAGTTGTTGTTGTTGAAGCCCCTCCCAACGCTCAAATCAATCCTGTTTCTGCTCTTTGCCCCGGAGAATCAGTTCAATTACAGGCCTCGGGAGGTTTGAATTACATTTGGGCGCCTAGTTCGTCGCTCAGCAACACTCAAATCTCAAATCCTGTGGCTTCGCCGGCTTCAACATCAACTTATACCGTAACCGTGTCCAATAACTGTGGTGCCAATACTGCTACTATTACTGTGCCGGTTATTATTTTTAATCCTACAATTTCTTCTCCCGATACGATATGCATTGGGCAATCAGCTCAGCTCACGGCGAGTGGTGGCAATACGTATGCCTGGTCGCCTACCATTGGTCTTTCTAACCCCAACATCGCTAATCCTATTGCCACCCCAAATAATACAACCACTTATACTGTAATAATTACCGACGCTAACGGATGTTCTGCAACACGTAGCACGTCCGTCACCGTTGAAACTGCGCCTATGGCACAGGCAGGGCCCGATATACACGTTTGTTTTGGCAACCAGATTACACTTAATGGTTCCGGAGGTACTTCCTTTTATTGGCAGCCATCAACTTACTTAAATAACCCTCAATCTGCCACGCCTGTTTGTACACCTATGCAAGATATAACCTATGTGTTAACCGCCTCAAACAGTTGTGGCAACAGCTACGATACCATTCAGGTTTATGTTGTTCGCGTCAATCCGCAAGCCGGGCCAGATACTACAATCTGCCCTAATACTTCAGTAATGCTTTGGGCCACTGGAGGAGAAACTTACAGTTGGCAACCTGCCGCACTTATCAACAACCCTCATCTTGATACGATTATTGTTTCGCCTTCACAACATACGATATTCACCGTTACTGTTACTGATAGCTTTGGCTGTACAGCCACAGATTCCGTTCGGGTACAGGTATTTCCGACGCAGTATATCAATCTTGGTGCTAATAAACTCATTCCCTTTGGCGGTTCTGTACAATTGATTGCACAAGGCAACGGTAGTTTTTCATGGGCGCCTGACTCATTCCTCACATGTACACAATGTTATAATCCAGTAGCATCTCCATTCAGCAGCACACATTATTTTGTAACTCTTACTGATGCAAATGGCTGTCATTTCTACGATTCCATTTGGGTGTTTGTGGAAGGGTCGCTGTATGTTCCTAATACATTTACGCCTAATCGTGATGGAATCAATGATTTCTTCTTTGCCTTTGGCACAGAAATCAAAACATTTGAAATGATGATATTTAATCGTTGGGGTGAGGAGATATTTAAAACAGATGATATAAGCATGGGGTGGGATGGTACTCATCGAGGTCAAAAATCACCTATTGGTGTTTATGCCTGGCGAATTCTCTATACCGAAAATTCAGGCAAAGAAGGTACACTAATCGGGCATGTAACATTGCTACGATAAGTAAAACCTGTCGAATACTAATTGGCATACTCAATTTTCACAATTTATATTTAATTTTGCGCCCATTATTAACCAATTAATATTAAACAAATCATGAAAAAGGCATTTATTGCATTGGCAGGTGTATTATTACTTGCATCTTGTACTAAAACAAACCAGGACTTAATCATAGGCGAATGGCATGCTTCCAGCATCAAGGTTAACAGTATGGAGATTATCAACATGGAACCCAACACAACCAATGTTCACATTGTTTTCAACGATAATAATACCGGTTCTAGTTCATCTGATGGCGGAAATTCAACTTTTACTTATGCTATCAGCGAAACTACATTATCTATTTTCGATAACGATACTATGGTTTTTGATATTGACGAGTTAACATCATCTTTGTTGCGTATTTCTGCTATTGATGGAGATACCATTCAGGCAACATACGACAAACATTAATACCAAATAATACATCATCACTTATCTGTATTAAAACAGATAAGTGATGATTGTTCTGTAAGAAATTTTTGCAAAACAATCATCGCCCAAATGCGATTATAAAGATATGTTTCGCCCTGCAAAAATCGTTTCACATATGCAGAAACTATAGAAGAATTAAGCCA
This sequence comes from Candidatus Competibacteraceae bacterium, assembly GCA_014879445.1. GTDB lineage: Bacteria > Bacteroidota > Bacteroidia > CAIKAF01 > CAIKAF01 > BA4. Next base: position 90,896 of record JACSSC010000036.1, read on the forward strand.
ATTACATTCTTGTATTTTTTTCGGGCTCAAATAAACATCAATCAAATAGCTCAATGGGCCATTCAGCCAGCGATCCATTGGAACAGAAAATCCCCGTTTAGGCCGATCAAACATCTCAGCAGGCAAATACTGATATAGTAATTTTTTCAGCAGATATTTTGATGTTCCATTGCGCAACTTCAATGATTCATGCAAGTTGATACTCCATTCTATAATGCGGTAATCTAGTAATGGTTCACGAGCTTCTATACCATGATACATAGATGCCCTATCCACTTTCACCAATAAGTCATCTCGAAGATAATATTCCAGATCAAAAAATGCCTGTCGTTCGGCAGGGGAAAGTGAGCGCAAAGGCCAGATAACCGGAGGCGTAAGTGATGGAAATGGATTCGGAAGTAGTTGTTGAATCTCTGCCGCAGAGAACAGGTACTGTTCCTGCGAAAAAATATGTGAATGCAAATCGGCTTTATTGTCAGGTGCTCGAAAAATGAGGCCAGCACGCTTCTCGCGGTTGTTGCCGTACGATAGGGCTTTGGCAATCAGGATGCGAGAATAAAATAACGCAGGATGCGCCATTCGTCGTGCCCACACGTATGCTCCATATCCCATAAATTGCTCATCTCCACCATCGCCGGTTAATGTCATTTTCACCTTTGATGAAGACAGTTCGGAAACCATGTATGTAGGGATAAAAGAACTGTCGGCGAATGGTTCGTCATAGATTGACAACAATTTTTCGACCAATGGGATGGCTTCATTTTCGGTAACGGTAAATTCGGTATGACTGGTTTGAAGTTTAGCAGCAACGGCTTGAGAATGTTTTGATTCATCATGTCGTGCATCTTCAAACCGGATTGAAAATGTACGAATTCCTGGAGAAAATTTCGAAGCAACGGCCGTTACCAAACTACTATCAATGCCACCACTCAAAAATGTTCCATAGGGCACATCACTAATCAATCGAATAGAAACAGCATCTTGAACCAAGTCGTCCAATTGCTTCAAAGCAACTGATTCGCTTCTGATAGGTTCGTGAGTAAATTTGCGATGCATTTCCCACCACGGCTCAAGGATATATGAAGAGGGAGAAAATACAAGTTTATGCCCAGCTGGAAATTTATGAATTTCTTCCCAAGCAGTATGTGGCTGTGGAATATATCCCAAATGCAGAAATTGAGCCAATGCCTGGCGGTTAGGAGTTAAACAAATTGGCAATACAGTAAGGGATTTCAACTCAGAAGCAAAAGCAAAAAACCCATTGCGTGCTATATAAAAGAGCGGTTTTACACCCAACCGATCGCGATACAACCAACCCTTTTGAGTTTGTTTATCATAAATGGCAAAAGCAAACATGCCATTCAGATATTGAACAAAATCATCACCCATTTCGATAAAAAGCTGTAATACAATTTCGGTATCAGAATAAGTACGAGGTTTGAAATACGGAATATAGGTTTGATGGAGTTGTTTGTAATTATATACTTCACCATTAAAAACTATAACATAGCGGTTGCACGCTGAATGAAAGGGCTGGTTGGCCTCTTTAGAAAGATCAATGATACTCAAACGGCGATGAATCAATCCAATGGAGGAAATATCATCAATATACATGCCTGCAGCATCAGGACCTCGATGTTGCATCAAATCACTCATCTTTTCAAGCAAGGGCCTGAGTTCGCGTTGTTCAGTATTCCAGTATCCAGCTATTCCACACATGCATATTGATATGAAAAATAAAAAATTTATCAGCGTTCTTTTAAACCATACTTATGAAGATATTGCTTGTATAAGTCGTATTGATGAGAGCCCAAATTAATAAGCCGTCCGTCAATATAAGCTTTGGTTAGCAAATTAGAACTCATATCCAATGCATCGCCAGCTGTTAAAAAAAACGTAGCACTTTTTCCGGGCTGAATTGATCCATACTTGTCATCAATGCCTATGATACGTGCTGCCTGCAATGTAAGCACGCTTACAGCAGCTTCGTAATCCAATCCATAAGCAACAGCTGTGCCAGCAGTAAATGGAAGATTCCGACTCCCCATTGCCTCCATATCACCTGAATAATCAATACTGAAAAGTATGCCAGCTGAATCGAGTAGAGCAGGTAATCTATATGGTTGGTGAATGGGATGGTCTTCATGTGAAGGCAAAGCATGAATTCGTGATAGAATAACAGACAGATTATGTGATTTGATAAAAGAAAGAATAGAATAAGCTGATGAGGCGCCAACCAATACAATATTTTTAACATGCAATGATTCAAAAAACAAAACCGATTCCATAATTTCATTTTCACTATCAGCATGCAGATAAAGATTCTTTTTACCTGTAAACAAGCCATCCATTGCAGCCAGTTTGTGATTTACGGGCTTTGAATCTTTAGAGAGATGATATTGATAGCCCTCTAAAAAAAGTTTTTCGATTTGATAAATGTTTTTTGTACGATTATTTTGAAAACGATAGGATGCCTGTTCATCATCCCAAGGTGTATATGTACGGATTCTTGAAGGCCAATGGAGATGAATGCCATCTTCTATAAGAATAACTGCATCCTCCCAATTCCATGCATCTAATTGAACGATGCCCGACTGACCGGAAATAATACCTCCCTGTGGTGTGGGTTGAGCCAGTAAAACTCCATTGTTTCGTACAGTAGGAATAATTTTTGAATCTGTATTATATGCAATTACTGATCTTACCTCAGACCTCATTTCACCTGTTTCTGAAAAATCGCGTGTAGCTCTTACTGCATCTACTTCAGTTAATCCGAGCGTAGTGTTCAATAAGATAAAACCTGGATAAAGATGCTGTCCATTTGCGTCAATAATTGTATCAAAAACTGGGGTTTGATAATCAGGCATGGCTGGATTTTGCAAATAGGTTATAATACCGTTATTAAATCCTACACTTCCTAAAAATGCATTTCGGTTGCCATCGTGAATTATGGCATTTTTAATGAGTATGCTTTTTTGTTGTGACATACCCGGACTAGGTCGCTGGGCCAATAATAGTATGGGTGTAATAAAAAGAAGTATGCATACGTATTTCTTCATGGCTCAATTCTTAAAAGTTCTTCGTCATCTGCATGTAAATCTTCGCAATCATATAGCCAATATTTTTTTAGTGTAATTGGAACCACTTGATGTCCATTATTCATTGCATCGAGCATTTTCTGAATCAAACGATTTTTTTCTTTTTTATCACGTTGTATCAATTCCTGGTTGCGCTGGTAACTGTAATACTGAATACCGTCAACAAAAGTATAAAGCGGCTTTGCATAAATGCTCAACGGATCATCCGACCATATCACAATATCAGCATCTTTGCCTTCTCGAATACTGCCTACCTTATGATCAATTCGAAGCATACGAGCTGGATTGATGGTAACCAACTTCAGTGCCTCTTCACGTGTTAATCCACCATACTTGATGGCTTTAGCTGCTTCTTGATTCAATCTCCTTGCCATTTCTGCATCATCTGAATTGATACAAGTATTCACACCCATTCGTGTAAGCAATGAGGCATTGTATGGTATGGCATCCATTACTTCCATTTTGTATGCCCACCAATCGGAAAAGGTGGAAGCGTTTACCGGGTGTGATTTCATTTTATCGGCTACTTTATATCCCTCTAGTATATGTGTAAATGTATTTACTTTAAATCCTAATGAATCCGCAACTTTCATGAGCATATTTATTTCTGACTGCACGTAAGAATGACAAGTAATGAAACGCTTGCTCTGTAAAATTTCAACCAATATCTCAAGCTCCATATTTTTGCCTCGATCTTTCTCTTTTTTCTTTGCATATTCAACGGCCTGAGCAAACATGTCATAATAAAATTGTTCAACACCCATTCTAGATTGTGGATATCGGATGGAGTATGCATCTCCCCAGTTAGATTGTTTTACGTTTTCGCCTAATGCAAACTTGATAAATCCGGGTGCGTTTTCAAAGAGCATTTGTTCAGCCGAACGCCCCCATCGTAATTTGATGAGTGCAGATTGCCCGCCAATTGGGTTGGCTGAGCCATGAAGTAATTGTGACGTGGTTACGCCACCAGCCAACTGTCGGTAAATGTTTATATCTTCAGCATTGATTACGTCACTCATTCGTACTTCTGCAGAACTCGATTCTGCTGCCTCATTAACTCCTCGACTTAACGCAATATGCGAATGCTCATCAATCAAACCAGGCGTAAGGTGAAGTCCCGACCCATCAATGATGATAGCATCTTTGTCGGCTTTAATTCCTCTGCCTACTTTACGAATTTTTCCGTTCTCTATCCATACATCAGCTTGTGTCAAAACCCCTGTTGACTCACACGTCCAAACAGTAGTGTTCGTTATAAGCCACGATTTCTTATTTTCAACCTCTTTCCATTCTGTCGCTGTAAATCCAAATGATCTGAACGGATAAACTGTTTCGCCTATAATGGGTTTGTCTTTTTCTTGTATATTATTTTGTGACGACTCAACTTCTAACTGCTGAAGCCATATGTTATAAGTGTGTCCATTGGGATTTGTAAGCAACCCAGACCATTTATCCTTTTCCGATTTGTGTATGCTAATTCTCACAAAACCGCCCATAGCATGAGCATAATAATGCAATGATATCAAATGTTGTTCTTGTTTGATTTGGCATGCAATTTTTGTAGAATCAGAAATATGAAGTGTTGCTTGATATTTTTGGGGTTGGCCTACTACTACTAGTTTTTTTAGATGAAAAAATGAGAGTTCGGGAATCTGAAGCAGATATTCTCCCGTAAAATCTGTCTGGTCGGTTCTGGCATTTGTTACATACTGTTTGCCCATAATCCAGTTTTCGAGTATTCGAAATTTTTCGTGTCCGGGATATGCCTCTGTAATGAGGAAATTAGCCCATTTGTTTTTGTGCAAACTTCCTGCCTGGCTTGACAATCCTAATATTTCGGCTGGCACGGTTGTTAATGCTGCCAATAGCGTAGCGCTATCTAATCCATGATGACAGGCCTTGTACATATGCTGAAAAAAATCAGGCATAGAACATCCATCCGATGTTATGGCAAAACGAATTTGATGGTTTTTCAGTACTGAAGGATTAAGCGGTGCCATTTCCCAATGCTTGAGGTCAGATAGTGAGGCCTCGTTAGCATCCCAAGCATTCGTCATATCCATTGCTTGTGGAAATGTGAGCGGAATAATTAAAGTAGTATTGAGAGATGCAATGTCGGCTGCCCGTTGATATTCATTGCCTACTGCTTTATACACAAATCTAAATCCAAATTCTTTTGCGATGCGTGCTCCACGAAATATCTCCTGCTTATCTGATGTTTCAAGCACATATGGCAACTTCTCCCATTGAAGAAAATCCTCCAGAGACAAATTGGTTTCTTTGCGATTTTTTTCATTTTTCCAAAACTCAACATCATAAAAAAACTGTCTCATCAGAGCAATGGCTCCTGTTTGCGAACCCGGATATTCTTGTCTCGACTGACCTTTGTTGAATGAAAAATGCTGTGTAGCATATGGTTTGACAATAATTTTATTTTCATCGTGATTAGAAAGCGCTACCACTGCTCCTGTTCCTCTCACTATACCATCGCGCTGGTGCACATTTGCCAGCCCAAATCCTTTTTGACGTAGTCCCGAAGCCGATTCGTCCTGAAACTCAAAAAGACGAGCACCATGCACTTCTGGATGTACCGTTTCATTCCAATACCATGGACCTTTTTTAGAGCTAGTATATTGCGGACGCGACTCATAGGTTTTTTTCCCTACAGGCATCCCTATTGTGCTATAGGCATCAATAAATGATGGCAGTATGTGTTTCCCACTACAATCAATCACAATTGCTTCATTGGGTATTTTCACATTCTTACCTGCGTCTAATATCTTCTCATTTTCAATCAGCAAAGTAGCATTTTCCACCACAGTATAGGCATCTACATGAAGCGTGGCATTAATAAATGCATAAATAGGACTTCGTTCATCCTTGATGCTATTGACAGGAATTTGTTGTGCATTAACCTGATTAATGCCAAGAAGCAAAATGCAAAACAGGATAACAGTTTGACAATATGTAAACAATCCTCCGCGTATGTTGTTGTATGGTATATTCATCTTGTAAAACTAAGCCATTCGGTTAACTTTGCGTCAACAAATTTCGAAAAATTATGGAAACAACCTTGCTACTCACACATTCAGCACTTCGCTACATCGTATTAATAGCTATTATCTACACTGTGATACGCAGCTGGTCGGGCTTGTTGCTCAATAAAGAATTCAACCCAATTGATAGAAAAGCTGCCGCCATTGCCATGGGATTGGTACATATTCAGGTTCTGATTGGTATTGCATTATATATCATTCGCAGACATTTTGATGGTTTTACTGTGATGAAGGCACTTAAAGAGGCCGGGAATATCGAAGGCGCAGCATATGTGCGCTTTTGGGCTATTGAGCATATCGCAATGATGCTGATTGCTGCAATACTTATCACAATTGGGCAGTCCGTTAGCAAAAAAGCTCACACCCCTCAAGGGAAGTATCTTCGACTTACCATCTTTTTCACGTTAGGGCTACTTATTATTTTTGCAGGCATACCTTGGCCGTTTATTAAGAGCTGGGGTGTATGGCTATAAGTAGTTGCGTGAACGGAATGAATGATTTAGCTGTAGGTGAATTTCATATTTTGATGAATTTCATCCATGCATGTGACATTGAAAAATATAAGTAATAAAGTCCTTTCGGTAACTGATTTATATCAATCTGTATATTGTCAGATGTCAGCTTAAATTTTTTAATTTCACGACCATCTGTCGATAATATTGCCCCTTCAATATGATCTGTACCATAAGCTGTTTCGATATTGATTATATCATATGCAGGATTGGGACTGTCTCTTATACACATCT
>JACSSC010000014.1 GCA_014879445.1 Candidatus Competibacteraceae bacterium
AGATGTGTATAAGAGACAGGTACTAATTTTGTTGGTACCACCGACAATATTGGCCTCGATTTTAGAACTAATAATACCAACCGTATTCGCATATACAACTCAGGATTAGTACAAGTAGGTGCTGTTGCTAATGCAGCCGGCGATTTTATGCTGGTAACCGGCAATACAACGAATCCCTGGTCGCTCAATGCTACTAGTGGTGGAAATGGGGGAGCCGGATATTTTGAAATTTTATCAGGTAATACAACCAATTTCTCTTCAATTGATGCATATAATCAGGGATCAGGTGCCGGTAATGCTATATTGGGCACAAGAGATGGCACTTCTACCGGCTCAGGAGTGTCCGGTATGACTAATTCAACCAATGTACAAAGTTCCGGAGTGCGTGGAACCTTTTACAACGCATTAAATGGAACAGGATTTTCGGGTACGCTTACACGTGCTGCCGTTCGGGGCGAGGCCACTCAAACAGGTACTTATAATTTTGGAACAATGGGATTTGGTGGTATCTCAACAAGAAGCGGAGGAGTGGTGGGATATGATCAAATCGGAGCAACAGTATATGCTAGAGGCGCATTAGGGTATTGGGGTTCTGCCGGCGATTTTTCTGTCTATGGGTTTGGATTAGCTTATACTACCGGCGTAGCAACAGGTATGCTTCCAACCGAATTTAATCTGTTGCATCCATACAACGAACCACTGCCATCTGTAAATTCACATACCGGTCTGGGTATCTATGGCGGCATGATGGGTGGTTGGATTAGAGGACTGGTATATGGCACACACCTAAAAGGCGATAAATACAGCTTGTATGTGGATGGCAAAACACTTACCAATCACCCCATATCCGAATTGATGGATAATGGCTCAGACAAACGTGCAGTGGGATATGCACAAATGGGATTATCCGCCGACTTAACTTTCAAAGGAAAGAGCCGTTTGCAAAACGGATATGCCAAAATTGAACTCCCTGCGGAAATTCACACATTGCTGATGAATGATCAGGTCATCGTAACAGTTACCCCAACCGGAAAATGCAACGGTTTGTATATTGAAGAATCTTCTAACACAAGTTTTGTAGTTCGCGAACTGGGTGATGGAGCTTCAAATGTAGGTTTTCACTGGATTGTAGTAGGCGAACGTAAAATAAATTCAGCACCTATTTCAAAAGAAATATTAGCCGGCGACTTCGACAAAAAAATGAATGGAGTCATGTTTAATGATGCCAATACCGAAGAAAATGCTCAACCTATGTGGTGGGATGGCAAACAAATGCGCTTTGAGTCCATGCCCGAAGATGTTTTCTACGAATACAAAGGCAAACATATAGAAGAGCAAAAGAAAATCAATGAGCAAAATATGCCGGCCTTCAGAAAAAGAAAATAATTTCTGACGATCTTTCATTTCTTGTAATCATACAACCCAAAATAATTTATGCTATTTTTGGTTGTATTATATGCAAGCCCTTTCTTATAAAATCATCATTACCGGCGGACCGGGATTTGGCAAATCGAGTATCATTTCTGCCCTTGAAAATCGTGGGTTTCTAGTTTTTCATGAAGTATCTCGGCAAATCATCAGCCGGCAAATCAGCGAAGCAGGCGATATTTTACCCTGGCGCAATCATACGGCCTTTCATCATACCGTATGGCAACAACGCCTGTTTCAATTTGAACAAGCATCCGGCTTATGCTTTTTTGATAGGGGCCTCCCCGACTCTGTGGCATACCTAATGGCCGACAATATCCCCGTACCCAAGCAACACGCCAATTCGCCTGTTCTTAAATCTTATTATCCCACTGTGTTTATTACACCACCCTGGCCCGATATATTTCATAACGACAGCGAACGAAAAGAATCGTTTGATAAAGCCGTGCATATACATACGCAATTAACCAATCTATATGCTCAACTCGGATATACCTGCACCGAAATCCCTCTAGGCAACATCATGCAGCGAGTTGATTTTGTACTCAAGTACCTTGCCGAAATGCAAATCCCCATAGTCAACCCCACCTCTCATGCCCAGCATCCATGATATATTAAAGCAATATTGGGGCTTTGAAAGCTTTCGCCCTATGCAGGAGGAAATCATTTCTTCCGTATTGGCCGGTCGCGATACCCTGGCTCTCTTGCCTACAGGCGGTGGAAAATCCATCTGCTTTCAAATTCCTGCGCTCCACAAACCGGGTATATGCCTTGTTATAAGCCCCCTCATCGCTCTGATGAAAGATCAGGTTCAAAACCTTAAAAAACGGGGCATCAAAGCGACTGCAATATATGCCGGTATGAGTTACAAAGAAACAGATACCGAACTCGACAACTGCGTTTTTGGCAATTACAAGTTTTTGTACGTTTCACCCGAACGCCTCAAAACGCAACTCTTTATCGAACGGTTCAAACGCATGAACTGCAACCTGATTGCGGTTGATGAATCTCACTGCATTTCTCAATGGGGATACGACTTCCGACCTCCCTATCTCGACATTGCCGATATTCGCGTCTATCACCCCCACACACCCATACTGGCGCTTACCGCAACCGCCACATCTTTAGTGATTGATGATATTCAGGAGAAACTGCTTTTCCCCAAAAAAAATGTGTTGCGAAAAAGTTTCTATCGCCCAAACATCGTTTATACTGTTCAGCATACCGAAGACAAATTCTCAGAACTGGAGAAAAACATTCGCAATACCGAGCAAAGCGTTATCGTATATGTTCGCAACCGCAAACGCACACGTGCCATTGCCGAATGGCTCATGAAAAAAAATATTACAGCCCATTTTTATCATGCCGGGCTCGACCACGCAACACGCAACGAACGACAGGAAGCATGGCTCAACAACCAATTCCGTGTTATGGTTGCTACCAATGCCTTTGGTATGGGAATTGACAAACCGGATGTTCGCCTTGTGGTTCACATGGATTTGCCCGATTGCATTGAAGCATACTTCCAGGAAGCTGGCAGAGCAGGAAGAGACGAAAAACAAGCCACCGCCATCCTCCTCTATCAGCAGCACGATATTGACGAACAGAAGCGATTCCTCGAAGAACAATTTCCGCCCATCGAAGAAATTAAACATTGCTATAATGCCCTTTGCGATTACCTTTCTCTGGCTGTCGGATCAGGCGAGAACAGCACTTTCTCTGTTGACTTGGGCGACTTCTCTTATCATTTCAAAATCCCCGTCAATACCCTGTTTCATGCATTGCGCTTTCTCGAAAAACAAGGATGGCTCAGCTTTACCGACCGCGAAGAGGCATTCTCAAAAATTCATATTCATAAACCGGATGTATTTTACACATCATTGCCTTCCGATTTCGATCGCGAACTTATGCAAATGCTTGTTCGTTCGTATGAAGGTCTTTTCGATCAGTTTGTATGGATTCAGGAAAGCACGCTGGCTCGCAAAATGCAAACTTCTACCGAACGCATCGTAAATCATCTACGTATGTTGCACCGCCTCGATGTGCTCCGCTATGCACACAAAAAAACAGGTTTCCGTATCACTCTCCTCTCCCCTCGCCTGCCTCAAAAAGATTTAATCATATCAAAAAAAATGTATGATGAACGCAAAAAATCAGCTACACGAAACATGGAATCGGTCATTCATTATGTTTCGCAAACCGACAAATGCCGCAATCTTGTACTATTGCATTATTTTGATGAAAATAGAAATGATAATTGTCGCCGGTGTGATGTATGTCTTCAGACGCTAAGTCGCGAATCCGATACTTTTGCTCGTATCGTTCAACAGTTACAAAAACAACCCGACGATTTAATTTATCTGCCCGTTTTAGAACAACTCATCCCAGATATCAAATTCGACCAATATAAATATTTACGATGGTTGAGCGATCATCACATCATTCATATCAATCCGATGAATATGGTGATTATTGACAGAATAAAATTGAATACCCTGCATTAACAGGGCGATTAGTATATGCCCAATGCCTGCTCCAAGTCGGCAAGCAAATCATCTATATCTTCAACCCCCACACTCAGGCGCAACATATTATCAACCACTCCAGCTCGAATACGCTCTTCTGCTGGTATCGAGGCATGTGTCATCGTTGCCGGATGATTCACCAACGACTCAACACCTCCTAATGATTCAGCCAAACTGAAAACATGAAAAGAGGAAGCTATTCTGAAAGTTTTTTCCATGTCGGCATTTTTCAGCACAATGGATATCATGCCCCCAAATCCACGCATTTGCTTACAGGCAATATCATGATTGGGATGATCCTCAAAACCCGGCCAATATACTTTTTCAATGGCAGCATGTTGACGCAGATAGCGTGCTATTCGTTCGCCATTTTCGCAATGTCGTTGCATACGAAGATGTAGGGTTTTTATGCCACGCAGCACAAGAAAACTATCCATGGGGCCGGGCGTGGCGCCACACGAATTATGTATAAATGCTAAACGCTCATATAAATTCGTGTCATTGGTACACAAAGCGCCCATCACTACATCGCTGTGCCCTCCCAAATACTTGGTTACCGAGTGCATCACAATGTCTGCACCAAGGTCGGACGGATTCTGCAAATAGGGTGATGCAAATGTATTGTCAACACCTAATATCAATTCATGTTTGCGAGCCAATTCGGCACATGCTGCTATATCCACTATCTGCATCGTAGGGTTGGTAGGGGTTTCTATCCATATCAAACGGGTTTGTGCATTGATGTGAGCGGCAATCGCCGAGGCATCACTTAAATCAATAAAATGAAAGCGTATGCCCATAGGGGCAAATACTTTTGTAAACATGCGGTATGTGCCACCATACAAATCACTGCCTGTTATCACCTCCTCCCCCGGTTTCAACAATTTAATGACGGCATCAATAGCACCCATACCACTCGAAAAACAAAGGCCATATTGGGTGTTTTCAAGCGACGCAATGCATTGTTCAAGCGCCTGCCGTGTAGGATTTTTTCCGCGGGCATATGCATATCCTTTATGCTTGCCAGGCGATTCCTGCACATAGGTTGATGTTTGAAAAATCGGCGTCATAATAGCGCCTGTGCCTGCATCAGGATGCTGACCGGCATGTATTACTTTGGTGTTAAATTTCATTCCAACAAGCTTTAATGTTGTGTCATCTTTGGGCCGAACTCAACCCCTTGCATCTCGTTAGGCCAATACCGACTTCACCTTCATGGCTGCTTCTTGCAACTCAATGGCCGATAGCACTTCTAAGCCCGACTCATCTATCAGTTTTTTGGCTATTTCTGCATTGGTGCCTTGTAATCGTACAATGATTGGCACGTGAATGTTGCCAATGTTTTTATAGGCATCCACAATACCCTGCGCCACACGGTCGCAACGCACAATTCCGCCAAATATATTCACTAAAATGGCTTTTACATTATCATCTTTCAATATAATGCGAAACGCCTCTTCTACTCGCTTGGCATCGGCCGTGCCTCCCACATCCAAAAAGTTGGCCGGCTCTCCTCCACTTAGCTTAATCATATCCATTGTTGCCATAGCCAACCCGGCACCATTCACCATACATCCTACATTTCCGTCCAGCTTCACGTAGTTCAGATTATATTTTCCTGCTTCTACTTCGGTAGGATCCTCTTCGCGTATGTCGCGGTAAGCATATAAGTCCTGATGACGATATAAGGCATTTTCATCTAAATTCACCTTCGCATCTACGGCAATAATTTTGTCGTCCGACGTCTTTAACACCGGATTAATTTCAAACATCGAAGAATCGGTTTGCTCATACGCCGTATAAAGATTGGTTACAAAACGCACCATTTCCTTGTAAGCATTGCCCGACAATCCGAGATTAAATGCCACTTTTCGTGCCTGAAATGGCATCAATCCGGCCTTGGGGTCAATCTCTTCTTTAAAAATCAAATGTGGCGTTTTTTCAGCAACTTCTTCAATGTCCATCCCTCCTTCTGTCGAGTACATGATGATGTTACGGCCTGTGCTACGATTTAGCAACACACTCATATAAAATTCTTTGGGCTCTGATGCGCCCGGATAAAAAACATCCTGCGAAACCAATACCATGTGCACTTGCTTGCCTTCAGCACCTGTTTGCTTGGTCACCAAATTCATACCAATAATTTGCGATGATAAATCACGCACTTCATCCAATGTCTTAGCTAATTTAATACCTCCGCCTTTTCCACGCCCTCCGGCATGCACCTGTGCTTTTATCACCCACCACTGTGTGCCCGTCTGCTCTGTAATCTTTTTGGCCGCCTCTACCGCTTCTTCTGCACTGTGTGCCAAAATGCCTTCCTGAATGGCCACGCCATAACGCTTCAACACTTCCTTGGCCTGATATTCATGTATGTTCATACTATAGATTTTACTGTTTAAGGGCACAAATTTAATCGAATCGCCCAAAGCAACAAACCCGTTGATGCACTATTTATGTTTTCTTTTTTAAGTTCATTTTATGGGCGCCTTTTCCGTCTCCGGCTTCAAGCGTCGTTGTAGTGCAGGGTGGCGCCACGTTGTGCGGGGTCTGGCATGACTGGCTGCCAGCCGCCACCGCCTGCCGCCTCCATCTGCACTTCTGCCACCGGCTTTACTCCTTCGCTGGGGCGCATCAATATTTAATTGTGTTTTGTATTCATCTTTCACCTCAGCAATCCATCATGCTAATTGAGCATATGGTCTTTCGGCTTGCTTAACGGAAATATCGTCTTCGATGAAAATACAAGCACTTGTAACACAACCAATATGATGATAATGATGATGAATGCAAATTGCGACGATGACTTAATCGTTGCATACTCTGATTCTGCTTGCTGCATAATCAGCTTCGACTCCTCCAACTGAATGGAAGAAAGCTGAATAAGTAATAGCAGTGATTTGTTTGTATAAAAATAATGATTGTCTGAAATGTTTTGTTCTATCTTCTTAAAATAATCGAGCAATGCCGTGGCAGTTACACTTTCAGTTTCCGTTAGTTTCGTTTTCATATAGGCATTATACAACTCATAAAACTCATGATTTAAACTTCGTAAGTTCTCAGCTTTCATTCGCTGATCCATGTCGGCTTGTAACTCTTCCCTGATTTGATAAATAATGGATGTCATTTTTAAAATATATCCCTCAGCTATCAAACGGTCTTCATACAATGTGGCTATTGATTTTTTTACTTTGTTTGTATGAACCCTGTCAAGATAGTTGCTGAATAATACCAACAAGCAAAGTGAAAAAAGTAAAGCGGATGCAAAAATTTTATTTCTAACGCTATATGTCCATTTCATCGTTTATATCATTTATCACTTTGTTATATTCTTCTCCTCAAAAATTTTATACCATAATATCATTACTCAAATATAGAAAAAAATGATGCCATCAGCTCCCACAAAATAAGTTTCTGTAATCTTCTAATTTCTTCCATTATGCGATACTAATTAAAGGACTGATGCATTGTCAAAGTACAAAAAATCAAATATTGAAATCATGTATGGCATACTCTGATGGAATTTCTTTTTTAAATTTGGTAATGCACAAGCCAATCAATACACTTAAATGCTCTGTAAAGGTATCGAAATATCAAAGGATACGCCTTTGGGTAAATTTTCTATGTGCAACACCCCATTTAATAATGATACACGTCGCTTAATGGACTGAAAATTGCTGGCTAATTTTAAATCTTTTTCTGGTATCCCATTGCCATTGTCGCTGTACCCAATCATCAAATTGCCATCATCTTGCATAATCTCTATTTGTATTTGCGTGGCATTGGCGTGTTTTAGTGTGTTGTTGATACACTCCTGCAATATCCTGAATATATGAAAACGCGTATTGTAGCTTATATAATCATCTATTGTTTCTTCCGACTCAAACGCCATACTGATCTTACTCAATGCGTTTATCCTACTTACCATACCTTGCATGGTTTTATGTAACCCAAAATCGGCAAGTTCTTTGGGACGCACATCATTCATGATGGCTCTACATTCGGTGATGGTGCTATTTAGCAGTTTTTCAAACACACTTACTTGTTTGTCGTCAGCATCTATGTTATGTGATTCTTTGATAAAAGAAAAAAACTGCCTGAGTGCTACTAAATTTTGTGCAATGCTATCATGTATCTCTGACGCAAATCGCTCTTTCTCTTGGTCTTCAATACTTATCATGTCAATATATGCCTCCTTGAGGCGTTGTTGCACATGCAACATGCCCGACACATCATTAATCAACATCAGCATGGCCGGCTCATTATTATATGGCAACGGACTTTGTGATACTTCCGCCCAAATTGATTCGCCTGTTCGTGTATGAAAATACGATAATCCTTCTCTAAGCTTCAGTATCTCCTTTTGTTCTTCGGGCACAGGCGTCAACAGGTCGTCTATTGTCAATTGCAAAAAATTAGAGTGTTGATAACCGAATTGTCGCATTGCGGCCTGATTCACATCCATTATACGTCCGTCCGATTTTCGATACACCCACATCGGATTGGGGGTTAAATGAAATAATTGACTATACAATCGCTGTGATTCTTCCAACTGCCTCTGTGTCATTTTTCGCTCTTTGCTATACAACAAACTTTTGTATAATGCGGCGGCATCCAATTGGTCTTTGTTCAAATAATCCGAAACTCCCAAATGCAAAGATTTCAAACTAAAATGAATATCCTGAAATCCTGTAAGCACAATCACCGGAACATGATGACACAACGATAGCATTCGATGCAACAAATCTTCTCCACTCAAATCCGGCAACGACAAATCCAATAGCACAGCATCAAATGGGTGAGATGATTCAGACAAATATCGTCTGGCTTCTTCAAAATTTTTAGCATGACAAATGGTAGGCGATTCAATAGATTCGAGCAAATACTCATCTACCAAGCAATAATCGCCGGCATTGTCCTCAATTACCAAAATAACAAATGGATGGGTATCCTTCATTTGGCAACTAGTTAAGGGTTGGCAATTGTACGATGGTAATCCAAAAATTTTCAATCTGGGTTACAACACGCAAAAAGTCATCCACCTCAACAGGTTTTACAATATAGCAATTGGCATGGTTGAGGTACGATTTATTCACATCCATTTCTGATGAAGAAGTGGTAAGCATAATCACGGGAATCTGCTTCAAATGTGCGGATTGTTTGATATAAGCAAGTACTTCGTGCCCATTTTTACGTGGCAAATTCAAATCCAAAAGTATTAAATCAGGTATATCTACCTGCTCGTATTGATGCCTCCGCTCAAGATAATCAATGGCTTCCTGCCCATCAAATACGACTGTAAGACGGTTCACAATGCGTCCATCCTCCAACGCTTCTCGTGTCAATAATATATCTCCTTCGTTGTCTTCTACTAATAGTATATGTATAGGTTTCATAAAAAGTGGCTTAAGGTTTTGAAAGAGTAAATTTAATACAAGTTCCTATAGCTTGTACAGGTTCAACCCAAATTTTTCCTCCATGCTTTTCTACTATCTTTCTACAAAGTGCTAAACCAATGCCACTTCCGGGATATTCGCGGGCCGAATGAAGCTTGGCAAAAACCTCAAATATCTTTTCATGTTGATCGGCTGATATGCCAATTCCATTATCGCTTACCGATATTTGCCAACTATCTTCCTTTTCTTCTACCTCTATCCTGATTATCGGCGAAGCTCCCTGCTCATGAAATTTTAAAGCATTGCCAATCAAATTATACATGATTTGTTGCATGGCCACCAGCGATGCATACACCTCAGGCAATGTATCAAATATGATTTGTGCATTCTTTTCGGATATGCTGAGCTTGTATAACTCAATGATGTCAAGCATCAATGATTGTAAATTAACTGACGACTTTTTCATCTCGGAACGTATGCTTCTTGAATAAGCCAACAAATCCTTAATCATGCGCTCCATTCGCTCAGCTCCGTCGGCTGCAAAAAATATATATTGCTTCCCTTTATCATCTAATACATGACTGTATTTTTTTTCGAGCAGCGACATAAACGACTTTACCATTCGCAATGGCTCAACCAAATCGTGCGATACACCATAAGCAAAGGCGTCTAACTCTTGTATGCTCTCCTGCAAACGATTGTTGGCATTGTTTAATTCTTTGTTTTTTATTATCAATTCGCGACGGGTATTGATCAACTCATTATTTATTCTGCTCATCTCTTCCAATAACTCATCTGGCGGTATCAAAGCATGATGCATTGCATATAATGAGTGTAATTGTTTTTCATTTCTGCGAATAATGTTTTGTTGTTCATTATTCATTTTTAACAGCTCTTCGGCTATATGCAAGGTATGATGCGTGCCATACACAACAGCCAGCCAAACATTTTCATCTGACCAAATGGCTGTAACCATACAGGCAATCGGATTATCACCCCGCTTGAAGTTTAATGGATAACTGCAAATCAATCCATGCTTTGATAATGATTTCCAAAACGAAATACCATCTTCTTTACTAAAATCATGCAGCAAATCATGAAATGACGTGGAGGCATCAAGCGGAGGCATAATGGAAAGTTGATCGTGATGCACTTGTTTTATGATTGCATCGAACGAGCAATTCATAATAGTGGAAGTAACTAATGATGTTGATTTTTTCATGATGGGTTTGTCATTTTTGTAGCTTGTTTCACGGCCTCATCTGCTGATTCGGCAAATCCGTCAGCGCCCACTTGCTTACAAAGTCCAGGGTGTGTTTTAAATGCATAGCCACCCACTATGATGTGAAGTGAGAAACTACATGTTTTGCGTATATGTTTTATCAATTGCATAACTGCCGAGACATGATAAGGCATGGTAACAGAAAATGCAACCACATCAGGGCGGCGTTCTTCAATGGTTTGCACAAGCTGCACCTCAGGCATATTCGCGCCCAGATAATAAGTATCCCATCCTTCTAATTCAAAAAAGTCGGACACCATCCGTATGCCTAGCTCATGTAGCTCGCCAGCAACGGCAGAAGCCACTAATGTTTTTCCAATACGGGGCGTAGTAAATATTTGCTTATACAAACCTGACATAATAAGCTGCGTTGCTGCTGTACAGTAATGCTCATGCGCCACTGTAATTTCGTGGGTTTGCCATAACCGGCCCATTTCATATTGCACGGGCTGAAAAATATATTCATAGATGTTTTTTACATGGGTCATACGCAGCAAATCGTCAATCAAAAGGGATGCTTCTTGTCGCTTTCCCTGCAACAACATATTGAGATATTGATGGGCTGCATGATGAAAGGGATTGTCGTTTTTGATGAAGGAATCAAATTGTATGGAGGGTGCATTCATCCGATGTCGTGCTTCTTGTATGCATTTTTGATAGCTCAGTATGTGCACGACATCTTGCTTTTGAGATATTTCGACGGATAACGCATTCAAAAAACTATCCAATTCCGAAATAGGCATTTGACGTGCTTTCAACAATGAAATAGCCCACTCCATGTATGTGGCAAATATATCAGGGCAATCGAGCTTGACGGCTTCGTGTAAATAACGTAAATGAAATTGCACATCTGAAAAAGCAACTCTCTGGCTTTGGTCTGACAATTGCATATATTGGCAAATTCGCTCAGCCAGCATTGTATCTTCTTCGTATCCGTTCGGTGTGTTTGTTGTCATCTATTCAAATATTAACATGCTGAATTATACAAATCATAAAGAAAACTCATAAAAGGTGATAGGCCACGATGATATTCATGCTTCACGATGTTGATTCTTCAAAGTAAAAAAGAATGTGCTGCCTTTGCCCGGGTATGATTCAACCCAAATTTTCCCGCCTAAGGTTTCAATTATTTTTCGCACAACGGCAAGGCCAATACCTGTACCCGAAAATTGTTTTGTGCTATGCAATCTTTGAAACACTTCAAATATCTTTTGATGGTGTTCGGGCTCAATGCCAATACCATTATCTTTCACCCAACACAACCATTCACTTCCTTGCTGACTGCATCCTATTTCAATTTCTGGAGGCGTATGCGGTGATGAAAATTTAAGCGCATTGGCTAAGAGGTTATGAAAAACTTGCCGTACCGGTGCTTTGAATGTTTGTATTACAGGCATGAGGCCACTTTCAACCTTCGCCCGCTTATCATTTATCCGTGCTTGATTCATGAATATTACATCATCAATCACATTGTTTAGATTAACCGGCTCGGGCATATAGCGTTCGTGACCTATTTTGGAATAATCAAGTAGGTCCAAAATAAGTTGCCGCATTTTCTTTGCTCCTCCAATGGCAAATTCAATATACTTTTTACCCTTTTCATCCAATGCATGGTTGTACTTTTTTTCAATTTGCGACAAAAATCCGATAACCATACGCAGGGGCTCTTGCAAATCATGCGATGCAACAAAGGCAAACTGCTCAAGCTCTGCATTAACTGCCGATAAATGCTGTGCCTGCTTTTTCAACTGCATATTCATGCGTTGCAAACGTCGTTCATATCGCTTACGCTTGGTTATATCATGAAAGAATACACTCATGCCATCAAACGATGGATATGCATGCGCCTCAAACCATTGCTTAATCGGTGGTAAGTATTCTTCAAAATGCACAATATCTTTCTCCTTAAATGCACGCTCTAAATGCTGAAAGAATTGTAAGCGGTTAGCATCAGGAGCGGCATCAAACAGTGATTTACCCAATAGTTGTTGGCGCGAAATACCAAAAACTCGCTCTGCTTCTTTGTTCCAATACACTACTTTCCAATCCTTATCAAGGGACATAAATCCTTCTGATATGGTTTCTAATAAATCTCTCTTTTCGCGTACCGACTTTGATAATGCTTCTTCGTATTTTTTCTTTTCATCTACGTCTTGCACACTGCCAAAAAGTCGAACAGGTTTGTTGTGCAAATATTCAACATCAGCAATGATACGAACCCAAAATGGCTGTTGTGGATGTTTTACCAGAAGTTCAAGGTCAATGTGCTTTTCTTGCTCTATGGCCTCCTTAATGCTTTCAAGAAACACCAATTTATGAAGTGGAATGAACAAATCACTCCATGCTTCAATATGAGATACGGTTGCCGCTTCGCGATCAAAAATGAGTGATGTAATACACGACCAACGCAATTCACCGGTATGAATATCCGCTTCCCATCCGCCAAATCGTGCCATGTTGCCGGCCTTTTCTACCAATAGTTCTTGCTCCTTTCGCTCTGTAATATCTTTGCCCGATGCTATACACAAATCGGTAGCTTGCTGAAAACTGCAAGCCCACATCACCCATCGGGTTCTTCCGTCATTTGTCAGCATTCGGGTTTCAAAATTGGCCTGACCTGTTTGAATGAGCAAGGCCAATGCATCCAATACTTGTTCTTTGTCGTCGGCATGCACCAATTCAGTAAAAGTAGTTGAATGCAACTCATGCAATGTATAGCCCAATAATGAAGTAACAGATGGGTTCGCTTTTCTGAAATATCCGCCTGAATCAATCATGCAAAGCATATCAGGGCTGGTGCTAAATACTTGCGACAGCTCCTCCTCCATTTGCTTTTTTCTTATTTCAATACCCAAGTAATGCCCAATGGTATCGAATAAATTACCAAACAAGTATTCCGTCTCTTCTTTGTTGCTCATAAAAAGCAACAAAACGCCTATTTTCTCTTGTGCATAGATTAATGGAATGGAATAGGCCGATTGCAACCCGGCAAGAACTGCTTCTTCTTTGCGTAAAAAAAACTCGGCCCGCTCAAGTGAAGGAACAAACAATTGCCCTGTTTGTTGAAAAGCAAACCCCGGCAGCCCTTCTCCTACTTTAAATCCAAGATTTTCGCCCGATTTATGATAAAAAGATAAAATAGCCGGTGCTTGGGCATGTCGCGCCTCCAAATACAAAATACGACTTTGCGTATCAGTGAGCCATATTTCGGCCAATGCAAAATGCCCAAAACGCACAATGTGTTGCAGTACCTCATTGAGCAATGCCTGCATGGATTGGTCTGGTAAAGATTGAGTGAAAAGGGTATGTAGCGTTTGTGAAAAATCGTTTCGGTTCTTTTCTGTTTTTAATCCGGTAATATTTCGATGTATGCCCAGAAAATGTGTGCAAATTCCCGCAGCATTTCGTATCGGACTGATTGAAATATTGACATTATACGTACTACCGTCTTTGCGATAATTGATGGTTTCTACTGTACATCCCTCATGACGGTGAATAGATTCACGCATGATACGCGTTGCATCTTTACTGCTTTCAGCACCTTTGAGGATGCGAGGTGTTAGCCCGATTACTTCTTCAGGCGAATAGCCGGTAAGCCGAACAAACGCTTCATTGACATATACAATGTGAGGACCGGTTTCCAAATTTGCGTCTGTTATCACGATTGCATCAAGGGATTGGTGCAATACCGATGCGTATGTTGAAGTTGAAAAATCTGAATCTGTAGGTATGGTTCGCAATACCATGATATATGCATCTGGTTGGGTGACCATCAGTAATGTACCCGATACACAAACAGAAGATAATGCACCGTGCGACATTATGCCATCAAACAACACAGGCAATTGCAAGGAAAATGACTGAGAAATAAGCAATGAAAAATCAGAACATGATGAAATCTGAATAACGGAAGAAATATCTATGCCTTGTACCTGACGGGAGTCAAGGCCAAGTATGGTACAGGCAGAAGAGTTGGCGTGTAATACTTTTCCGTCTTTATCCAAAACAAATAAGGCGTCAGCGCAGGAAGCCATACGACGATACCATTCCGAACCGGATAGGGAATCAGATATGTCAACATGTTCATCCATCTCTGCATTACTGTTTTAAGATAACCGGAAAACGTAGTCATATTATTTATTTCAAAAGTATGCAAAATCAATCAGAATTTACTTATTGATAAAAATCTTCTTAAAGTTAGTGAGTAATGGCGACGACACAGAAACAACAATCATCTTTTCAAGGGGTTTGGATGTTTCAATTACAATTTCGTTCAATCCTTTTTTAATATGATAGTGTGATTGAAACACCATCAAACCATTTACATCCATTATAGTAATTTGGGCATCGCGTTCAGTTGAACACCAAATTTTTAACACCTGAGAACCATCCATACTCATCATGCAAAATTTCTGATCGTCAATATCGGCCTGACAAGATGCACTCACCATATCTTGATACAATATCAAATAATCGTAGCTAAAAATACTGACACGGAAATATGCTTGTTCAGAAGGGCGAACAGGAAGCAACGATTCGTAATGAGCAGAAGCGCCCCACACACCTGTAGCCCACAAAGTATCAACCGGATTCCATATTACACCATCTGCGCTTTGCTCTACCAAATAAAATAGAACCTGCTCTTCAACCGGCACATCAAATTCAAGCATCACTTGTTCTATATTGATGCATTTGGTTTGCAATGAGCTGAAGGTAATGTTGCTTGCATACAACATGTATCCCGATAAAATAGTGGCGATAGTTATAGTAAATTTTTTCATGGCGTATATGTTTTGAATTTGGTGGCAAGATAGGTTGTGAAATACGCGATGCGCAAATTGGTAACTGCTGATTTTTGCGTGTAATTACAAAAATCTGTTCGTGGAAACTACGCAAAATGTTACGTATTACTACGTATTTTTTGTTTACGAATTAGGAATATACGTAGGCAATGATTAAATTTCGAAACCATAAAAAAGGAGGAATAAATGCAAATTACTGAACTTCGAAAGCTAAATGAAATGGAGATGCTGCTCAGGCGAAAGATTCGCATCGTATTGGTTGAAGATCATGAGATGTTCAGAGAAGGTCTGCAGCTGTTGCTTTCTTCAATATCAAGTATCGAAACCACAGGCAGCTTCTCAAACGGGGACGAGCTCAAGAAATTTCTGAAAACAGAAACTGAACCCGATGTTATACTTATGGATATTAAGCTGAAAGATGAATCGGGAATTGATTTAACATCCTATCTCAAACGAGAATATACGAAGATACGCGTAATCGCGCTATCTATGTTTGACAACCCCAATATCATTCTAAAAATGATATCGTCGGGTGCTTGTGGGTATTTGATGAAAAACGTAAGCAAAGAAGAATTAAAAACGGCCATTACCAATGTGATACAAGGCGAAGAATACTATTGCAAAGAAGCTGCCCACCAGGTGATGCAACACATGGCAAAAAAAGAAAAACAAACCATGTCGGGCGATTTAAATTTGCGTGGATTCACCCTGCGTGAAATCCAAATCATTCGTATGATCTGTGATGGCAAATCAAACAAAGAGATTGCCGAATCGCTTTATATTAGCTCACGAACTGTTGAATCGCACCGTATGCGCATCATGCGAAAAATGGAAGTATCCTCCTCCGCCGAACTGGTGAAATTTGCCATTCGAAACGATATGTATCAGGTATAAACAAATTTATCTACTTTAGCTGTCAGGTATTTGCATCATGGCAAAAGGAAAAAGAAACCAGCAAATTTCATTGGCGGGATTTATTATATGCACCATCTGCATAACAGCTCTATTGCCACGTCGCACATCGCCTTCATTTGAATACGAACAAGGTCGCATTTGGCAACATGCCGATTTGGTGGCGCCTGTTAATTTCCCGATACTAAAAACAAACGCCGAATTGCAACAAGAAATACAAGCTGCTGAACAGCGAAAAAAATTGTATTTCAGATTCAACCCCAATGCCCTCCAACAATCCATTCAAAATCTTGAGGAAAATATACAACATGAAACCCGTTGGAGCGAAAAAGAAAAAAAAGAAAACATAAGCCAAGGTGTCAACATTCTAACAAAAACATTCAAGCAATCACTGATATCACCGCCATCCATTACACCGGAAATTGATGCTTCACGTGTTATTTATGTGCTGTACGAAGGAAACCGATATGAAGAAAAACTCTATGGAACATTTTTACCTGTCAAAAGCTGGACTCCTGTCGTCAAAGGCATTCATATCACAGGCGATACCACCGATATATCCTTATTCGTTGAATACCTAAAAAAATCCATCATACCCTCTATCACTTTCGATGCCGGATTTACCGACAAAATGCATCAGGAATATCTACGTAACATACCTTCAGCCAAAGGGATCTTCATGAAAGGAGAAACCATCATTCGTAAAGGCGAACTCATTTCAGCAGATAAAAAAAACCTGCTCGACTCTTACAAAGTAGAGTTTGCTGACCAAAAAAATAGCGTGGCCAATCAGATCGTTGTTTGGATTGGGCAATTTCTCTTCTCAGGCACATTCCTGCTGCTCCTGTTTTTGTTTCTAGTTCTGTTTCGGCAAAAAATAGTACGAAATTATCGTAAGGCATTTTCAATACTAAGCTTAACCTTATTGATTGTAGGCCTGAGTTCATTGGCATTTCACATGAAAGCGCCATCCATATACATCGTGCCATTTGCCATTTTGCCCATACTTGTTCGCTCATTTTATGACACCCGTATCGCACTTTTTTCACATATCATAACACTGATACTAACAGCCGACTTTGCTACTAACAGCACCGAATTTCTTATTCTACAAACCGGCGGTGGAATGGTTGCCATTTTCAGCTTTATCAACTTCAGAAAAAGAGCACAACTCTATACATCAGCCATCCTGATATGGATTACATACAGCGTTTTATACACCGCACTGCATCTGACAAAAGAAGGAAGCATCCATTCTATCGAATACGAATCCTATTTATGGTTTTTAATTAGCTGTATCGGCGTGCTGTTTGCTCTACCTCTCATCTATATTTTTGAAAAGCTCTTCGGACTTTTTGGCGAACTTTCCTTACTCGAACTAACCGACACAAACAACCGTCTGCTTCGCGAATTATCGCATAAAGCTCCTGGCACTTTTCATCACAGCATACAAGTAGCCAACTTGGTCGAATCGGCCATTGAAGAAATTGGTGGGAACACCCTGTTGGCAAGAGCAGGCGCGCTCTATCACGACATTGGAAAAATAAATAATCCGCATTTCTTTATCGAGAACCAAATACCCGATACCAACCCACACGATGAACTAAAATTTGAAGAAAGTGCAGAAATTATTATTTCGCACGTAGCAAAAGGTGTGGAACTCGCAAAAAAACACCACCTGCCCGAAATTATTATTGACTTTATTCGAACCCATCACGGAACCCTTACAGTTCAATACTTCTACAAAAATTATATCAAATCTTTCCCAGGTGCAGAAGCTGATATTGATAAATTCTCATACCCCGGCCCCGTGCCACACAGCCGTGAAATGGCCGTGCTAATGATGGCCGATTCGGTTGAAGCAGCTTCCAGAAGCTTACAAAATCACAACTTAGATAGCATCAGCCGGTTGGTAAACAAAATTATTGACTTCCAATTAGCCGAAAAACAATACATCCATAGCGAACTGACATTAAAAGATATTGAACACATTCGCAAAAACTTTATCCGACATTTGCTCAATCTGTATCATGTACGCATCGAATATCCCGAATAAAGAAGTTGTCTTTATTTTGATTCTTTCTCATCAAAAATAAACATACCTTTGCAGCGTCCGTAAACAGAACCCCGGATAGCTTTTATGACCAAATACACCAAATTACGCTTAGGCAACTGCATCAAAGCAGGTTTTTTGGGCGCTATCCTTACGATTTTTTCTATTTTAGAAGAAGGTGATTTTAAAATTCAATACCCCATCGTGGGCTTTATCTCCGGATTCTTTACCGGCGTATTCGAACTATTTGTTTACCGCGAACGCCTGCGAAAACTGCCCTTCATTATCGGTCTGTTCATCAAATCCACATCTTATACCATCACTGTTTATGCCCTCATCCTATTAGCTCTTTCTCTCACCTACAAAATTACCGGAAATACCAGCGCAGGAAATATTCTTGACAACTTCATGAAAAAAGAATCTATCATGCTGGCACTGCAGGCATTTAAAGGTTCTGTATTCATCGTTTTCCTATTTCAACTCGATACCTTACTAGGCGACGGCGCATTCAGACGATACGTGTTTGGCAAATATCATATCCCTCGCAAACAGGATATGGTGTTTATGTTCCTCGATATCAAATCATCAACTAAACTGGCTGAAATGCTCGGCGATGAAAACTACTACTCGCTGATAGATGACTTTTTTCATGACATATCTGAGCCCATCATTGACTCTGATGCCGAAATTTACAAATACGTAGGGGATGAAGTGATTATCTGTTGGCCCATCGAAAAAGGCCTTGCTCCGCCTACCGCCGTTGACTTGTTTTTCAATATCAAACAAAAGATTCGTAAACGCAAAGACCATTACATCGCCCGATATGGCGTTATCCCCGAATTTAAAGCAGGCATACATGAAGGGTCCGTCATTTCTGCCCTGATAGGCGACATCCGAAAAGAAATTGTATATAACGGCGACGTGCTGAACACAACCGCCCGATTGCAAGAAATCTGTAACGAACAACAGGCCGAGCTTCTCATCTCTGATAGCTTATACCATAAACTAAAATGGACAGGCCGATACACAGCACAATCGCTCGGCGTGGTTCAGCTTAAAGGAAAACTTAAACCCATTGAAGTGTTTTCTATCAACGAACATTAACCGCAAAACAGAATTTATTCTGTCTGATCTTAGCTCATTTCTAATCCATAATAATCCGTTTCGCTCTGAAAAATTTTACCTACCTTTGGTGGGTAATTATGTCTTGTTGTATTCCGGCCATAACAAGATTGCTTGCTTAACATACTTAATATTTCTTATCTCATGAAGCAACAAATCCCTTACAGGGAAACTCGGCTGGAGTTGTTTCCCGTTTCTGCTCAAAAGTATCAGCCCTTACCCCTGATGCCTTTTCCGCTTAGCGCCGGATTCCCGTCACCTGCTCTTGATTTCACAGACAACAGCATTGATCTCAACAATCTTCTCATTGCTCATCCCTCGGCCACTTACTTCGGACGCGTACAGGGCAACTCCATGAAAAATGCTGGCATACACGATGGCGACCTGCTGATTATTGACAAAAGCATTGCCCCAGAAAATGGGAAAATTGCCGTATGCTATCTTAATGGCGAATTTACTATTAAACGCATACAAATCAATGCATCCGGCCTTTGGCTTATGCCCGAAAACGAACAATATAAACCCATCAAAATTGAAGAAGATATGCAGCTTACTATTTGGGGCGTAGTTACCTACATCATCAAAAAACCACTGCCATGTTTGCCCTGATTGACTGCAATAACTTCTATGCATCCTGCGAACGGGTTTTTCGACCCGAACTCAATCATCAACCTATCGTTGTTCTCTCCAACAACGACGGATGTGTCATCGCCCGTAGTAATGAAGCCAAAGCGCTTGGCATTCCCATGGGCGCACCCGCTTTCGAATACCAAAAATGCTTCCGGCAACATCAAGTGCATGTATTCTCGGCTAATTTCGCACTGTATGGCGATATGAGCCGACGTGTCATGAATATTCTCGAAGAATATAGCCCCGAAAGCGAAATATACAGCATTGACGAAATATTCCTGAATCTCTCCGGAATGGATGCATACAACTTGCATGAATATGGCATCTCTATGCGTGAAAAAGTATGGAAATGGACAGGCATACCTACCAGCATAGGGATAGCACACACCAAAACATTAGCTAAAGTAGCCAATCGCATCGCAAAAAAATTCCCTGATCCCACAAAAAACGTACACCTTATACTCAGCAATGAACAACGTATCAAAGCGCTTAAATGGATCGATATACAAGATATTTGGGGGATAGGAAAACAACACGCCCATCGCCTCAAAACAATAGGCATACACAAAGGATATGACTTTACTCAACTCTCTGCCGAGTGGATAAGAAAAAATATGGGGGTGGTAGGATTGCGCCTGCAACAAGAATTATTGGGCACTCCAACTTTGGCAATTGAATATCCCAAACCTAGAAAAAATATCGCGACTACCCGCTCTTTCGAAACGCTATACACCGATATTGATGCCGTCAAAGAACGTATCAGCGCCTTTGCCGTATCTTGTGCCGAAAAACTTCGCAAACAACATACTTGCTGCCTGTCTATCACTATCTTCATCTGCACACCACAGCACCAAACCCATTTGCCGCAATACAGCCGAAGCATACACATCAAACTACCCTACCCCACTCATTCAGCCATTGAGCTTAGCCAATTCGCCACACAAGCATTACTTAAAATCTTTAAACCCGGATATGCATACAAAAAGGCCGGCGTAATCGTTCACAACCTGATAAACGAAAACCAACTGCAAAAAAAACTGTTCGAAAATCGCAACGAACAGCACATCCCTCTCATGCAAGCCATTGATAAAATAAATCAGATGATAGGTCAACAAAAAGTGCGACTGGCCTCACAAGACTTAAAACAAGTATGGAAAATGAAACAGGAAAAACTATCGCCACGTTATACCACCCGATTAGAAGATATTATCACCATATACTGCTAACGAGGTACATTGGGCTTGCCCTCCTTCCCAAGTAATGACCGTATGCCTGTCCACAAACCGCTTAATCGTGGTGGCTGATGCAACATATCCAGCGTTTGCTCAATAACATGATCAGGCAGGCCCGATACTGTAATCTGCAAACGAGATTGTGAAAGAAAATCCTCCGACCATTCAGGACGCAAACGACAACTGCTGCCAACCAATCCTTTCAGCATCAAAGAGGGTTGGTAATACTCGTTTGATACATGATTGACCCACGATGTAGGTATTCGACTCAGCGGTAATGAAACGGGTGCAAAATGAAGAATGATACGGTTGAGATCGGGCTGTGACATATCCATAGGCGGAAAGGTATCAAAAAACCAAAGCCCTTCACGCCATGCAAAATTACGCAACGTAGGATGAAACCCCACCTGTACCCCCGATTGCAAAAAATCTATTGTTTGTGCCAATAGCGCTTTTAACAAAGCAATGCATGATTCCCTTTCGCCTGTCATCATCCGATAGCGTACCAATTCATCGTCGGCAAAAGGCGACTGTACTACTACCAAAAAATTACGACTATGGCGTTCCACTAAGTGCAAAAAAGTATCAGGAATTTGCACGCCGGCATGCTGCAAACAGGATACATAAGATGCATGATGTGAAACAATTTGCAAAGCCAGCTCTTTGCTTCTTACTGGCTTATATATCTTCATCACCAACGGATTCATCCCCTGAGGATAGATTCGAAAGGGTTGCGAAAAAAAACCGAGGTTGGTGATGCGCTGAAACCCCTTCCCCTTTTTTTCATACCATTCATCAAAAATATGCTGCAATGCTGAATCCATAAGCTTTGCCGAAAATAAGCATTCCTTTTGAGAAAATTGATTTATGGCAATTCCTCATAATCACCATCTTCTGTATCTGAAGACGATTGCGATGACGAAGGTTGCTTCATGAGGAAAGCGGCTATCAACAACACTATGCCCAACAAACAAAACAAACCTGCCACCAGAAAAGCAAAAATACGTGGATAGGCAAATATCAATAAGCCGGTAATCAATAAAAAGAATCCTGCATACAATGCAACACGTCGTGTAGCACGTGCCCCATTAATAAAAAAATTAAACCCATTCATGAGATAGAAAATAAAAAAATGGAAAGGCCCAAAAAGTAACAATCCCGCCACAAAGAGCGGGACTGTTACTAATCAACCCTAACCATCCAAATTTTAATATGTTATGCAACTGCAACTACTTTTTTACCGGTATGTGCAGCTGTTTGCTTCTTCGGCACTTCGATAACGATGATCCCATTTTCATATCGCGCTTCAATTTGAGCGCTATCGGCATCATCAGGAATCTGAAAAGAACGATGAAAACTGCAAGGTCTAAATTCAAAACGCAAATATGATTCTGCATTTACCTCTTGGTTCTCTTTGTGGTCGTATGATACAGTTAATATCCCTCTTTCACTCTCTACCTTTATCTGCTCTTTCTGTATGCCCGGCACCACCAACTCTATCAAATAACTTTTTTCGGTCTTGAGTACATTAACTTGTATAGTTTCATACTCAATTGCGCGGTCAAAATTAATCAAATTTTTATTCCCAACTAATTTTTGCAGAAAAAAAATTTCATTTTTTTTCGGTTTAACATTTTTATAGTACATCATAACCATAATTTTTATACATCAAACCCTATCAAATGCTATACCCCTAATAAAAACCAGTCAAAATGTCACTACTCTCCATCACAAAGCAAGACAAATTGTCTTTCGATGTGTAGTGATGATCGGAAATTTAGTTATCTTACTTTAATCAAAGGTACATACATGCGAATCTGCTTAAGCTGATCGGTAACCGGCCATGAACCTAGCTTCGATGAAGAGGGGTAGTCGGGCAAAGCCGGTAATAAATCAAGAAGCGCTTTGAGATAACTCGCTTTAATTGCAAAGGCAACATTGTCGGCATAAAACAACTTGGCATTGATAATACCTAATATATTCCCTTGATAATCAAATAGTGGACCACCGCTATTGCCCGGCTGTACCGGTGTTGACACCTGGTACGCACTAATCATTCCCTCGCTTCCTGTACGTGCATTGATGGTACCTTCCGTAAATTTCAACTCTGTGCCCAAAGATGAAAAAGCCAATGGATACCCCAACGCATATACTGCCGTTCCTACATCTGCTAAATCTGTTTTCAAACTATATGGAATGGCCGGCAATGGTACATATGCGCTATCGCTTATGCGTAATATCGCTAAATCATTAGCTTTATCCTGCAAAAATACTTCACATACATAGGTCATCGTATTCCCGTCACGAATCAACTCCACTTCTACCTCATTGGCTTTATCCACCACGTGCTGATTGGTAACAATATATCCTTCGGTTGAAACAAAGAACCCACTTCCCGTACTTCTCCAGACATTTTTTCGACGACGACTTGTATAATTAGGCGACAAAAAAGGCGCATCCGTCTCCTCTACCGTCGAAAATGATATAAAATATACTTCAGACCTTGCATCAGCCACAAAACCAATTTGACCTCCTGCATTGCCTGGCGCCGGCTTGTGATGAACCTTCGAAAAACCTATATAATATTCAATAGAATCATTACGTCGTGTAAGACCTATATAATGACTACTCTCTTGATCATCGTATAAGGCCGCAACACCCGTTTTATACACCTGCTCAATACCCTTTTGCATACTCCCAATTTTGTAATAGCCATTATCTGCCAATCGGATAAACTCATAATTTTCATCATCTACAAAAGCCCACACTAAGCCATGTGTTGCATTCGGAGAAGTTTTACGAGTTATAAATGAAATATCTACATCAAAATTCCCAGATGTATTAATAGGATGCTGAACCACTCTGATTCCTTCTTGATTCTTTGTTTTAAGCAAATATCCTTCCGGCTCCATGGATGAAGTAGCGTTTTTATCTTTTGTCAAAGGCCAGTTTGACACATCCGTTGCTTCGGCCATATCATATGTTAAATATGAATGCCAATCTATGGCAAAATCTGAATATCGCTCTTTTTTCGTATTTGGATTTTTCTTGCTTATTTTTTTGCTTGCAAACTGCTGTGAAAAAACGCGGGTACAAACCCCAAATTCGTCACAAAAAACAGATTCATTCCCAACCAACATCCCTTCATTATATACTGCATAATTTATCAACTCACCGTTTTCGTACCACGCCACCGTTAAACCATGTAATTGGCCATTTTTATATCTTGTTTCCGACTCCAATCCACCATTTTCATACCATGTTTTGTATGTGCCATGTTGTTTATTACTATTAAAATTTCCCTGCGCCGACTTATTACCATTTTTATAATACCAGGTACACAATCCCTCTTTACGACTATTCGCTCCTCCTTTATCAATATATGAAAACCGCCCCTCCCATTGCAACTCCCCACTCACAAAATAATCTCTTACTACACCCACCGGAATGCCTTTATCATCATAGCTGATGAGACGATAATAGGATGCCGACAAAGAGTCACACGGACGCCATCGCTCATCAAAAAATTCTTTTTTTGCTTGCCCAAACAACCCTATTGACAAGACATACAAGACACTTAAGAAAAGATTTTTCATGGGTTGAATGTATAACTATTTTATCAATAACACAAATCGCCAAAACTTATTATTTTCTCCTCCTAAAAATATTAATCATTTTATGATTGGGCAAACAAACATACTTTATACTTTTGTCGTCATGACATATCAAGATGCCCTCGATTATTTGCTGAACACATTACCCATGTTTCAAAATATAGGCGCTCCGGCTTACAAAAAAGATATGGGTAATATTCATAAAATCTGCCAATACCTGAATAACCCTCAACAACATTTTAAATCCATTCATGTTGCCGGCACCAATGGAAAGGGATCAACCTCTCATTTTCTTGCATCCATATTGCATGAACATGGGCTTAAAACCGGTCTTTATACCTCTCCCCACTTAATCCGTTTTAATGAACGAATCAAATGCAACGGCATTGAAATTACTCCCGATTTTGTAACTCAATTTGTTGAAAAACATATTTCATATTTTAAAACACTGGATGCATCCTTTTTCGAAATATCTGTGGCTATGGCTTTTTCATATTTCGCTGAAAAAAAAGTGGATATCGCCGTTATTGAAACCGGTATGGGCGGACGACTTGATTCAACGAACATTCTGACCCCAACATTAAGCGTCATCACTCAAATTGGATGGGATCATAGCCAGTTTTTAGGAAATTCTCTTAAAGAAATTGCTGCTGAAAAAGCCGGTATCATCAAGAAAAAAACACCTGTCGTTATTTTCGAAAGACAGGAAGATGTTCAAGACGTTTTCATGCAAAAAGCAAATCTCGAAGATGCTCCCTGCCTATTTGCTGATGACGTATATGAACTTCAATCATACCAAATCATTACCGAAGATAATACACCTTATTTGCAAGCAGAATTTCTGCACTGGATAACTGATGAGAAAATTAATGTTGTTTCCGGCCTGACCGGATTATATCAACTTCGTAATCTGGCAGGTGTTTTAACGGTTGTAGATGAATTGGAAGAAAACGAAATCGTTTGTATTGATAGAGATGCTGTGCTTGGCGGAATTAAAAATGTGATACTCAATACAAAGCTTATGGGAAGGTGGCAACAGGTGCACCAGCAACCTGCAATTGTGTTGGATATTGCTCATAACGAACCTGGCCTGAAAGCTGTTTGGGAACAGTTACAATCCGTATCATACCAAAAACTACGAATGGTGGTAAGTGTTGTAAAGGATAAAGATATAGACGCAATGTTGGCTTTGTTACCCAAAGAAGCCAAATACTATTTTACACAATCATCTGTCCTTCGATCTTTGGATGAAAAATCGCTTCAAGAAAAAGCCAAATCATTTGATCTAATCGGTCATTCATACCACAATCCGTCGCTGGCTCTATCAGCTGCACTCAATGAGTCGCATCCTGAAGACATCATTCTTGTTTGTGGTAGTGCTTTTGTAGTGGGTGATATTTTACAAAATCCACCTAATTTTTTGGCAATTTAAAATTTGACTGTATATTTGCACTCCCAATTCTTTGAATCATTCATTTATTAGTGGTTCAGAGCATCTGCTTCAAATGCAGTGCAGACATATTGGGGAGCATATCCGCCTTTGGCGGATGGTTCAGAGCATCTGCTTCAAATGCAGTGCAGACATATTGGGGAGCATAGCTCAGCTGGTTCAGAGCATCTGCCTTACAAGCAGAGGGTCACAGGTTCGAATCCTGTTGCTCCCACCAATAAAATCAAAAAACCTCCGCTGCTTGGCGGAGGTTTTTTTTTTCATCAACGAGGTGCAGGATGTTATATAATTGACTCTTCAAATGAAGCATATACCAACACTTATTATTTCAGCCAATTGGTGAGTAAAATGTGAATAACTTTATACCTCAGGCGCTGATGAAAAATAATATATTTGTTCAAAATTATGAATCCATGAATTTTGCAATCACTAGTAAAACGCTGCTTCAGCAGTTGCAGGTAATAGGCGGAATAATCAGCAATAACAGCACAGTTCCTATTCTCAACGATTTCTTATTTGAAGCAGGAGAGGATGGTTTAACCATTTACGGTTCCGACTTAGAATCATCTTTTTCAGCACGGGTCGGTTCCGACCAAGTTAATGTAAAAAAAGACGGCAGCATTGCCATTCCTGCCAAACTCCTTTTAGATACGATGAAAACATTTGCCGACATGCCGCTTGTTTTTACCGTTGATGCCAAAACAAATGGAATTGTAATATCTTCCGAAACAGGAAAATACAAGCTTAGTGGGCACAACCCTGCTGATTTTCCTCGAATGCCGGAGATTGCGACTGAAAACAAAATGGCTGTTGACTCAATGACCTTGGCGCATGCGATTAACAAAACCATTTTTGCTACCGGTAATGATGATATCCGTCCTGTCATGTCGGGTGTATTATTTGAAATGTCGCCTACCGGCTGCAATTTTGTTGCCACCGATGCGCACAAATTGGTACGATATCATCGAAAGGATGTAACATCCTCAGGCAATGGCTCCATCGTTTTGCCTAAAAAACCTCTCAATCTGTTAAAAAACATTCTACTTTCTTATGATACGCCTGTCGATGTATCATACAACGACACGAATGTATCTTTTTCCTTTGAAAACTACCGTGTTGTCAGTCGCCTTATTGATGGCAAGTTTCCTAATTACGAAGCCGTATTCCCCAAAAACAATCCCAACCGTCTCATGGTTGACAAAACGCCTTTGCTAAATGCCATTCGTCGTGTTAGTATTTTCTCTAACAAAACGACTTATCAAGTTCGTCTCAAAATTGCCGGCAGTGATTTACAGATTATGGCCGAGGACCTTGATTTTGCCAATGAAGCATTTGAACGTCTAACTTGTCAATACGACGGTGATGACCTCGAAATTGGATTCAACTCACGTTTCCTGATTGAAATGATTCAAAATATTGACAGCGAAAATGTCGTGTTTGAATTGAGTGAACCCAATCGTGCAGGTATTGTCAAACCCGGTACTTTTGATGCTGAAGTGGAAGATATCACCATGCTGGTGATGCCCATCATGCTAAACCATTAATTTAGTCAACATACATTTTTATCATCAGGGCGTATGCGGTATCATAAATGCATACTGTATCAGATTGGCTCCCATGCGTAATGCTTTCAGTCGGGTTTCTTCTGAGTTTTTATGTACTTCGGCGTCTTCCCATCCATCACCTAAATCACATTCGTAATCATAGAATACTACCAGCCGACCATTGTGAACAATACCAAATCCCTGTGCTGGCTTGTTGTCATGTTCGTGAATCTTGGGTAATCCATTAGGAAAATCAAACTTTTGATGGTAAATGGGATGTTGTGTCGGCAACTGAATCCATTCAGCATCAGGCAACACTTTCTTCATTTCTCTACGCACGTATGGATCCATTCCATAGTTGTCTGAAATATGCAAAAACCCACCACCCAAAAGATATTTTCTTAAGTTCAACGCCTCTTGCACTGTAAAAAACACGTTACCATGGCCGGTCATATGAACAAAAGGATACAAAAACAAAGATTCACTTCCGGGTTCAACTACTACTGGATCAACATCTATGCGTGTACGCAATTCCTGGTTACAAAAACGAGCCAAGTTAGGAAGTGAGGTAGGGTTGGCGTACCAATCACCACCACCGCCAAATTTTAACAACGCCAACTTTATTGTGTTCTGCCCTGTTGATGTGAGTGAAATAATCACCAACCATGTAGTACACACTATACGTATCCATAGGTTTTGCTTCATGCTAATCCAATAACGCCATTGCATACTTTTGATTGTATAAGTCAACGGCAGTGATATGATTTATTTTGATAGAAAAGGTGTTTTTACTACACGAGCTTTGAGTTTTTTATCTCGTATCTCGATGCATATCTCTGTTCCAATTGCCGAAAACGATGTTTGAACATATCCCATGCCAATGGCTTTGCCTAAGGTAGGTGATTGCGTGCCGGATCTAACATCTCCAATTATTTCGTCTGATGCTGAAAAAATACGATATCCTTTGCGGGGTATTCCTTTATCAATCATTTCGAACCCGACTAGCTTTCGACTTACACCCTGCTCTTTTTGTTTTAGTAATGAGGTTTTATTGATAAAGTCCTTATTAAATTTTGTTATCCAACCCAATCCGGCCTCAATGGGTGAGGTTTCATCATCAATATCATTCCCGTACAAACAAAAACCCATTTCAAGTCGTAAAGTATCACGTGCTCCCAAACCGGCAGGTTGCAATCCATGCGATTGGCCCGATTTGATGATGGCATGCCATGCTTCAACGGCTAATTCGTTGGGTACATAAATCTCAAATCCGCCGGCACCTGTATATCCTGTATTTGAAAAAATGACATTGTCGTATTCCAAAAATCGCCCTGTTGTAAAATGATAATACGGAATATCTGCCAGCGATACCGATGTCAATGGCTGAAGAATTTCGATGGCTTTAGGCCCTTGCAACGCAAGCAAAGATGTTTTGTCGGATGCATCGTGTAAATTTACACCAAATGCAGTATTGTGCTTTTGCAGCCATTGCTTATCTTTCGACATATTGGAAGCATTCACAACCAACATATACTTTTC
Source organism: Candidatus Competibacteraceae bacterium (assembly GCA_014879445.1). GTDB lineage: Bacteria > Bacteroidota > Bacteroidia > CAIKAF01 > CAIKAF01 > BA4. The sequence goes on from JACSSC010000014.1 coordinate 29,530, forward strand.
AATACCAAAACAATAAACCAACAAATCATCTACAATTCCTCCATGTTCGTTAGGCAAACAACTGTATTGCACCTGTCCGGGCTGTAATTTGGATACATCATTGCTGGTTACATATTGCAAAAAAGCAAGAGATTGTGGTCCTTCAACCCAAAATTCGCCCATATGTGATACATCAAAAAGTCCTGCATGATTCCTTACTGCATGATGCTCTTCAAGCAAGTTCTTATATTGTATTGGCATATAATATCCGGCAAATTCAACCATTTTAGCGCCGAGTGCCTGGTGTACTGATGTTAATGCTGTGTGATTCATCTTCCCCAATTTTAATTTCATCACAAATGAACAGTATTTTTTTTTAACTCACAACCAATTTGCATTCATTATATAATGAAAAAAACCCCTGTCAGCAAACAGGGGTTCTGATGGTTAAAAAAAATGTTTTAGCGTGGGTTTTGTCGGATATAAAGATTCAATTCTTCAATGCTTGACTCAAATGTGAATGCATCGTTTAATTGATAATAGTTGCTGGGATCGGTTGATCTTCGATATGCATATTTGGCAAAGTCAAGTTTTGATTCTTCAAATGTGAACAATTGCATAATCTCTTTGATTTGTTTTGATGATAAACAATTGGCATCAACCACCTGCTTGGCAACCGTAAGCTTAGTATCCTCAAATGATTTGCCTGAAATAGATGCTTTGGCAGCATTAAAATCAGAACCCGACATCGCATATACACAGCCGGTTTGGGGCTGAACATTACCTGTTTCGTTAGTGGTTGTGGTTGTGGTGGTTGTATATGTAGTAGTAGTCGTACCAGTCATTTGTGTATTGTCGGTGATGGAGACATTCATTGAAACGCCGCCCACATTCACATTAGCTCCAACATTATTAGGAGATTCATTGATGGTGGTGGTCATGGTGGTCGTAGTGGTGGAAGTGGTAGCACCACGCACAACATTTCCATCATTAGGTGGTACCTGATTATGATTGTAGGAGGTTTGCCCTGATGTGTTAACCGGCGTTTGTGCTATCGGCGTTTGATTGAAATATAGCAAAACATATTCTCCCTTCTTGTTCTTTTTGATAATATACGTTATCTCTTCACCCATAGCCAACATCACGTTTTTATCAATGTCGGGAATATTCGTATTGTCAAAAATTATTTTTACCTTAAATGCATCAGAGCGCAAATCGGTAACACGAATATTGGTTTCAGGATTGTCGTTGATGCGTAACGCATTCATCACAACAGTAAATTTTTCGCCTTGTTCGGAAAAGAACACCACATTAGCTGTTTGAGCAACAACATGAGCAGAAACAAAAACGCTGGCAAGTAATAATAATAAGTGTAATTTGATTTTCATAAGTATATATATATTAAGTAAACAATTCGCGATGATGTAAACAAGAGTTATGCCAAAGAGAATTAATACACATCAATGCTAAAAGGCATACGTGCCTGCACGCCTTTTAGTAGTGTAGCACGATTCAGATGGTCGTAATATTTGTATGATTCCTGTAAACCCTCTTTTATCATACGCTTGGCCATGGTACCTGACAATTCGCTAAAGAAACTCTCAAATGGGTCTTCGTCTTGCGGATACGCCACTATTTGATAACTATCAATGCCGGCCATTGAGGAGGCAATCTGAACGGCTTTTTCCAAACCTCCTAATACATCTACCAGGCCAAGCTTCAATGCATCAGCGCCTGTCCACACTCGCCCCTGCGCAATGCTGTCAACCTGCTGAACTGTCATATTACGACCATCCGACACTCGTTTCAAAAACAAAGTGTATATATGATCTACCTGACGCTGCAAAATGCTTTTTTCTTCTGCTGTAAAAGGTCTTGACAGATTCGGAAAATCAGCATATCTGTGCGATTTTACTGTATCAGTTGTAATCCCCAAATGCTCATTCAGCATTTTTTGCATGGAAAACAGTATGCTGAATACACCAATTGATCCAGTGATGGTAGTATGGTCGGCCACAATGGTATCTGCATTGCACGAAATATAATATCCGCCCGAAGCGGCATAATTACCCATCGAAACAACCAAGGGTTTTTGTTTTTTGGCTAGTTCCAATTCATGCCACATTAGTTCAGACGCCATAGCGCTGCCACCTGGTGAGTTCACACGAAGCACAATGGCTTTAACCGACTCATCGTTTCTTGCCTCTCGTATAATCTTTACAAATTTATCACCTCCAACATCATTGCTTCCTCCATTGCCATCTACGATATCGCCTGATGCATATATCACGGCAATCTTATTTTTATTCTTTTTGTTTAAATGCCTTGATACTTTCTTGGCATATTTTTCAATGGGCACCACATTGGTTGCATTAAGCGAATCAATACCAGCTTTTTTCTTTAAAATGTCCAAAAACTCATCTTCGTATGTTAATCCAGTTACCATGCGATATTGGTATGCATCAGAGGCCAAACTGATTACATAATGATTGGCATAATGATTTAATGTGTCTATTGATTTTCCGGTTGTAGCATACATGTCTTGTACCCATTTGCCCCAAAGCGATTGCAACATCACATCTAATTGCAAACGATTGGATTCACTAGCTTTATCAAGAATAAACGGCTCAACAGCACTTTTAAATCGGTTGCCCGTCGGACGAATCACTTCGGGCTGCAATCCTAATTTTTCTAACGTCTTACTAAAAAACATCAACTCAAAAGCCAATCCTTTGAAATCCATAAAACCTGCCGGATTCAAATAAACCTCATCGGCTACTGATGCCATATAATAGGCCTTTTGGGTTAGATAATCGCTGTAGCAAATGATAAATTTTCCTGACTCCTTAAATAACAACAATTCATTTCGAATCTCTTCTAATGTAGCCATGCCCGAAGGCAAACTTGTGAGATGAAGATACAAACCGGCAATATGCTTATCTTCTCTGGCATATCGAATATTGGCTAACAGTTCATCCAACCCAAGCGTAGATTTGGGCTTCATCGAAGAAAAATCCATATTGGAAAAAGGGTTATTGCTTGTACGATCGTTGATTGTATAGTCAAGCTGAAGCTTCAGTACCGAATTTTTGGATATCGTCACTTCAGATTTAGAAGTTCCAGATTGAAAAAACGAGCCAATAATAATAGCAACCCCTACCAAGATAATAACAGAAGCCACAATGCCGGCAATAACAGCTCCTGCAATAGCGCCTAAAAACGAACCCCAGAAATTTTTCATGATTTAATGTTTTAGCAGTGCAAGTTTAGTTATTTAAATCCGCTTTCACAACACAAACTACCCGCCTTTTAAATATCTTTTGCTTTTGTATTGATACGAAAATGACAAAGTACAAATGTGATATCCCTTTCTCCTTCAAGCCACCTGTCCGCATATAGCCAAGTAGGAGCTTAGCAGCTACGCTACGGAATTTATAACCATTCCATTTCTGACAAACACAGTTTGGCATTTGCCACTACCGGAATATTACCCGGGAAGCAGCCCCTTCATGTAAAAAATCAGGTAATGATGTCGTTATGGGTGAATCGCAACGTGGGTGTTGGCGATTTTACAGCAGCAACATGACAAACATGATGATTTTTAAATATAATTTGAAATCGGAATTCGGCTCAACGCCATACAAAGTACAGCTATATGAATGCCCCATTTACCCATTGTTCATTTGCCTGAATATCAAGCATAAATAATTTCCTCAAATAAAATTACATAAAAAACTGTGGAAACTTTTTTCAATCTCTTGGTTTCCGCTTTGAAATATCTTTACCTTTGTAGAAAATTTCATATTATGGAAAATACACCTAATAAAGAAACTCCTGAAACCATCTGGCAGGAGCTAAAAAGCAAAAAGGTGAGCGATGTTGGTATATTCAAGGTGCAAGCCGGCGAATTTATCTTAATCCGTATTTTTAAGCATGCTGTAAATTACACGGCGTATGGATTTATTATGTTTATGACTTTCATGGTTGTGTTAATTACTTTTCTTGTCATCTGATGAGTCGTTGTCGCATCAGTTTTTTGGTATTATCGGTTTTGCTCTGTATCAACCAAATGCTTGAAGAATGTCATGTTATTATATATCCGCTGCATTGCTATGCTGATGATTTGCTATGTATTCCATGGATGCTTTCGGCATATCAATCCATACGTGAATGGCAGGCAGTAAAATCGGGAAAGCAATTTGAATTAGAAACCTGGATGTACGTTATGCCTGTCATTTTTTTCAGCATTTATTTTGAAGGCATACTACCCTACTTTCATCCCCGCTTTACGGCAGACGTGATAGACATCCTGATGTATGCTTCGGGCAGTTTGCTATATGCCGGATGGCAAAGACACTCTTATTCCATTTCTAATGTACCATCAAAAACTTTAATTGCCGGTCCTGAAAGATAAATCTCTGAAAATTGCTCCGACTGAAATGTAAATTTAACGGATAGCTCTCCTCCGGGTGTAATAATCTTATCAGGCACAAAACCCATCAACAAATAACATGCAATAGAAGACGCCACCACGCCTGTTCCGCACGAATAGGTTTCATCTTCCACCCCACGTTCGTAGGTACGAACATGCAAGATTTGACTCTCCCTTTCAATAAAGTTCACATTAATACCATCTTGTTCAAAACGGCTATTATATCTTATTTTTCGGGCCATAGAAACAATATCGGCCTGAGCAAGGGATGTACAGTTCTTCACAAAATGAGGCGAGCCGGTATGCACTATCAGTTCATTATCGGATGTAATTTCCCAAGAATTCACATCCTGCATTTGCAACTCCACTTCAAAGCCATGAGACAGTGTGCGTAGGATGTGAGCTTTGTGTATGCCATCTGCTGCCAGAAATCGAATTTCATTTTGCTTATCCGACAATCCCATATCAATAGCAAATGCTACGATACAGCGTCCGCCATTACCACACATGGTACTCTCTCTGCCATCGGCATTATAATATCGCATTGTAAAATCGGCCTCTATCGAAGATTGCAGCAAAATCAAGCCATCAGCGCCAATCCCAAAACGACGATGACAGAGCCGTGTAATCATGTCTTGCGACAATGACCAGGTCATATGCCGATGATCGATGATGATAAAATCATTACCAGTTCCTTGATATTTACAAAATGCTATTTCCATTTACAATATTTAACATACATTTTTCATTTCGATGCGCTAATTTAGCGCTACAAAAAAGGGTTAACACTAATTAACCCTAAAAAATTAATCCAAATATACACGGATTACGTTAAACGTATCGTTTGTCTAATTAAAACTAAAGAAATGATGATGAAGAAAATGCTTGGTACTTTTCTGATTGCCTTAACCGGCGGGCTTGTTTCAATAGGCGTGTACACAAAGATACGACCATCACACACGCCGGTTACATACCAACATGATGTTCCTTACACACAAAAGGCGGTAAGCGTTTTAGATGAAATTCCATCCAACATGGATTTTACGTTGGCAGCTGGGCAAACCGTAAACGGTGTTGTGCACATCAAAACTTTAATTCATAAATCAAACACTCGCCAATATGTAGATCCTTTCGAGCAATTTTTCTTCGGGCTGCCATACAACACTCAACCCATGCCACAACGTGGTGCCGGCTCGGGAGTGATTATTGCCTCTGACGGATATATCATTACCAACAATCATGTGATAGATCAAGCCGATGAGATAGAAGTAACACTCAACAACAAACGCACCTATAAGGCACGGCTGATTGGTTCCGACCCCAATACAGATTTGGCTGTAGTTAAGATTGAGGAAACCAATTTGCCCATTGTTCCTTTTGGGAATAGTGATGAGTTAAAATTGGGCGAATGGGTATTGGCTGTGGGCAATCCTTTCAACCTTACATCCACTGTTACAGCAGGCATTGTTAGCGCCAAAGGAAGAAACATTGATATTATACAAGAGAATTACAAAATTGAATCTTTCATTCAAACCGATGCTGTTGTAAATCCGGGAAACAGTGGAGGAGCATTGGTTAATACCAAAGGTGAACTTGTTGGCATTAATACAGCCATATCTTCACGTTCAGGATCGTATGAAGGGTATGCTTTTGCTGTTCCATCTAATCTGGTTCAAAAGGTAGCCCGCGATTTGATTGAATTTGGCACTGTGCAGCGCGGAATACTAGGAGTAAACATTCGTGAGATTACAGCCGACTTTGCAGCCGACAAATCATTAAATGCGTTAGAGGGCGTATGGGTAGAAGCGCCAATTGCCGGCAGCGCAGCCGAAGAAGCCGGGCTCAAATCAGGCGATATTATTTTAAAAATTAATGACGTGAGTGTAAATAGCGTTTCGGCACTACAGGAGCAGGTGGGATTACATCGCCCTGGCGACCGTATCACGCTGCTTGTGCGAAGAAACAATAACGAAATTCCTGTTCATGTTGTACTGAAAAACAAATCGGGATCAACACAACTCATGGATAAACCTACCGAAGTAAATAAATTACTCGGCGCCAGATTTCGACCCCTTTCCGATTCTGAATTAAATAAATTCAGATTGAAAAATGGTGTGATGGTTGAAGAGGTAAGCAATGGCAAACTTCGCATGGCCGGTGTAAAAGCAGGATACATCATTACCGAAATCAATGGAAAATCCATACGTACTTTGGATGATATCACCACGGCGCTGAATCATAACAAAGGTGTATTTTACATTGGCGGAATGTATCCTTCGGGTGAAAAGGTTTTTTATTCTTTCAACTAAGCAGAAAATACACTTAAAAAGCAATAATTAAAACCATATTGCGTTTTTGCTTGAATTTCTGAACAATTTGTATTACCTTTGCAACCTGTTTCTATTAAAAAATAACCTTTACACAAATCTATGAGGCAGTTAAAGATCACCAAATCAATTACTAACCGTGAAAGCCGTTCTCTCGACAAGTACCTTCAGGAAATAGGAAAAGAAGAACTGATAACAGCAGAAGAAGAGGTAGATTTAGCTAGAAAAATTAAGCAAGGTGACCAAGTTGCTCTCGAAAAATTAACCCGCGCCAACCTCCGTTTTGTGGTCTCGGTGGCCAAGCAATATCAAAATCAAGGTCTTACACTGCCCGACCTTATCAACGAAGGAAATTTGGGATTGATAAAAGCCGCCCAGCGTTTTGATGAAACGCGTGGTTTTAAATTTATTTCTTACGCCGTTTGGTGGATTCGGCAATCTATCCTTCAAGCCATTGCTGAACATTCTCGTATTGTTCGGCTACCGCTTAATCAGGTGGGATCGCTCAACAAACTAAATAAAGCTTTTTCCAAACTTGAACAAGAGTACGAACGCGAGCCGACTGAAGAAGAATTGGCAACCATTTTAGATTTGCCTGAAGACAAAATCAAAGATTCTATCTCTATTTCCGGTCGTCATATATCAATGGATGCACCGTTGGTTTCAGGTGAAGAAAGCACCCTGTATGATGTGATGGTGAATAAAGATTCGCCTCGTGCCGACCGTTCGTTGATCAAAGAATCACTGCAAACAGAAATAGAACGTACGCTTGACACTCTCAACGAACGAGAAAAAGAAATCATTAAACTGTATTTTGGTATTGGTATGAATCATGGCCTTACCATTGATGAAATAGGTGAAAAGTTTGAATTAACCCGCGAACGGGTTCGTCAAATTAAAGAAAAAGCGCTTAAGCGACTTCGCCAAAGTAGTCGTAGCAAATTGTTACGCACTTATTTGGGATAACCTTTTTTAACTAAAACATACGAAGCCATCCGTTGCGATGGCTTTTTTTTTATTGCATTTTTGCAGGCATGATTCGCCTATTCTCCCTTTCATTCCTCATACTAACTTTAATAATTAGCGGATGTAGTGTTCGTAAAGCACGCATTCAAACAGGTGCACCCAATATCGAATCCTATAAATCGTTTGACAATTATCATTTTAGCAACCACAATACTCCATTCTGTTTTGATCAATGCCCCAACACCTCTTTGCGGGGCGAACAAATATTTGTAAACAAAAGCGCACTAAATACCAACGCTGTGCCGCTAAGAGAATTTCTTGAAAACACACCCACTGTCGCCTTTGCTATTATCCGAAACGATTCAGTATTGTATGAATACTATGAAGAAGAGTTCGACGAAACTAAAATTGTAACTTCATTTTCAGTAGCCAAATCTTTTGTCTCGGCTGTATTAGGTATTGCCATTCATGAAGGATATATTCAATCTGTAGAAGAACCCATTACACGCTATCTGCCCGAGCTAAGTGATAAACGATTTGAGAATATTCGTATTCGTCACGTACTTAATCATGTTTCAGGCATTCAATTTCCGTCACTCGCTTGGACATATTACACACACGACAACAACCGATTGTTGCAAAAAATGAAATATGGCAAAGGCCCGGGCAAAGAATATGTGTATGCCAATTGCAATACACTGCTTATAACATTAATCATTGAACATGCCACAGGTCGTAAATTCCAGGATTATTTTCATGAGAAAATATGGAGCAAGATTGGAACAGAATACGAAATGCTTTGGAGCATGGACAATAAAAAAGATCAAAACCTAAAAACATTTTGCTGCATAAACGGACGCATGCGTGATTTTGCTAAATTCGGAAAACTATACTTGCAGCGAGGAAAATGGAATGATGAACAGATTATTCCATCAACATGGATTGACCAAACACTCAAATACGATCTCACCGACGGTAGCACATGGGACAATGAATACTTTTGGTATCTCGGCCCCAAAGAATATGGATATTATTATGCCGCCGGATTATATGGGCAATACATTCTTATATATCCCAAAAAAAATATCATTATTCTGCGCTTTGCCAAACGTGCATTACATTTCAACTTTATGTGGCAGGATCAACTCATTCAGATATTAGATCAATTATAAAAAAAGGGGTAACCCGAAAGCCACCCCTTTATCTCAGAGAATATTTTGAATTAGGGCTTTGCTTTCAAATCAAGTTCAAATTCGATCGCATCATTTATCAACTTATCACCCAAATTTTTGAAAAATTTACCTGAGTTGTATTTGATATCCCATTCAGTTCGGTCAATAGAAAAAACAGCTACTGCATGAAAAGAACCTTCCTGAATATCCACTTTAGCAGGAATTGAAATGTTTTTGGAAATATCCTTTATCGTCAGATTGCCTGAGATTGTATAATTATTTCCTTTATCATCAGCTGCTGCTAATTTTTCGGCCGATGTAATTTCAAATTTACTCGTTGGAAATGAAGCAATATTAAAAAAATCAGGAGATGCCAGGTGGTTTTTCAATTTGGTATTGTACTCCTCTTCCTTTATATCATCCACAACAATAGAATTCATATCTACCATAAAAGAACCGGCTTTGATTATGTCATTTTCCAAATTCATTGCACCCGATTGAATGTTGATGGTGCCAAAATGCTCGCCGCCCAATTTTGTTCCTTTCCACTTGAGAAAACTGGCTGCAACATCTACTTTAAATTCTTTAGATGCTTCAGTGGCAACAGCTGTGGGCTGCTCTGCTACGGGTTCAACGGTTTTGGTTTTATTACCGCAAGATGACAAAAAGATAAGCACTGCGGCTACGCCTGTAGAAAACGCTTTTAGATACATGATTTTTTGTTTTAAGATTTATCACAAAAATAAAACAACAAAACATAACCAATCCCAATATGTTGAGAATGTTTCGTTAAAAAAAATAAAATCGGTAATATCTAAAGATGTTATTTTATCTCTGCTTACCTTCAATAGCACAAAGAAGAATGCCCATAGCAATAGCAAACTCAGGCGAGAACGAGGGGTCTTCTTTCAACATAACCACCTGCACTTTGCTAAGAAACGGATTAAAATTATTTCGATAATGAGCAACTTCAGCATTATTAACCATAACATGAAAACGTTGAGGAATCAGATTGGTAATAAACCTTCTCAAGAGAGCCATCATGGTACTATCTTCTTTGATATTACCTATTTCTCGGTCATCCAAATCCATGATAATCCATTCATCGCGAAGAATTGACTTCCATCCTTTGCGCTTAGCAGCACCAATTTTCTGTCCGGTACGGCTGTCATAAAAATCATATGCAGAGGAAAAGTCAATAATTTTTCTGGCTTTAATCTGAATCACTGCTTCACTCTTTGTTTCGTCGGTATAAAGCGTAATATCTTCCTTCAATTTGAATGCTTTAAGATGAGCGAAGAGAATTTGCCTTTGATTCTCATCAAAAACCTGAAAATCAGACCCTAATAGCTTCAAAAACTTCTTCTTAATCAGAAATTGTTTACCTGTAATTGCAACTGCTGTCATATTTTTATATTTTAAATGAATACAATGATA
>JACSSC010000057.1 GCA_014879445.1 Candidatus Competibacteraceae bacterium
GAGATGTGTATAAGAGACAGATATAAAGTTGATCTATGAAAAACCTATACCTATTTGTTTTTTCTTTCTTTGTGTCCATCTCGATTGCTTGGTCTCAAAACTGCCCTAATGCCAATTTTTCATTAGGAAATTTCACGAATTGGGTGGGGCGAACCGGTACTTGCTGTCCGATTAATGTACCTACTGTTGGAATTGTTGCCGGTCGTCATACGATCATGACTCCCGGAACGGATGCTGTTACAGGCAATCAATTGCAATTAGTGCCTCCCGGCTATAACTTCTCAGCCCGTTTGGGTAATAATGCCACCGGCGCTCAAGGAGAGGCCTTACAATATACTTTTTTGGTGTCCTCATCTAACGCACTTTTTATTTATAATTATGCAGTAGTTCTTCAGGATCCCGGACATACACCGGCTCAGCAACCACGTTTCGAGTTAAGGGTTATGGATGCAGGAGGAAATAATATCCCTTGCACATTTTATCAGGTTGCCGCCGCAGGCAATATTCCAGGTTTCCAAAATTTTGGTGCCATACGATGGAAAAATTGGACGCAGGTCGGCGTTGACCTTTCAGCTTATATTGGTCAAACCGTGACAATAGAAGCTAGAACTGGTGATTGCTCTCTTTCCGGCCACTTTGGTTATGGCTATTTGGTAGGCGATTGTCAACCTTTAGAAATTCAGGTTCAGTATTGCGAAGGTGATACATCTGCGATGCTAATTGCCCCTAATGGATTCCAAAGTTATCAATGGTCAGATGGTGTTAATGTAGTGGGTAATAACGATACACTGGTTATTTATAATCCACAACCCGGTCAGCAAAATTATACATGTACCATTGTCTCAGTTACCGGTTGCCAAGCCACACTTAGTGTTGCTATTAATCCAATAGTTCCTTTGGCCGGATTCCTTGGTGATTATGTTTGTAATAAAACCATTGACTTTACAGATACCTCGATTGTATATCAGGATATAATAAATACATGGAATTGGGATTTTGGTGATGGGAATCAGTCAAATTCTCAAAACCCTACTCATATTTATGCCGACACAGGATGGTATAATGTAGAATTACACGTACAAACTTCAATAGGATGTCAGGATACGGTTACTATTCAGGTTTATGTTGAAGCGAATCCTTTGGCAGATTTTTCTGTACCAGATACTTGTAGCTTATCATTATTGTTTAATGATCTTTCAACTACATTCAATGGTAATCAAATTACTGCTTGGGACTGGGATTTTGATGATGGTAATCATGCCTTTGTTCAAACGCCAACCCACACTTATGCATCAGTAGGAACATTTGACGTCATTCTGACGATTACGGATGAAGAGGGATGTACAGATAGTGCAACGCAGTCGGTCATTGTTAGAGCACCTCCGGTTGCAGATTTCGATTTTTTAAATGATTGTGTTTATAATGCCATTGACTTTACAGATCAATCAACGGTCCAGCTCTCAACCATTGATACGTGGCAATGGGATTTTGGCAATAATCAACAATCAAACACCCAACATCCATCTCATCAATATGCACAGGCCGGCGATTATGATGTACAATTGATAGTAGGAACAGCTCAAGGATGTACTGATACACTAACTCAGGCGATTACAGTATATGCACAACCTGATGTGGATTTCACTTATACAGAAGTTTGTCATGGCCGCACTACTCCATTTACTAATGCAACAACGGCCCCTAACGGTACGGTTATATCATCCTATGAATGGAATTTTGATGATACAAATATTGCCAATTCTGCGCTAACCGATCCGGTTGTATATTATCAGCAAACCGGTACATACAATGTAATGTTGATTGCCCAAACCAATCAGGGTTGCTATGATACAATAACACTTCCTGTTTCTGTATGGCCTGTACCTGAAGTCAGTTTCACAGCAGACCCACTTACAGGATGTTATCCACATAGCCCTCAGTTTGATAATCTCAGTTCTATATCATCGGGCAACGTGGCTTATTATGTATGGAACTATGGTGATAATACAACCGAAACCATTTTTGAAAATTCGCATACATATCCTAATAGCGCAGGATTATATACAGTTTCTCTAACGGCGGTATCTGAAAAGGGTTGTGATTCTACTACTACCTACAATAATTATATTACGGTTTACCCCACACCCGTTGCCATTTTTACTTATACGCCTAATAGCAATATTACCATTCTAAATCCTTTTGTTCAATTTACGAATGGCTCGATTGGCGAAACCGGCTATTTCTGGGATTTTGGAGATGGAGGTACATCTAATAACCCCAATCCTTTTCATTATTATCCGGCTGATACAACTACCTGGTTGGCTTCATTGGTTGTAATTAATCAATTTGGCTGTACAGATACGGCTTTTGCTTCTATTACTATTGGCCCCAATGTTACGATTCATATTCCCAACTCTTTTACACCAAATGGAGATGGCAAGAATGACAAATTCCTGATTTCAGGAATTGGATTGGTTGATGCGGATCTAACTATTTATAATCGTTGGGGTGATATGATCATTGAATTGCAAAAAGATGCTGCCTTTACTGTGGGCTGGGATGGTACACACCATGGAAAATTCGTGAAGCAAGATGTTTATGTTTATAAGGTTATTATCAAGGATATTTTCGGAGATTTTCACGAATTATATGGCAATATCAATGTACTTCCCAAAGAGTAACTAATTTGCATCTCTATCACTGCTAAGAATATTTTTTAGTATGATGTTCAAATCCGTTGCAGGGCTATAATCTCTTGCATACAACAAATCCAGATAATCTATTGTGGAGGGCTCTTTTACCGAAATGGCAGATGCATCGGCAGGCGTGAAGATGCCTTTTCGGATTCTAGGTAAACGAATGTTGGCATCTCCCGAATTTTCTTTTGAATAACTAACCCAGGTTCGTTTCCCTATAATAACACGAAAGCAATTTCGTAAAAACTGTGTAGGTTTTTTGATACGAATCATGAGTAAAGGCGAAAGAAACAATAACAATAATGCAATGCCTAAATCAAGCATGCGCTTATTACGGCGGTTCACCGGCTTATGTATAGCATTCATATCTAGCACATACAATTCTCCTGAGCGATGGATGGAATTACTCCCAATAATAAATTCACTAGCAGGCGGGGCGATTTTGAAATCAATATCGGCCCTGGATATTAAAGACATCTGATCAATGATGATTGTTGGTGAAACATCTTGTCCGCAAAAAATAATCTCCTGTACATTGTAAATATGAACCAAATCGTTGAGCTGTGACAAATTTCCGATAATGGGATGCGACATTGTTGAAGTGATTTCCGGCACCGCGTAACCGATAATATCCACACCCGAATGAGTACTTCTAATAACACCCTCAATTCTTTTACACTCTTCTTCTGTGCCGGCTATGATTAGTCGTTTACGATTTCCCTGATCAAATGATACGTTTTTATACCGAATAAAATGTACAATAATTCGTGTTAGAAGTAATATTATCAGAACCATTGCAGCTCCGATAAGAATAATGGCCCTCGAAAAACGAAGCGATTCGGGCAATAAGCTATAAACAACAAGGATGATGAGTGTGGAAATGGCTACACCTCTTAATATTCTACTCGATTTGTAGGGCTTTTCATATCCGCCATTTAGGTAAACTCCCACAATCCAAATAAGAATATATGAAGGAATTAAAACATAAGTAAAAACGGGAGGATAGCTGCCACCTTCAATATATTTATGGTTATGTTCCCAATAAGTTTTTAATCCATATATGGCTGCATAGGCGATAGATGCATCAAGTAGTGGAAAAGCAATACTGCGAAATAAACGTTGAATGATGGCCAGCATTGCTCTTAAATATATGGCAATTCTGATAAGAAATGAAAAGATATGTGCATTGCCTTTTTGAAAATGTTTGCGTGCAAAAATGATCATTGCATTGTAAAAAACAAATACATAATTCACACTGCTTTTCTTTGTGCTTTCGCCTTTATAATGGATGATACGTGTGTGTGGGAAATAATAATTTTTGTATCCGGCCTGCAAAATGCGATAGGATAAATCAATATCTTCTCCATACATAAAGAAATCTTCATCCAGTAATCCAGTTTTGTTGAGCGTTTCTTTTCTCAGCATCATGCAAGCGCCTGACAGAATCTCAACTTCATGGGTTTGGTCGGATGATAGAAAACCCAAGTGGTATCGCCCAAATCGTTTTGACTTTGGAAACAAAGCCGATAAGCCAAAGATTTTATAAAATGCCACCCAGGGTGTAGGTAATCCGCGTTTTGATTCGGGGAGGAAGCGACCTTTCCCATCAACCATCTTCACTCCCAATCCCCCCGCATCGGCTGTCTGATCCATAAATTCAACCATCCTGATTAGTGTAGCATCCTCAATGACAGTATCTGGATTTAGCAAAAGGAAATATGCTCCTTGAGCCATTTGCATCGCCTGATTGTTGGCTTTCGAAAATCCTATATTATTCTTGTTGGCAATCAATATAACGGAGGGAAAATTCTTTTTTACCATTTCCACAGAGCCATCAATAGATTGATTATCCACAACGATAATTTCAGCACAATTTGGGCCATAGGTCTGTTCCATTAATGAAATGGCCTTTTCTGCGCTTTTCAGGCATTGTTCCAGAAAATACGCTACGTTGTAGTTGACGATGATTACAGACAATTTCATCACAGCAGCCAATATACTAATAAATTTTGGCTTGATACAGCGACTTCCATTTGTTATCCGGCCAGAGTTTTTTCATAAGGCAAACGATGTAAAATGGAACGAGCTAATGTGAGTTCATCAGCAAATTCAAGTTCATCACCTACACCAATACCGCGGGCAATGGTTGTAACAGGAATAGAAAAGCTCGCCATTTTTTTAAAGAGATAAAAATTGGTGGTATCACCTTCGAGTGTGCAGCTTAATGCAAAAATAATTTCTTCAATTTTGTTTTCCTGAAGTCGCTTTATGAGAGAATCAATGTGCAAATCGGTAGGCCCTACTCCTTCCATCGGTGATATACGTCCTCCCAAAACATGATACACGCCTTTGTATTCTCCCGTGTTCTCTATGGCCATTACATCTCGTATATCCTCAACAATGCAAATTATATGATGTTGTCGGTTTGGATTGGCGCAAATATGACATAAATCTGATTCGGAGAGATTGTGGCAGGTTTCGCAAAATGTAACATCTTGTTTGAGACGAATTAGTGCATCACCAAACCGCATCACATCGGCATCATCCTGTTTTAACAAATGTAAAACCATTCGCATGGCTGTTTTGCGACCAATGCCGGGCAGTGAAGCAAATGCTTCTACCGCTTTGGCTAAAGCCGGTGATCGAAGTTCATCCATAATATGGCAAAGGTAATTCTTTGCTCGATATCTTAAGGTTGCCTTTGACAAATAATAATTATTGCTTCTCAGAATCTTTGAGTGAGAATATCTGATTATTTTTTCTCACTTGGTTGTGAAATTAAAAATTATTATACATTTGAGTCATGGTTTAGGTTAATGGAAAACAGGCCTCACAATAAAATCTTGTGGGGCTTGTTTATTTATTCATGATAAGTGATTACCTTTGACTAAACAAAACCCTGGTTTATGAAGTTTATCTTTGTCATTTCTTTTATTCTGTGCTCTGTATTTGCATCTGCTCAGGAAATCTCCACGTTTAAAATTTCAAAAGGCGATATTTTGATATATGATGTAAGAAATAAAGGTGATTTGTATTATTATCGTATTATGGTTCAGGAGGTTGGTAGTAAGACCGTTTATGAATGGGAGATGGATGAACCTAAGAATAAGAAAGGTAGTGTTGAGATAAAGGGCAAGGCGATGAGTTCCTCCATGAAAATGGTAACAAAGGTAAAACCTGACAACCATTTATTATTGGAAGATGCTACCATTGTATGGATTAGTAAAACCCTTTTGAAAACATTGAACAATACTTTGCAGGCCGAAATGGAAATTGACGGCGTGCCTAATAACAAAATGACTGTATTACAGAAAACAACGCAAACGATAATTTATAAGGGTACACCTACACGTGTTGAGGTGTTAGATGTTTCTAACCAACTTAAGTTTTTTGATTTACGTCAGTTTTGGGTAATGAACAATCCCGATAATCCCCTTATAACAAAGTTGAATATGGGGTTTACTGTTGAGTTGATTGAAATTCGTTAAGCGGTTTCTTGTAGTGATGCAATTTGTCAGGGCATGATGCTATTGCAAATAAACTCATCTCCCAACAAAGTAGCATTGTTTGAGCCAATTACCTGAAATTTAGTGAACTTGATACCACTAATACCTTGTACAATGCTATCATTAAACGTGCCTATACGAAATCCAAAGCGAATAGGTGATACTGAATAATATTGACTAACGGTAGCTGTATCTACACCAACAATAACAGTTGAAGAGAGATTATTTCCAAATTTTTTGATTTTAAAAACACCATTATTCCCAAGTGTGTTTTTAGCGCTATACCAATTAACACCGATCCCTGAGAAAATTTGATTGCGTGTTATGCCGGCAAAAACAGCAGTTGTATCTAGGATTGTATCCGGAATTTCGGGATTGTACATTACCATTTCGGCGTATGGACGTCCGCCACCTGAGCCGGCAGCAAAATTCTTAAATGTAGCAATGGCTTCAAAATCACCAGTAAAATAAGATTGAAAAATTTCGGCGCCAAATCCTCCAAAATCCAAACCTTGCATGGAGAGCTCTTTGTTTGTTAAATCAATTTCTACAATCACGCCGCTTGCACCCGGTGCTACTTGCCATATTTTAAAACATTCATCTTCATTATCACATGAATTGAATACAATCATGGATAATCCGAGTAGTGCAAATAATTTCCAAGCATTTTTCATAATGATTCATTTTTACAAATGTAGGTAATTTTCTGTTAACAAGCTCTTTTAAATCAGATTTTTTTCGCCCATGTATTAGCTTAAAAAAGAATGATTAACTTGGTAATCTAAATTATTGGCTTGATATGTATCATATAAAAACATGGGAGGATTATCTCACGGCTTATGAGCACAGCGTTGCACATCCCGAAGCGTTTTGGGAAGAGATAGCAACAAACTTTTATTGGAGAAAGAAGTGGACTTTACCCTTAGAATGTAATTTTGAGCAGCCCTCCATCAAATGGTTTGTAAATGGTAAGCTAAATATAGTTGAGAATTGTATTGACCGACATTTGCAGCACTATGCTCAACAACCGGCTATTATATGGGAGCCCAATAATCCGGATGATGCACACCGTGTGATTTCTTATGCACAATTGCATGAGGCCGTATCGCGATTTGCTAATGTTTTGAAAATGCACGGCGTGTATAAGGGAGATCGCGTTTGCTTGTATATGCCAATGGCGCCTGAATTAGCCATTGCCATGTTGGCTTGTGCCCGTATTGGTGCGGTTCATTCTGTTGTGTTTGGAGGTTTTTCTGCTCAGGCATTAAGCGAACGAATTCAGGATGCTGGATGTAAAGTGGTTGTTACGACCGATTCGGGATTAAGAGGTGGGCGAGAAATTCCGATGAAAGAAATTGTAGATGAAGCCATATCCAATCTGGATATAAATCATGTGATTGTGTATAAGCGTACAGGCAAACCTGTGCTTATGAAATCCGGCCGCGATGTTTGGTGGCATGAAGCCGAACTGCATGCTCAAGCCGTTTGTGATGCCGAAGAAATGGACGCTGAAGATATGTTGTTTGTTTTATATACTTCGGGGTCAACGGGCAAGCCCAAAGGCGTAGTGCATACAACGGGGGGCTATATGGTTTTTACAGCATATACGTTTCAAAACGTGTTTCAGTATAAGCCAGGTGATGTTTATTGGTGTACAGCTGATATTGGTTGGATTACCGGACATTCTTATATGCTCTATGGCCCATTGCTCAATGCAGCTACTGTATTGATGTTTGAGGGATTGCCTGTTTGGCCGCATCCCGACAGATGTTGGCGCATTATTGAAAAACATAAAGTGAATATTTTTTATACGGCGCCTACCGCCATTCGCTCGCTGATGGCTGAAGGTGACGAATGGATAAAACCCTATTCATTAGAAAGCTTACGGGTTATTGGCAGTGTGGGCGAACCTATCAATCATGAAGCGTGGGAATGGTTTTATCAGCATGTAGGCAAAGAAAATTGCCCATTGGTTGATACCTGGTGGCAGACAGAAACCGGGGGTATCATGATTTCGCCACTTGCTCATATTACGCCGCTCAAACCCAGCTATGCTTCTTTGCCACTACCCGGCGTGCAGCCGGTACTCCTCGACCCCGATGGCAAACTCTTAACCGGAGCTGATGTAGAAGGATTGTTATGTATTCGCTTCCCATGGCCATCTATGCTTCGTACAACATATGGAGACCATGAGCGGTGTCGCCAAAATTATTTTGCCACATTTGCCGGAATGTATTTTACAGGCGATGGCGCTCGCCGTGACCAAAACGGCTATTACCGCATTATTGGAAGAGTGGATGATGTAATAAATGTATCAGGGCATCGCATTGGAACAGCAGAAGTTGAAGATGCCATCAATGAGCATGAGAATGTGGTGGAGTCGGCGGTAGTAGGTTATCCGCATGCTATCAAAGGGCAAGGTATTTATGCTTATGTAATTTGTAATCATTCACCTGAAGATGAATCTTTAACAAGAAAGGAAATTACAGATGTGGTAGTTCGCATTATTGGTCCTATAGCCAAACCCGACAAGATTCAGTTTGTAACCGGCTTGCCTAAAACCCGCTCCGGAAAAATTATGCGACGCATACTACGAAAAATTGCCGAAGGAGAAACAACTCATTTGGGTGATATCAGCACACTGCTTGACCCATCGGTAGTCGAAGATATCTGCAAAGAAAATAAACGAATGATGTGACTTTGATTAACATTATGCATACCTACTTATTATGTTTATAACTTGTTAATAAAAATCCCTTTCTTTCTTTCTTTCTTTACAAATTTGCATACTTCTTGGCCATGAAGTAGGTGGAACCTGAAAAACCTATTTATAAAAGAGTAGGGCATTACAATTCAATTTATATATTATGAAAAATTTAATTTTGATAACATCATTGTTTATTATTTTAGCTAATAATTCATTTGCTCTAAATGAATATGAAAAACCAAAAAGTAAGAAAAGTTCCAAAGAAAAAGAAACTGAAGGGCAGGTTGAATATTATGGTAGAGGTGTTGTGTGTGGATTTAAGATAGAAAATGGGATTATGTTTGTTTTATGTTGTGGTACCGAGGGATTATGTGTTGTTGTTGTTTCAGGAGGTGGTAGTACGTATAGGGTAACAGTAAATCACCCTGAATCACCTGTAACTTATTTAGCTTCTGAATATAGTGAAGATAATAATGAGGAATATACAGAGTATCAGTTTCAATTGATTACACCATAAATATTATGCATAGAATCATTTCACTTTTTTCTTTTTTCTTGGCTTTAAACATGCACGTAAACAGCAGTAATATGACTGTTTACGTGCATGTGTTTCCATACGATTGTCATAATTGTTATAGTGTTTATTTTATGTTATCAACCTATGCATCTCAATATGATGCAATTCGATGGGCGTATTTCTCAAAAGAAATGGACTACGAAGTCCTTCATCGAAAGATTCAAACAAAAGAAATCATATTACCCTCTATGATGATTGAGAAGGGTGTACCTGATATGATACAACAATGTAATTTGAACTTGGATAGTTTATTAAACAGATCCTCTGTCTTTGGTTTCTATGATTCAAGATTGCTTTTTACTTGCCCTTTGACGGATTTTAATAACAGGTATTTGGAGCATGTATTGAAATTTAAACCTTTTACGGTTTCAGTAATTGATACAGTAAGTTTTCAATCCAGACCTTTTTATGGAGATTATAATTTTCATGTCAACAATAAGATTTATTCGTTGAGAAGAGACAGTTTATGCATTTCAGATTTAATGAATAAATCTGTAACCAAATTATCATTTATTGATAGCGCATATATTTATCAGGTAATAAAGCAATATTCTGCATCAGATTCAATGGCTTTTGCTTATTTTGATGCCTTAAGAAGAAAAAAAGAGATAGCCAATTTTTTAAATCTGCGGTTAATTCGATCAGTATATAATCTGTCTCTTATACACATCT
>JACSSC010000012.1 GCA_014879445.1 Candidatus Competibacteraceae bacterium
AATAAAAAATGAAACCAAAATAAAGATAATAGATTGGCGATACTGTGTAATAGGAAATGAAAAGATATTATGTTGCAACATATACAAAGAGAGAAAAGCAACTGTCATTGAATCTGCGGCAACGATATAGCTATTGTAGGAATTTATATTACTGAAGAGAAAGTTTTCTAAAACCCATCCGGCAAAATGCAGTACAGCAAAAATAGCCAAAACTGAAGTGAAAGATGTGCGTTCGGGATGATAACAACGATAAATCCGAAAAAGAAAATAAAGCAATAAAGGAAAAGAAATCAGAGCATATGTATTAGCAAATGTATGATTGAAAATACCCCAATTAGAGGTTAGAAACATAATCAAATGATAGAGAAATTCTAAAGTAAGAAAAATTAAAAAAGAACTACCAAAAACATGCTGACTGCGTTTAATAAACAAGAGTATTATGCTTAAAAACAGACAAATCAGGATAACAAATACAAGGAATTCCATGGGTTGTTAAGGTAAAATTCCCCTTTAATTAAAAAGGGGAATGATTTAATTACATGTCGGAATTAAGTTTGTTTGGTTTACCACAAATAGGAGGGCAAAGAAGAGTTCTTTCTGCAAGTACTGATAATACATCATCACCATCTGCTGTAACACCACAAGCAACAGGATGAATCATGCCATTGGCATCCAATCCATAATAAAAGCGGATGCCGACAACATCCTGAATGTTGAGAATTTCTCTAAGAGCTTGTTGGCTAATGTAGCCACCTTTGGGTTGGTTGGGATACTCTGATCTAAAACTTGCCGTCATGGCTGAAGCTTCTCCGATGTCAATTGAATGATCTTCTTCTCCTGTAAACATAATGTGTAAATTTTTAAGTTAATAATTCGACCAAATTATTTATTAATTTTAAACTTCAAACATACTTCACGAAAAACAAATTGAATCATCCAAATTATCAATAAGTTACAAGACAAAATGCCGTATTAATACGTATCCATTACGTATTAATACGCAATATGATTAAAAAAATCAGAAATAAAAACAAGAAGAAGATTTACGTTTGTTTAGATGGCGCCCCCACTCGAAAGACAAACTAATTTCGTGAGTACCCCACTGATTAAGAGCAAGGCCATTAACAGGCATATCAAATGAATATCCAACATAAAACTTTTTGTGCACACGATACATTGTAGTAAAGATGATGCTTTCGTGATAACGATACGTCATTCCGGTATAAAATTTATCGAGCCAAATGGTTGATACCCCGAGTTCGAAAACAACAGGCGCATCAGCTTGGAATTTAAATAATCCATTTGCTTTCAAAGCCCAATTTGGATGAAGTGTAAACACGTAACCTCCAGTAAGATAGAAGAGCGGATCAAAAATCTGAGCATTATTATTGCTGTGATTACCTGACGCTAATCCGTTGGTGCGACTAAGCAATCGGGGCACAGAAAACCCTGCATAAAACTTATCTGCAAAATAATAAGCCCCCACACCGGCATTAGGGCTAAGAATAAGTTGATTGGTGCGCAGTGGGTCTGACTGATCAGCTTCGTTGACAGCTAGGTTTGAGAAATTTGTTTGAATTATATCCATTCCCACATTCATGCCGATAGAAAGACGATGAAAATTTTTATTAAGACGAAAAGAATAAGCTGCTTGGGCATATACCCCCTGCATGGCACGGGCTCCCGTAATATCATTTTCGATAACGAGGCCCATGCCCAGATTTTTGTCTTTCAGCGGCCCCTGGATAGAAGCAAATTGAGTCATTGGGGCGCCTTTAATTCCTACCCATTGGAAGCGAGCATTGATAGTTGCATTAGATACATTCTTTGCGCCGGCATAAGCAGGATTAATAAGCAGGGGATTGAGAGTGTACAACGTGGACTGTGCCTGCTGCTGGCCAAACAGCATCGACGAAGTAAGTAACCACAAAGCAAGCACGATATATTGCACAAAGGGTAAGATGAAGCGAATTATATTTGTATGGCGTAGTTTCATCATTAATTAATTTATACAGGTTGCATAGAAAAAGAAATTGTTGTTGATAATGTTTTTACAGCAGGTCTGTGCAGTTGATTGCAAATTAATTCGGTTTGATGTGCTATGCGTGTATGCATATATTCAATCAACAGATTTTCGCCCATATGTATAATCATTTCAGAGCCATTGGCATCAATGATACGTAAGCTTTGCACAGAGGGAACTCTTCCGGCAAAAGTATCAAGCAATTCTTTGCGAACAGCGTATGCCTGTTCTGAGCTTGATTGACGAAAATCGCATCTAACATAAAACAAATGGTCATTCAAGAAGTGATATTCCACATCAACAGGAAGATTAAACAACTCCATCGGATAATAACTTGCATGATGAACCGATGCCAGTTTATTATTAAAAACCAATTGGGGGTATCCGTATTTTTTTCTCAAATCGTTTGTAGAAATAGAGAAATCAACTGATAATGGTTGTTGGGCATGAATAACACCGCTAAGACAACGCCTATACAAAATTTCATCAAACGCAATTCGATATTGATAACGGGTGAATTGTGGCGTTATATGAGAGCTGTTTTTTTTGAAAATCGATAAAATAGGGAATCGTTTCATAATATTTACATTTGGTTTATTTTAATAATCTAATTCAACAAAACCGGTGAGTGTATCATAACCATCTCCAAGGTCTATTACATAGTAATAGGTAGCTTCTGGGAGATAACCATTTCCAGGCAGATGACCGGTGTTTGCTATGCCACGAAAACTTCCATCGTATTGTTGCATATCAAATACCAAGCTACCCCACCGGTTATAAATTTGTACGCGATTGTTGGGATATAACCTATCTAAATCATGTATTACCCACTGATCAGCATATCCATCATAATTAGGTGTCAACAATTCAGGAATGAGAAGATTTTCTACACATCGAATCTGATAGAACCCAATAGTTTGGCATCGATTAGCATCTGTTATTGTTACAGCATGGCTACCGTTCACTGCTATAGAATTATTCATTTCAGACACGCCATTCGACCAAGCGAATGTATATGGCTGCACGCCACCCGTTACATCTATTTGAATAAGCCCTTCAGCTACACCACATTTACCGGGGATAATTGTATCTAAGCTAACCATTAGCATTTCGGGCTCATCAATCATAACATGGATCGTATCTCTGCATCCATACATATCCATTGCAACTATAAGATGTTCGCCCGAAATAAGATTTTCAATCAAATCGGTCTGAGCAAGCTGCCCATCAGCCCAAACTGAATATGCAGGAGTTCCTCCTTTGATATCAAGTAACACTCTTCCATCATTACGCCCAAAACAACTTACATGATGCAGTTCATCAAGCTCCAGATGAAGTTCTTCAGGTTGCTTAACCAATACATCAAACTCAGCAACACAATTATGATTATCTGTAACAGAAAGCAAATAATTGCCCGCCATCAAATTGTTTAACATTACGTTAGTTGAGTTGAACTGGGGCCAGAAATAAGATAAATTGCCTGAGCCACCCGAAGCATAAACTTCAACAGCACCATTATTTTTACCAAAACATGTCGGCATTTGAATTTGAATATCATCAAGAACAATTTGTGACGGTTGATTTAACTGTACATTTTCAACATAGATACAACCGTTATCATCGCTTACTTGAATATCATACATACCAGCAGTTAATGAAGATATTGTAGCAGATTCGTTAATATTATATGAGTTGCCGTTAGTGCTATATTGATATGTATATACTCCGTTGCCTCCATTTGCCACAATTTCTATCATTCCGTTATCCGCACCAAAACAATCAGGTTGATGCAGCACAAATGTGGCTGAAACAAAATTTGTATCATACATAATAAAGAATAGCGTGTCTGAACAAAGATTATCATCAACAATAACAACTTGATGTTGCCCAGGAGATAAATTTTGACAAACCGAACCGGCGAATGAAGCATCATGACTCCATGAATAAGTATAAGTTCCTGTTCCTCCATTCGTTTCAAGAGATACCTGGCCATTAGATGCTGCACACTGAGAAGGTATTAATGTAAATGAGTTATGGAGTGCGGATGGTTCAAATATTTCAACTTCGATATTTGCCTGACAACCCTTGTAATCATTTGCTGTAACCTGATATAAACCTGCAGTAAGATGATTTGCCGAGTGAACATTCAGATTAACATCATGCGACCATACATAGGTGTAACTGCCATTTCCACCGTTAGGATGAATTACGATCTCGCCATCATTGCCATTATGACAAGAAACTTCACTGGTCAATGCTTGTAAAAACATAGAGTCAGGTTGATTAATCCAAACGAAAATTGTATCTGCACACACTTGTTCAAATCCATTTTGAGTTACAATATGCTGATACCATCCGGAACTTAGATTTGACAAGGTAGAATCGTTTGTCTGTATGAAAGCAGATTGAGATAACCAAGAACCCGAATACTGTCCGTTTCCACCAGCAACATGCCAGTGAATCTCACCATCATCATTACCAAAGCAGGTAACCGGTGTAACTGAATGGGGTTGTGAAATGGTATTGGCCACAGTAATTTGTCGAATATCTGTTACTTTGCATCGAGCGGAATAAGTTACATCCACTTGAAGAATTTCGGATTGTTCTACCCAATATGGGGTAGCAGTAATTCCATTGCTCCACACAAGCGACTCAAAAGAGCCAAAACCATTTGTATTAACAGGATAAGGAAGCTCCTTACAGCCAATGATGGTATCAGGTCCTAAACCATTGATAGGATCGCCGGGAATAAATATCCAATTGATATTATTCCCCAAATTTTCACCGCCCACATTGACGATATATTGATTATTTAAACAAAAATTATCAATCGCCTCAATATCTCTCAATCGGGCATGTTGCACATCAAGGTGACAAGCCGGATGAGAAATTTTAGCACGTATGCCGGGTAGTGATGACTGGACAGTAGTACGAAAACAGGGCGTGCCTTTTGAAATCAAAATGTCAGAAATATTCTGAGTTGCATTGCTTTCAAGTTCATAAATTCTGCCTTCAGAAAAAATAAGGGTATCAAAAATATTTGAACCATATATTTTACCATTGCCTGCAAATGATACCCATTCAAAACTTACAGGATACTGATAAAAAGAAGAAACTAATAAACCATTTCCTGTTTCGTTTGTATAGTCAACTTTTTTAAAGTGCATTTGCTGATGAGTTCCACTGAGATAAAGCGCTGGTGCTGAATGCCTCATAAATAAAACAACATCGTCGGTATAAACAGTATGCAAATTATGATGAAATGAGAATAATGCATTACCATATATATTAAACACTGAACCTAAAGCATTATATTCGAATTGCGTACCGGCAAATGGCAAATAATTCGCCGTATAATTTTTCACACTAATTGCATGACCTTGTGTAAAAAAAGAGCCTGAATAATGCTCGATTCCGGCTGCAGGCATATAGATATCATCGCTAAGATAATAACTTCCGACTCCAGCAAAGATTAAACGACCAGGAATGAGTACCTGATTGGTCTCAACAGTACGTGAAGATGACGTTAGCATACGAGTTGGTCCGCTGAATGAAATCCATAGTCCGAAATCATATCTCAATCCACCATAGTTATTAAGTTGATATACCGGAGATCCTGATAGTACACGATTAGTACCTGTTCCGGGCATCCAGTTCATGCCGGTATAATTAGAATTTGTATTGATAAACACCGTATCATTAAGTGGAAAAGAATTGTGATGAAAAACTACGCTGTCAATAAAACCGGGCAAACAACCATTCACATTATACAGATATGCATCATTATAATTACCAGCATGAGGCAACACGTCAATATTCCAATTATCAGATTGTGACCAAAATGGTTGTGCCCCTTCACCATTCCAGTAAAAAATGCGTGATGATGCCGGATTATCAAATATTATATTTGTATTATTCTGATGATCCGCTCCATTATTAATATGAATAGGAGCATTTCCATTCAGATGAATATTCTTGCAAATGAGATTGTGTACAGTATCATTTGAAATTCCGGCAAAATGAATTGTTGTTTGTTGCACGGGATGAGAAGATGTGAGATATGCCAAATCATTACAAACATCGGTTAATACATCTATTCCCTGATTAATACGAATCAATCTGTTATTTTGAATTTCAACACGATATCCTCCATGAATAATTAATGAGTCGGCTTGTGTTGCAGAAGTATTATTTGCAACCGGAAGATTTGTGATAATTGCATTAGCACCAAGCTCAATTTTGCGAAAAGCACATTTCTGATTCATAGTAATGACGGGCTGAGACAATGGATTATGAAAAGTCAAATCATAAAACTGCAAATCATTATTACCATGAATCTGAAACATTGGAGTAAGATTAAATTGATATGGGAAATAAATCATTGAGTGATTAGATTCAAGATCAAAGTTGTTTGAGTGTAAAACAAAGTTGCCGGGATATCCTTGAGCATTTCCCATCTGCATCTTAGAGCCGACAATATTAAGATTACGATAAGCCATAGGTAATTTAGTCGGGCTGGATGAATAACTAGCCGCAATCAAGTCGTTTGACTGCAAAATAATGGTTCCTTGATTATGATAGATAGCTTTATTGCCATGTGCTATATTGAGCAAACCGTCAACAATCCATTCTCCTGTTCCAAAAAAAGCAATATGATTACCAAAAGCAAGATTACGAGTATGCAGTATATGTTGCTCATGGCCGTAAAAATTTGTCTGAATATTCAAATCCATGTATATTAATCCACGAAAATCAATACCGCCACGAATGTGCATGGCGCCCTTTTGAGTTGCATTAAAAACAGGTGGAGCAGGCATCGCTTGTTCAAAGCGAATATCGTGCATGAAAGCATGATTTGTTATTATTAATGAATCGCCAGCTACAAAACCTGACATGGCATCCACTACGACATCTGTATTAAAATCAGGAATACAACCAGAAGGGATACCACCACTTGTATAAGACCAGTGAGAACCATCATTCCATTTTCCTTGCCCACCAACCCAATATAAAGTTTGAAGTGATGTATTGCCAAACTGAATCTGCTGATTGTTTCCCAAATCAACACCATTCATTATTGTCAACATGCCTGTCGATGATTTGGTATTCGCAATAGCAGTATTATATAACTGTATAGTATTGGGAAAAATTAAATTGATTCGATTACCATGAATTTCATTTCCATCTGTAATCATATAACGACTATGACAATTTACAGATTGAAAAATCTGATGAATTTCATAACCGGCAACAAAAGGCGACTCTGTAAAAGTGCAAACAGCAGATTCGCTTAATAAATGAAGATTGCTGATATAATAATTTTTCGCATTCGTTTGTTTAGATCCCAACAAGTTTATATCGCCTTCAGCATATATATTCTCAAATGATGCATAACTCATCATACCATCCAACATCATTTCGCCACCAGGTACAAAGCGTACATCATAAAATTGAACTGAACCGCTGAGGAAAATTAATTCTTTAATCAGCAAGTTTGAATAAGATGCAAGAAAAGACGATGAATTATTGAGATTAATAATAAGTTTCTCTGTTGTTAGATTTGAATTTTGACAATTCAATATTTTTGACTGAGCATTATTATCAAGAATAACACTTAACGCCTCCACTGAAAAACCCTGCATATTAAATGTACCAGAAACAACTTTTAAGATGCTGTAAGGAATCATTAAATCATTTTGTAAAGAAACTGATCCTTGTTTTTTTATTTCTATCATTCCCAATAAAAAATTTGCATTCGTGCCGATTGTTATGGATACATTACCGCTTCCGGTAAATTCCATAATTCCTCCGCCGGTAATAGATGAAGCACCTTGAATATTCAAACTTCCACCTACAAGTATTTTCCATCCCGATTGAACAACAAGCATCAACTGAGATCCATTATATGTAATACTCTTACATGAGGCGTTTGCATTTCCTATCTCAATCATTCCGGCAAAACCGTTTGGTATGATTACATCATCTGACAAAGATGGCACACTCTGTGGTTGCCAATTAGAAGGATGGTTCCATTGGTTCGAAACAGTGCCTGTAAATGTATGTAATGCATGTAATGAAAAAATCTGACCTGAAAATAGGAGGATAAAAACTAATTTTTTAATTGTTGGATTCATGACTTCGTCGATTTCTGTTGGCAATGTATGCCTCAGAATATTCGATAAGCAAGGATGCAATTGCTGCATTTTATATGCATTATCAGCAAGTATGCATGAATAATTACAGACAGTTGTAAGTAGAATTACGTATGCCTAAAGTGGGCATACGTATAAAAATGAAAATTGAAATATTATAATGATGCAGTACGAAGGCGGATGCTATTCAGCACAACACTCACCGAACTAAATGCCATAGCAGCGGCTGCAATCATGGGATTTAGCTGCCATCCGGTTAATGGATAAAAAACACCTGCAGCAAGTGGCACTGCCAGGATATTATAAAAAAATGCCCAAAATAAATTCTGTCGAATCACACGTAATGTCTTTATCGAAATCCGAATTGATGTATGCAACAAGCGCAGATCAGAACGTATAATTGTAATATCGGCCACTTCTCTGGCAACATCAGTGCCACTTCCCATTGCAATACTAACATCGGCATACGACATAGATTCAGCGTCATTCATGCCATCACCAACAACTGCCACAACACGGCCTTCAGCTCTTATACGTTGAACAATTTTTGATTTATCCTCAGGCAAACACCCAGCATAATATTTTTTAATCCCCGTTAATGCAGCAACTATTTTGGAAGGATTTTCTTGATCACCTGTTGCCATCACAAAATCAATGCCCTCATCTTTCAGTTTTTGAACAGCTGCTGCTGCTTCATTCTTTATAGTATCAGAAACCACTGCCGCCATCAATATTTCTTTATCAGTTCCCAACAATACATATCCTGGCCATTGCTTGGTTTGTTCTTCAATCATTTCATGAAAAGATGTTTCAAACATAAGTTTATTGCCCGTTTGATATGTAGTTCCATTATATGATGCCACAATACCCTTTCCAGGAATTTGAGAATAATTATCAACGCTTAGTACTTCAACACCTATTCGTTGTAAATAATCGGCCAAAGCTCGTGAAACCGGATGCGTTGATTGCCTTACCATCGAATAAAAAACCGATAATGATAAATTATTATCCGACGGATGCTTCAATACAACCAGTTCATTGATACTTATTTTCCCTTCAGTAAGTGTACCCGTTTTATCTATAACAATAGTTTGAATCGATCCTGCCTTTTCAAGGACTTCTGCATTTTTAATAAGAATTCCTTCTTGAGATGCTCGACCAATTCCGGCAATTATGGCTGTTGGCGTTGCTAATCCCATTGCACAAGGGCAAGCAATAATTAAAACTGCAACCGTAGAAAAAACGGCGCGATGAATTTCTCCAGAAAAAAATATCCAGGCAAAAAAAGTTAATGCTGCAATAACTAAAATAGTCGGTACAAAAATAGTTGAAATACGATCTACCTGACGCTGAACAGGGATTCTTGATTCCTGAGCATCCTGAATGCGCTGCACCATTGCAGATAAAAAAGTTTGGCTGCCTGTAGCAGTAGCTTTTATTCTAACAGCGCCATGCATATTAATAGAACCTGCCTTTACCATTTCTCCCGATAATTTCTCAATCGGAATGGACTCGCCGGTAATAAAACTTTCATCCACCAAAGCATTATCATACAAAAAACCATCAGCGGGAAATGTGCAATGTTCTTTGATCCATAATTCATCTCCGGGCATCAACATCTGAACAGGTACTTCGACCTCTGCCCCATCTTGAATGATAATAGCAGTAGTCGTCTGGCGTTCGATTAGTTTGCGAAGCGATACAGCAGCCCTAAATTTAGCTTTCTCTTCGATGGTTTTTCCTAATATTATAAATGATATAATCATTCCAGCCGGCTCAAAATATACATGTAATACATGATCAGCATGCATGATAATCCCATGATAAACCAATAGGTATGTGCTATAAAAAAATGCAACTAACGTACTCAAAGAAACAAGCATATCCATCCCCATTCGGCCAGTACGAAGAGAAAAAAAAGCATTGCGATGAAATGAAAATCCCACAACAAAAACCAAAGGGATAGCCAACAAAAACATAACCCATGCGGCAAGAATAGAATGCATATATATCATTCCTATCAGCATGAGAGGAACAGCAAACAAGAAGGCAAAAATCGTTTTTCGTACTTCCTTGAGATAAACGGTTTTGCGAATTTTAAATGGATCTATCTCTTTTCTGTCAATAACTAATCCATATCCATGACGTTCGACTGCCGCCTGAATAGATTGTGGCAGAATCAAAGATGAATCATACTGTACCGACAATGTATGCGTAGCAAAATTAACACGTGCGCCTGAAACCCCTATCAAAGAAGCGACGATGCCCTCAACACCCGAAGCACAGGCCGTACAAGACATACCTGTAACAGGAAAAACATCAACCACAATTGGCATACAGATTCCTATTATATAATATTAGATTGATACGACTACTCCTCGAAGCATTCGTATTCATACGTATAAGTTACATTTCGTGAAGCAGGCAATCCGTTTTCGTTGTATAGATATGTATTTGATTCCTGATTCTGCAAAACATTCATACTATTATAAGACAATATCTCTGTAATATTGTTTGCACAGAACGAAGAAAAATCAGTATCAGATACTAGCTGCATTAACATAAGAAAACGCAAAGGATAATATGGGTTTACGGCCTGATCATACGAATAAAGTTTATATTCTCCACTATTACGAACCTTTTTTACAACATTCCCATTTTGCCAATACAAAGTATCTGCATACAATAATGTGTTACTATTATCATAAGCATAATTTAAAAAAGGATCACCATGATTGTCATAGTGTAAGATGTAATTCAACACAAGAGATTCACAATATCCGTCTTGATTGCTATCAGAATGTACATAAATAGATTTGATTCGACCAGATGGATCATAAGCTATATAGAAAAAAAACATAATCTTTCCCGTATAATCATACATACGGTTCGTTGATGGAATTCCGTTTTCAAAATCTACGTAAATAGAATAAACTAGAATACCATTAGTATTGTATAATTTAATATGATCGGGTATTTGGTTGTCGTTGTAATTAACTGATACAACCACACTGCCATCTGAAAGCAAATGCTTAAAACGACAAATCGTTTGTTTTTCAGCGCAGGATGTTAAAATCAGAATAGTAAGTAATAGAAATAATAATCTCATAAAAAAATTAAATGGTTTCTGCTAAATCGAGCTCAACTTTTAGGTTGTTGATAATAAAATCCTGTCGTTCGGGTGTATTTTTCCCCATATAGAAAGTGAGAAGAGCATCAATTGCGCTATCTTTTCGAATAACGACAGGTTCAAGGCGAATGTCTTCATTGATAAACTGGCGGAACTCGTCAGGTGAAATTTCACCTAATCCTTTGAAACGTGTTATTTCGATAGATTTGCCTAGTTTGTCCATCGCTTTTTGTTTTTCCTGATCATCATAGCAATATATCGTTTCTTTTTTATTACGTACTCTAAAAAGAGGTGTCTGCAAGATATAAAGATGACCGGCCTTTACTATATCAGGAAAGAATTGTAGAAAAAATGTAATGAGAAGAAGACGGATATGCATACCGTCCACATCGGCATCAGTAGCTATTACAATATTATTATAGCGAAGATTATCAATTCCATTTTCAATATCTAATGCATGTTGTAAAAGATTAAACTCTTCGTTTTCGTAAACAATTTTTTTACTTAGGCCATACGTATTTAGTGGCTTACCCTTTAAACTAAAAACGGCCTGAGTATTTACATTACGCGCTTTAGTGATGGATCCGCTAGCCGAATCACCCTCTGTAATAAATAACGTAGTATTTAATCTGTCGGCGTGATTGGAAGAGAAATGAACACGACAATCGCGAAGTTTTCGATTATGAATAGCTGCCTTTTTGGCACGTTCACGGGCAATTTTTTTGATACCCGCCAATTCCTTTCTTTCTTTCTCGCTGGCAATAATTTTCTCAAGCAATACCTGAGCAATTTCAGGATTTTTGTGAAGAAAATTATCTAACTCAGTTTTAACAAAATCCATAATAAAGGAACGAATACTAATGCCGTTTGGCGACATATGCTGTGACCCTAATTTAGTTTTTGTTTGTGATTCAAAAACCGGCTCAATTACCTTAATACTTACTGCGGCAATGATAGAGCTTCGAATATCGGAAGGATCAAAATCTTTTTTATAGAATTCACGTACTGTTTTGACAACCGCTTCTCTAAAAGATGCTTGATGTGTGCCTCCCTGCGGAGTATATTGGCCGTTTACAAAAGAGTAATATTCCTCTCCGTATTGATGACCGTGAGTCATCGCTATCTCAATATCTTCACCTTTTAGGTGTATGATGGGATAATTGATTTCGCCACTCAAATTGGCCTGCAATAAATCAAGCAGTCCATTCTCGCTCCGAATAGATGCGCCATTAAATCGAATCGTAAGTCCGGTATTGAGGTAGGCATAATTCCACAACATTTTTTCCACATAACTGCTGCGATAATGGTAATTGTGAAAAATTTCATCATCGGGTATAAAGCTAATGATGGTGCCCGGCTTTTCTGAGGAGGATTGAACAGCGGTTTCTTTTTGCAACTCACCACGGCTAAACTCAGTAATTTTCGTTTTATTATCTCTAACCGATTGCGCCATAAAATAATTAGATAGCGCATTCACAGCTTTGGTTCCAATACCATTTAATCCAACAGATTTTTTGAATGACTCTGAGTCATACTTAGCACCCGTATTAGGTTTAGCTACGCAATCAATTAATTTACCAAGTGGAATCCCACGACCATAATCCCGTACACGAACTTGTTGATTTTGAATTTCCACATCAATCAAATTGCCATTCCCCATTACAAATTCATCTATGGAATTATCTATAATTTCTTTTAGCAGTATATAGATACCATCATCGTGTGAAGACCCATCGCCAAGTTTACCAATATACATTCCCGGTCGCAAACGAATATGCTCTTTCCAATCAAGCGAACGTATATTTTCTTCGGAATATGAAATTTTCTTCTCTGCCATTATCAATTTTATGAAACAAATATAATGAAAACAGCCCATAAAGCAAGGGGAATAGGCATATGTTATCAACCGCCAATCGTAAAAAATCTTTGGTTTAAACCCCTAATCTTATTAGAATTAGAAGGACAAAAACAATGTATTTGGGAAAAAACAAAAAAGTTGTTATCTTTGCACCCCTAAAGCACAAAAGTGCAGGGCCCATAGCTCAGTTGGTTAGTAGCACCTGACTCATAATCAGGGGGTCGCTGGTTCAAGCCCAGCTGGGCCCACAACAAACACAAGGGTTTCAGACCTATAAAGTTTGAAGCCCTTTTTCTATTTCAGATTTCATTCATAGCTTGACTTCCGATTTTATCGTTTGGGGGGCGCTGTCCGCCCTTTTGGGGCGGACCAGCTGGGCACACAACAAACACAAGGGTTTCAGACAATCAATGTTTGAAGCCCTTTATTATTTCCATACAAAACGGCCTTATTTTGTTCAATTCAAATAACATTGTCCGTTCAATTTCGTGGTATAATTTGCTTTTAAATAATATTAATTTTCTTGATAATATATTTTTAAAATGATTCAGCAGGCATAGCGATTATCTGCCACAAGCCACATTATCACCACGAGTATCAGCACCACCTTCCCATTTACCACCAGGCGTTTTAACTATCGCACTAACCCGACCTATCGGACTTCGAAACTGAATCGTATAACCCATTCGACGCAATGAATCTACTAAAACAGCCCACTCTTCCCAAGCAGGTTCAAGAAATAATACATCAGGCATCCACTGGTGATGAAATCTGGGCTGATTTACCGATTGCTGCATACCCATATTAAAGACCAAAACATTCAATAGATTTTGCAATACTGTAGTAATGATAGTAGCCCCACCCGGCGAACCTATCACCATCACCGGGTTATTGTCTTTCAATACAACAACAGGAGTCATTGAGCTAAGCATCCGTTTATTAGCTTGTATGCGATTTGCCTTCCCTCCCAATAATCCAAATTGATTTTTTTCACCCGGTTTAACTGAAAAATCATCCATTTCGTTATTCATAATGAATCCGGCACCGTTAACGATAAGGCGACTTCCATACGCACTATTAATTGTAGTAGTAAGCGACACGGCATTGCCAAAAGCATCCACTATGCTAAAATGGGTGGTTTGTTCGTGCTCGTGAAAAGAAATCTCCCCTGGCAAGATAGAAGTAGAAGGCGTAACTTGATGAACAGGGAACATTTCAAGCCGATTAGAAAGATATTCTTTACTTAACAATTCAGATAAAGGAATTTGAATAAAATCAGGGTCGCCAAGAAACATAGATCGGTCAGCGTATGCACGCTTTTCCAATTCAGCTATTAGTTGGATATAAGAAGCGGAATGATGTTTATAATTTTGCACGTGAGTCATTTCCAACCATGACAAGATTTGAGCCAAGGCCAGACCTCCACTACCAGGAGGTGGCATCGTGATGATGCGATAATTCAGAAAAGAGATTTCTATCGGCTTACGCCAAACACTTCGATAAGCTAATAAATCATCTTTCTGCAAAATACCTCCCGAATTATTAACAGCAGCAATTAAGGTATCAGCTATCGCTCCTTTGTAAAAACAAGAAGGGTTGTGAGCAATCAGTATAAGCGTTCGAGCCAAATCGGGCTGTCGTAGGGTATCACCCTCTTTCCATCTGCGAGATGTAAAGACATTCATCCCATTAATAGAATCCAATTCATGTCTTACAGCATTGATTTCTTCCACATCGAGTGATGTAAGTACAAAACCATTTTCCGCCCAATGGATAGCCGGTTGTAGAAGTTCATACCAAGATTTTGATCCATACTTGCGATGAAGCTCAAACATCCCATGTACCGACCCTGGCACACCACAAGCAAGCCCGCCGAGTAACGACGCACGTTGTTGAACAGTACCATCAGGATGCAAATACATCTTTTCGTGTGCCGCCATGGGTGCTGTTTCACGAAAGTCAAGGCAAATATTTTCGCCATACTGAGTGTGTGCAATCATAAAACCGCCTCCACCAATATTCCCTGCCTGTGGATAAACAACAGCTAATGCAAAATGCACAGCAATGGCTGCATCAAATGCATTCCCTCCATCAAGCATTATCTGTAATCCGACTTCGGATGCTTCACGACGCGCCGAAACGACCATCATGCTATCAGCCAAAGGATGACAAGTTGAACACGTTGCAGATTGATTTTTTTTCTGACATGCATAAAAGGTTAAAGCAAGAGTAAGGGCACAACATGCACTCATGCAAACAGAAAAAGTCAAAATATTTGAAAGATGTAATTTGATAAATATAATTTATAAACCAAAGATAGAAATCCGAAATGAAATTTTTGAAATTAGATGCTAATAAGGGATATCAAATGTAAATCTGAGATAATAAAATCCGCCTATTGAAGGCCACAACGCATTATGAAAGGTGTCATAATGTTAAGGTGATTAGGATAAAACTGAAAAAATAGTTATTTCTAAAAAAATGTTTGAATACAAATAAACAGTATCTATCCCCGTCATTTTGTAATTAGCAAAAAGCCAACCGTCTCAATAATAAGGTCAAATTTAGCTTAAACCAATTGATAATAATTATCAACCAAAGAAAATTTCGGGAAATCCGTTGGTTTTGCGACTCATTCCCAAAACTATGACTGAATATTATAGAATCAAAACAATGATAAAAAAAGAGACCTAAAAGCAATTCTCGAATAATTTGGAATTTAGGTCTTGAGCATGTATGTTTGTCGTTTATAGAAAGTACTTATCATAATGTTAGCAGTATCAAAAAAAGCAGGAAATCTGATTGGCTCAGAAATTATCCGATTGGCCGGAGAGATCAATGAAAAGATTAAACAAGGACAAACCATTCACAATTTCACAATAGGCGATTTCAACCCATCGTTATTCCCCATTCCAGAAATGCTGAAAGAAAGGATTATTTACCATTATCAGCACAATCAAACCAATTATCCACCCGCCGATGGGGTGGCTGAACTACGTGAATCCGTTTCTGAATTTCTTTCACACCACGGCGGATTATCATACAGTGCAAAAGACGAAATCATTATTGCAGCGGGTGCTAGGCCTGTGATATATTCGATCTTCCAAACTATAGTTGATCCTGGAGAAAAAGTAATTTTCCCGGTTCCATCTTGGAATAATAATCACTATACATTCTTAAGTAATGCACAGGAAATTATCATAGAAACATCACCTGAGCATAATTTTATGCCATCAGCAGATGATATTCGTCCACATATTCAAGAGGCCGTTTTGCTGGCGCTTTGCTCACCTTTAAATCCAACAGGCACGGTGTTTAAACGTGAACAGCTGGAAGAGATTTGCGATATGATACTAGCAGAAAACCGGCGCAGGGAAGGGAAGCAAAAGCCGCTCTATTTGATGTATGACCAAATCTATTGGTTGCTTACCTTAGGCAACACAGAGCATGTTGATCCGGTTTCGCTTCGACCTGAAATGCGCAACTATACACTATTTGTTGATGGGATTTCGAAAGGATTTGCAGCTACAGGTGTTAGGGTAGGTTGGTCATTTGGGCCTGCTCCTGTTATGCAAAAAATGAAATCCATATTAGGCCATATTGGCGCTTGGGCGCCACGTGCAGAGCAATTAGCAACTGCTGATTTTTTGCGCAATCACCAAGCTGTAGATGAATATTTAAACTGGATTCGGGAGCAAGCAGGAATCCGACTATTTGGATTCTATGATGGCTTCAAACAGCTGCGTGCTGAAGGATACCAAGTAGATGCTATCATTCCACAAGGAGCAATATACTTAACCGTCCAGTTTGATTTAAAAGGAATGCGCCGTCCTACCGGCGAGATATTACAGGGAACAGATGATATAATGACTTACTTGCTTTCAGAAGCAGGGTTTGCGATTGTACCATTTTTTGCATTTGGTTCTTCACGCGATTCAAACTGGTATCGGGTATCAATTGGCACTTGTCAAACAGAAACCATTCCCACAATCTTACACAAAATTAAAAATGCTTTAAGTCGCCTATCATGAGTGCAAATACCTCCTTGTATGCAGTGATTATGGCCGGAGGCGTTGGAAGCCGTTTTTGGCCGATGAGTCGCAAGCGTCATCCCAAACAATTTATAGATGTATTGGGTACCGGTGAAACACTAATTCAATCAACTTATCGGCGATTGCTTCGATTATGTCCTCCTGAAAATATTCTAGTGGTAACAAACAAAGATTATGTTTCGATAGTAAGAGAGCAATTACCCAATATCTCGGAACAAAATATTTTAGCTGAACCCGCCCGTAAAAACACAGCACCCTGCATCACTTATGCAGCATGGAAAATTTTCAAAAGAAACAACAAAGCACGTATGATAGTGGCGCCTTCCGACCACATCATTACACGTGAGGATGATTTTGTTCGCATTTGCGAACAGGCCTTTCAATATGTATTAAGCTCTCCCCAGCTTCTCACTATCGGCATAAAGCCATCACGCCCTGATACAGGATACGGATACATTCAGTTTGACCCGAAATCTGCAGACAAAAATGGGATTATGGAAGTAAAAACTTTTACTGAAAAACCCACTGTTGAATTGGCTGAACAATTTATTGAAAGCGGAGAATTTGTATGGAACTCCGGCATGTTTGTTTGGTCAGCCGACACCATACTTGAAGAGTTGAAAACGCATCTTCCTGATGAATACGCGCTTTTTGCCGAACACGAAAAAGCATATGATACAAATCATGAGGAGTCAGCAATGGCTAAGGCCTATGCTGTTGTTAGAAATATCTCTGTTGACTATGGGCTCATGGAAAAAACGAATCATGCCAAAGTGATACCTGCTGATATCGGATGGAGCGATTTGGGCACCTGGGGCGCTCTATATGATGAACTAAAGAAAAACAAAGGAACAAATTCCGTCATCGGCAATCAAGTAATGATGTATGATTCTTCACATTGCATTGTGCATGTACCCAAAAACAAACTTACCGTTATTCAAGGATTAGAAGGATTCATCGTAGCTGAAAAAGATAACATGTTACTGATTTGCAAGATGAGCGATGAACAAAAAATAAAAAACTTGGTAAACGAAATCAAAATTGAGAAAGGGGATGAATTTCTATAAAAACATTTCATCATTTTCTTTCATATTCCTAACATTCATAGTAGGAATAATAATCATAACAAATGCGTGCAAAACTTCACGTATATGCAACAATAGTGCATGCCATCCTGTAATCAAAGACCCTTTGTTATATGACTCCACAGGAAGTACTTTTGAATTACATCGCGTATGGATTGAACAACAATGCTTAAAAGCAGACGTATCATACAGTGGCGGATGTGGTACTGCAACTTTTGCTTTGGTTTGGAACGGAAGCATGATGAAATCACTTCCACCGCAAATTCCGATGAAAATCATTTTTGACGATCAGGACAACTGTCGTTCTATTATTCATAAAACGCTGTGTTTTCCACTACACGACATTTATGAAAGTACGTTTGTCATCCTGCTTCATGGATACGAACATCCGCTTAGCGTAGAAAAAAATGAAAAAAAACAATAAAAACATATGCAAGAATCATTAAAGATTGCCCTAACGGGCGGTTCGGGTCATTTGGGATCAGAAATAGTAAGACAACTACTTCAACGCGGACACACTGTTAAAGCATTGATACATCATGACCGAAAGGCATTGGATGGTTTGGATATTGAATTGGTTAAGGGCTCACTGCAAGATATTGAATCGCTCAAAGAATTAGTTAAAGGTTGTGATATTCTGATTCATTCAGCTGCATTAATTTCTATCAGTGGCGCTCAGGGAGGTGCTGTAAATAAAACCAATGTGGAAGGGGTGAAGCATCTTTATGATGCAGCCACAGCAGAAGGCATAAAAAAAATCATTCATATTTCATCCATACACGCATTTCAGCAAACCCCAACATTAGAGATGCTCAATGAAGAATCACCTTGGGTGGATGATTCAGCTTTTGCATATGATGTTTCGAAAAGAAGAGGGCAAGAACTAGCATTATCATACATTGACAAAGGTATGGAGGTTGTTGTGCTTAATCCAACATCTATCATCGGACCACCCGATCACAAACCCTCACTACAAGGGAAAGCGATAATTGATATATATAAAGGAAAGGTTCCAGCAGTATTTGATGGTGGATTTGATTTTGTAGATAACCGAGATGTGGCCACAGCTGTAATTAATGCCATAAACAAAGGCCGTTCAGGCGAAAATTATTTGCTTGCCGGAAAATGGATTAGTATGTATGATATGATGAGATTAGTGAACTTGGCAACCGGGAAGCATCGTAAAGCTGTCAGATTGCCTTTCTGGTTTGGTTTTGCCATTGAACCATTCTTTCGATTTTGGGGATGGATTACCCGCACCGAACCATTATTCACAAAAGAATCGCTCGAAATTCTTCGTATCGGCAATCGCAACATCAGTTCAGAAAAAGCAAAACGCGAACTCAACTTTAATCCACGCCCTTTAGAAGAAGCATTTTCCGATTCTTTTAGTTGGTTCAAAACAAATGGTTATCTTTAACAAATGGAAGTTATCATAACGTACGACCTCTATCAATGGCTTGCACTGGCCTGGATGGGAATAGGCATATTAGTATTCTTTTATTTATTTATTCAAACCGCTCCTTATGGCCGTCACACAACTACTTCATGGGGGCCGCTTATTGATAACCGACTGGGGTGGTTCATCATGGAATTTACGGTTTTGCTTGTATTATACGGTTGGCTTTTGTTGATTCGGTTTAATCTCTCAATCACCTCATGGCTCATGATTGGGTTATTTACGTTTCACTACTTAAACCGAAGTTTTGTTTTTCCTCTACGCATTCGCACTTCCGGAAAAAAAATGCCTTTTCTGATTGCTCTCATGGCTATCGTTTTCAATCTCATGAATGGTTCATTGTTGGGTATCTACTTTGCATGGTTTGCTGATTATCCCGACAACTGGGTATATGATCCTCGTTTTATTGCAGGTATATTATTGTTTATTACAGGTATGGCCATCAACTGGCATGCCGACACTCGATTAATTAACCTGCGGAAACCTGGTGAAACCGGCTACAAAATACCTCATGGTTGGTTGTTTAAATATATCAGTTGCCCGAACCTTTTTGGAGAAATTATTGAATGGCTTGGTTTTGCTATTCTTACTTGGAGTTTGCCAGGTGTTGTTTTCTTTGTATGGACATTCGCCAATCTAGTACCCAGGGCATTTGCTCATCACCGCTGGTACCGCAATCATTTTTCAGATTATCCTCCTAACCGAAAAGCAGTTTTCCCATTCATATGGTAACCGCCATCAATGGCAGATTTGTTGGGCAACAGATATCGGGCGTACAAACGTATGCACGTAGATTTACTTCCTATCTCCTTTCACAAAATCTATCATGTAAGGTATTTTCTCCCATTGATACCGACCCGAAAAATCATATTCCCGTCACACAAACAGGCATGCTGAAAGGCCATCCATGGGAGCAATTTTCTTTACCAAATACCCTACGAAATCATCAATCACCGCTACTATTAAATTTTTGCAATACGGCTCCGCTCTCATACTCTCGTCAGATTATTACTATCCACGATTTAGCATTTGTGTATCATCCCAAATCATTTCATCCATTATTTACAGCATATTATAAATGGCTTATTCCTCGCATTTTACGCAAAGCACTTGCCATCATAACTGTTAGTACACAAACTGCCAACGAGCTACAGTTGCATTATCGTGTTAATGCAAATCGCATTCACATCATATATAACACTGCAACCATCCATCAGTTATCCAGTAAAACCCGAAATGATTTTATTTTATCAGTAGGAAGCATTCAGCCACGTAAAGATTACGTGACATTATACAATGCATATATACAATCTAACACCACGCGTAAATGGATTATTGTGGGTTCACTTTCAGATTCCTTTTCTATTGACAAAAAACTTTGGCAGACATTGCAGCAACATCCATTGATTGAGATAAGAGAAAATATTAGCGAAGAAGAACTAGATACACTCTACGCAACATGTGCCATGTTGATTTCAGGATCCTATTATGAAGGATGCAATCTCCCTGTTTTAGAAGCAGTTCAGGCGGGTTGTCCTGTTATAGCTACCGACATTCCAGTGCACCGTGAATTGTATAAAAACAGCATACAATATTTTAAGCCAGGCGATGCGCATACCTTATCTGCACTCATCAACACTTCGCCGACTGCATCCAATAATTATTTCCCTGATTATACCATCGAAAAACAAGGTCCAAAATTAATGAAGCTTATTCATGCCTTATAAGAGTAGATTTTTTTTCAAAACAATAAACATTTACTGTATTTTTATCGAACCATTATGCGCATAGCAATTATACATGATTGGCTAATTACGCCTGGAGGTTCTGAAAAGGTGCTAAAGGAATTATTGTACTTGTTGCGAAATCATGATACCACGCTTTTCACATTAATGGATTTTTTATCTGATGAAGACAGATTGAATTTTTTATTTGGGAAAAAAACTCAAACATCATTTCTGCAAACCATACCGGGCATACATCGCAATTATAAATATTATCTACCACTTTTCCCCAAAGCCATTCGCTCACTAAACACATCCGACTTCGACCTAATTATTTCTTCCTCCCATTCGGTGGCAAAAGGTGTAAGAAAATATCCTGGTCAAATGCATATTTCATACTGCCACACACCCATGCGCTACATTTGGGATTTGCGCAAACAATACATGATTGATCATGGAGTTAACAGCGGATTGAAGCGATTGCTTGTAAAACCGATGGTGAAGAAACTTAGAAAATGGGATTATGAAACAGCAGCAAACGTAGATTTCTTTATTGCCAATTCTAAACATATCAGCAAGCGTATCAAACAGCATTATGAAAAGGAATCTACAGTGATTTATCCGCCTGTAAACACTTCTTTCTTTTCAAGTTATGAAAAAAAAGAAGATTTTTTTGTTACAGCATCACGGCTTGTTCCATACAAAAAAGTAGGATTGATAGCCGAAGCATTTGCCGCCTTGCCTGATAAGCGACTTATCATTATTGGAAATGGAAGTTGTTGGCAACAAATTCGAAAAAATTTGTCTTCTAATATTGAAATGATACAATACGACACAAGCGAAGTGTTGCGCTATTACTTGCAAAGAGCACGCGCCTTTATCTTTGCTGCTGAAGAAGATTTTGGTATCACACCTGTTGAGGCAATGGCTTGTGGAACACCCGTTATCGGATACAACAAAGGGGGGCTCCTTGAAACCGTAAAAGATGGAATAAGTGGGCAATTTTTTCAGCATCAAACTGTAAAAAGTATTGTGGATGCCATATATCGTTTTGAAAATGATGCCGAGATTTTTCAACCTCAAAAAATCAGTCAAACTGTTGCACCATTTTCTCAATTACGATTTAGAAAAGAAATTTCTGATTATTTATTCTCACATGCGGGACTGACATGCTCAAT
Organism: Candidatus Competibacteraceae bacterium; assembly: GCA_014879445.1. Classification (GTDB taxonomy): domain Bacteria; phylum Bacteroidota; class Bacteroidia; order CAIKAF01; family CAIKAF01; genus BA4. Next base: position 22,662 of record JACSSC010000012.1, read on the forward strand.
GTAAAAAAAATATTTAACATTTGTTGGTTGCTTCTTATGTGCATCCCGCTTATCCCACAGCAATGGGTGTCTTATGTTATCATCGTTTGGGGAATTATAGGACTAGCTACATTTGATAAAAAATTATTTTCACATCATCGCTTCTTTTATTTTCTTATACTCTCTTCTCCTTTTTTTTTATACTTGATACAAGCGCTTATTTCGAATGACTCTAATGACTGGTTCTCGGTAGAAAAATCAAATAGCTACTGGATATTTCCGCTCATAATTTTATTCAGCAAATTTATACCTGAAGGTAAAAATGCAGATCAATTGCAACTCATCTTTGTTTTCAGTATTGTAGGCATTGCCATACTATCATGCGTATATTTTATTATCAATGGATTTGAATTATACCCCAACATCCCAAATGATTTTTTCTCAATTTACCGTGAAAACATGAATCGTTTACTACGTATTCATCCTTCATATCTTTCTGTAATGTGTGCATTTTCTATTATAATTCTATTTAATCGGCTACATACTGTTCAGAAAAAACACCCTCTTCATTTCATCTTAATTTGCCTCCTCATCGTTTTTATGTTCTTTCTTTCTGCCCGTTTGGTTTGGATTGCATTGACTATTACATGTGGATTATTACTTATTATCAGATTTATTCGTCATCATATTAGTTGGAAATGGATTCTAACATCAATACTTATCATTTCTTCCATTATTGGTATGACTTTGCTTAATCCAAGATGGGGTGAATTTATTTCATTCAAGCAAGATACAGTACAAGACAATTCATTAAGTGTTCGAGCAGTTATTTATACATGCAGTTATAAATCAGCGCAAAAACATTACCTAGTAGGTACAACAACCGCCATCATGAAAAAAGAATTATCCGACTGTTTTGGCGAATCACCTGTTTTTCGCTTACACCAATTCAATACACATAATCAATACTTCGATTTTCTCATATCGTTTGGCTTATTAGGATGGCTAATATTATTTGGCATTTTAGGGCTTTCATTTTACATTGGGATACGCGACAAGAATATGCTACATATCAGCTTTGTAATGCTATTTATCATTTGCCTGCTTGGAGAAAATATGCTTTCACGACAATCAGGATTGGTATTTTTTATGCTTTTTAATACATGGTTTATAGCACAATCTATGAATAGTTCAGAAAAGTCATCCCTTTAACCTAAACTTTTTTCACAATTTTTGGTTTACTTTGCAAAGAATAATAGTCCTATGAATACTCCATCACCTGTATTTGTTTATGCCGAATCAACACCCAATCCGTTAACACTAAAATTTGTAGTAAATCGAGGACTGCTACCCGATCGTAGTGTAGAGTATCTTAATGTCGGCGAGGCATCTGATTCGCCGATTGCCGTGACATTGTTTTCCCACCCCTTTGTTTCATCACTATATATTACACGTAACTTTATTACAGTTACTCGCCACAATGAATATGAATGGGTTGAAATCATGCCTCAGATTCGAGAATCCATTCGTGTATTTCTTGAATCAGGTGAAAGTCCATTCTCACGACTTCCAGAAAAAGAAGAAATAGTCATTGAAAATAAACAGCCCTTAGGAGAAACGGAATCAAAAATTATTGAGATACTTGATGAATATATACGTCCGGCAGTTGAACAAGATGGTGGAGAAATTGCATTTAAGCAATTTGAAAACGGGATAGTACATTTGGTCTTGAAAGGTTCATGCAGCGGATGTCCTTCATCCACATTTACCCTTAAAGCTGGCATCGAGCAACTATTATGCAAGATGGTACCCGGTGTTCAGGGAGTAATGGCCGAGAACGGCTAATTACATTTTTTGAGAGTTTTATTTTCCTTTCAAACGATTCTTTAAACCATTTCCAGCAAAAGTAAATGCCAGCACCATAAGCATGATGCAAATACCAGGTAACAAAGTAAGCCACGGCATTCCCGTAATTAAATAATTTTTGTGCGATTCAATCATACTTCCCCAAGCGGGTACTGGTGGCTGAACGCCAAATCCCAAAAAACTCAATCCTGATTCAACTAAAATAGCTGAAGCAAAATTTGATGCCGCTATAACCAAAACCGAAGGAAAGGTATTGGGCAAAAGATGAACAAATAATATCCGCAGATGTGTAAAACCTAATGCTCGACCAGCTTCGGCAAATTCTTTTTCACGCAAACTCAACATTTGCCCTCTCACAATTCGAGCTACATCAACCCACATGGTTAGGCCAACAGCAACAAAAACTACTGCCGTTCCTTTGCCCATTGCAATAGCAAAAATCAGCACCAACAACAATGTTGGAATACTCCAAAAAACATTCATCAACCAGCTTAGCATAGCATCAATAAATGACCGAAAATATCCGGCTATAGCGCCAATAAAAACGCCGGTAATAACAGAAATAATAACTGCCACCAATCCGATGGTAAACGAGATTCGTGTTCCAATAATTACACGACTAAGCACATCTCTTCCCAAGGCATCTGTTCCAAGCCAAAATGTTCGATTACGAATAATGCCCTGCGGTTGAAAAATTGTATCATGATATGCAGCTGTAATTACATATGGTTGTGATTGGTTCATTTGCACTTCAGAAAGGGCAATCCAATTTTGCTTTACCGGTTTACCGAATAGCCATTGACTAAGATTACCTACAGAAGATGAAACGCTATCATGAGTAACAAGAAATTGGGCATTAAATCCGGGAGATTGCAAAGAAAGTTCTGGAAATTGCTGATCAGCATTTGGCGAATGATCCGGAGCAATCACATACGCAAATAGAGATACAAATGCACAAAGCAAAATCCAACTCACGCCCCAAATTGATGCCCAGTCGCGAACTTTAATTCGCACTTTAGAACCGATATTTTTTCTCTCCTTATTCATTTATTCGTCTGCCTTTCCATAAAATATGACCTGAAAAAACCGATAAAGAAGCTACGCATGGAACATAAATCCAATACACAAGCGACAAAGGTAAAATATAGCGCAAGAGTTTCCGCTGTTGCGTATAACCTGTATAAAGAAAAACAAATGCAAAATCAGCTATGGCTTTGATTACCCACGCTATAACGAACATCAACCATTCCCCTTGTAGTACAGATCCCAACAGGGCAATCCATAAAAAAGCATTAAAAGCAAATACGATAAAAGACAACCATCGTGCATCCAAGTCAATATATGCCCTTGCTTTACCTGCCCAACGTAATCGTTGCTGCCAAAATGCTGAGAAACTATCAGGAGAAGTGGTATGAACAGCATATGCAGGACTTACAACATACATTATTGAATCATTGCCATATGCTGCTTTAATTTTATGCAATAAAAAAACATCATCTCCAGAAACCATTCTGTCATCAACATACCCATTAACATGAAAAAAAGCCGAACGTCTGAATGCCATACTGGCACCGTTACATAATACAGGATGATGATTTCCACATAGTGCAGCCGAAGATGCAGCAAGGGTAGAAAATTCGAGAGAAAAAATGCCTGAAAGCAAAGTTGATGATTTTATCATGTTTACCCATCCACATACAAAGTAAATATGAGAATCATAAAAAGAAGCACAAAGACCATGAATCCATTCTTTACCTGGAATGCAATCAGCATCTGTAACGACGACAATATCTCCTGATGCATGATAAACTCCTAAAGTGATGGCTGCCTTTTTCCCTTCTTCATTTTCTAACTCAAGACAAATCACTCCATTGAATGATTTAATTACATCCCATGTATTATCGTCGGAATGATCATTAATACAAATAATCTCATATTGATTTTGCCAATCATCAACTTGAGTTAAACGATGTAAAAGAAATGCGATATTTTTTTCTTCATTCCGGCATGGAATAATAATGCTGACACGAAGTGGAATCCGAGTATCGGGCACAACTTGTCTTCGCAGCATACGCTGCCATCCCAAGATAAGAAATGCCACAAAAAGTAGATATAGTAATCCATAAATAAGAGCTATCATTGTCCACATCATGCATCAGATTGATTGATTACAGAAGCTCTTGCAATAAAATAATATCCTACCAAAGCAGGAATTGCCAAATTCATCACCCAAATAAGAAAAGAAACAGTAACAACCGCCGGCGCAGGTGAATGAGAAAGTTGAAAAATCCAAACAAGAACCGACCCTCTTGTGATGACTTCACTTACAGAAAAAGTTGGAATAAAAGCTGAGATAAAAAAAACCGTTGCCATCAACATTTGAAAATCCAGCCAAGATATTTGAATAGAAAACGCCATAAACAACAAGTAGTATTGAAAAGAAAATACGAGGTATCTAATAAAACTAATCAATAATATCCAAAGTATGGTTGAGACAGAGTATGACTTCCAAACTGAGATATCTGCACGCCATCGTCTAAGGAATTTCCATAAAGTAAGCGCTTTCCCAATGCGTGGAAGTTGCAAAAGAATTACAAAAACCGAAAGCCAAGCCAGCAAACATACAAAGCTGACTAGATAAAAAAAGTAAGCAGGATAATCAGAAATAAAAGAAGAGAACCGAAACAACAGATAAGGTACTGAAGCGATTCCCATAATAAGCGTTATAGACCATTGCGCCAAGTTACCTGCCACAGATGCCATAAAACCCTTGATGCGAAGTCCTTCGGGAAGATGAATGATTTTTCCTGCAAACTCGCCAATACGTGCCGGAGTAAAAATAGCTACACTTACACCCGACAATACTCCAATCAAAGATTTGGTCAACGATAAATCGAAGAAAGGATGCAATAGAATTTTCCATTTTATAGATTCCAAGCCCCAATTTAACAGCATAAGAAAGAAAACAATGGGCAAATATCCCACCAAATCAATATGCCATATTTTCATTTCAGACGAATCGAAACGGAACCATTGATAGAGAATATAGCCCATGCCCAAAGTCAACACAGCCCATTTTATCAAACTGATTACTATACGTGCATATCTATTTCTGATTTGATGCATAAAAGAAGGACTTGATTTTTTTTACGACCTTTGCAGAGCGCGGTATAAAATTACTGTAATAATTGGGAAATCAACGAATCATATTAGGCATAGACCCAGGCACGAATATAATGGGGTTTGGAATTATTGAAATCATCAATAATCAGCCGAAATATATCTTAATGGAGGCGAAGCATCTGAACAAAAACCGAACAGAGGGATTGGAAAAGCTCGGCTTAATCTATCACGAAACCATAAACATCATTCAGCAATATAGCATAACCGATGTTGCTATTGAAGCTCCATTTTATGGAAAGAATATACAATCAATGCTAAAACTCGGCAGGGCTCAAGGCATAGCCATTGCAGCGGCTATACATCAAAAAATTAGTGTTCATGAATATGCTCCGCGTAAGATAAAACAGTCCATTACAGGTAGAGGAAGTAGCAGCAAAGAGCAAGTGTCATCTATGCTACAACGCATATTGTGCTTTACGCATAACGAAAAACACTTTGATGCTACAGATGCATTAGCTGTTGCATTGTGTCATTTTTTTCAACAAAATAACTCAGCGAATAAACCTACCAAGAAATCAAACAATTCTTGGAGTTCATTTATCAAGCAAAATCCTGATCGGCTGAATCCTTAGGCGCTTAGTAAGGATTTAACCGCCGCAGAGATTCTTTTTCCTTCGGCTTTTCCAGATAATCTTTTAGAAGCTATGCCCATCACTTTCCCCATGTCGGCAGGTCCTGTTGCACCCAACTCCGCCACCACTTCTTTTACTGCTTGCATCAATTCCTCATCAGAAAGCTGCGCTGGTAAATAAGAAGATATGACATCAATCTGTAATTTTTCTTCTTCAGCTAAATCCTGACGTTGTTGTGATACATAAATATCATATGAATCTCTACGTTGCTTAACCAGCTTTTGCAATATTTGAATTTCGGCATCAGACGTAAGCCCATCATTGCCTCCTTTTTCCGTTTTGGCCAAGAGAATTGCTGACTTTACAGCACGCAAGGCATTCAGTCGTTGGCTATCTTTGTCAAGCATGGCCTTCTTTATGTCATCATTAATAATATTTTCCAAACTCATTATCAAAAAATTAAAAGATTAAATAATCATATAAAAATACAAAGTAGTATGCAAAAGACATTACGTATCCATTTGAACTTCCCAAACCATAATTTGATGATCATCGCCGCAAGATATAAGCAAGTTTTCAAATTCGTGCCATAAGAGATTATTGACAGAACGGTTATGACTTTGGGAATACGCAAAATTGATACGAGTTAATGGTTGTAAGGTATTCGGGTCCCAAATTTTAATGGTTTTATCTCTGCTTGCAGAGGCAAGCATTTTATTATCAGGGGAAAAGCAGAGTTGATAAATAGCATAGTTATGAGCCGGCACGGACTGCATCAAAGAAAAATTATTTTTAATATCCCAACGTCGTATGTGTGCATCACGTGAAGCTGAAATCAACGTATGTGAAGATGTATCCAAACGAACCACATTAACAGCCCAAGGGTGTGCCTGAAACTGATGAATAACAGAAAAACTGTCAGCATTTAATACATATACAAATCCATCAGCTACTGCTAAAAACAATAGATTGGAAATGATATCAATCTCCATTCCTCTTATTTTTTGATCCGCCATTTTTTTATAAAAGATTGGTTGTTGATTATCCAAATCCCAGGCCGAGAATTCGCCGTTGCTGGTAGTAGCGTATAATCGTTGTGCCTTTTCGTTCCAATGCATTGAGAAGACGCCCGATTTATGAAAATCAATTCGCTTGATAGGTTTTGATGCATTAAGGTCAATCAGGGTTATAGCACCTGACGATTCGCCAACCGCCAACCATTTTCTATCTGGAATAAAACAAAGCGAATATACTGATGATACGGCCTGTGCAACAGCTATGGCCGAATCGGGCTGAGACAAATGCCATGCAGCTATCCACTTATCGCCACCAGCGGAGTAGAACATATCATGATCAGGGCCTTTGCAAAGGGCATAAACAGGTTGTCGGTGACCTGAAAGCTGAGCTCTTTTGGCAACCCGGACGCGAACATTCGGGCTGATTGGGTTAGTCATCCTCCAACAAAAAAGAACGGTTGATGACTTCTGCCTTACCTGAAAGTTGAGGAATTTGAATAACCTCTTCAATCGGCTTATAATCCTTTGCTTTAATTACGATTCTATATTTAGCACCACCCGGTAAAGTCACAAAATATTCTCCGTTTTCATTGGTTTGCAGTTCTTCAATTACTTTTCCATTTTCATTTTCGATACGAACCATTACCTCAAGGGCTTCTCCATCCCTTTTATCAATAACGCGACCTTTAAGAATAGCAACTGCATTGCCTACAGATATAGATTTACTTGCATATTGATATTGTTCGAGATTTGGAATTTCGTATTCAGATAAGTCCACCTCATAAATATCATATCCTCCATGGCTATCATCACGCTGTGTGGTGATATATCCAGTAAGCCCGTCGGCAGAAATCGTAAATTGTTTTTCTTCGCCTAAGGTGTTAATTGGATAACCCAGATTGATAGGTTTTGTCCATTTTCCATCCACCCAGTCGGATTTGAAAATATCATATCCACCCATAGATTCTTTGCTATTAGAGCTAAAATACATGGTTTTCCCGTTGGGATGAAGAAAAACAGAGCTTTCATCATCAATGGTATTCACTTCTGATATATTAGTAGGTTCACCATATTCAAAACTTCCGGTTTTTTTAGCTACCCAAATATCACCATTGCCCTTTCCCTTGCCCGGACGCTCGCTGATGAAATAAAGATGTTTTTTATCGGATGTCATGCAAGCACCCGTTTCAAAATAAGTAGTATTAACCTTTCCTCCTACAGGTTCGGGTTCACGCCATTCTCCATTTTTCTTCTTTTTAGAGTAATAGATATCTCCTCCACGAACGCTGCGATATACAAAAATTACGTTTCCATCTGAAGATATACTTAAATTAGCATCATGATCAGGCGTATTTAACTCGCCTGAAAGCCGCTCTGCCTCTGTCCATTTACCTGTAGCCGAATCGAGTGAAGAAATCCAGATATCCTGATAATAAATTTTAAAAGCCGGATCCATTTTCCCTCCCACATTTTCAGGTCTTGCCGTAGTAAAAATAAAAGTATTGCCATCAGCTGTAATGGATGGATTGCTTTCTGGATATTCGGAATTAATGGCGACACCCATATTGCTAACGGTAGCTTTCACCGGATTGGCCAATAATTTTTTGGCTAAATCTACCTGATAGATATATTCATTTACAATATGCGAAGAAGCCGTTTTCCCTTTGAGTTTGGATTTATAAGCTGCTAAAGACGTTGCTGATTCATCCAACATACCGAGGCGATGTTCGGCTCTTCCGAGCCACATTTGAGCATCTTTCCCTGTCTTAGGTTTCAGTGCTACAGCTTTGGTGAGATAAATATGTGCTTCTGTAAACTTACTTAATTCAAAAGCCGTTTTTCCGCATTGATAATTTACCTCGCCATTATCTGGCACATTGCGATGCACTTCTCTGTATAATCGGTAAGCATCTTCGAGATTTCCTTTCTCAATCTGCTCCATGGCAGTCATCATTTTAAGGCGATCGCCTGCTGTCATTTTTTGTGCATTAACCTGTAGCGCAAACAGCGTTACAAATCCTAAAAAGAACATTGCATTTCGTATCATAACTATTCCTTGCTTTATATTGGTTGGCATATAATTGCTGCTAAAAATAAATAACTTTCATGTATTTCATATCAGTTGGTAGTGTAAATTTCCTTTCGGGCCGATTTTAGTGTGTTTGTCAAAAGACCAATACGTGTCATAGGACCCACCCCGCCTGGCACCGGTGTAATGTATGAGCAAAGAGGTGCTACTGCTGCAAAATCCACATCGCCTACTAAACGAAATCCTGCTTTTTTGGATGAGTCCTCAATGCGGGTAATGCCAACATCAATAACCACTGTGCCCGGCTTTACCATATGGGCTTTCAAAAACTCAGGGATACCGATAGCAGCAATAATAATATCTGCTTGAAGAGTATATTTTTCTAAATCTTTGGTTTTGCTATGACAGATGGTAACGGTGGCATTACCGGGATATGCATTTCGTGACATTAAAATGCTGGCCGGCGTGCCTACAATATTACTTCTTCCCAGCACTACACAATGCTTACCTGCTGTTTCAATCCCATAATATTCCATAAGCTTAATAATGCCAAATGGTGTAGCCGACACGTAGGTTGGCAAACCAATTGACAAACGACCAACATTTTGCGGATGGAAACCATCCACATCCTTTTCGGGGGCTATGGTTTGGGTAACCCGATCAACAGATATATGACCAGGCAATGGCAATTGAACAATCAACCCATCAATATCCGGATTTTGATTGATTTCAATAATAGTGCTTAAAAGTTTCTCTTCCGTAACCTGCGAATCAAAGCGAAAAAGCGATGAAGTAAACCCAATGGCTTCGCAATCTTTAATTTTGGCGGCCACATATGTATGGCTAGCGCCATCGTCACCTACCAAAATGGCGCAGAGATGAGGTTTTTTTCCGCCTGAAGCAATCCAATTAGATACTTCTTGCTGAATATTCTTTTTCAACTCCTCTGATACGCTTTTACCATCAATTAACTCCATATACAATTATTTAAGTTAGTTCATTCCGGGCATATTTCGCATCACACTTTTCATATTTTGCTTATTGCTCATCATCTTCATCATTTTACGCATATCATCAAACTGCTTTACCAACTTATTAACTTCTTGTATGGATGTTCCGCTACCCTGAGCAATACGTTGGCGTCTGCTACCATTCAAAAGAGTTGGATTGGCTCGTTCTTGCGGTGTCATCGAATGAATAATAGCTTCAATTCCCTTGAATGCATCATCATCAATATCCAACCCCTTCATCATTTTTCCCATACCGGGTATCATACCCATTAGGTCTTTGATGTTGCCCATCTTTTTAATTTGCTGAATCTGGGAAAGAAAATCATCAAAGTCGAATTGATTTTTGGCAATCTTTTTCTGAAGTTTGCGTGCCTGTTCTGCGTCGAACTGCTCTTGCGCCTTTTCAACCAACGAAACAATATCACCCATCCCCAAAATACGGTCAGCCATACGTTGCGGATAAAACACATCCAGCGCTTCCATCTTCTCACCTGTTCCAACAAACAACACCGGCTTATTTACAACGGCCTTAATAGTAAGCGCTGCTCCTCCTCGTGTATCTCCATCCAACTTGGTAAGAATAACTCCAGTAAAATCAAGTTTGTCGTTGAACGACTTGGCCGTATTTACAGCATCCTGTCCTGTCATGGCATCCACCACAAACAAGATGGCATCCGGCTTAACAGCTTGCTTGATGTTGGATATTTCTGTCATCATTTCTTCATCCACAGCCAAACGTCCGGCGGTATCAATAATGACAACCTGAAACCCTTTTTGCTTTGCTTCTCGTATGGCATTTTGCGCAATCTGAACCGGATTATTATTTTCCCTTTCCGAATATACTACACATCCCACTTGCTCTCCCAGCACATGCAACTGATCAATCGCAGCTGGTCTGTACACGTCAGCAGCAACGAGCATCACGCTTTTGCCTTTTTTGTTTTTTAGAAAAGTCGCCAACTTGCCTGTATGCGTAGTTTTTCCTGAACCTTGCAAACCCGCCATTAATATAACCGACGGGCTTCCTTTGAGAGATAATTCTATATTCTCTCCTCCCATCAAGGAAGTCAGCTCTTCATGTACAATCTTAATCATGAGCTGACCTGGCGATACCGATGTCAAAACTTCTCGTCCTAATGCCTTTTCTTTTACCGTTTCAGTAAACTGTTTGGCTATTTTAAAGTTTACGTCAGCATCCAACAATGCTCGCCTTACTTCTTTTAAGCTTTCGGCCACATTAATCTCTGTAATTTTCCCCTGCCCTTTGAGAACCTTAAATGCTTTATCAAACTTATCGGACAAACTTTCAAACATAATGCTGCTTTTTTATCAGAGGGCAAAGATAGGTAAAATCGGCATGAGACAAGCCCTTCGCATTCCATAATTTATGGATGTATCACAGAATGAAAAATATTTAAAATATTGATTATCAGATAGTTTTTAAGTTAGTTGTAGAAAATGACCATCGTTTGTATCCCCCTCCGCGTATTTTAATATTTTTGCACCCGTAATATCATTTCAGTTATTTTCAATTCCATACAACAATGAATCAGGATTTATTTACTTGCCTCAAGACACTCAAAACGCCCAATGGCGATGTTAACTTTTACAGTTTAAAAGAATTGGAGAAACAGGGTTTTCCGATTTCATCCATGCCGTTTTCAATTCGTGTATTGGTTGAAAATGCCTTACGTAATTATGATGGACTTCGTGTTACTGAAGAAAACGTGCGAACTGTTTTAGGTTGGTCGGCCAAACAAGCAAGCGATAAAGACATTCCTTTCATGCCTGCACGCGTACTTTTGCAGGATTTTACTGGTGTTCCCTGCGTGGTTGATTTGGCTTCTCTTCGTGCCGAAGCTGCACGCAAAGGAAAAGATGTAAGTAAAATTAATCCGCTAATTCCTGTTGATTTAGTTATTGACCACTCTGTGCAGGTTGAGTATTTCGGAACTAATCTGGCTTTGGAAAAGAATGTGAATCTTGAATATAAAAACAATGCCGAAAGATATATGTTGTTGAAATGGGCACAAAAGGCCTTCAATAATTTTTCGGCGGTTCCTCCCGGCATGGGCATCTGTCATCAGGTCAATCTTGAGTACCTGAGCAAAGTCGTTTTGGTTCGCAATGGAGTAGCTTTCCCTGATTCGTGCTTTGGTACCGACAGTCATACACCTATGGTAAATGGTATTGGGGTTGTTGCTTGGGGAGTTGGAGGTATTGAAGCCGAGGCCGCTATGCTTGGACAACCCTCATATTTCATTATGCCTGAAGTAGTAGGTCTCAAACTCACAGGCAAACTGCCTCATGGCGCAACAGCTACCGACTTAGTGTTGGCTGTTACACAACTGCTTCGCAAACATGGCGTAGTGGGCAAATTTGTGGAAGTATTTGGCGACGGGCTGAATAACCTTGCTGTAACCGACCGTGCTACCATCAGCAACATGAGTCCCGAATTCGGTTGTACCATCACATATTTCCCGGTAGATGATCAAACCATTGAATTTTTGTGTCGTACGGCACGTGATGAAAAAGTTGTGCAAACCGTAGAAGCTTATTGCAAAGAAAACATGCTATGGCGCGAAAACGAATCGGCCATTCAATACAGCACAGTTGTAGAACTCGACTTAAGCACTGTTGAACCGGCTGTTTCAGGTCCTAAACGCCCACAAGACCGTATTGTGCTAAAAGATTTAGACAAAACTGTACGAAAAGTTTTAGCCGAACAATATCAGCGCGAATTCGTGCCTATAGATGAACGATGGACAACCGAGGTGCAGGGCAAAATGAAAACAGTTAAAATTACCCAAGGCGCCGAGCAATATCAACTCAGCGATGGAGCTGTCGTTATTGCTGCTATTACCTCTTGTACAAATACATCAAATCCTTCCGTCATGTTGGGTGCCGGACTGGTAGCTAAGAAAGCTGTTGAGCGTGGTTTGGATATCAAACCATGGGTAAAAACCTCATTAGCTCCCGGCTCAAGAGTGGTTACAAAATATCTTGAAAAAGCCGGACTGACGCAATATCTGGATGCTTTGAAGTTTCATACTGTTGGTTATGGTTGTACAACATGCATCGGTAATTCAGGTGCCCTGCCACCCCATATTGACAAAGCAATTACCGAAGCCGACCTTGCTGTTGCATCCGTATTAAGCGGAAATCGCAATTTTGAAGCACGTGTTCATCCTAATGTAAAAATGAATTTCCTGGCTTCGCCCATGTTAGTTGTAGTATATGCCATTGCCGGACGGACAGACATAGACATATATAACGAACCGATAGGGTATGACAAAAACAGCGAGCCGGTATATATGAAAGATATTTGGCCCGATGACCAAGAGATAGCCAATGCATTAAATTCGGCACTCGACCCTAAAGATTACGCATCCAACTATGCAACTGCTTTTGATGGCGACGAAGCATGGCAAGCCCTGAATGCACCAACAGGTCAACTCTTCGAATGGGACCCCATTTCAACATATGTTAAAGAAGCACCATTTTTCCAAAATATCTCAGAGCAGGTGTCAGCACCAAAAAATATCATTGATGCCAAAACATTATTGGTATTGGGTGATTCTATAACAACTGATCATATCTCACCGGCTGGTTCATTTAAAGATACCTCGCCTGCCGGAAAATATTTGATTGAAAAAGGCGTAACAAAAGCAGAATTTAATAGCTATGGTGCCCGACGAGGCAATCATGAAGTAATGATGAGAGGTACTTTTGCTAATGTTCGTATTAAAAACAAGCTGGCCTCAAAAGAAGGTGGGTTTACAATCAATCATGTATCCGGCGAAGAAACTACCGTGTTCGAAGCTGCCGAATACTATAATCAACATCAAATCCCTACCATTATTTTGGGTGGAAAAGAATACGGAAACGGATCCAGTCGCGACTGGGCAGCCAAAGGACCTAATCTCTTAGGCGTTAAAGCCGTTATTGCTGAATCATTTGAACGGATTCATCGCAGTAATTTGGTTGGAATGGGTATTCTTCCCTTATTATATAGTGATGATCAAAATGCAGAAAAATTAGGACTAACCGGACATGAATCATTTACCATAACCGGCATTGAAGAAGGATTAATCCCTCAGCAAATAATACAGGTAAAAGCCGTTGGAAAAGACGGAAAAGTGACCCTGTTTAATACAAAATCGCGCCTTGACTCTCAAATTGAAATTGAATATTTCAAAAACGGTGGCATATTAAATTATGTTCTAAGGCAATTTCTAAAACAATCATGATATCTTGATTTTCAAAAGAAAGGGGCTCTTGCCCCTTTCTTTATAATCATCTCAAATCATTGCATCCTACACATATTTTTGGTCTTTTCATTTTATATCTTAGCTTTCAATTAACTCATGCCTTATAAATATACTATCTATATTCTTCAGGGGTAAAATACCAACATTTGTTGATTGCTTTCTCTTCCCTATTTCCTTTTTATTATTTATTTCTGCCCTAATCCCATTAAATAATTTTAGCCAATCTTTATTTACAAATAGGTAATTTTTTTGATGATTTACATTCAGATAATATTCGGTTAGTTCCTCAGGAACAGTTATGGCCCCCACCGAGTACTTATTATAATATTGACAATGTATCACTTTCTGAAGTCGAGGAATTACCCTAACCCAACATTATCAGTCCTAACGGAGATAGATTGAACGATGCCGGCATAGTACCTGTGCCGGCAACACCCATGCACTTGCGAATATGCAACCGTGGGGGCGTTTGGTGTATGAAAGCGAAAATTACACCAACAACTGGAGTGGCGAAACCATACAAGGTTAAAAAGTTACCGATTGTACCTACTTTTATGTATTAACCATGCCCCACGCCCCACTCAAAAAGGGGTTTATTCAGGTGATTAGGGAGTAGATATTAGGAAGAAGTAATTAGATTGATTCCTTGCCACATATTAAAAAACACATGGCTGGCAATCAGAAAAAAAAAGGGAGCCGAAGCTCCCTTTGATTTCATTCACTATTTATACTAATGACGTTGGTTAATGATAACCTGACGAGTTATGATTCCCTCCTCGGTTAATATCTGCAAATAATATGTAGCTGCAGATAAATGGCTGAAATCGAATGTCTGAATTGATGCCATCAGGTTTTGGGTGTACACCACTTGACCAAGCGTAGTAATCAATCTTATGGAAACTGATCCGCGAGGCATCTCACTCAAAGACAATGTAAATTGACCTTGGTTGGGATTAGGATATACAGAAATACTGATATCGTCTGAATCAGAATCAAGGCCACTGCAATCAATAACCTCTACAACTTGAGTTTGAGTAGCCGTATTACCTGCGGCATCTTCATATTCCCAAGTTACTGTATAAGTACCTATAGCTGTATATGAAGTTGGATCTGTCGTTGTTGCTGTAATCGTACCATCACAGTTATCAGTTGCTGTTGGATATGTTGAAATGGTAACAGCACAACCAATAATATTTGACAAGGATGCTATATCAGGTACGGGGGCGTCATTATCTCCAACAAACGCTGTTTGTGTTTGCGTAACGGTATTTCCATTACCATCATCATAGGTCCAGGTTACTGTATATGAGCCGGGTACTGTATAGCTTGTCGGATCGCTTGTTGTGGCCGTAATTGAACCTGAGCAGTTATCGGTTGCCGTAGGT
>JACSSC010000011.1 GCA_014879445.1 Candidatus Competibacteraceae bacterium
TCCGTCGTCGGCAGCGTCAGATGTGTATAAGAGACAGGTGTATGCTTACAAGTTGAATGTGCTGACGAATTTGGGTGAGGTATTTGAGTATTATGGACATGTGAACTTGATAAGATAAAATATTATCTATAACGAAATAAAAGAAGCAGTATCATTGATGCTGCTTCTTTCATTTTTAGAGATGCTGAGAGTATTCTTTAAGAATTCATTTTATATTTCTCAGAAAGTTGAGGAAAGAATAAAAAGAAATATTTTTCGAGTTCGGGATAATGCTGATTGAAAAGAATGATTGTGCTATCAGCGTGTGTAAATAGGGGAGTTCGGTGGTTGAGGTTATAAATGGTTTTCCTTATGTAGTCGGGATATTGGTAGTTAGATAGCCAGCGATGAGCTTTCATACGAGAATACATGAATGAGAACTTGTCAGTAAAAAAATCAGCATGTTGATCGAGGATTTGATAAATATAATTTTCGTAAAGATGAAGAGGTTGAGTATGAAACTGCAGCCAATGTTGAGCAAGAAAATGATCGAATAGCACATCAACAATTACAGCTGCATAGTGTCGAATTTGAGGAAAGAAGACAGCACGACATGAAGCAACAACAGGGTGAGAGTCAGTAAATAGATCAACCATTCGATGATGTTGAATACCTGCTTGAATAGAAGGAGGCATTCGATTGAAAGCAGAGAGGTTGATAGAATCCGCAATCAGATTACCTGTAATAAACTCAGGATTTTGTCCGGCTAAATATGCATGCGCCAAAAAATTCACAGGAAGTAATTTAGGCAAATCTATACATTTCATTACATTTGTTATATGATACAAATGTCAATCCACGAAACACCATACGGCCATCTTCATGTTCAACAATCGGGTGAAGGGACACCGGTGCTATGGTTGCACGGTTTTTTAGAGAATCTGAATATTTTTCATCCTTTGATACGGATGTATCAAAAGCCGGCCAAGCATATATTGATAGATTTGCCCGGTTATGGCATATCGAGTGCAGATGATGCGTTTGATTTCAGTATGCCCAAGATGGCAGAAGCCGTGAATCATATTTTAGCAAAACTATCTATTACGAATGCACATATTATTGCACACTCGATGGGAGGATATGTTGCGTTGCAATTAGCAGATAAATATCCAGACCGTATAAAATCGTTGTTGCTAATGCACTCGACAGCTGTTGATGATAATGAACAAAAGAAGCAGAATCGGAATCGAACGATTGAAGTAGTTCGACAAGATTATACGATACTTTTAAACGAGTTTTATCGGAATCTTTTTTATGAGGCAAATCGTGAACGATTTGCCGGCGAAATAGAATACATACGTCGAAATGCTGGTGAGTATATCACAGCCGAAACCATAATAAGATCGTTGGAGGGAATGCGTGATAGGCCATCAATGATAGATATGCTTAAGAATAGGAAATTTAAGCTGCGATATATGATTGGTCGTCATGATCCTCTTTTTATAGCATCGGAGTTGATTGCGCAGGCGCTGGATGTTGATGCTGATTGTGATGTGTTGGAAATGTCGGGGCATATGGGATACATTGAAGAGAAAGAGAAGTGTCTATCATTGATAACATCATTTGTAGAGAGTTCAGAAAGCGTATAGGATTACCGGGCGGGATGCGGCCCCGATTGCAGCGGAAAGCCCGGAATGGCGGCGGCCTGTCAGCGTTGACGTGGCAGGGGCTTTAAAGAAAGACCATTGCCACGACAGTACGATGCGGCTGCCGGCATGAGGACTTGCAGAGGAAAGCGGGAAATGCCGCCCAAAGCACAAAATAAAAGAAACAGAGAGTAAGCGTAATTTTTTAGTTACTTTGTGGCATGAAGTTTTTGATAAGTATAGCCACTCGACTGATACCTCGGCGATATTTGCATAGGGTGAGTCATGCAGTGCTTCGCATTGTTGGATTATTTTATAGAGGGAATGTTTATGAGGATCCGATAACGGGCATTACTTACCGAAAGATGTTGCCGTATGGGAGAATGCATTCAAGGAGTAATGCATTGGCACCTGATTCGATGTCGTTGGAGCGACATAGGTTGATATGGCTGTATTTGCGTGATAGAACTGATTTTTTTACCTCACATTATAAGGTATTGCATATAGCGCCGGAGTATTGTTTCATCAAGCGCTTTAGGAGAATGAGAAATCTGCATTATACGACAGGAGATTTGGAATCGCCTTGGGCGGATGTGAAGATGGACATTAATGCAATGCCCTTTGCCGATCGAACTTATGATGTAGTGATTTGCAATCATGTGTTGGAGCATATACCTGATGATGTACACGCCATGCGTGAAATATACAGAGTAATGAAGCCGGGCGGTTGGGCGATACTTCAAGTGCCTATGCGCTATGATATGGATATAACAGATGAAGATATCAGCATTACGGATCCGTCAGAGCGTGAACGACGATTTTTGCAGCGCGATCATTTTAGGTTGTATGGTCGCGACTATGCCGACCGGCTCAAACAAGCAGGATTTGAGGTGGAAGAGAACAAGCTTGTTTGGGAATTGCCAGTTGAGTTGGTAAAAAGGTATGTATTGCCTGAAAATGAAGTATTGTATATAGCCCGAAGAAAAAAAGATTGAAAGCAGTAATATTAGCCGGAGGAAAAGGAACGAGATTGGGAGATTTGACAAAAGAAATTCCCAAACCCATGCTGCCTGTTTGTGGAAGACCACTATTAGAGTATCACCTAACACTTTTGAAGCGATATAACATTACGGAAGTGTGGATTATGGTCAACTATTTGAAAGATGTTATCATTTCGCATTTTGGAAATGGCGAAGCTTGGGGCGTGCAAATACACTATTATGAAGAAGCAGAGCCGCTTGGCACGACAGGAGGAATTAAAGCAATTGAGCATGTATTGCAAGAAGATTTTTTAGTGTTGTATGGAGATGTGATGGTAGAAATGGATTTGTCTCGACTAATAGATTTTCATCAACAACATAATGCTGATGCTACTTTGGTGTTGCATCCCAACGATCATCCGGCAGACAGTGATTTGGTGGAGCTCGATAAGGAGAAACGAATTATTCGATTTCATGCCAAACCCCATAACTCAGAATTGTATTACAGGAATTTGGTGAATGCAGGATTGTATGTGATGCGTCCTCAACTGATAAAGAGCATACCGGCAGGATGTGCAGCAGATTTTGGCAGAGATATTTTTCCTTCCATCGTTGGCACACATTATTTAGCAGGATATAATACGACTGAATATTTGAAAGATATGGGAACACCTGAACGGTTGCATCGTGTAGAAAAAGATATCATGTCGGGTAGGGTAGAAAGAAGGAGTTATAGGCACACACAAAAGGCCATATTTTTAGATCGTGATGGCGTATTGAATGATGATACTGATTTTATTCGTCGTTTGGATGATTTGATTTTGTATCCAGATGTTCCAGAAGCCGTAAAGCGAATTAATGATAGTGATTATGCAGCCATTGTAATCACAAATCAATCAGTTGTGGCTCGCAATCTCTGTACAGAGGATTATTTGAGACAGATACATAATAAACTTGAAACAGATCTTGGGAAGTCCCATGCCTGGTTGGATGATATTTATTATTGCCCTCATCATCCGCATAGAGGATATCCGGAAGAGAATACAGCATTAAAAATTGAATGTGAGTGTAGAAAACCCAAGCCCGGCATGTTGTTGCAGGCGGCAAAGGATTATTGTATAGATTTATCTGCATCATGGATGCTGGGTGATAATGAGCGTGATATTGAGGCAGGACGCGCTGCCGGTTGTTATACGGTAGGTTTGGCAACCGGAAAAGGATTAAGGCAGACACAGATTTTCCCGGATTATTTCTTTTTCTCTCTTCGAGAAGCTATTGATTTTATACTTGACGATCCTTTATATGATACCGCTGTAAGAATGTATAAATCATATCAGCAAGCAGATAAACGCCCTTATATTATAGCTATTGGCGGTAATACAAGAAGTGGAAAGAGTACACTTACAACCTACGCAAAATCGTATTTCAAAAAAAAGGGAATGAGTGTATTTTGTATTCGATTGGATGATTGGATATTGCCACCATCAGGTCGCAAACATCCACACGATATTTATCAGGTATTTCAGTTGGAAAAGTTAAACCAGGATTTGGAAAAAATTCGAATTGGAGAGGAAGTTGTTTTGCCCGGATATGCGGCACATCCTATGCGTAAACCTATAGCTGTAAACTATGAATATAATTGTGAAGATGTGATTATTGTTGAAGGAATATCGGCTATGGAATTACCCTTTGTGCAATCACAAGCTCATTTGAAAATATATACATCCATAGATTTTACAACATTAAAAGAACGATTATATGCTTTGTATAAATGGAAGGGATTCCCAGATGAAGCCATAGATAGTAAGTGGAATGAGCGTCTTGAGCCGGAATATTATAGGATAGAAAAAGGTCGTCATGTAGCCGATTGGATTTTGTAATACAGATTGAAGCGATGAGCCAGTCATTATATTCTGATTATTCTTCATACATACGCAAGCTTTTTGGAGAGCGAGTACAAAAGATTTCGCTAAATACAGGTTATGGTTGTCCGAACCGCGATGGAACAAGAGGTTATGGAGGTTGTACGTATTGCAATATTCATACATTTAGTCCTGATTATTGTAAGCCACAAAAGTCGGTGAGTCAGCAATTATCTGAAGGAATTCAATTTTTTTCAGCTCGATATCAATCACAAAAATATTTGGCCTATTTTCAATCATATACAAATACATATGCGTCGTTTGATTTGCTTAAGCAAACCTATGAAGAGGCCTTAACTCATCCAGGCGTGGTAGGATTAGTTGTGGGAACAAGGCCCGATTGTATTTCGGATGAGATTGCTGCTATGTTCTCTGACTTAGCAACAAGATGTTATGTATCTGTAGAGTTGGGAGTGGAGAGTACGATTAATCGCACGTTGGAGTTGGTAAATCGATGTCATACTTTTGAAGAAACACAGGATGCTTATGCCCTATTAAAAAACAGAGGTATGGATCTGGGTGCTCATATCATCATAGGTTTACCTGGAGAGAATGAAGAGGACATGTTGAGACATGCAGATACATTGTCGGCATTGCCGATTCAGACGCTTAAGATACATCAGTTGCAGATTGTAAAGCATACACGTATGGCAATGCAGTATGAGCAAGAACCGTCAATGTTTCGTTTGTTTGATTTGGAAGCATATATTGATTTTATGGCGCGGTTTACAGCGCGATTGCGTTCGGATATTGTAATTGAGCGTTTCAGTAGCGAGTCGCCAGATCGTTTATTAATTGCGCCTAAATGGAATGGAATCAAGAATTTTGAAATTTCACATCGTGTAAAGAAAAAAATGATGGAGAAAGGGTTATATCAGGGTTGTGATTTCAGGAATTCAAAAGAAGGATAATGTTAGGGAGCCAGGCGTTCAATCATCCAATCATTAGGAGAGGTGAGCCGGTATCTAATTCTGTCGTGAAGGCGCGAAGGCCGGCCTTGCCAAAATTCAAACAAAGTAGGAACCACTCTAAACCCACCCCAGTGAGGCGGCTTTTCAATAACAGTTTGGTTTTTAAATTTGTTTTCAAAAGTTTTTACCTGATCTTCGATTACTTGACGAGAAGAAATAACACGACTTTGCGGAGAAGCCCATGCAGAAATTTGACTTTCAATAGGGCGTGATTGAAAATATTCGGTAGATTCAAGTATGCTGATTTTGCCGGCTAATCCATCAATGCGAACTTGTCGTTCGAGTTCAACCCAAAAAAAAGTGAGAGAAACATGTGGGTTATGTTGGATATGAAGAGATTTTTCAGATTCATAATTGGTATAAAAAACCAATCCTTGTTGATCAAAATTTCGCAATAATACGATTCGGCTGTGAGGTCGCTGATGTTCATCAACGGTTGCAAGCGTCATGGCATTGGGCTCGTTAATACCTGAGTTGGCAGCTTCTGCCATCCACCTTTCGAATTGTATGAAAGGATTAGGAGAAACATCTTGTTGAGATAATCCCATCAACGAATAATCTTTCCGAAGTTTTGACAGAAAATCTTTCATGATTGGCAATTATTATTCGAAGTTACAAAAAATGTATTCACGGTTGGATAAAGAATAATATAAATTATTCAATGATATGCTTTCAGATTTGACATACATCTGTATTTTTATGGAGTGAAACAAAAAACAGACGTAATCATTTCATGGATGTTGCCATTGCTTATTATAATCGTGGCAATGCTTTTACGCATATGGAATGTAGGCGAACTAAGTATGTCGAATGATGAGCTTAGTGCTTTGTTTCGGCTAGAGGCATCTTCTATAGCGGAGCTTTGGCAGAAGGGTGTGATGGTAGATGGGCATCCGGCATTTGTGCAGACCTTCTTGTATTTATGGCTTCAGATTTTCCCCCAAGACCCCTTGATGATAAGATTACCTTTCGTTTTGGCTGGTGTATTTTCTGTATTTTTTGCCTATCGTATAGCTTTAAAACAAGTCGGAGAAGGGGCTGCCTTGCTAACCTCAGTTACCATGGCTTGTATGCAGTACTTTATTATCTATAGTCAGCTTGCTCGCCCGTATGCGTTTGGTTTATTATTTACACTCATGGCTTATGATGCGTGGAGCAGGTGTATGCTGGAGAAAGATCGAAAATTAGGTTTGATTGATTGGCTATATTTTTTGATGAGTTCTGTATTAGCAATGTACACACATTATTTCAGCTTCCTGATGGTGATATTGTTAGGGGTAGCCGGTTTGTTTTTTATGGGGTCAGCCAATCGAAAGGGATATTTAATTTCTGGCATGTTAATGATTGTTTTGTTTATTCCTCATATACACATTACTGTCCGTCAATTATCAGAAGGCGGAGTGGGAGGCCCACAGGGATGGTTGGATAAACCCCGATATGATTTTTTATATCATTACTTTTTTTATGCATTTAACAAGTCATGGTATGTGATAGCTGTATTGCTGGCGGTTTTACTAATGAGTTGGATTAAGTATAAAAAGCATGAATATAGATCAATGTTGCGTTGTCGTATACTTTGGTTTGGTTTATGGATACTGCCAATAATCATAGGATTTTATTATTCGCGATGGCGAAATCCTGTATTACAATATTCTGTCGTGATATTTTCATTTCCGTTTCTTCTATTTTATTTGTTTTCATTTATTAAGGGATTGTCAAGAAATATGCAGATGGGAGCGGCTATAGTGATGTTGTTGGTGGGATTATATAGCACGGTGATTGAAAAAAAATACTTTCAGCGAACACATTGGGCAGAGTTTAAAGATTTAGCTTTGCGAATAACAGAGTGGAAGCGCAGATATGATAATAATATATATCAGTTAGTAGCAGCAAATGCGCCCGGGTATTTAGGTTTTTATCTCAATCGCAACACGGATGGCATTAACGCTGATGAATATATTCAAGCATTGCCTGAGGATTGGACAAGCTTCAGAAAGAAAATCAAGCAAGTTCCAACTCAATATCTTTCATTTTGTTGGTCAAATCAGGTAATACCTATTGAGTGGTTTGAGTTTGTCAGAGAGTCATATCCACATTTATTGTATCGTCAATATTATTTCAATTCAGAAACTTGGTTGTTTTCGCGTGATGGAACTCAAGAAGGGCTGAAGGACGAGGTACAAAAGAAATTATTTTTCTCACCTCATCAAGGTTGGCAGACAGAGTTTGTTGCAGATAGTATAATATGGACAACGCAAGAGGAATACATTTCAACCATTGAAATACCTATTCGGGAGCTCATTATCCATAAATCAGATATTTTATATATGCATGGGATATTTGAAACTAGAGATGCATGCAATTTGCACATGGCATTTTCAGTGCATACGCCATCAGGAAAAACCGTATTTTGGGAAGCTCGACAGTCAAAATTGCAATGCGAAGACGGAATACTATGTTCGTTTTGGCATGCGATGAGATTTACCTTTAAACCCATGCCATGGAATGGCACATTGAAAGCGTATATTTGGAATCCTGACGCTTGTGATGTTGATATAAAAGGACTTAGTATTGAAGTCCGTCCTGGCAATCCGATTATTTATGGCTATGATTGATGGAGGGCGACAAAACCAACCGTGGAAGGACAATAATTTGTACATTTGTCAGTTAAAGGTTGGTGTATTTTGCATACACTATTAGTTTGATAAGCGAAGATGAAAAGATTTTTTTTGTTGATTTTTGGATTAATACCATTATGGGTATCTAGTCAAAATGTACCTATTGGTACTTGGCGAACACATTTGCCTTATAACAGAGCAACAACGATTACCAGCGATGGCACCACTCAGTATTGTGGAACGCTTAGTAGCTTGTTTGCTTATAATTCATCTACGGGTCATTATGAAAGATATACAAAAACTGAAGGATTCTCAGGCGTAGGAGTGAGTCGAGTGGCTTATCACAAGCCATCTCAAACACTTATTATAGCATATGATGATGCGAATATTGATTTGTTGTATCAGGATGAGGTTTATAATCTTTCTCAAATCAAAACCTTTTCTATTCAGGGAAGTAAAAAAATAAATAACATTACATTTAAAGGAGATACGGCAATTCTTTCATGCGATTTTGGAGTTGTCTTTTTGGATGTTAGAAACCGTATATTTAAAACGGATGTTAAATTTAGTGATAATCTTAGTTTTTCCTCACTTAATTGCCATGATGCAGCTTTTATGAACGGATATTACTACTTTGCTACAAGCGGTGGCGTATTTCGTGTTCATCAGTCGGATGAGATTAAAAACCTATTAAACTGGACTCAAATAAATGCATTTGGCGTTGGCCCGTATGGTGCGATGGAAGTGATGAACAACATGCTTTATGTTTCATATTCAGGGTTGTTGGCTTTTGGCTTGAATGATGCCGATACGCTTTTTAGTTTTGACGGGATGCAAAAAACAGTTTTGTTTCCTGGTCATACTAAAGTGATTTATGATTTGCATGCAGCCAATAATCAGTTGGTGATATTAAATGAAGACGAGTTGCGTGTAATCAATACAGCAGGTTCCATCGTATGGCAAAAAGCAGGGTGTTTTGATAGAGCACGTCAGGCCACAATGGATAATTCCGGTAGTGTGTGGATAGCTGATAATGTTTATGGCGCTTTTCATGTTAATCCTTCGACTTGTCAAATTTATGTGATGGATGGGCCCTTCACGTTTAATGTTTTTGATATTGAAATTTCTCAAGGTATTATTTGGTGTGCAGCAGGGGCATTAAATGTGAATTTTAATAATGCATATAATATTGAAGGATTGTATTATAGGCGCGATAATGATTGGAAAGCTCTTTATATACCTGATTTTGGATACCCTGAGCAAACGCTTGATGTGATTGATATTGCGATTGACCCCAATGATCCACTTCATGTATATGCTGCATCATGGGGTATGGGTTTGTTTGAAATTCAAAATTATACTGTTATTAATCAGTTAGTAGCTGCGCCATTACAGACCTCATTGCTGGCCGGATTTGAATATAAGATTGGGGGGGTGGCTTTTGATCACAATAATAATCTTTGGTTATCAAATGCACATACGACTGCGCCATTAAAAGTGAAAAAAACCAATAATTCTTGGTCAGTATTTGGTATGGGGTCAAATACACCCACTTCAAATGCTGTTGTTAAAGTTGAGATTGATGATTTAAATCATATTTGGGTTTCAGTTGTTGGAAAGGGAGTATCTGTTCTAAATCCCGAATCAGGGGCATCTCGATTACTTACAAATATATATAATCAGGGAGATTTGCCCAATGTTAATGTGAGAGCTATCGCATGCGATAAAAATGGAGAGATGTGGATAGGTACTGATGATGGCATTCGAGTGTTTTCTCCCGGTCAGGTTTTCTCCAGTTCTAATATAAACGGACAAAAAATTGTTATTAAAAATGCTGACGGGAACAATGAATTACTTTTAGGAGAAACCATGATTACGGATATTGAAGTAGATGGAGCCAATCGAAAGTGGATTTCAACTTTTGGCAATGGCGTTAGATTGGTTTCTGAAAATGGAAAAGAAATTCTTTATTCATTCACTACAGATAACAGCCCTTTATTGTCAAACAATGTTCATTGTATTGGGATTGATCACCAAACCGGTGAAGTTTTTTTTGGAACAGAGTTAGGTTTGGTTTCTTTTAGAGCAGAAGCTACACAGGCAAACAATTCATTTGGGCAGGTGTATGCATATCCAAATCCGGTAAAGCATGATTATAAAGGAGTGATAACGATTGCTGGCATGGCCGAACGTGCTACAGTTAAGATTACTGATGTGAGCGGCAACTTGGTGTATGAAACAGAATCACTCGGTGGTCAAGCTATTTGGGATGGGAAAAAATTTGATGGTAGTCGTGTACAAACCGGTGTTTATTTAGTGTTTTGTACGAATCGTGATGCTTCTGAAACCGTAATCACCAAAATTCTTTTCATCAACTAAGATGTACATTAAAACGGCAGCCATAGTGCTGCAACAAATACCATATTCCGATTCTCGTTTCATTCTAAAAATGCTAACCAGAGAATATGGGATTCAAACATACTTAGTGCATGGTTCCAAAGGAAAAAAGAATAATAAATCGGCTTATTGCCAACCTATGCAATTACTTGAAATTGTTGCCACTTCTCATACTAATCGTAATTTTCAACACATAAAAGAGATATCTTTATTATATGTGTACCGTTCTTTATCAGTGCAGCCATATAAATCATCCATTGCTATGTTTGTTAATGAGATACTTATTAAAACGTCACCTGATGCAGGGCATGCTGAGCAGATATTTGATTTTGTTTATGAATGGTTAATCGAGTTAGACCATACATCTCAGCCACTAACGTATCATGCAATCAAGTTTTTGCTCGATTTTACAGTGTATCTTGGCATTGACCCAATGAATAATTTTAGTGAGCAGCATTGTCTGTTTTGTATTAGAGACGGAAAGTTTGTAAAACAGGGTGAGATATTAGAGTTACATTTATTGTTTACAGAAGAGCAGAGCAGATGGCTTTATGCTTTAATGAGTGAAGATAAAATTTGTTTAACTCGTCAACAGCGTATTGAATGCCTCGATGCTTTCATTAGGTATTATCAATATCATGTGCCCGGTTTTAATGAATGTAAAACGGCAGGGGTGTTGCATCAAGTATTTGATGCATGATTTAAAATGGATTAATAATATTTCGAACAGATTGAATATATGATCCGACAAACAGATTGACGTGTACCAAAAGCGGATATAAGTTACAGATTGAAAGACGTTGTTTCCAGTTTTTTTCCATAGGAAATTCTTCCTGATATGCATCATAAAATGCTGAGTCAAACCCACCAAATAGTGTTGTCATGGCAATGTCCATTTCTCGATGACCGTAATAAGTAGCTGGATCGAAAATGACTGGATCCCCATCCATGTTCGACATAAAGTTACCGCTCCATAGATCACCGTGCAATAAGCTCGGCTTCTCATCAGGAAAAATTTCATCTAATTTTTTATAAAGCAATTGAAACTTATTGACTAGCATTTCATCTGCTTTCCCACTATCGAATGCAAGGCGAAGCATGGGTTCAAGACGTTCGGTGATAAAGAACGAAGACCATTTGGTATGCCAGGTGTTTTTTTGTTTAAGTGAACCAATATAATTGTCGTAGTCAAGCCCAAATTGAGCTTGTGTTTGTTTGTGCAAACCTGCCAAGCCGTAACCAAAATCTCGCCAGAAATCATAATGGGGTGTGCCATTTTCAATATATTCCATCAGCAAGCAGGAGGTATCTTCAGCCGATAAAACGGTTAACACTTTGGGTGTAAGAAGTGATGTATTGGTTTGAAGTAAGGATAGATTTTTGTTTTCAGTTTCAAAAAGGTCGGGATAGGATATCTTGTTATTACATTTGATAAAGAAAGATTGGTGGGATGTGCGGATAATATAGCTTGCATTGATAGACCCACCGCTAAGTTTATTCCATTCAGAAATATGCAAAGAAGAATCCGCATTTTTTCTTAAGTAATCTTCAACGATTCCTTGAAGTGGTAAATATTCAGCCATACCCTTAAATTTTGATGTAAATTTCAAAAATTTATCTAAATTTGTCATGCATTTTAAAGAATCTTTATGTTTTCTGATTTTTTGATTTGCATTTTCTTTGCATGCAATTCGACAATAACAATGCATCCTATAAATTTTAGTATGTGTTAGTTAATAATAGGGGAATTAGCTCAGTTGGCTAGAGCGCTACAATGGCATTGTAGAGGCCACCGGTTCGAATCCGGTATTCTCCACGTATGCATTCGCATAAAGCCCGTCCTATGGACGGGCTTTCATGTTTTAAGAATCCTTAAAACATGAAAGCAACAGGCAAGGCCGTGCTTTAATCGGATGTTGACGACTGGTATAAAACGGGTCGCAAAGCAATCCCTTTTTGAACATTAATTTTTTCTTTACTTTTTAATTAGGCAAATGTCGTATTGTAATATCTAAAACAAAGTCAAAAATTTGCATGGTTAATCAATAGCTATGATTCGTAATGCTTTTTTTTCAATCTTATTCCTAATGGTGTTATCTGATTTAACGCATTATGCTCAAGAAGTTAATTTTGGTTTGAGAGATGTAGTTAACATATCTAATGTGGTTTTCATAAATACTGGACATGTATTATGATTCGTATCATTTATCCTGTATCATGGTTGAATCTTGTATGGATTTTTTTTGCGGAGTCAAAATTTCATCCATATAGGAAATAACTCCTACAGATTAGTAATCCATATAGAAGTTTGGTATTCGAGTTCGAAGGCCAAAATAAATAACAAAGGTTTGATCATCACGTATGGCTGATGATAAGCTACGGAACTGCATTCCCATTTCAACTCTTAAGTCATATGTTGGATTGATAATATAACCACCTCTTAATTCTCCAAACCAGATTTGTTCTTTCATTCCTTGTCCAACATAATTGCCAAATTCGTTTGGATGATTAATGTCTTGTACAAAAACATTACCTCCATAATTCACCCCACCGGTATCTGTGCCATGCTGAGCATAGGATAATCGAGCTTCAGCTGTAATACGTTTGTTTTGATATCTTAAGATACCAATGGCTTCCCAAAAATTAGCACCTAATGGATGCGCTAAAGCTTGGTTGTAGTGTCCATAATTGCTATTGATTCGGTAGTGTTGGTACGTGTATGGTCTAACGTAATTAAATTCTGTTTGGAAGTTTAAATTTCTCAAACCAAACATATGAAAATATTTGTATCCAATTTGAAACCCTTGCTTATTGGCACGCCACCCTTTTTGTGGATTTCCTAAAACGTATTGCAATAGAAACTCATCCAATAGGATTTGTGCATAAATTTGATGATTATCGTGAGGTCTGATTTGCAAAGTAAAGCCCATTAGTGCATTGTCAGCCGAACCGAGCCCATATTCAATAGGCCGATAGAATATAATCGGATTTATATAGTTCACGTCGAATCCACGCGTATTTCCTGTACTATCAGAACCACTCCAAATGATAGATTCAAAAAATCCTAGGGTTAGATAGCGAACGGGTTGAATGCTCAGATAATGAAATGTGCCATATTTTTTGTAATTCAAGTTGTCGGCATTCACTGAAGGTGTATTGTCTTGAAATTCAGCCCAGATATTAACATATTTAATTTTCCATACTTGAGTGCTGATCTTAAAATACGGATAGTTAAAGCTGTTGTCGCTCAGTAATAGTGAGCGATATCCATCACCAATAAAATGCTTTCCGTGCCCTAATTCAAAGCTGATATATTTTACTGGTGTAAAGTTGATATATCCACCGGCAAATGCATAGTCATAGCTTGCTTCTTTAAACTGTTTCGTTCGTCCTTGCCCCGGTATTACACGATTCGAATCAATGAAGTCAGTAATATAGTCGGCGAATGCTGCCTGATTTTCATAAAACTCGGTATAGAATGAAAGCATTTTTGTGATATTTCCTCTGGCATGAAATCCACGCGTATTAAAGTATGTGAGCTGCCCAGGCAAGAAATTACGTCCGAGTTGAAAATTGAATGCAGGATTGGCATATAGTTGCACGTGTTTGGTTTCTAAATACAATAAATCTTCAGAAAATAGGCGCCGTCCCACAAATGAGCGGGCAAATTTACTGTTATAGTTAGGTATATATCGCAATGAATCATAATCTAAATGTTGCTTGATTTCTCCAATTCTCCATGGTTTTACAGCTGTATGAAATGAAACATCTAGATTATTTAGCCCGGCTTCTGCTTGATTATAATCAAATGGATTATAATACATATGAGTATGCTGCGAATATGTATATACTCCACTAACACTAAGGATTAAAACGATTATAAATGTCTTTTTCATGCCGGATTTCGACAACTAAGATATAAACTTCAACTTGAAACCACAACCGAAATGGATTGTTTGATATTTTTGCATAATAATTCGCGTATATGAAAGTTATCGAACGCATAAAAAAATCAAATGGGAATCCTATGTTTTCCTTTGAAATCATACCACCTCTTAAAGGGAATGATATTCAAACCATTTATAATAGTATTGATCCATTGCTGCCATTTAATCCCTCTTTTATCAATGTTACGTATCATAGGGAAGAATTTACTTACAAGCAACGTGAAAAGGGTTATCTTGAAAAGATTTCGATGCGTAAACGCCCGGGAACTGTTGCAATTTGTGCTGCTATTTACAATAAATATAAGATTGATACTGTGCCTCATCTAATCTGTGGTGGGTTTAATAAGGAGGAAACGGAAAATGCCTTGATTGATTTACAATTTTTGGGTATTCGAAATGTACTGGCATTAAGGGGTGATCCTATCAAAACGGAATCCCATTTTCTGCCCACTCAGGGAGGGCATTCCTACGCCGTTGAACTGGTTTCTCAAATTGCAAGCATGAACAAAGGCGTGTATTTAGATGAAGATATTAAAGGTGCAACTCCAACAGATTTTAGTATAGGTGTAGCCGGTTATCCTGAAAAACATTTTGAGTCGCCTAATATGGCAGTTGATATGAAGTATTTGAAGGATAAAATTGATGCTGGCGCTGAATATATTATTACGCAGCTGTTTTTTGATAATCAGAAGTTTTTCAAATTTGTAGAGAAATGTCGCGAATATGGTATTCACGTTCCAATTCTGCCAGGTATTAAACCCATTACACAATTAAAGCATATTACTTTTATGCCTAAATTTTTTCATGTTGAACTGCCCGAAACACTAACCCATGAATTGCTTAAATGTAAATCAGACCAGCAAGTCATGCAAACCGGTGTTGATTGGGCTGTACAGCAAAGTCGTGAGCTATTAGCTGCCGGTATGCCTGGTATTCATTATTTTACGATGGGTCGTTCAGAAGCCGTTAGTCAGATTCTTAAACAAGCTTGGTAATTTACTAATCAACTTTCAATAATCGTTTGCTGGCTTTCGATTTTTCACCTTGTAATGTGATGATATACATGCCGGCAGCAAGTTGAGAACCATCAAAATGTGTATGATTTAATCCTGATTGTGAAAGCCCAAGCGGTTGATGCAAAATAATTTTGCCTTCTAAATTGGTAATGATAATATCCATTTTTTCGGGCTGATAAGTGTAATATTGTATTACGATTTGATGGTAGAAAGGATTAGGAAATGCCCCCAATGTAATGACGTTTGCGTTGGGGTCTAAACTGATGTTCCCACTGTTATATGGAGCTAAAGGTGGATAAATGCCACCTACGGCAACAGATGATGCTTGCTGAAGATGACGTGTGCCGTCAAGCGTGTACCAACTGGCATCAACAGTTATGGTGTAATTTTTAGAGTTGATATCACTCACATTGTAAAAGTCGGCTTGTGTTCGTGTTTTATTCAAATCTAAAATATAATATCCGTGATTGGTAAGATTGGCATATTTTACATGTGAGAATAAGGCCGCTATGATAGATGATGAGAGTCCGAACGGTGAATTGGATGATGTGATGCTTGTTGTTACAAATTCAACACCTGCTGAGTTGGCACCTGTGCTACCTACATATCCTGACAATGGTAAATCATTGGCCCATGATGTATGAATATCGCCGGTAAGCACTACCATGTTTTGAACATTGTTTATAAGAACGCTGTCATAAAGCTGCTGTCGCTGAACAGGATATCCATCCCATTGGTCGGTATTAACGGGTGTCCCTAAAATCTTGAGAGGAGCAACCATAACTTGTTGTCCTAATACTTGCCATTTGGCTGCTGATTGTTTCATGTTGTTTACGAGCCAATTGAATTGTGTTTCGCTAATAATTCGTCGGTTGGGATCATTGATTGCCGAGCTGGAGCCACTTACTTGCTCATCTCTCCCTTCTAAACGGGTATCGAGCATGTATAAATCAAGTAGATTACCAAAATTAAAATGACGATAAATCTTTAACGAATCGTTGATATCGGGTTGACGTAGTGGCATCCATTCTAAATAGGCCTGAATGCCCGATTTCTTCCTTATTTGCCAATCACCTTCCGTTGAAGGTGTGTGATTTTCGGCACCATTCATCCATGAGTTGTTGGCTGTTTCATGGTCATCCCATACCGATATCATCGGTAGTTGCTGGTGTATTAATCTTAAATCGGCATCTAATTTATATAATGAATGTCGAATTCTGTAGTCAGAAATCGTAATAATTTCGTTTGTTGGTTCATGGTTTCGATCTGCTAAACTACTACTTGCAGCATATTCATAAATGTAATCTCCTAAATGCAAAAGATAATCTACATCATTCCTTAATGCAATATCGCGGTAGGCATTAAAATATCCGTTTTGATAGTCAGAGCATGATACAACTGCTAAACGAATAGAATCAACATCACCTATGGGCATAGTATGTGTTCTGCCTGTGATGGATTTGATACCATTGTATTCAAATTGATAATAATACCAACTGTTGGGCTGAAGTCCTGTAACATCTACTTTGATAGTATAGTCGCGAATAACATCCGTTTGTGCGGTGCCTGATGCTACGATATTTGTAAAAAGGGTATCAGTTGCCATACGCCAACTAACGGTAACAGGTGTTACTGGTGGATCTAAAGTAATCCTAGTCCATATCATTACCCTGTCAGGTAAAGGATCTCCTGATGCAATTCCATGATAAAATGGCGCTAAGGCCGGATCCAAAAATGAACGATCTGTTTGTGCTTGTGAATATGAATAAAGAAAAATCAGACAGAAGGTAAGAAGTTTTTTCATATCAATAGGTATTATAATACTAATGCAATATACAAAAGTTTTTATGGTATTGTAGGATATGTAAAAAAATTAAAGATGTCGAAACCTTAGCATAGCTTCTTCCTGTAATTTATCTCGATGCGAAGGGTGGGCAATGTTGATAAGCTCTTGGGCTCTCTGACGCAGATTTTTCCCAAATAGATTAGCAATTCCATATTCCGTTACTACATAGTGTATATGTGCTCTGGTTGTCGTAACCCCAGCTCCTATTTTGAGGAAGGAAACTATTTTTGATTCTCCTGAAGATGTTGTGGAGGGCATGGCTATAATGGGCTTTCCGCCTTGAGAAAGTGATGCGCCTCGCATAAAATCCATTTGCCCGCCTACTCCCGAATATTGAAATGAGCCAATGCTGTCTGCACACACTTGTCCGGTAAGGTCAATCTCAATGGCAGAATTGATAGCTGTTACTTTTGGATTCATGCGTATAATTCCTGTGTCGTTTGTGAAGCTAGCTTCACGCATTGATATTATTGGATTATCATCTACAAAACGATATAATTTTTGACTACCCATCGCAAAGCATGCTACAACTTTCCCTTTTGATGATACTTTGTTTTCGCCGGTTACAACTCCTTTTTCTATTAATGAAATCAACCCATCTGAAAACATCTCGGTATGAACACCCAAACGTTTGTGATGTGTTAGTTGCGATAAAACGGCATTTGGAACTCCTCCAATACCCATCTGTAATGTGGCACCATCATCAATTAGTGTGGCCACATGATATCCAATTTTTTGTTCGGTTTCTGTAGGTTCGGGTGATATAGATTCAAATAATGGGCGATTACTTTCTACAATATAGTCAAAGCGACTTATATGTATATTGCCAGACCCGTGTGTACGCGGAGCTTGTTGGTTGACTTCAGCAATTCGTATGCTTGATGTTTCATAAGCTGCTAAAGCAATGTCAACAGAGCAACTTAATGAGCAAAATCCGTGAGCATCAGGTGGAGAAACCTGTAATAATGAAACATCAGGATTTAATATCTTGTTTTTAAATAATAGATGAATTTCACTCAGAAAAACAGGAATATAATTTGCGTTACCTTCATTAACAGCTTGCCTGAGATTAGATGCAACAAAAAATGAATTTATACGAAATGCACGATTGTATTTATCTTGTGTGTATAATGCTTTTCCCTCAGTATGCAAATGAATAATTTCAATATCATTGAGTTCATGGCTTCTTTCACTGAGTGAAAGTACAAGGGGTTCTGGTGTCATAGCAGCACCATGTATAAAAATGCGCTGTCCATTCTTAATGATACCAACAGCTTCTTTTGATGAAACAATTTGCATAAAAATGAAAATTATTTTCGACGTATAACCGACTCTGAAGCGGCTACTATATTGGGCACGTCTAATCCATATTTGATAAGCAAATCAAGTGGTTTCCCGCTTTCTCCAAAGGTATCGTTTACTGCAATAAAATGCATGGGCGATGGTAGGGTTTGTGCTAAAAGCTGGGCTACACTGTCGCCCAAACCACCATTGCGTAGATGTTCTTCTGCTGTTACAACACATCCGGTCTTTGATACGGAGGCCAAAATGGCTTCTTCATCTAAAGGTTTTATTGTATGAATATTAATAACCTCGGCTGAAATTCCTCGTTCTTCTAATATTGCAGCAGCTTCAATCGATTTCCATACTAAATGCCCGGTAGCAATGATAGTAACATCTTTTCCCTCTATCATCTTTTTAGCTTTGCCTATGACAAACGGTTCATCAGGTTGGGTGAAAACCGGCCATGAAGGTCGCCCAAATCGCAAATAAACCGGCCCATGATGTGCTGCGACAGCCAGCGTGGCAGCTTTGGTCTCATTGTAATCACATGGCGAAATAACGGTCATGTTAGGCAACATCTTCATCATCCCCAAATCTTCAATCATTTGGTGAGTGGCGCCATCTTCTCCTAATGTTAATCCTGCATGTGAGGCGCAAATTTTAACATTGGTGTTAGAATAGGCAATGGATTGCCGTATCTGGTCATAAACACGGCCTGTACTGAAATTTGCAAACGTGCCCGTAAATGGTATTTTCCCTCCAACGGCAAGTCCGGCTGCTACACCCATCATGTTAGCTTCAGCTATACCGACTTGAATAAATCTATCTGGAAATTCTTTTTCAAAATCATTCATCTTTAATGACCCTGTAAGATCGGCTGTGAGCGCAACAACATTAGGATTTTTCTTTCCTAATTCAAGCAATCCGGCACCAAACCCTGATCGTGTGTCTTTCTCTTCGGTAAAGGTGTATTTCATATTCTAAGTTTATTGCATAAGGTTTACGATAACTGATTCGCCAGGCCTAACCGTGAAGTTCCTTTCTTTAGTTAAAATGGTTTCTTTGGCTAAGCGATATCTAAAAACAACTTTATATTGACCGGGTTGTAAAATCAACGACTGATTGTATGCGTTTTCGTTCAAATTTGTTACAAATTCTATTTCATTCTTGTGTATTTGGAAGATGGATCCAAATCCTACATTACCATATTGAAAATTCACGATTCCGGCTTCTTCTATTTCAATATGGGTTATTGTACTTTGACTAATTTTTACATTCTTTTGATAAATGCGGGGTAGTGTAAGTATCTCTAAATCATATTGGCCTGTAAGATATTTAACAGAAGCGCCAATATCTTGAACATGCAACGTGTTGCTATTACCTGCTTTGCGCACTATACATTTAACAGTGCCATATTGATTGCGACCGTTAATTTTTACTGACAGACTTCCTTGTGGCGCATCAACAGCTATTACATTATGAATGCCTTGTGTAATCGTAATATCATCTTTTTCTACCGGGGGTATTGTATGAACTTTTAATCTGTATGTTATAAAATTATCAAGAAAAAGAGTGTCTGGATTTCCTGCATGATTTAACGTGTGCACAAAATGATATATCATCCTTCCTGTACGACTTTCATAAAGTGTAAATGGAACATTCGTCTCTGTTGGCTTTTTATATGCATCTAATAAATTGACTTGTGCTGTAGTAGGGTAGAGGGCTTGCGTAATAACGATTTTCAATACATCGCGGAATGATTCTTCTGTATTTGCATCGTAGTATGATCCTACGCATTTAAGTGATGTTTTAATTTCATCACCCAACCCTATGCCTATGATAAAAGGTTTTAAGATAATTCCGTTTTTTTGTAATGCAGCTGAAACGGCACATGGGTCTCCTCCACATTCTTCTTTCCCGTCAGTAATGAGAATAATGATGTTTCGGGTGTTACTACCTCTGGGAAAATCATTGGCTGTGGCTTCCAGCGATAATGCTATAGGTGTGGTACCTCGTGGCTGAATGGTAGTTAATAGGTTTTTGATTCTGTCATGGTTATTCTTGGCAAAAGGTATTTCCAACTTTGTATCATCGCAATCTTGTGGTGGATATTGTTTTTGATGTCCGAATATTCGTAAGGCCAAATCTACATGCGATTCTTTTTTTAAACTATCTACTAATTCGTTTAGCAATCGAACGGCAATTTGCATTTTAGTAGCCGATTGCCATCGCCCTAGCATGCTTTGCGATGCATCGAAAACAAAAAGAATACGTACGTTTTGTTTTTGCGAATACAATTCACTCTTCCCAATTAAAATCAGGATTAGGAATGTAAGTATGAAAAAATTATTTTTCAAAGTTTATATCAATAATCACCAAGGGTTTGGGGCAGCTGGTTTAATGCGGATTCTAACTGAGAATCGTTAGGGGCTATCCCATGCCATTTGTGTGTACCCACCATGAAATCTACACCAAAACCCATTTCTGTTTTCATGAGTATAACGACAGGTTTTTCTTTTCCTGTATGCTCGATAGCTAATTTAAGTGTTTTTATCGTGTCGTTGATGTCATTTCCTTGCATATGTAAAACATCCCATCCAAATGATGCCCATTTAGCTTGTATATCTCCCAGCGATAATACTTTTTCTGTGCTGCCATCTATTTGTTGACCATTCAAATCAATAGTGGCTATTAGGTTATCTATTTTTCGATGTGCAGCAAACATGGCTGCCTCCCATACCTGGCCTTCCTGTATTTCACCATCTCCCATCAACACAAAAACTTTTTTATTGTCGTTGTTGAGTTTTTTTGAAATGGCTGCTCCACAGGCCACTGATAAACCCTGACCCAAAGATCCAGATGCAATTCTTATGCCGGGTAGATGCTCTGCTGTAGCAGGATGCCCCTGTAATCGTGAATTGAGCTTACGAAATGTCTCTAATTCTGATATCTCAAAATATCCTTTTCTCGCTAATACACTATACCAAAGTGGCGATATGTGCCCGTTAGAAAGGAAAAACATGTCTTCACCTTTTCCATCTTTGGAAAATTGCTCAGGAATGGCTTGAAGAATTTCAAAATAGAGAGCAACCATGTACTCCGTGCAGCCCAATGACCCTCCTGGATGCCCTGATTGAACCGCATGCACCATGCGTAAAATATCTCTGCGTACTTGTGAGCAAATGTCTGTTAGTGGATGCTTTGATGTCATAGCTAAAAATCTGCCCAAAAATACATTAAATCAAAGGGCTAGATTGGTTGCTGTTGAAAACTTTTGAAAAAGGAAGAAAATCTGATTGCAATCTATTTTATTTGTTGTTCAGTACAGATTATACCAAATTGTTCTAGTTCATTTAATACCGGTTCATATATTTCAGGTATTACCGGAATTTGTACACCTATTGAACTAATTTTTTCTTGTAATATTAGCTTAGTGGCTATTGCTACCGGCAATCCTACGGTTTGTGCCATTGCCGTGCAACGACTATTCTTTCCATGCACAACTAAGGTTGAGCGAATCTCTTTTTCTTCTTTGTTAGATGTTGTGTAGTTGAATTTGTGATACATCACAATCATATCTTTGTCATCTGGCGTAAGCGTCCACTTTTTTTCCAAAATGTGTTGCAGAATTCTAGCAGGAGAGGAGGATTGTTGGAGGCCGATGGGCTCATTTTCAAATATGCCTAGCCATTCGAGCATTAACATCTCGTCTGAATCAAAATCAATTCGCATGGCATGTGCTAATTTGATTTCTACTGAGTCGGTGGGATGATATAACAGAAATGAATTGATGAAGTCGCGGTGGGTCATCTCTTTTGATCCTTCAATAATATATGAATCGTCGGTTGCTCCTAATTGTACAAAAATATCCCATGCTCGACAAAATCCCGGACGACGCAATGTTCCTCTATAAAGCGTTTTTATTCCATCTAAATGATAACATTTCATGTATTTAAGAGAATCTCGGTTTGCATACCCCTCAAAAACACCAATTCCATCCAATATGATACGCTCCGTTCGTCTGAACACCTTGTGGTATGGAATATATTTATATTTTCCACCATGAAGAAATTTAACAGCACCACCGCTTGCAGCTAGCACAACATTTCGTGGATTCCATGTAAATTTATATTTCCAAGGATTATTTTCTGATTCGGGCGAAAGAAGACCCCCTGCAAAGGTTTCAAATCCATTTATCTCAGATCCTTCTTTTTTTAGTTGATCTAAAACTCGCATTCCTGTCATATGATCAATGCCAGGGTCTAATCCAATTTCATTCAAGAAAATTAATCCTTTTGCTTTAACAGCTTCATCCAATGCTTGCATTTCTTCGGATACGTAAGAGGCCGTTACTAAATGCTTCCCATATTCAAGGCAGTCATACGCAACAGGCATGTGCAAATGTGCTGGTAACATAGATATGACAATGTCCTGCTCTTGGATGTGCTTTTTTCGGCTTTCTTCATCTTCAATATCAAGAGAAATGGCACTGGTATTTGGCCTATTATCCGTCTTTTTTAGTGCTTCGGTTAAATGCATGTCGGCAACTGTGATATGCCATTCTTGCACAATTGCTCTTTCACATAGATAGTCAATCAATACACTTGCTGATTTCCCCGCTCCTATTATCAGGATATGCTTCATGCTTAATTTTTTTTACAAACTTATAATTACCTTTTCTATTTGTGATGAATTAGCTGATAAATTTCATTTATTGAGCATAACATTTCTTTTTTTTATTAGATTATGAATTCGTTTGTGGCTTAATCCAATATTATGGTAAATTTGCACTCTTAAAAAGAATTGTTGCAGTTATGGGTGAATATACATTGAATAAGATAGAAGAAGCTATTGATGACCTGAAAAATGGAAAGATTGTTATTGTGGTTGATGATGAAGATCGCGAAAATGAAGGAGATTTTGTTACTGCCGCCCGAAATGTAACTCCAGAGATTATTAATTTTATGGCCACCCATGGTCGAGGTTTAATATGTGCTCCACTTATAGAAGATCGTTGTGATGAGCTTGATTTGAAATTGATGGTGAATGACAATAGCGCTTTGCATGAAACTCCTTTTACTGTATCTATTGATCTGATTGGACAGGGAGTTACTACAGGTATTTCTGCTCCCGATCGTGCTAAAACGATTCTTGCTCTCATCAATCCTGACACAAAACCTTCTGATTTGGGCAAACCCGGCCATATTTTCCCTCTTAGGGCTCGTAGAGGGGGCGTGCTTCGGCGTACAGGCCATACCGAAGCTACGATTGATTTGGCACGTCTTGCCGGATTTGAACCCGCCGGTGTATTGGTTGAAATAATGAATGAAGACGGCTCCATGGCCAGATTGCCTCAACTTATAGAAATTGCGAATCGCTTTAACCTTAAAATTATTTCTATCGCTGATTTGGTCTCTTATCGCTTATCGCACGAAAGCTTGATTGAGAAAGAGGCAGAGGTGAAACTCCCAACAGAATTCGGCGATTTTCGTCTCATTGCCTTTAAGCAGACAACCAATGATCAAGTTCATCTTGCTCTGATAAAAGGCGATTTTAATGAAAAAGATCCTGTTTTGGTACGTGTTCACTCTTCTTGTATGACAGGAGATATATTTGGCTCACATCGCTGCGATTGTGGGCCTCAACTCCATGCTTCAATGGAAATGATTGAGAAAGAAGGCAAGGGCGTTATTGTTTACATGAATCAAGAGGGTAGAGGAATTGGGCTTATCAATAAACTGAAAGCATACGAGCTCCAAGAACAAGGCCTAGATACGGTTGAGGCCAATCTGAAACTTGGTTTTGGTATGGATGAACGGGATTATGGAATAGGAGCGCAAATCCTTCGTTTTTTGGGAATAAGTAAAATCAAATTATTAACTAACAACCCTCGTAAAAGAGCCGCCCTCATTGGTTACGGACTGGAAATAGTTGAAAATATACCAATTGAATTCCCCTCGAATGCACACAATGATTTTTATCTCAAAACCAAAAGAGATAAATTAGGACACTTTTTACACAACCTGGGGCATTAATCTAATTTAGTTTGACCCAAACACTCTTTGAAGTAGGTCGTTAACCCTGTGATTGATATCGTTGCGAATCTTACCTTCCTCAATCGCTACAATGTGAAACAGGCCATCTAATCCTTTGCTGGTTGTATGTGATGCTAAATTATCTGGGATGTCTGGCTGCCCCAATAAATCATTATATGTATTGTAGGTGGATGTTACCTGATACCATAATTGCTGTGCGCCTACGCTGGTCAAAGCATCTTCTATCGGAGGGGTAAAGGCATCACGCAGTTGAGTATATGTTTGTGATTTTAAATATTGAGTGGCAGCATCATTGGGGCCATTTAATATATTCATAGCATCGCTGAATGTAATATTGGTAATGGCATTGTAAAATATGGGACCCGCTGCGGTTGCCGCCTCTTCTGCAGCTCGGTTGATTTTTAAAATTAATTCATCCACTATTGCATCGCCAATTCCTGGCACGATGCGTAATGTTGATTCTACGGCTGCTGCCTCTGGAGGAAGTAAAATCTTGACAGCCAAATTGGCAAAATAACCGTCTGTTTTGTTAAGTGTGGCAACGGATGTATCAGAACTAACTTTTAATGCCTCTTTTAATCCGGCTACAATATCATCATTAGTTAAAGAATTTAGCAAATCACATGAATACAGTGAAATGGCAAACAAAGGAATCATGATTAATTTTTTCATAGCTTAATTTTTTTCTTACCTCTTATCTCAATTAATGTGCTAAATTTACTAAAAACTTTTTACATTCTCTATTTTTTTGTGAAACTTTTGCTAAAAATCCTGAGTTATTTTTGGCCTATTACTATTAGTAGGTATCAAAGTCAATTTTCAGGAGCGTTAACAGTTGACTTGATTAATGGGAGAAAATCGCTGAATACTTCTAATGCTAATTATTCTTTCGATTCTCTGCACAGGGTTTTTCAAAGTGTTTTACCTCAATATTTAAAGATACAATCTGAAACCGAAAAAATCCTATTGCTTGGTATGGGTGCTGGTAGCGTTGTTCATATCATTCGAAAGGAAATGAATATAATTAATCCAATTCAATGTGTGGAAATTGATCCCATTATGATAGAAATCGCACAATCAGAATTTGATTTTAATCAGTTTAAGGAAGTGGATGTTGTTATTAATGATGCTGCTCTGTGGGTAAATAATCACTCTTCAACTTATCAATGGATTATCGTTGATTTGTTTATTGATAATATCATCCCTGAAGTATTTTGTAGCGAATCGTTTTGGTATTCCCTTGATAAATTGTTAACGAAAAATGGGGTATTAATTACAAATACCATTACGTCAAATGAAAATAAGAAAGATAATGAGATGATTATAGCTTCTATTCTATCAGCATTGGGTTATGATATGCAGAGCGTAACAATGTGGAATGTAAATAGGGTTTGGATATGCAAAAAAAAGTAAATTATCGAAGCCGTGAAGCGATACTATTTTCGTAGAGATTTATAAAATCATCTACTTGTCCCCATTTTTCACCATCAACATTAATTTCACCATTAGTTACTTTACCTAACTCAAGTACACCAACAGTATGTTGGGCTATAATTGAGTTGAATAAATCTAGATGCGATTTTTGCACACTTACAACTACACGACCCTGGGCTTCTCCAAAAAGAAAGGCATCCTTTCGTTCTTGTATGGTTTGAGTAATGTCAAATCCGGTTCGTTTTACAAATGATGATTCCAAAAGGGTAGTAATCAGCCCCCCGTCGGATATGTCGTGAGCAGATTCAATAGCAGAATTGCGAATTAACGACTTTAATAACTCATGCAAAGAGGTTTCTTCATCAATATTGAAGTAGGGTGCAGGCGAATTTTTAATACCTACAAATGAATATAGATATTCGGATGAGTGAATATCGCCGGTTCCATTTTTGCCGAGTAAAAAGATATAATCACCTGCTTGATTAAATCCAATTCCGGTTTGCCATGTCTTTTGGTCGAGAATCCCTAACATGCCTATAGTGGGAGTTGGAAAAACTGGGATTGTTTTATCTCCAATTTTACTTTGATTGTAGAAACTTACATTCCCGCCGGTTACGGGCGTTTGAAAATGCTTGCAGGCCTTTGTCATTCCTTTGATGGCGCCAACAAATTGCCAGTATGCCTCTGGATTGTATGGATTTCCAAAGTTCAGGCAGTTAGTTATGGCTGATGGCTCTCCACCCGAACAAACAATATTACGTGCAGCTTCGGCAACAGCAATGGCGGTGCCTGTTTCAGGATCGGCTTGCACATATCTTGAATTACAGTCAACAGTTAGGGCTATGGCCTTATTGCTTTCTTTGATATTAACGATTGAGGCATCGCAGGGACGGTTTGTGTTCATGTTTACGGTTCCAACCATTGAATCGTATTGATTGTAAACCCATTGTTTGGAAGCAATATTGGGATGTGAAATGAGATATTGAGCAACATCTTTATAGCTTTTGGGCTGTGAAATGGATTGAGAATTCAACTTTTTGGATTCTGCAAAATAAGCGGGTTCAGTATATTCTCTTTCGTATTGAGGTGCGCCACCGCCCAAAACTAAGCTTTCGGCTGGCAAGTCAGCAACTAATTCGCCGAGATAATAAAACTTGAGCTGCCCTCCTTCAGTAACTTCTCCAATTTGAGCACATGGCAAGTCCCATTTCTCAAAAATATTTTCAATTATTTTCTCTTCGCCTTTTTTTACCACTACAAGCATGCGCTCTTGCGATTCGGATAATAGTAACTCATAGGGTTGCATGTCGGCTTGTCTGGTAGGCACTTTGTCTAAGTCAATTTTCATTCCATGCATACCTTTTGCGCTCATTTCGGCTGTAGAACAAATAATCCCGGCGGCTCCCATATCTTGCATGCCCACCACAGCGTTTGATTCAATTACTTCGAGAGTGGCTTCTAATAGCAACTTTTCTTGAAATGGGTCTCCGACCTGAACTGCCGGAAGGTCTTTTTTGCTATCTTCTGTCAAATCACCTGAGGCAAATGCTGCACCACCTATGCCGTCTTTTCCGGTGGCAGAACCAACAATATAAACAGGATTTCCTACTCCATGAGATGTAGCCGAAATTGTTTTTCCAATTTTCACAATGCCTACCGACATGGCATTAACTAAAGGGTTTTG
Source organism: Candidatus Competibacteraceae bacterium (assembly GCA_014879445.1). GTDB lineage: Bacteria > Bacteroidota > Bacteroidia > CAIKAF01 > CAIKAF01 > BA4. The sequence continues at coordinate 27,781 of JACSSC010000011.1, forward strand.
TTCGAAAGAGTCGTCGAAAAATACTTCACCACCAACGGTGGGTATGCCAAAAGAATTACCATAATTGCCTATACCTTTTACAACGCCTCGAATAATCCATTGAGTTCGATCGGTTTCAATATTACCAAAACGAAGAGAGTTGAGCTGTGCTATCGGACGAGCTCCCATCGTGAATATATCTCGATTGATTCCTCCAACACCTGTGGCAGCACCCTGATAGGGTTCAATAGCTGATGGATGATTGTGTGATTCAATTTTAAAACAACAAGCCAGTCCATCGCCTATATCCACAAGTCCAGCATTTTCTTCACCGGCTTTGGCTAGCATATGTGGGCCATCTTTGGGTAAGGTTTTTAGCCATTTAATTGAGTTTTTATATGAGCAATGCTCGCTCCACATGCCCGAATAGGCACAGAGTTCGGTAAAGTTAGGTGTGCGACCTAAAATATGAGTAATGGCTTCGTATTCTTGAGGTAATATCCCTAGTTTTTGGGCCGTTTCTACAGTAGTTGACGTTTGTGTCATGCATCTCAGTTTGCTGCAAAATTACACTTTTAGATGAGCAAACCGAGAGTAATTTTTTCACATATTTACTATCAGCTTTATAACGTGTTCATGTTTTGCTTAATCTCGCTACCGGATTGCTCTGTAACTTTGGTTTGGTGGTGTATGGACTCGTTGTGAATTTGTTGAAAAAGTTTTAAGATGAAATCATCGGATAGCCCTTTTTTACGTGCTTTCTCTATGGCTCTGTTTACAATATCAGTCCATCTCTCTGGTTGATAAAGCGTAAGCCGTTGCTCTTTTTTTACTTCACCAATTGATTTGGCTATAACCATGCGTTCATTAATCAAATCAATCAAACAGTCATCAATGATATCTATGCGGTCGCGTAGTGAATTTAGTTGACCTGATTCTTGATCGGACAGATGTTGTTTCGTTTCAGGCAGTGAAGAGAGTATCTCTGCTAATCTCCATGGGGTTATCTGTTGCTTGGCATCGGTTAGTGCCTTGTCTGGATCAATACTGCTTTCTATCATCAGTCCATCAAATCCTAACGACATGGCTTGTTGCGATAATACATAAATCAAGTCGCGGGCTCCTCCAATATGTGATGGATCAACGATGATGGGTAGTTCTGGATAACGTCTTCTCAGTTCAATTGGAATTTCCCACATAGGGGGATTGCGGTATATGGTTTTCTCATACATCGAAAACCCTCTGTGAACAGCAGCAATTCTTTTAACTCCCGATGCGGTAAATCTTTCAATTGCACCAATCCACAACTCAATATCAGGATTAATCGGGTTTTTTATCATTAAGGGAATGTCTGTCCCCTTTAATGCATTAGCAATTTCTTGTATGGCAAATGGTGATACTGTAGTTCGTGCTCCAATCCATAAGATGTCAATTTTGTGTTTTAATGCACGCTCAACGTGTTCAGGACTGGCCACTTCAACGGCAACCGGCAAGCCAACTGCTGCCGATGCTTGCTTTATCCAAGGTAATCCTTTTTCACCTACGCCTTCAAACATGTTAGGACGTGTTCGTGGCTTCCAAATCCCTGCTCTTATAATTTGTACTTGGTTGTGGCAATAAGCAGAGATGGACTGTATGGTTTCCCAAATTTGAGTTTCATTTTCAACACTGCATGGACCGGCTATCACTATGGGCTTTTTGGCATTGATGCCCCAACTGCTTAAGGGTAATACTTGAATTTCTCCTCCCATATGTTTAGTGTTATTTTTTTTGATGCCCTTGTTTTGCAATAAATATGCCAACGAAGGAATTCGAATTTGTTAACGATCAACTTTAACAAAATTCCTATTTGTTATTAATGATTTTATCCCTTGTTCGGCTTGATTTTTGATGCTTTGAGCCGAAGATTTGTTTGCATGAAAAAATCTGAAAACAACCCATCAAATTCACTTTTAGAGTACATCTTGACGCATTATCGTGGCCTTTTTGCTGTTTTTTTTCTTCTTCCTCTTTCTGTTGCATATAATATTTGGTTCTATTGGCGGAACCGTTTTGTCTTTTGGATGCATTCAGCCCCTGAAAAGCATGCTGAAAAGGTTGAAAAAATCAGGCAGCAAGTTCTTGCATGGAATCGTGATGGTAGAACAAGAAAATTATGCACATCTCGTTCTGTATGGCTTACCATGAGCGAATTAGTGCCTTCTTATAAACGTGAAAGAAGGAAAATTAAAGTTGATTTAATGGATGTCTTGCATGTTGATAGTATTAATCAAACCGTTCGCGTTCAACCTCTGGTAAATATGGGTCAAATTACGGCAACCCTACTACCGCTTGGTTGGACATTGCCTGTTGTGCCTGAATTGGACGACCTTACTGTAGGCGGTTTGATTATGGGTTTTGGTATAGAATCTTCTAGTCATAAATACGGGTTATTTCAACATATTTGCGAATCCTTTGAGATTATTACAGCCGATGGCATACTGATATCTTGCTCTGAAAAACATCATCCTGAATTGTTTTGTGCCATCCCTTGGTCGCATGGAACGCTTGGTATTTTAGTTTCCGTTACATTGAAAATTATTCCGGTTTCGCCTTTTATCCGTATTACATACACTCCTTTACATGGTATTGATAATATAGTTGATACATTTTCTGCTGTTAGTCGTCAAGCAGATAGCTATGATTTTGTTGAATGCCTCCAATATGGGCACGATAAAGCCGTTTTAATGACAGGAAATTTTGCAGATAAGCCGAATGCTGATGGACGAATAAATCGAATATCTGCATGGTATAAACCTTGGTTTTATAAACATGTACATAAATTTCTATATCAGCAGAATTCAGTTGTTGAATATATCCCCACTCGACAATACTACCACCGTCATACACGTAGTTTGTTTTGGGAAATGGAACAAATTATTCCGTTTGGCAATCATCCCGTATTTCGCTTCTTTCTTGGATGGGCTCTTCCGCCACGTATAGCACTTTTAAAGTATTTTGAAACTGAAACAACAGCTCAACTTCGTGAACAGTTTCACGTGGTGCAAGATATGTTGATGCCAATTAGTAAACTTTACGATTCATTGCAATATTTTGATAAGCATTATAATATTTATCCGCTTTGGATATGTCCGATGCGTATTATTGAAAAAGAAGCTGGGTTTATTCACCCATATTCATCTAATAATCATACCGACGAATTGTTCGTTGATATTGGAGCATATGGCACTCCTTCCATCCAATCATTTAACGGGAATGATGCCTTGCATGAATTGGAACAATTTGTTATCAAAAATAGCGGCTATCAAGCATTATACGCAAGATCATTACTGTCTGAAAACGACTTTAGAGTCATGTTTGATCATTCGCTTTACGATAAATTGCAAAAAGAAATGCCACATACTATCGAAGCGTTTGGTACAGTTTATGAAAAAGTGAAAGGTCGAATGTCGGCCTCTCAGCATCGAAAATAGACATGATTTTACTTCAAGTCATACAGATAGATTTTTCTGAACTTTCTTTATTGTCGTGCTTATTCACGAAAAATTACACCATCTGGGATAATTTTTCTTATTATATTTGGTAGTCAATACTCATAAGCCATGAAAAATCAATCCGAAGAATTGTTGCATTTTATATGGCAGTTTTTGTTCTTCGACAGAGCAACATTATACACTGCCCAGGGCGAAACATTAGAACTCCTTAGTCAGGGTATGTTAAATCATGATTCTGGACCTGATTTTTTTAATGCACGTATTCGAATTAATCAGCAGGAATGGGCAGGGAATATTGAGATCCATTGGAATAGCTCCGAATGGCATCAGCACAAACATCACGAAGATCCTGCTTATAACAATGTAATATTACATGTGGTTTTTAATCATGACCGTGATGCTAGAAAACAAAATGGCAATTTTGTTCCTGTGTTAGAACTGAAGAGCCGAATTCAGAGCACTATGCTTAATAGATATCATGCCATTATGAAAAGTCGAAACTATATACCATGTGAAAAATTATTACCCGAAGTTTCGAAAATGGACGGTAAATCATTATTCTTTCAAAAATTATTGATTGAGCGGTTAATGATGAAAACCGAATCCATTCGAAAGGTTCTGCAAGACAATGGGTGGAATTGGGAAGATGCTTTTTATCGCTTTATGGCACGTGCATTTGGTTTTAAGGTTAATGCCGAACCATTCTTTCAGTTGGCTTCTATTACGCCACTTTCTATATTATCAAAACATAAAAGCCAAATATTTCAAATAGAAGCATTGTTGTTGGGGCAAGCCGGTCTGCTTTCCGACCAATACAATGATGAATATATGCAACAACTTTTAAAAGAATATCGTTTTCTCCAATCTAAATTCTCATTAATACCTATGATGCCACACATGTGGAAGTTTGGAAGAATGCGACCGCCTAATTTTCCAACTGTTAGGATTGTTCAATTTGCCGCATTAATACATTATTCATCTGCATTGTTTTCGCATATGATTGAAATTAAAAAATATGATGAAGCAATGAACTGGCTTATGCAACCTGTAAGCGAATATTGGCAATATCGTTACCAGCCAGATGGGCTTCCTTCAAGAAAAAGAAATCAAATTGGCGAACTCTCTGCTCAATCTCTTATACTGAATGTTACAGTTCCATTTATGTTTTTGTATGGTAGAGAACGAAACATAGAACAACTTTGTGACAGAGCGATTGATATGCTTCAGCAAATCCCATCTGAGCAAAATCAAATCGTAAAACGATTTGATTTAATGGGCGTAAAATCAAACAATGCAGGAGATTCTCAAGCCCTTTTAACATTAAAATCGAATTATTGTGATAAAAGAAAATGTTTACATTGTATATTTGGGAATCAAATATTAGTACAGAATCGTGAATAGAGTAGTTCAATTTTTTGAAAAACAGGCATTTGGGGTCTGCAATTGGTGGGGAGATAAGTTAGGGATTGATCCATCCCGTATCCGATTGTATTTTATTTATGCCTCTTTTGCTACGATGGGGTCATGGTTCTTCTTCTACTTGATCATGGCTTTTGTTTTGAAAATCAGAAACTATACTCGCCCCAAGAGAACAAAAGTTTGGGATTTGTAATTTCGAATTGCTCAAATTGTTTATATATGAATAAACGACTACTTGTATTTTCAATATTCTTATTCTCTGCCCTGGGTTGTAAGCTTCCAGATGCTGATAAAATTAAAACGAATCTTAATTTTGAAGTAGGGGAGTATGCCGTTTCGCTTGAAAAAGCTCGTCGTGACCATAAAAACATTATGCTACACTTTTATGCCAATTGGTGTCCTCCTTGCAAGAAGATGAGAAAGGTTACTTTTTCAAATAAAACTTTGGTTGAAAAGCTGAATAATGAATTTATCAATATAAAAATGAATGTTGATTCACAAGATGGTCGAATGCAGGCCGCCAGATTTGGAGTGAATGGATTCCCTGTTGTTATATTGATGGATACAAGTGAACAGATTTTATATAGGCATACCGGTTTTGTGGAGGCCTCCGTTTTGATGCAGGCCATTGATAAACTATAAATTTAATTAAATCAAATAACTATGAAACTTATTTTCTTTACAATTATGAGTTTTTCGGCTCTTACTTTTTATTCTTGCAGTACTTGCCAGACATGTAAACATTCAGACCCTCAAAATTTCGAAGATCTGGAAATTTGCTCAAGCAATTATGATAACGATCAGACATATAATAACAATATCTCGTTTCTCGAAACCATGGGTTACGATTGTCAATAACAGTTGTGTTATTAACTAATTAATAGTTTTTATTTTGCAAAAGAGAAAGGGATATCTAATCTCTTTTCATTTTACTGTCTAACTGAGCCGCTTTTTCATAATAGGGTTTTGCCTTTTCTGGCTGCTTCATATTATCGTATGTCATACCCATAAAATAATATGCTTTAGCATATTTTTCATCTAATTCGATACAGGTTTCATATGCTGTAATGGCTTTTTCATATTGCCCCAAAGTTCCGTAAGTGCTTCCTAAATTAAACCATCCATCGGTATATCTTTTGTCGAGAGTAACCGATTTCTCATACAATTCAAGCGCTTTTTCATAATCACCCTTCTCAAAATAAAGTGTACCCATATTGCTCAATGTAACAGGCCTATCAGGTATGCGCTTTAGCGTTTCTTCATAGTAATACATGGCCTTCTCTGAATTGCCAAGTCGGTAGTGAGCCATTCCCGCTTGATCCATACATTCTGTATATTCAGGGTAAATCTCGATTCCTTTCTCAAACTCCTTCAATGCCTTTTTCATCCAAAGATTTGATTCTTCTTGTTTGTTCTCATCCTTTAAATCAAGTGCTTTGTCGCGTAATGCTAAACCGTAATATAGACGCATGTGTGCACTATTGGGCGAGCGCTTAATATCAGCACCAAATAGAATGATTTGACTTTCCCATTCTGCTGCCCTAACAACTGTTTTACTACTATATAGCACCAAAATAATAATCATTACCAACGCATAACCTTTATGTGGTGCCAGCCATGATATGAGATTTTTAGGTGCAGCCGGTTTGAGCTTGGCTATACGTTCTACAAAAGCTACTACAGCCATGAAGAATCCCAAAGAAGGCAAAAATAATAGTCGCTCTCCAAATGATGTTCCGATTAATAAAACAATGTTGCTGTATAAGCTCATAGTGAGTAAATAAAAAAGAATACCAAAGGAGAGAAGCGTCTTTTTTCTGAGTTCTCGAATCGCAATAAATAATAAAAAAGCATGAATAGCAAAAGAAAGTAAGAAGTAGGGATTGCCAGGACCTACCAATGGTAACTGACTATAGGAGTAATCACAAACCAATTGGTATGGAACAAATAGTAAAAGAAGATATTTTCCCATTAACATAATGGCAGTTGAAAATTGTTGTACATATCCAGACCCTACCATGTAATTATCTACTATTGAAATGACATCAGATGTGCTGTATGCTGATACAATGTTTCGCCGTATCACTATATATATCAGGGCAGGTACAAGAAGGGAAATCATTACCATAGACGCCTTTTTTAGGTTTATATGATAAAAAAACCAACCCATAATCGGAAACACAAGCACAAGTGTAACACCACCTTCTTTTGAGAACATTGATAATCCAAATGATAAGGATGCGCATATAAGCGAGATTAATTTGTTGCTCTCAAAATATCTTATTAATAGAATTCCGCTAATTAGAATAAAGAATAACGACATGATTTCATCCCGACTTTTAATATTAGCCACAACTTCAGAATGTATGGGATGAGCAGCATATAACAATGTTATCAGCAACGGAACCCAAGGATGGTGATTCTTAAGTAGGCGATATAGAAAAACAAAAAGTAATGCACAGCAAAGGGCGTAAAATACTACATTGATGATATGATGAAATCCGGGATTATCAGGCGAAATTTCCCATTCAATGGCGAACATTACTTGTGATAAAGGACGATATAGGTTGTCTGTTAAATGATTTATTCCATACCTGTAAGTTGTGTTGAGGATAGTGGGAATACCACTTGTTCCTTCTTTGATTACCCAATTATCAGCCAAAACTCCATAATCATCCAACACCCAGCCGTGATTAAATGTATTAGAGTATATTATAAATCCTACAGCAAAACTAAGAATCACACCCCAACGCATATGTGGAAAGGTGGATATCGTTCCCTGCTTTTTTTCTATAATTGGCTTTTTTACTTGTGTTACTTTTTTTCTTGTATTGTTTTTCATGAATAGTTATTTCACTTATTCGTGTAACGAACTTACAAAAAAAGTAAATTCTTTGTTCAATTAAATAAGTAACTGAATCTATTTGTCTGAAACAGAATGATGCAATTAATATTGTTGAGAGAAGTGAATTCTACAAAATTATTATCCCAAATTCTAAGATGAATAAATCAAATTCAGCCACACCCTAACAGATGAAAGCACCTTTAATAGGATATTCAATGATATGATTAGTATTTCTGTTCTACAAATACCTTGCGGGTAATGGTAGTTTCGTTTCCAGAAAGTGCAATCAAGTATATAGAACTTCTCAAACTAGCAATATCAAGTGTAATATGACCTGTGCCAGCTGTTGCATGACTGTTTATTGCATTTAATTTTCTACCTCTCAAGTCATAAACTTCAATTTGGTATGCCATATCAACTGGGAAGTTGGCAATAACTGTCAGCGATCCGCTCGGATTTTGGAAAGCACTTAACACGTCTAAGGTTTGCACATCGCTTGTACATACTTTATATTTTTCCCCAATTACCTGAGTCGTATTGTCGTAATCTGTTTGACTTAGTCGATAATAGTAACCGCTATTATACACTCCATCCTCGTATGTATATGAGTTTAATTGGTTGCTGTTACCTGCGCCGTCAATACTGGCAATGGTTTCCCATATCTGAGCGTCTTTGCTTCTTTCAAGCGTGAAATAATCATTGTTGGTTTCGCTGGCAGTAGCCCATTCAATTTTGAATGTTGCATTGTTGGTACAGTTGACATCAAAGGAGATTAATTCAACAGGAAGTGGGTTTATATCAAATTCACTTCCGATAGTAAACCATGACCAACCGGCTTGTCCATTTCTACGCACTGTAGGCGGAGTAACGCCACCATGCGATCCTTCTAGCATCCAACTGGTATGGTTTTCAGATTTAACGATGCCTAAACAATTGGCATTGTTTACAGTAGTAATGCCGGTATAGTTTAGTCGGATTGAATAAAGGTCCGTTTGTGCTGAAGTCCAACCGTCACCGGGATTAATCTCCCAATACCCTTCATTGGCTACATTATCAATGGGTTGACCACCTACATAACATGATGTGTTTGAGGCGTCAGTAAGTGGTAATCCTGAATACATCGGATTGGTACTTACAAACCTAGCCCTAAGAGAGCCACCTGTTGAGCTTCCTGAAGGATACCAAACACGAGCCATATTGTAATTCGTGGCACTCATCCCAATAGGTATATCCCATGCAGCAATATCAGAATTGCCTGATGTGTTATACCATCGCTTAAAAAAGCCGTTGTAAACATGACCGGTAGTACGCACAAGTGTGCCATTTACTGCAGTAGATATACCTAGAATGATGGTACTGTTTAGGTTATTGTTCATGTCAATATTACCTACTATCATCTCTAAATTGTTTTGTACTTCTAATTCAACTCCATCACTTAATACATCAATTTCCGAACCGCCTGTTTTGTTGATTTCCATGTTGTAAAATCGGGTGTCGTAACCGGCAGTACTGGTTACATTTACAGTGGTGTTGCCTGTAAATTGAACCTCGCTGGTAGCTGCAGTAAATAAATTTGATGAGGCATTGTTAGCATATCCCATATTGTTGAGGACAATAAATGGGCTACCGCTACATACAATGCGAAGGGTACCACCTTCAGCACGTAACTGTGCTTGTGATTGTACATTATATGCCACACAGCAAAAACTTAATGCTACTAACAAAAATCGTAATTCTTTTTTCATAATGATGTAATTATTGGGTTCAGTATATTACGCATAAAATTAAGGGTTTTTACTGAATTGGTAAAATTTCTATATGATTAATT
>JACSSC010000010.1 GCA_014879445.1 Candidatus Competibacteraceae bacterium
CAATCATGTGCGGTGCTGTAGCTTGCTTCTGGCAAAAATATCGCGACAGCAACAATATGGAAATCATCAGAAAAGTAGAAAAAAGTGCCAGCTTATTCAGCTCTCCAAATGATGCCTTAGGTTATGGAATACCCAATTTCGGGGTAGCAGATATGATTATGAGCCAGGTTAATTTTGAAGATTATTTTCTAAATCAGGAACTGAAAATATACCCCAATCCTACAAGCGAGAATACTTTATATGTTGATTATTATGCACAATATTCTGAACCCATTTTGCTACAAATACATAATGCAAAAGGAAAACGAATCTACTCTCAGGAAATTCAAGTTCATCAAAAAACATTCAATACATTTACTATCGCCATTGAGAATCGCTTTTCAAACGGAATTTATACACTAACCATACATTCGAGCTCGCATACATTCAGTGCTAAATTTGTAAAGGCATAGTATGAAAGTATTATTCACATCTGTTCTATGTTTTTGCATACTCCTGATCAATGCTCAGGAATCGCAAAATACAACCTGGGAAAATGGCAAGCCCAAAGATGTGTATAGTTCTGTTGGAAAAAACATAATCCGTTATACGTACTACAATCCCGATGGAATCAAAATGGCAGATGGCTCATATCGGCAGGGGAGAAAGCATGGTCCCTGGCATATCTATTACCCATCAGGCACGCTAAAAGGACGATTTTATTTTTATAAAGGTGCAGAAGACGGAAAACAAATCTTCTATCTTGAAACAGGTGAAAAGGAGGCAGAGTACACTTACAAACAAGGAAAAAAAGAAGGTGAATATATTCTATATTACCCGAATGCTAAACCAAAAGAAAAAGGACAATACGCCATTATCCCTTTCCGCTCATACTTGCCGGCTCCTCCCCCACAATCCGACTCACTGTTGCTGCACCTGCCGGGCATGGCTTCAGTGAAATCCGGAAAAATTACTCAGTATTATGAGTCAGGAAAAATCAAAGTCATACAATACTTCGATTCTCAGTACGACATTCTAGTCAATCACGAAAGCAAAGAAAATAATATCCTTTTTCGCCTTCAAAACAAAGAAATACCAACCGGCATTTGGACATTTTTTGACGAAAACGGAAAAATTTCATTGCAGGTAATTTACAAACAAGGTCAACTCTCAGACCGAATTGAAACCGTTTCTCCCTAATAATTGATTACAGAATCTGAAAAGCAAGCTGCATATCAAATATTTTCTTTAATCTGCGCTGTAAATCAAAATACAGGTCGGCATCTATCGCTGAAATTTCTGAACAAAGAATGGCACAATTCACCCTTACACAAATTTCAGTATCGCTTTTTTGAAACACCGATGATTCCATATTCATACACGCATTGTTTATGACAAATGTATATTCAGAAGCATTGAGCAACCTGGCAGGTTGAGACAAAGTGTAGTTATAAACAAACTTATCGGAATATGAAAAATCAGGTCGTATCATTGTCATGTGCATTTGAGAAGATTTAGGGATTGGCATATATAACAAATTACATGCGCCTGTCAGATTGAGTACAAAAACAGAATCCTTCTTTGATAGCAGAAGTGGTGTAGTGTATGTAAATTCCCATGATGAAGTAAATGGATATACTTTATTTTGAGTTGAAATGGTCGTCAACTTTGTAGATTTTCCATTCAAATCATATATACGTTGATGATAGGATCGAAATAGCGAGCTATCTTTACTATCATATTTATACAAACCACGCGTTGATGTAGAAAAATTTCCTTGAAGCATAAGCGAAGTTCGAAAATGCACTTCATTATCATGAAATGAAATATGAGCCGTTGAATACGTATATCTTAGGTTAACCGAATCGGCATACATGGGTGTTTGCAGCAAAGGAAACTGAATAGAAGATGCCTGGTGATAATACATTTCAGAAGATACTTGCTGTGGAATGCCCCAAACATGCATACCCTGCAAATAAAATGGCAATTCATTTTCATAGAAAGAAGCATGAGCTTCACGTGGCAAATAATAATTCATATTGGCCAACTGTCCCGCTCCAAAAGCAATAACAGATTGTTGCAATGGTTGGAAATAAGCATTTTGAAGACGATTTACTCTTTTGTCGGGAATATGCATTAGATAATAAACCGTATCTAAACGATTCATCAATTCAGAATATACACGATATCTGCTACGTTGTCGAAGAATTTTTTTATCTAAATAATCAGCCAAATTTTCCAATTCGGTATCATATCCGGCTTCATATCCATAGTCGTTTTTATATGAGAAAGCATCCGTTAAATAATGATGTATTGCACGCATTGCGTGGGTTGCAGATAAAGGATAAGTTCCAACTGCTGATCGAAACAGTTGATCTATGACCTGTCGGCTTTCGCTGTGAATCACACCGGATACTCCTTCATAAAATTCATTATGTGAAGTCACCTCGTCAAAGAGTTTATTCTTCCAATAATAATAAACCGGTTTAGCAGTTGAAAAAAGGCCTTCTGAAATGCTATCAGAAATCGGATAAAAGAGTATAGCTGGTAAATCAACGGCATAACTTCCGGCTGAGATTATATCAACCGGCAATCGGTTGATGGCCTCAAATCTGATTCGATCGAACAAAACACGTTTCTTATACATACGCAAGCTATCACGAACTACACCGCTATCGTTGCAACTCACATGATAACGTCTATCAGAAGGCAACCACACTTCCACCACGCTACTTTGAACCGGAATTTTTTCGTGCAACGTGAAGCGCATGACTGAAGGTAGGCGATGACTGTACACCCACTCAAGCTCATCACCGGGTTGCAGATTCCTTACATAAACATGATAAGCATATTGCAAGATACGCTGACCATTGCGCCATACTTTTTGTGGCTCAACGATTTCTTTTAAAACCGCATTTACATATTCGCCCTGCCTAATGATGCGAGCCGACAAAAGATAAAAATCATCAACACCCAACTTGGGTTGGTATATTGTATCCTGTAAAACTAGGGGATGTTTATATAAAAAACTAATCGGATCCACCGGGTTAGCAAACGAAATTTGATTAAAAAGACGTATGCCTTCCTCATTCAAAAAACGAATTCGTTTATATTGTCGAAAAGAATGATTGATTAATGAGATGCGTGTTTCCTGATGAAGCACAACAGCATTATAAGATTGAAACATCTCATGCACTTCAATCGGAATGGTTTGATGCTCATCCCACTGATAGCGATGCTTTCGATGGGCAAAGGTTTGTGCCGAAAGCCCCAATCCATACAGGCAAAAATACAAAACAAACCAACGATTCATACTCCTAAAATTAGGTTTAATTTCATACAATTCATAATAAGATTTAAATGAGATTGGGGGCATTTTTTTTTCTATACATTTGTTTCAGATTCATTTTACCCCTTCAATAATGATACAAACCGGACAATCAAAAATAGAGATAAAGGCCTACCACCAAGGCGTTGGCATGCTTGGCTATGGGCGCGACTTTAATAAAATGTATGGCCAAATAACCCCGATATACAGCAGGGCTGTGAGTTTTTATGATACCGATACGCAGCGATATTTCTTTTTTGTCAACTGTGAGTTATGTTTCATCACACAAGGCGTGAAACGTGAGGTTATACGCCGCCTGCTTGAACGCAACCCCGATGGTGGCTATTGTGAAGAGAACATCATGATTACAGCACAGCATACACATAGTTCTCCAGGAGGGTATGCACATCATCCTTTTTATAATTTTCCGGTTCCCGGATTTCGCCCTAAAATTTTTGATGCCGTTTGTAATGCTATTCAGGAAGCCATTTATCAATCATCAAAACAACTTTCCGATAGTAAACTATATTTTCATTCAGGAGAATTCGAACCCGATATTGATGTAGCGTTTAACCGTAGCATACGTGCATATAACTGCAACGAAGGGGTTACAAAACGCACCAAAGAGGAAACACATTTAGCGGTTGAAAGAAAAATGGATTTGCTGCGTATTGATGATATACATGATACACCCAAAATGCAAATCAACTGGTTTGGCGTACACACCACCAGCTTAGGAAACCGTATTAATAAGATTTGTGGAGATAATAAAGGATTTGCTTCAGAATTTTTCGAGAATGAAGCAGGGCAAGGATTTCAAGCCATTTTTGCACAACAATTAGCAGGCGATATTTCACCCAATTTTCATGGCAGAGGAAAGAAAGATTGGTATCGCAAAGGCCCACATAAAGATGATATAGAAAATGCAAAATTTAATGGTCGGCTACAATACTATAAAGCACGTGAGATATGGGAACAGGCCCTCAGCACAACAGCATTGCAAGGCAATATTGACCATATTCTGGCTTTTTACGATTTATCCAAAGTAAAAGTATCGCCTGAATTTGCACAAGGATGCGAAGATGCCGAAACCGATGATGCCTGTCATGGAACAGCTTTCTTTCATGGCACACCGGTTGACGGACCGGGCATGCCACAAGGCGTAAAGCAATTTGCCGAATTCCTGTCCATATCAATCAAACATATCGAACTTCTGCTAACGCACTTCAAAGGGGAGCCATACAAATCCATGATTCGAAAAAAATATAAAGTACAGGGTAAAAAAAACATCATTTTCGAACCGGGAAAAGGCATCATATACGGAACCCGTAATATCAAAAACTTTTTTATTCCCGGATTTTTGGATGGTGGCATTGCCGAAATGAAAAAGCAACACCGGAATGGCGCATTGCGTGAATTGCCATGGACTCCACACATTGTTCCTTTACAAATTGTAAGTATTGGGCGTTTAGCCATTGCCTCATTTCCTGGCGAAATCACTACCATTGCAGGGCAGCGACTCCGCCACATGTTACTTAACGAACTACAACCTAAAGGCATCAAACACGTTATCATCAGTACGTATGCCAATAATTACAACGGGTATTGCGTTACCACAGAAGAGTATCAGGCACAATGTTATGAGGGCGGGCACACCGTTTACGGGCAATGGACACATGGTGCCTACATGACAAGATATCGAGAACTTGCCCGTGAATTTTGCAAAGAACCCTCACAGCGACAAATTGACCGCAGCATACAGCCCCATACATTTAGCGAAAAAGAAATGGCACTCCGCAGCTACGACTGATTTCGCAAGCCAAAAATGCGTTCGCCTACTAAAATAAAAAATGATAGCAACAAGCTAAACAATACCGCCATCAGAAAAGAGGAAATATCAAATCCAGGTACAATAAGCTGAGAGAGATACACGATAAATCCGTTGATGACCACCAAAAACAAACCTAATGTCAACAAGGTAACAGGAATGGTAAGCAAAATAAGAATAGGCCGCAAAAATGCGTTGAACAAGCCAATAAAAGCCGATACTACCATTGCTATCCAAAGATTGGCAATATGAACACCCGGCAAAATAATACCGGCAACATAAACCGAAACAGCTGCAATCAGAAAACGGAGAATAACACGTTCGTTTTTATTCATAAAATCAGATTCGCTTCATTCATTTGGTGGTCTTGCCCAGAATCGAACTGGGATCTTAGGTTCCGGAGACCCACGTACTATCCATTGTACTACAAGACCTATTAAGTAGTACAAAAATAGCATTAATAATTTAGAGAAACGAAAATGAAGCGTAAAGGCCAACTCATCCCTACTAGCCATTATGAATCTTGCTCAATATCTTTGAAGAAGTCAGAAAGTGATATCTGATGAATTTCTAAAATACGAATGATAGATATAAGATTAGGACTTCTACCCTGCTCTAACTTAAAATATGAAGAACGTGATAGCTTATGTTCCCACGCAAAATGATCATAACCCGAATATCCACTCTCAATTCGCAATTTTCTAATACGCTTGCCTACCGATTTCAAAATGCGCTCTTGTTTTGCAGATAGTTTTTTCATAATGACGAAGCTCAGAAAAATCTATTAATCAAAAGCATAATTAAATATAGCATTAAAAAATAGTGTATTTTTTATATGGAACAGTAAGTATTGGTGTATCTCCGGGACCCGATAATGCCAAATTAAGAGTTGTGGCGAGTGGAAATACACCTTATGGCGCAATTATCTACAACACATCAAACATTGCTTCACCAAATACCAAACATGGATTATATGTATATTTGAATGACTCGTCAAACAACATTAATAATTTTGGTATTTATAGCACTGTTCCCGTTGGTTCAAATTATTGGGCTGGCTATTTTAAAGGCAATGGTTACTTTTCAGGAAACTTAGGTATTGGTGTTGGCTACAATTATAATAACCCACCTATAGACAAATTATCAGTTTGGGAAGGAAATATAACGCTAGGTGGCAACTACAATCGCTTCGTCATTCATCATCAATGGTGGAACAATTCCTCTAATACTTTATTTCTTGCTCCATGGAATTACAATTCCAATGCTTGGGATTTTCAGAAAGGAATACAACTAAGAACAGATGGATTGGTAACTATGCAAAATGTATCTGTAACAGATACCCTAAAAGTACATCAGAAAATTTGGGCTCGTGCGGTTGAAGTTAAACTTCCTCCTTTCCCCGACTACGTTTTTAAAACAGATTATCATTTGATGCCTCTAGATAGTGTGGCTGATTTTATCAAGATAAATGGTCATCTGCCTGGGTTACCTTCTGCCTCAACAATAGATACTGCTGATGGATATGATCTGGGTAATTTATTAGTCAAGCAAATGGAAAAAATTGAAGAATTAACACTATACATTCTATATTTAAAAACTGAGTTAGAAAAAATTAAGCAGACAAATTGCCAAAATTCTTCTCAGCACTAATACTATTTGTTATGAAAAAGTTGTATCTTTCACTTAGTATTTTATTTATGCTTTGGGTTATATCAAACAATATCTTTTCGCAAAACAATATTACAGTCATACCCATCAGTTCTACTGCTGCCGCACAGTTATTACTTGGAAATTCTTCTGGCGTACTGATTTCTAACATTACATATTCGGGGCATCCATTGCAATTGGGGCATTTTACAGGTGCCGGTAGTTATATTGGCATCAATGAAGGGGTAATAATTGCTACCGGCGACTCTAGATTAGCCGCTACTACAAACAGAGGAAGCGTGTCGTGTGTTTATACTGATGCGTATTTAAATGATGGAACACATCTAGGTATAGGGCATTCTTTTAGAGCCGAAGTTTCTCTAAATACTGGATTTAGCGATTCGGATTTAGATCTACTTGGTGGCACTCCACACAATTCGGCTGTGCTTGAATTTGATTTTATTCCCAACTCCAATAGTGTTTCGTTTGAGTTTATTTTTGCTTCTGAGGAATATGAAGAATGGGTAAATTCACAGTACAATGATGTTTTTGGATTTTTTGTTAGTGGGGGTAGTATAAGCGGGCCATATTCAAACAATGGCATTAACATAGCTATTGTGCCAAATACCAATGATCCTATAAGTATTAATACTGTTAATGAGAATATCAATTCTCAGCATTATATCAAAAATGTTTGTAACCTGCCCAACAATCCCCCTGGCTGCCCTAATGGCTGCTGCCCTTGTCCTGAACCTGATTTTCAATATGATGGATTTACTAATACAATGATAGCTTCAATTGATAATTTAGAGTGCAATGTAACCTATCACATGCGTATTGGTATTACTAATATTGCCGATAATAAAGTTGGCAGTGCAGTATTTATTAAAGCCGGTAGCTTTACTAATAATTTTATTGTTGGAGAAGTTACTGCTATGCCTGACCCTGTATGTGAGGGTGAGCCACTTACCTTAACAGCTCAGGGAAACTCCGCTTATCAATACCAATGGTTTGACCAGTTTGGGCAGTTGGTAAGCACCACACAAACCGTAACTTTTCCGGCGGTGGTAAATGCACCACCTTACACCTTACAGGTTACTGATCCTGAAAGTGGTTGTAATAAAGCCATACAGGTTAATCCCATTGTACATGTATTAGAAAATCAACCTCCTTATACCTTAGGTATTAATAAAACCGGACAATATATTTATTACGTGGCTGCCGAGCAACCCTTTAGCTTTCATATCAATACTTTTGACGCGTTGAATGAAAAAATATTTGCCCAACTTTTAAACTTTCCGGTGGAGATAAGTTCTAATATTATTCCATACCACACTCCGGTTTTTAATCAAGAACATCCAATAGCCATTGTGTTTGGAGAATTTGATATTCCCGGTGAATATCCGTTTTCGCTCTATTTAAAGGACAATAATACCTGCGGCGAAAAAGATGCAACTGAAAATTTTAAAATTGTGGTGTTATGTCCTGATTGTCAGGGAACCGTATTTTACGAAAGCAGAGGGCTGAATACCCCAGTTAGTCCGTTATTGCCGCCCGTTACCTCAGTTACCGGGCAAATTATTGCCGGATACAAGGTTGATCCTAACCAACCCGATGGAAATGTGGTGATTACCCCACAAGCCGGCACGGTAGCATTTTATGCTTCAGAAGCGATTGTTCTAACCCCCGGATTTATTGTACAACCCGGTGCAAATTTTATTGCGGCCATACAACCCGGTTGCGATGATGATTGCAACGATTGCTGCGAAGAATGGCAGGGATTTACCATTACTCAAAGCGATATACCCAATGTATTAACCCCCGATGGGGATGGTATAAACGAGGTATGGTATGTGCCAGACCCTGATCACAGCAATTGTGCTTTTGGTATCAAAGGTTTTGAATTGCTTATATTTAATCGGTGGGATAAATTGGTGTATAAGCAAACCGGCAAATCTGAAAACTGCTGTGCCTTCAAAGCACCCGGCCCGCAGCAGCCCTTTTTGCAATACAGCAGTATTTTTTGGAATGGAACCATCAATCAACCCTCGCCAGGGCCTATGGTTACGCCCGGAGTATATTTTTACGTACTTGAATTACAAGGATGTAACAATCAAAGTGTTACCTGGAGTGGTTTTATACATGTTGCATATTAAAAATTATAAATTCAATGTTTATGAAAACAATCATTTTATCATCACACCACATCAGAGTATGTTTTTTGCTGCTTGGCATACTTGGGCTGATGTGCCTTTTCTCCTGCAAAGACCCCCAGGAACCACTCCCACCGCCCGACCCACGGGATGAGTTAACAGGCATATTTGAAATGACTAAGCTGGAAAACGGTGAGGTATATTTTATGAAAGTAGAAAAAATGGATACGTTGTGTAATTGGTGTGATAGTTTGCGTTATACCAATTATGGCGATATGTTTCATTTTGAAAACTTACGATATCCTTATTTATGGTGGAATAATTATTTAGACATTGGTATTTTAAGCCCCATCACCGATAAATACGGCAGGCGGTGGCAACTTTCAAGAAACGGCTCACCCTATGCTCCCTATAATTACAATATGATAATCAATGATTCTTTAACGATTCGTTTTCAAATCAGTAATGTACAATATTATTTAGAGGATGGTGTACCCCGCGTATTTGATTCGGTAATTACCCACGTGGGCAGGCGGGTAGCGCAGGTAGAGTAA